>JBDTWI010000012.1:0-90141 GCA_040006775.1 Saprospiraceae bacterium
ACATTCATCGTAGGCATCGTCAGCCAAAGGCAAAAAAGTCTAATGACTTTTTTGGATTAATATTTTAGTCCCAATAGAGCCCTGTAGCTAGAATCTTCTACTTGGTGGAGCTTCCAGTAATCAATTAAGATTGATTTAATTTTAATCGCTCTTGTAGTCAATACTTCTTCCCCATCCATATAGCTTTCCTTCCAGGAATTAATGTTGTAAGGATACTCTTTGTAAAAGTCAATTTGCAAATTCCTTCCTTCATCATATTGAATACTATATTGTTGAATGCTGTCATTTATTGCTTTTAAGCTTAGATTGGCTTTTAAATAATCAGTTGGTTTGTGTTTTAATCTTGTATAGAAATTTCCCGGAAGTACATTGTGCTCACCAATAGGTAGTAATTGTGGATTTATGCGAATCTGATTCCAAATTTCATCCTCCGTTATTCCACACGGAAGTTCCTTAATTTTGTCGGCTTCTTGTTCAAAATAAGAGTACTGATGTAGGATATATTTATTCTCCTTTTGATTGAGCTGCGAAAATACCTGTCCACACCAATCTTGAATTGAACTCGTTATTTTTAATGGATGTGGAGAAACAGCGGAACCAATGGGATTAAATACACTTAACATTAAAGAATAGGTACAAATTCCAGTATTAAATCGCTTCATCATATTCAATTTAAATACTGGCTGATTGTCAGAGGACTCTTCTATACGATCCAGTTTTACTTGCTTAGTTTTGCTGAAATCCTCAGTGACGAATACCAATACTGCTTCTCCCTTATGAATCTGTCCGTATCTAGCCTGTTCTAAATAAAATGAATTTATTTCACCCTTTCCCTGATACCAATAATTCCCGGTGATGTTGTTATTTATAAATGCTATGGTATCCTTGTCAACCTTGGTATTGCTTGTTCTTGTTCCAAGATTTGAGCATGAACTATGAAGGATCATTAGCAAAAGCGACAAAAGGCAAATTTTAAACTTCATTTTGTTTTTATGGATAACAGTCATGGGAACTCTAAGTTCAAATTAGAGGATTATTATCGTGTTTCATCTATTGAAGAACATTTTATTATCATCTATCAACATTTTTTAAATAGCTCTAACCAGCGATCCTACTTTTGGAGAAATTAGAGTTACGAATTTGAATGGAAAGAGTTTTCTTATGAAAACTAGATTTAAGTCTGGAGAAAATAAAATTCTTCTTAATGAATTTGAAAATCTCCCTTCTGGTTTATTTACCTTATCTATTCAATCTTTTACTCGGAAAGTTTTGACCAAATGGATTAAAATGTAATTCATTATAAATTGTTAAATCAATAACTTCAAGATTTATTCATTGTCTTCTTCAACATGTAAAATATGCAATAATCTATGAATAATCGGTGCGAAGAAAACCGCTGTTATACTTAGAAATGCTACACCACTATATAAGGCATAGAAGGATGAAAATAATTTTCCTTTAATTGTATCTATTACTATTACAGGACCCATGCCAGTTAGAATCATACAGGTCATGTGAAAACTATCAATCCACTCAAGTTCACCAATCCAATGATATCCAAAAGTTCCTACGAGTAGAGAAAATAGTATAAGACAAAAAGCAAATAATGCATAACGTACTACACGGAATAAAAACTTAGTGAAAGATTTTACCTCCTCTTTACGACTTTCGAATTGCGCCATTATATATTAATTTTACCATTATACCATATTCAAAAAACGGACGCGAAAGTAATTGATAATTAATAATTATACTACTCTTTTATTATTCTTCTTATGAAATTCTTTGTTCCGTTGCTTAAATTCAAAATGTATATGTCATCAGGGAACATGGATAAATTAATCATTAGCGAAGTTTCCTGAATATTATTTCTACTGAATACGGATTGACCCATTAGATTATAGATTTCAAGACTATAGTTATCTAAATTACTTTGAAGTATAAAATTCCCCTTATTAGGATTGGGAAAAATATTAACTACAAAGTCAAGCTCTTTATTTAAGTTTAGACCAGTTGTTGGTAGTCCATCCATTAAAGTAAGATCATCAACCCACCAAGTCTGATCAATTGGAGAACCAACACCAATGTATGGTCCATAAAACAATTGATTGAATTTCATATTTGGATGAGTGGCAGTTCGCATTAATATGCTGTCTGAATGAATGAGCAATTTATGATCATACCAATATCTTATTTTTCCATTCGGAATGCCCTTGCCATTTTTTATACTGTTCAATTCAAAATAGGCTTCAATAAAATGCCAGTCATTTTTATAATAATTGCCCGTAGAATTTCTAAAGTAAACCGTATCCGCTATCCAAGCACGTGAACTGTAATATCCGTGTGAACTTCCAGCACTTGCAAAACAATCTTTGCGATCTAGATAGCCAACTATTCCATTGCATGAACAAACTGAACGATTTTCCGAAAAAGGGTAAGTATTAATATTACCATTGCATCCTACAAAAGTATTGTTGTTTAATAAAATACAATTTGGATCCACATTCTTGCTGTCCTGTAAAGCAAGAATAGGTCTGCCGGCATTTTGCTCAATATAGCTCGTGAGATAAGTATCCGCAGGTCCTTGATAAATTCCATCTTCCGTTGTAAGAAAGCTCCATTCGTGAGGATGATAAGCGACTCCGGAACCTATCCAATTGCTACTATATTTTACCCAGTAACTCATATAGATTTTGTCAGTTGCAGTAAATAATAGCCTTCCGGCCCCAGATTTTAAAGCACCTTTTGCAAAGTGCCCTTCATAGGAATGTGTTCCATTCTTAAATTCTTTGGTTGTTCTTTGGTCAACAAATCCATCATACCATCCTTTGGTTGCAAAGTCTCCGGATTCGAAATCCTCAAAAAACAAAATCTTTTGAGTAAATACGACATTAACTAGAAAGAGATGAATACCAAATAACAAGCTTAATTTTTTCATTTTTAAAGTGCTTTGATAACCAAAATTAGTAATTTAAAAATCAAAGTACAGATAAATAACACTTAGCAAAAAAAGCGATGAACCAAAAACAGAATACAATTTTATGTTGAGCTAACAATTCACTTGTGATTCGACCAGGAACGATCCAAATAAACTGCTTCCCTGAGAAGCTTCACAATAGCTTTTTCATCAACTTCTTCAATCGATTGATATATCTTGTAAAAAATTTGCTTATTCGTACCATGCACTAAATAGTTGTCCACGTCAATAATTTTATTTCCATACCAAATGCCAAACAAGACTCCGGATTTAATTCCTCCTCGAGGTATTGTTGAAGGCCAGATGATGCAAATCCCTTTGTTGCCGTAAAAATAGGGTACGCTAAAGGAAATTTTTTCCATGCAATAATCAGGTAAATTATCTTTAACAATTAGTCGCAAGACCTCAACTATTATCCTTTCCTTCTCGGGCAAGATTTCATATAATTGCGCGACAGACTCAATTTTTCGTTTAAAATAATGGCTCATTGTTCTTCTACGGTTTCGCGAATAAGGATACCTAAAGATAAGTTAGAAACATATCTAAATTCGCAAATTAAAAACATAGCACTTTTTTGTCACCATTTTTGCAGATGATACAAATTTGAAATAATATTTTACCTAAAATTAACTGGTATCATACCGACAGACATTGATTCTTTATAAGCTTATTACATGAATATAAATGTCTCGTCGGTATTTCATGCAAAAATACCGTCAAAAAAATGGTGGCTTATTGAAGCTTCCAGCTTCAATTCATATGTAATCGAAATGTTTTTGTAATCATGTTGAACTGATCGGCTGATCGTTGTAGTTTATAAAGCTATGCAGTATTTCTAGAATTTGCAATTCTAAATAAATCATAATTCATCAAAAAATCATGTAAATCATAGTTCAGCCAATAAACTGCGATGCAATATTTCTAGAATTTGTAATTCTAAATAAATCATACTTGTCAAGCTTTAGCTTGTGTTCAGACAATTAATGCATACGAATGCCACTGTTTGCAAGTATAAAATTAGTATATTAAACTACTACCACTAAACTACTAAAAAATAAAAGTCCAAAGGCGTTCACTTAAAATATATTCTGCATTTAGAAAGTTATTCCTAAGTTTAAACCCATTCCTAGTATATTGTTTTGCAATGTTGGTGATAACATCACCTGAATATGACTTCTTTTGTCGAATAATTTTCTGCTGATATAGGGTTGAATTAAGTAAGCACACTTTGTACTCAGAATACCAATTCCAGCTCCCATGGCCACATCCGAAAGCCAGTGACGCGCATTATAAATTCTAAAAAAGCCAGTTCCAATTGCAATTGCATATCCTGTAATTCCATACCAATGACTTACATCACGATATTCATGCCACAAGAATTCTGCACCTGCAAATGCTGTAGCAGTATGACCGGAAGGAAAGGAATTTTTGGAACTTTTATCTGGTCTTTCAACTTTAGTAAGGGATTTTAAAGTTCTTACCGTTCCTACCATAACTAAGGTAGATGTTCCTAAAATTATGCTTCGTTTTTCAATATCATTCTTGCTTTTTATTCCAAATAAATTTAATGAATAGACAGATAATGCTGGAACAAACTGAGCATAATCATCTACAGTTAGCCTTCTATCTATGTTTTCTTGTAACTCATTGCGAATTTCAACATTAATTAACTTGAGATAATCATTTTCAATTGCAATTAATCCATATCCAATTAATACAGATGGTAAAATGTAATCTTTTACAGAAAATTTATTAAATCTATGATTGGTAGTTTCGGAAGTAATATTAATGGTATCGACTTGACCAAATAAAGGAAATGAAAGATTAATTAGGCAAATAAAAAATAAGGTCTTATCCATTTGATTTCCAAAGACTTAATTTAGTCTAGTTACCGGTTTTACATGTAGAAATAAGTAGAGCAATACGAATATACCTAATAGTCCAGACCATCCTAAAGCAACAGCCGATCCAAACTGAAACCATATAAAACCTGTTAAAGAACTAGAAATTAAAGCACAGATACTTTGTAATCCTGAATAAGTTCCGATAGCAGTAGCAGTATCTTTTTTATCAATTAAATTAGAAATCCAGGCTTTTGAAATTCCCTCTGTAGCCGCTGCGTAAAAACCATACAAGAAAAAAAGAAGTGCAATGATATAAATATTTGTGTTGCCGGCCATTCCAAAATATACAATTATAAATGCCAATAATCCAAGTAAAAAAATATTCTTTAATCCTATTCTATCCGCCAATATTCCTACTGGAAAGGCAAGCAAGGCATAAATAAGATTATAAAAAATATAGACTGAAATAACATGGACATCATCCAAACCACTTTCTTTAGATTTCAACAATAGAAATGCATCTGAACTATTAATTAATGCAAATAATAAAAGACCTAGAAGCAGTTTTTTATACGCTTGAGGACTTTCTTTCCAATAATCAAGAAAGGAGAAAAATGATTTTGAATTCTTAACATGCTGATTTGAAATGGACTTTTCTTTCAAAAAGGATGTAGTCAATATTGCCATTAATCCAGGAATAAATGCAATTAAAAATAAGGTCTTGTAATCTTCCGGTTTGAAATATAAGTAACATAAAGCAAATAAAGGACCGATAACTGCACCTAGAGTATCCATTGATCGATGAAAACCAAAAACTCTTCCTTTAGTCTCTGGAGTAGATTCATCAGACAACATTGCATCTCTTGCTCCTGTTCGGATTCCCTTACCTAGTCTATCCAATGTTCTTGCAAAAAATATCCAAAGAGGTGCAACAAAAACCGCCATCAATGGCTTTGAAATACTGCTAAAAGCATATCCAAGTTGAACAAAAGGAACTCTTCTATTGGTACAATCGGAAAGTCTTCCAAAATAAGCCTTACTTAATCCTGCTGTTGCCTCGGCCACTCCTTCAAGTATTCCAATGAATAAAACTGAAAATCCAATTGATTTCAAGTAAATCGGCATAATGGGATACAGCATCTCGCTAGCGATGTCTGTGAACAAGCTAATTAAGGACAAACTCCAAATAGTCCTGGAAATGTATTTCAAAATAGCAATTAATTTATCCGCAATTCAATTTAAGTCAAGTTTAATTAAATGAACTTCTCAATCAAGAATATGAATTCAAGATGTAAATTTATAAAGTTAATTTATTTAGTCTTCTCCTTCTTCTTAAAATAAGATCTCAATAGGAAATTATGCTTTAATGCTTCTATGATTTCATTAAATCCATTTGTAGTATTTTTTACATTCTCCATACTTTTGTTAAGATTAGGAACAAAGGTTGTATCCAATAACAAAGCGCCGATAGCTCCTTCTCCATTTTTAATTCTGCGAGAAATATTTCTTAGATCACCAGAAATATAAGCTAATGTATCTGATACAGTATTGATATTGACAATTGTTTGATGTACTTTTACTGCAATTGAAGTATCCATAAGAAGTGCTCCAATAGAACCTTTTCCGGATTTAACCTCTGAGACTATTCTACTTAAATCTCCTGTAATTATAGCCGTTCTTTGACTGGTCAATTTAATGTTAACTATAGCTTGTTTAACATTATCTGCAAGTACAGTATCCATCAATATACTCCATAAAGCATTTGGGCTATTTAATCTTTCGACCATAGTTCTTAAGTTCTTCGCAATAACAGATACATCCTCGTTAGTTTTGTTTAATGAACTTAACATTTCATCTGTACCCATGGTCAACATGGTCTGTAATGTATCACCTTCTTCAACCATTTCAGCAGGTTCCGTTGTTGCACGTATATTAATTAATTTATTGCCCATTAAGCCATCTGTACCAATACTTACTTTATAATTTTTCCTAATGAACTGTCGAGACTTTTTTTCAATTATCATTTCAACTTTTATATTTGCCTCTGACGTAATTTCCACACTATTTACTGTGCCAATATTGATACCACCTAAGCGCACATTATTTCCAACTTGCAGTCCACTAACATCTTTGAAGTTCGCTGATATTTTAAAAGTTGAACCAAATAGATTTTGTTTATTACCTAACAAATAAAATGCAATAATAATAAATACTGTTCCTATAAGTACAAAAAGTCCAAGTCGAATATTTCTACCTAATTCCTTCACCATAATAATTTATTCAAAAAAAGATTTAATTGTTTTGTCCTTTGAACTTGCCAAATCTGCATAACTACCATCCGCATAACAGCTCCCATCAATAAGCATTACAATTCTATTGGCTACAATTTTTACACAATAAATATCATGAGATATTAATATGGAAGAAGTATTGTATTTTTTTTGAATCTCTAACATAAGGTTGCTGATTTCTTTTCCGGTTATTGGATCTAATCCTGTAGTTGGTTCATCATACAAAATTATTTCAGGTTTCAAAATTAATGTTCTTGCTAAGGCAATCCTCTTTTTCATGCCACCTGAAAGTTCTGCTGGCATAACATTTTCAGTTCCTGGTAGGCCAACATTTGTAAGTGCTTCTTTTATAAGTTCATCAACCTCTTCTGAGGACTTTTCAATTCCATGTCGTCGCAATGGAAATTCCAAATTTTCTCTTACCGTCATAGAATCATATAGCGCATTACTTTGAAAGAGGAAGCCAGTCTTCATTCGTATTAAGTCCAATTCCTCTCCGGAAAGCTCAGAAATACTGTCATTAAATACGGTAATGTTTCCAGAATCTGGTTTAATGAGTCCAATAATACATTTGATTAACACTGATTTTCCAGAACCAGATTTACCCAGCACTGCTAAATTTTCACCCCGATTTAGAGTAAGATTAAAATTGCGCAAAACATGATTATCTCCAAATGAAATATTCAAGTCTTCAATTTTAATTACCGAATCACTTTGATCTCGTTGAACCCTATCAATTGTTTCTAAATTCGTACTCATGTTAATCCAAATAAAGTTGCAATTTGCACAGCCAATAAATCAAGTATAAAGACCAGTAAGGAGGCTATAACTACCGCTGAATTTGCAGATTGGCCAACACCTTCGGTTCCCTTTTTTGAATTAAAGCCTTTATAACATCCAATTATTCCGATGGCGAATCCAAAGAAAAAAGTCTTTACTACTGCAGGCAAAAAATCTCTGAATTGCAAAGTTTCAAACACCTGATCCCAGTATAAATCCCAGCTTACTGTACCTCCAAGATTGGTACCTAGATATCCACCATATAAGGAAACGGCGTCTGCAAAAATAGCGAGTAAGGGAACCATTAAAGTTGTTGCTAAAACCCTTGTCACCACTAAATACTTAAATGGATTAGTACCTGAAACTTCCATAGCATCAATTTGCTCAGTGACTTTCATGGATCCTAACTCAGCACCTATTCCCGATCCAATTTTTCCTGAACAGATTAAAGCAGTAATAACGGGAGCAATCTCTCTGATTAAAGAAACAGATACCATTTTAGGCAACCATGCTTCAGCACCAAATTCAACTAAAGTCGGACGCGATTGCATGGTTATAACTAATCCCATAATAAATGCAGTAATTGTCACAAGTGCAACTGACAAATATCCAATAAAATAACATTGTCGCAAAAATTCAGCTAACTCAATTCTAGGTTTAAATAACTCATGAAAAAAACGTGCTGTAAATCTGGTAATTTTTCCAGTTTCATTTAGCATTTCGCTTATGGCATTTAAAGGCATTACTTACAATTTATTTTTTCGTTCAATCCACTTTTAATTTTAGCTTTAATTTATTGGTTCAAAAATTATCTTAAAGTATTTATATTCTGCCTTTTGATATCTTTTAAATTGTACAAAAATAAAAACCATTACCTCTAAACTTAGTTGAGATTCTTTGAGTCTAATCCAATTCAAAAACCTTTAACTTTTTCTTTGCCAACATCAGTTCTGTCTGCAATACACCAATTTGATTTAATAGATTCGAAATGGCATCAATTCCTTCAACGTTAATTCCCATTTCATAATGTAGTCGAATAAATTTCTCAACAACATTCAAATGTTCATAGGAAAGGTAATTGTTGAATTCTATAACAGTAACTTCAATGAGACCACAATCAATTAGTTCATTGAGAAATGTCAAATCAATATCATAATGTGTACAAAATTCTTCTAGTAATATCAAATCGGGATTAGCCATTTTTACTCAACTTTCTTAATTCTAAAAATAGTTCTTTCTCTTTATCTGTAAGTGAAGCAGGCAATTTTATTTGAAAGGTAATAAACAAATCGCCAAACTCCTCATTCTTCTTATAAACTGGAAAACCCTTTCCTTTCAATTTTACCTTCGTACCTGTCTGGGTCAAAGGAGCAATTTTCACCTTAACCTTTGCTTCAAAAGTATCGATCAAAACTTCACCTCCTAAAACAGCAGTATATAGATCAAGGTCAACGTTTAGAAATAAATTGCTTCCTTCTCTTTTGAATTTAGTATCATTTTTAATAGAAAATGTGATGTATAAATCACCGGAAGGAGCGCCATTTACACCGGTTGTTCCATGACCGGCTATTTTTATTGTTTGACCATCTTCAATACCTGAAGGAATAGTTAGTCGTATATTTTTACTATTCACTTGAATGGTTTGTTGTTTGGTACCGAATACGTCTGTAAGATTTAAATGAAGTTCTGCATTTATGTCTCGACCTCTAAATTTTGTCTGTTGCTGATTGGCTGATGCTCTTCCAAACATGGATTCAAAGAAATCAGAAAAATCTCCTGAAAAATTTTCATCACCACTCCCTGAACTTTGATTTTGCCAATTTTGTCTTTGAGATTGTTGAGCTCTGGCATTCTCAAATTGATCTGCATGTTGCCAATCCTTGCCAAATTTATCGTATTTTTTTCTTTTATCTGAATCACTTAATACTTCATTTGCTTCATTGACTTCTTTAAATTTTCTTTCCGATTCCTTATTGTTTGGATTTAAATCGGGATGATATTTCCTTGCCAATTTGCGATATGCATTTTTTATATCACGCTCAGTGGCAGTTTTGGGGACTTCTAATATTTTATAATAATCTATAAATTCCATAATACAATCAATCAAAAATTAAAAACCACCAAGAAATTTTTCTGTGTTAGAATTAACCAACATAGGTTTATCAAATGTTCAATATCTAATTAAGCAATATTGAAGGTATAAAGTTCATTTATAACTTTTTAATATATTTTGAGCTAAGTGTGATTTATCGACTCAGCTAGCGAAAAATGAATACTGAATTTTAATTACCTTATTCTCCTTTTAGCAATTCCGGCCTTCTTTCCTCAGTTATCTGGTAAGACTGTTCATATCGCCAGTCCTCTATTTTTGCTTCGTGACCACTTAGAAGAATCTCCGGAACTTTCAAACCGTCAAAATTTTCGGGCCTAGTATAGACAGGAGGAGCAAGTAGATTGTCTTGGAATGAATCTGTTAAGGCAGATGTTTCATCATTTAAAACACCAGGAATAAGTCTTCCAATGGAATCAACCAGAACCGCGGCTGCTAATTCCCCCCCACTTAAGACATAGTCACCAATCGAAATTTCCATAGTGATATATTTATCTCGAAACCTTTGATCAATACCTTTATAATGACCACAAATTAAAAGAAGATTATTTTTTAAGCTTATCAGGTTAGCCAAAGATTGATTGAATAATTGGCCATCAGGAGTGAGGTAAATAATTTCATCATAGTTTGTTTTCTCTTGCAAACTTTTTAAACAATTCACAAGAGGCTCCATCATAATGACCATGCCAGCACCTCCGCCATATGCATAATCATCGATCTGTTTGTAAGCCCCAATACCAAAAGACCGAAGATCAATTAGATTAAGATTGAGAAGCTTTCTATCTGCTGCTCTTTTTAGAATTGAATGACTAAAGGGGCCTTCCAATAAACCTGGTACAACCGATACGATATCAATATTCATTACAGAATGAATGATGCGTTATGAATTAGTTATAAAAATATTGAATACAAAAAAGTTCAATACTAGAACTCAATATTTTATACAATCTACAAATTATAAGTTAGAACTTAAAATTTAAAACAACTACTCTATTCCCAACAATTCTACTTCAAAAATTAAGGCAGCAAATGGCTTAATGTCAGCACCCGCGCCTCTTTCACCATAAGCAAGATTATAAGGAATGAAAAGTTTAAATTTAGAACCAACAGGCATCAATTGTAAAGCTTCCGTCCAGCCTGCTATTACCCCATTTACCGGGAAGGATATTGGTTCACCTCTTTGTACAGAACTATCAAATACTTTTCCATTGATCAAAGTCCCATGATAATGAGTCTTTACTTTATCTGTTGATGTCGGTTTAGGGCCAGTTCCCATGGTCATTACCAGATATTGCAAACCACTTGCTGTTGTTATAACACCAGGTTTAGTTTTATTCATTGCAAGAAAGTTTTCTCCTTCGTCTTTCACTGAAGCATTTTTTTTAAGTGACGCTTGTTGCACTCCTGAATTATAATTTGAAGATGCTTGTTCAAGAGTAAATTTACTTGTTTCATTCATCATTTCTGTCATTCCTTTTGTCAGATCTTCAACTACAACATTTTCTATTCCCTGCTCTATTAAAGATTTTGCAAAAAGCATTCCTAGACTATAACTAAAAGTATCCATTTTGGTAGGTTTGTTTTCTGTGATTTGTTTTTTTTGTTTGGATTGTTCCTTTTGTGCATACATCGAATTGTTTGAATAAACAAAACATGATATTAATGCGATAATAAAAACTTTTTTCATTCTGAGTATATTAATTTATTTTAGTAAAATTTTGAAAGAACAATGGAATGGTTTCAATTCCTTTTTGGAAGTTTAACAAACCATACTTTTCATTAGGTGAATGAATATTATCTGAATCTAATCCAAAACCCATTAACACGGTTTTCAATCCAAGTACATTTTCGAACAAGGCTATGATTGGAATACTTCCTCCACCTCTTGTTGGTATTGGTTTTTTCCCAAAACTTTGTTCAATGGCCATTGCTGCAGCTTTATAGGCATTGCTGTCTGTAGGTGTTACAACAGGTTCGCCTCCATGCAATTCGGTCACTTTAATTTTGACATAAGAAGGCGCAATAGATTGAATATGTTTGGTAAATAGTTCTGCAATTTTATGTGAGCTCTGATTGGGCACTAATCGCATAGATATTTTTGCTGAAGCTTTTGAAGGCAAAACCGTCTTAGCTCCTTCTCCAATGTATCCTCCCCAAATTCCGTTGAGTTCTAAAGTTGGCCTCACTCCTGTTCTTTCCAGAGTTGTATAATCCTTTTCTCCCCACACTTCATCAACAGCTAAATCAGATTTATAATTCGATAGACTAAATGGTGCTTTGTTAAGTTCTGTTCTTTCTTCTTGAGTTAAGTCAACTACATCTTCATAAAATCCTGGAATAGTAATATGATTGTTTTCGTCATGCATTGATGCAATTAATTTTGCAAGAATGGTAATGGGATTTGCTACAGCACCTCCATATACACCGGAGTGCAAGTCGCGATTTGGACCAATACATTCCACTTCCATAAAAGCCAATCCTCGAAGACCTGTTTCGATTGATGGGTTCTCCATACTGATCATGGAAGTATCACTTACAAGAACGATATCTGCTTTTAATTTCTCTTTATTCTTTTCCAGAAAACTACCGAGATTTGAAGAACCAACTTCCTCTTCTCCCTCGATCATATACTTTACATTGCAAGGAAGTGTGTTGGTCGCAAGCATGGTTTCTAATGCTTTAACGTGCATAAATACCTGACCCTTGTCATCGCAAGCTCCTCTCGCATAGATATTTCCGTCCTTAATGACTGGTTCAAAAGGTCCACTTGTCCAAAGCTCTAGAGGATCCGGAGGTTGTACATCATAATGACCATAGGTCAATACTGTAGGTAAACTTGGATCTATGATTTTTTCACCATATACTATAGGATGTCCATCTGTAGGACAAATTTCTACATGGGAGCAACCTGCTTTTAACAATGAATTTTTAACAGCTTCAGCACAACGAGCGGTATCTGCATTGTGTTTGGAATCTGCACTAACAGAAGGAATTCTAAGGAGTTCCATCAACTCATCAGTAAAACGACTAAAGTTTTCTTGTATGTAATTGTTTATTGCATTCATAAAATAAGCTTAATTAACGTGAAATTCAGATTTTTATTGAATGGCGCAAAAGTACGATAAAGCCCAGTTATCTGGAATTAAGGACTATAGATATCTTGAAAGAAATATCTAAGAAGGGAAATAGTAAAAATTACGAATCCTTAGGATTATACTTTGAGCTTCAGAATTACCATTAAAAACTATTCCAGAAATGAAAAATCATTCAAGGACAATCTTTAAGAGCAATTTAAGCCTTAGATATAAGCCTAAGGATCAATAAATTAAATCTATTAAAGTTAAGAGAGAATATTAATATTAGAAACGTCTGTTTCTTTGATTATTTCCTCCTCTGAAACCACCGCCACCACCTGCGCCACCGCCTGAACGTGGAGTGCTTTCTCGTGGATCAGCTTTTTTAACGATTATGGTTCTACCGTGCAATTCAGTCTCATTAAGACTATTAATTGCATTCGTACCATCTTCATCATTAGCCATTTCAACGAATCCGTAACCTTTTGAGCGTCCGGACATCTTGTCAGTAATAATTTTAACGGAAGATACTTCTCCGTATTTTTCAAAAACGTCTCTTAGTTCGTCTTCCTTAGTTTGGAAGTCCAATTTTGTAACAAAAATGTTCATAAAATAAAAATTCTGCCCTGTGATTTGTAAAAGCAGAGCGCACAAATGTAATGCACTATGAGTTATTATTTCTATTTCAACTAAAATAAATCACTTTTTTATTGTGTTTTGAGAGAATTATTCTTTAAATTAAACCCTAAATCTTCAAAATGACCTAATTAAATTAAAGATAATTTAATATAGCCTTAAGTCTTAAAAGGACAAATCGACTAAAAAAGCTTTGTCAGAACTCTGAAATTTACAATATATTAGAAAATATTATATATGTATGCTAAATTTGCAAGATGTATCCTTCAAAGCTAAATCAAGCCATCCTTTTTCGGACCTATACTCTGCTTCTTACTTTTCTTGCGGTTCTGTCAATTCCTAACAGCGCGAAACCAATTAGCCACACTTCAATATCTCTTAACTTCCAACTTCAAAACTCTATAGAAGAATTACTTAACCAGGTTAGTCTTAGTATAGAAAAGCAATCTCAACTCTTAGTTTCCAGAGATAAACAAATCAATGAATTAAGAGAAGAATTAGCCTACGCGGATTTAGACAAACATAAAAAGAAAATTCTGTTTGAACAACTGAATTCTAACTTAAGTCTTAAACAGAATCTAGAGGATAAAAAAAATTGTTTTCTCTTTGTTCTAACTCAACTACATCAGTTGCAGTATATTTCAAACAAGAATAGATTAAAAAAAATTGAAAACATAAAACAATTAATTACTAAAATTGAGACCGGTAAAATTAAGTATCTAGAATTAGAAACAAAATATGCATTCAATGACTTTAAAGAATCTGCTTATAACTACTTACCAAACATAGATTGCAACCTTGAAAAATCTACAGATGGCAAGATATTGGCAAATCAATTTTCACCCCTCTTTAATTATACTCCTCTTGATATTGAGAAGCATTATTCAGATCTTGATTTTCTGAATACTTATGTGAAATTATTACACACTAATAAACATTATTTTATAGAATTTAAGTTTGAATTTAATTCTTTGAAAATTCTGGAGGTTTATGGGATATTAGATAAAAACAGTCCAATGAAACTCATCTTCATGGATGATGCATTTATTTATCTGGATAATGCCATCACCTCTCCTCCAGATGTACAAAATAAAACAGGAAAGACCGTAATCAGAATGCAAGCTTCATTGTCGAAATCAGATCTTAAAAAAATTACAAACAAAGATTTAGATCGTCTCATTATACTCTGGCCAAGCGGTGCTGAGAGTTACGAAATCTTTAATTTTCATTGCTTACAAAGCTTGCTGAAATGCATTCAATTAAAAAATTAGATTCTTAGTATAAAGATTTGCTTTGCAAAATTTTCTCTTTCCTTATTAACTCATAATATTGCAAAGCTAATCCTAACATTAGCTCATTAATTGGTCTGTTGTTTACACAATCTATTTATTGAATCTAATTCTTAATTAACTTCTTGATTAATGGAATAAGCACATCATCCAGTTGAATGGCTTGTGGAAGATCTGAATATCCATTGAGATTTAAAGCCAAAGGAACATGAACAGCTAAATCCAAGTCATCCTGATCAACACAATAGAATAATTTTTTTCTAAACAACTCTTTTGCTAAATATTCTTGTTCCGGTTGACCTGGAGTAGGAATTAATAAAGCTTTTCTTCTAATTACAGACAAATCCAACAAAGTAGAATAACCAGATCGACAAATTATGATCCCTGAAGTACACATATATTCATTTATTTGTTGAGAAGTTGCTAATGGAACTATGTCTAAGTTAGAAGGTGCTTCTAGGTTTGGCAAAGAAGATGTTCCTCTGATTAACAAAGCTTTATTGAAATTTAAAAGAGGCAATTGATCTAAAATAATATTCTCGAAATATGTTCTCTGCGGCTCAGGACCAGACAACATAAAACACATATCATATTCTTCTGCTTTATCAATTTTTACAAATCTACTGATTGCTCCAATGTAAAAATGTTTGGACGATTTAAATTGGTGGGCAAGTGCACCACTTAAGTTGTTTTGTCCGTCAAAATCAGGTATCCAAATTTGGTCAAATTGCACATAAAAAAATCGCATCCACATATCTGCACACCATTCAAGAAATTTATATTGCAATGGAAAGTGTAAATGATGTGTAATTATAACGGAAGGAATTGATTTTTGAGCAGCACCAAGTCTAGCATCTGAGACTAACAAATCTACTTTGTGTTCTCTGCAAATTTTTTTAATTTCAAAATGCTCCAATAAAATTGCCTTATGCATTTTATACATTTGAATCATCATATTCCAGTACATATTATTACTGGGATAGAGTATTCCATAATCTGGAAGCTCAAAAACTTTTAAATCCGGAAATTCTTTTTTCAATAACTCTGATCCGGCTCCAGAGGAGGCCAATATTACCTTCCATCCAGATTGTATAAAAAATCGAATTACTGCAATGCTTCTTGTCACATGACCTAAACCCCAATGTTGAGGTGCAATTAATACTGTCTTCTCAGAATTATCCGGCATGATTTATTAGCTACACAGTAGTTGTAAAGATAATTTAATATTCGACCTAATTGGAATTCAGACATTGGTCAATATATCCTTAAATGAAGTATAAGAAAATACTTTCTTAATTTCCAAGAACCATTTATTCTCCGGTCATTCTGATTTCTTCCTGACCATCATAGAACCGATAAGTAATCAATCCTATATCTTGATTTTCTCGCACTCGAATTCTCTTCTGATACTTAAAATACCATTTCCAAGTATAATTGAAGAAACCAGCTTTGAGAAATGCAATTACAAAAGGATGGGCTTCAATACTCAGGTGCTTCACTGGTTTGGTTCTAATAATAAAATCCAGTTGGCTTTCAATGGTGTCCACAAGTAATAATGTCGGATTGACTTTGCCACTTCCCTTACAACATGGACAGGTTTCAGATGAATCTATGGTCATCTCTTGTCTGGCTCTTTGACGGGTAATTTGCATCAAGCCAAACTTTGACAAAGGCAGTATCGTATGTTGTGAACGATCACCCTCCATAAACTGCTTCATACTCTGATAAAGCATCAATTTATTGTCAGCGTTCTTTAGGTCTATAAAATCGATGACAATCAAACCACCTATATCCCGTAATCTAACCTGACGGGCTATTTCTTCCGCTGCTTCGAGATTCACATGAAGGGATGCTGTCTCCTGATCCATTTTTTGAACTTTTGGACCAGAATTGACATCAATTACGTGCATTGCTTCTGTATGCTCCAGTACAATGTAAGCACCGCTTGATAAGGTTGAGGTATTTCCAAATGAAGACTTAATCTGTCTCTTTACTCCGAGTGTATCAAATATGTGTTTATTTCCTTGGAGTAAGTTTATTATATTGGACTTCTCAGGCAAATTAAGGGCAAGGTATTCTTTTATACTGTGATAGAGTTCCTTGTCATCTACATGAATTGCATTAAAACTTGAGTTGAGAATGTCACGAATTAAACTGGATGCTTTGTCTAATTCACTCAATAATTTGAGCGGCGGTTTTGCTTTTACCAATTGGTTATGCAATCCCTTCCAACGCTCCATGAGCAGGTTCATCTCTTCGTGAAGTTCAGCGACCTTCTTATTCTCTGCCGCAGTTCTTACTACAACACCAAAATTTTTGGGTCTTATGGATTCAATTAACTTAAATAGTCTTTCTCTTTCTTCTACTGAACCTATCTTTTTTGAGATTGCAATAGAATTGTTAAATGGAGTAAGTACTATAAATCTTCCCGGTACAGTTATTTCACAACTTAAACGATGTCCTTTGGTAGAAATAGGTTCTTTGACAATTTGAACAAGTAAAAGGTTCTTTTTTTCTAAGACCTGAGCTACTTTTCCATTTTTATAAATTTCTTCTTGAATTTCGAAGTTATCCAGAAAAGGGCTGGTCTGAGCTCCAAGAACAGAATCTTTTGTGTATTTTTTGTTGGAATTCAACAAGGGACCCATGTCAGTATAATGTAGAAAAGCCTCCTTGGTATGACCGATATCGACAAAAGCGGCGTTCAATCCAGGCATTAACTTTTTTACCTGTCCGAGAAATACATCTCCAACATTATATAAAGACTCGGATTTCTGTTTGTGAAGCTCTACGAGCTTCTTGTTTTCTAGCAAAGCGATCTCCACATTCCCGTTATGGGAGGAGATTACGAGCTCTTTGTCCATTCATCTATATTTAGATGCGTGACTAAGGCATAATGACATTAAGATAGATCAAGCAATTCTTCTAAAAACAGAACTCCTATGGGAATTTGTTTAGCTTGGGAAACTCATTGGTATTGGGGTATACAAATTGCCCAACGCACAAAACTTATTATAGATGGTCTAGGATTCCGGCCTTTTTACATTTTAAAATAAAAGGCTTGCTTGCGATCTGAGTTTACACCTCAATTACGCAGGGAAAAATCTATCTATTTTTCTTCTTGTGCCTGTTTTTTCTCAATCGCTTCTTACGTTTGTGTGTCGCGATTTTATGTCTTTTTCTTTTTTTACCGCAAGGCATAATTAATATTTTTAATATTTTTTATTTCAATTTTCTGTACAGTACTTTTTATAAGTATCTGTATTGTTTTTCATTCCTCCTCTCTGAATTACTTCGATGATTAAGCAATTCGCTTCTTTTTGTTCAGGATGTTTAAGCAACAATTTCGTTAGTCGATTAAACGCTTTATCCCATTGTCCTGTATTAATTGCCAATTGGCTTAAAACAATCTGAACGGGAACATAATCCGGAAATTCTTTATCAAGTTCAAGAAGTTTAAGAATTCCTTCCATTGGATTTTCTCCAGGCAACTTAACAAAACAAAGTCCAAGATTCATTTTGTGTTGAGGGTTATTCGGTTCCAAAGAAATAGCTTTATTCAAAGCACTTATGGCTTTTTCTTTGCAAGCTATCTTTACCTTTTCTTCAGCATCTTCAGTAATTCCACTTAGATAGCTAGTTCCGGCAATGCCCCAAGATTCTCCTGATGGCGAAAGTTCTGCAACTTTAGTTGCATAATCTCCTGCTAATTCCATACTATTCTGAGCATACCAGAATGAAGAAAGTTTCTTCAAAACTGGAATTCCTGCTGACGTTGAACCTATTGAATCCAACTCCTCCTCTAATTTTTTCAATTCAGCTTTCTGAACTGTATTTAATATATTTATGTCAGCTTCAGTAGACTTGGCTTTAATTTCTGAACTTTGGCCTTCCTTAATTTTTGAATCCTTAGTTTTTAAATCTGCAGATACAATATCAAATCCAAAATACAGAATCGCTGCTAAAGCCAAAAACATCAAGGCTATTTTGCCGGGATGTTTAAACATACTATTCTTCTATATCGTCCTCCTCATACTCCCCAGCTTCTGGTTCCTTTCCTGATTTTACGTGATCTACGAAAATTTTAGCTGGTTTAAAAGAGGGTATATGATGCTCTGGTATCTCAATTGCTAAGTTCTTTTTGATATGGCGACCAATCTTTTTAGCTCTTTTTTTAACTACAAAAGATCCGAAACCTCTGATAAAAACATTTTCACCTTTGGCTAAAGATGACTTTACTTCCTTAAAGAACATTTCAAGGGAAACCAAAACATCTACTTTTGGTACTCCTGATTTATCAGAGATTAATGCAACTAAGTCCGCTTTTCTCATTTACTTGATTTTTAGTCAGTTATGAATATTTTTTACTTTAAAGGAGTGCAAATTTCGCAAAATTTCCATCAGTTCAAAACTTTTAGCTGTTTTTTTTCAAAAATAAAAAATATATGTATTTCAAAATCAATAAGATAGATGGGTACAAATCAATAATTTAGCCGATACAATCAATCCCATCAAACAAGCTAGTGATTTGAAAATTAGTACACCCAGTAAACTTGAATAATAGCTCAAATCATTAAGATTATTATGCTCCATTAGAATCAATATCAGATTTTTGAATTAAACTTCAATGGATCAATGCTTCTCCTCAAGCGTATAATCCATAGCCAACGAACAGGGAATATTCATACCTTCGCTTGAAATTATAATCCATGGTATATTCTATGACCGGCTATGGTCAAGTAAAGAGTCAATTCGAAGACAAAGAAATAACTGTAGAGATCAGATGTCTAAATTCTAAGGTAAATGACTTCAGGTTAAAGATTCCTTCTCTGTATAGACAGAAAGAGTTAGAAATTCGAAGAATGCTCAATGACATGGTAGTTCGGGGAAAATTAGATGTATCCATTGATGTTCAGGGCCAAGGTGTACAAGATGAAATTGTCATCAACAAGAAGTTAGTCAACTCTTATTACAGACAACTACAATCGCTCAATCTGGATTTTGGAAATTCTGATATTCTTAATGCAATTTTAAAATTTCCCAATGTCATAGAATCTAGTGACAATGAAATTAGCGAACAAGAATTTATTTTCACAACCAAATTATTGGAAGAAGCAATAGAGAAATTAAATGATTTCCGAAGTATAGAAGGAAATGTTATTCAGATTGATATGCAATTGCACATCAACAACATTATAAAGTTTTTAGCGGAGATAGAAAAATTTGAAAATGACCGTATCATTTCTTTAAAAGCAAGGATAATGAAGTCATTAACTTCAAATTTCGAAAATGAAAATATAGATAAGAACAGGTTCGAACAAGAATTGCTTTATTATATAGAAAGACTTGACATCACTGAAGAAAAATTAAGACTCAAGCAACATTGTGATTATTTTACCAATGAACTTAATGCAAAAGCACAAACCAAATCCAAAAAATTAAATTTTGTTTCTCAGGAAATTGGGAGAGAAATTAATACACTCGGTGCTAAGTCACAACACCATCAGATGCAAAAACTTGTTGTAGATATGAAGGATGAATTAGAGAAGATTAAAGAACAACTGTCAAATATTCTCTAGTGAATTCCGCAGGTAAAATAATAATTTTTACAGCTCCTTCCGGAAGTGGTAAAACTACTTTGGCCAAACATGCACTAAGTTTATTTCCTGAACTTTCATTTTCAGTTTCTGCGACAACACGCAAACCAAGACCCAATGAAATGGATGGTAAGGATTATTACTATATAAGTCATGATCAATTTAATTCACTGATCGAAGACCACAAGCTTTTTGAATATCAGGAAGTTTATTCAAATCAATACTATGGCACACTCAATGCTGAATTGGAAAGAATATGGGAAGCCGAAAAAGTTGCTTTGTTTGACATTGATGTTATGGGAGCTTATCGAATTGAGCAAATGAAACAAAAAAATGTACTGACTATTTTTATCAAAACTTCTTCTTTAGATGTCCTGAGAACCAGATTAGTCAACAGAGCTTCAGATTCTGAGGAATCGATTGAGAAAAGATTGGAAAGAGCCAGTAAGGAATTAGAATATGCCAAATATTTCGACTACGTCATCACAAATGACAGATTAGAGCTAGCAAAGAAAATGGTTGAAATAATAATTGCTGATTTTCTACTCCAACCAAATAATTAATATTAAATAGAATAGTTCATTTAGAGAATTTGTGGAAGATTTTTTTTCATACTATTGGACTTTTTTAATCCTTATAATTTATTTTTGAAAATATGTACATTTGCATTGGTGATCTCAAATGTATTTAGTTTGCGTCAGTCAATATGAAAACAGCTCTTTCCAAACATCAACAATTCATTACCAATCTTATTCATCTCAGTCTAAGCTTTGGAATAATTGGCATGATCTCCTGTCAAAGTATTGAAAATAAATCCTACGATCGAAATAAATTAATTTCTCTTCGCAAGTCAAAAATAGAATTTGCACTTAAACAAAGAATGCCGGTCATTAAACTCTACGAAGACAGCAGTTTAGTTGAATACAAAGCACAGGAAATAGCCTTGTCAGATCCTAAGCTGTCTAGACTTTATATTGAAGAGAATTCTAAAAAGCCAATGCTGAATGAAGTATTTTCAGTTTCTAATTCGAGACCATCAGATTTAGTTTTAAATCAAAAAAATTGCACAAGCAAAAATTGTTACAGAGTTGAAGTATACAACTATGCGGTAAATGGAATGGTAATAAGTATTGTAGACTTAATTTCTAAATCTATCATTTCGTCAGAGTTTTATCCTAGTATGCAACCTGATGTTCCACCTCATCTTGCAGAATTAGCGATTGCAATAGCCATTGAAGATACTTCAGTAATTCATGCTTACGATGGGAAGATAGAGCCAGGCAAAATTAGAATGGAAGCGACGAAGACTGCATTGAATAGAACAAAATGCCAACGTTCCTTACACCTGTGTGTTGCACCTACATTTGTCAAAGGAGATAAAGCTCTGTGGGCAATTGTTGATCTAACTGAATTAAAAGTTGCCGGAACCAAATGGACTTCTGTTGGAACAACAGGTATGGCGATTACAGAAAGGATATTCCAAAATAAAAAAATAATGGAATGTTATTGTGAAGTAATAAATCATGTTCAAAAGGAAGACTGGAATTTTGATTTTACTCTAACACGAACAGATGGTCTTAAAATTAGTACTGTCAAATACAAATCTAAAAATTATTTTAATAGTGTTAAACTCATGGATTGGCATGTATCTTATTCTAATACTGAAGGCTTCGGTTACAGTGATGCCATAGGTTGTCCTGAATACAGCAATGCAGCAGTAATTGCAATTGAAGCACCGGAAATAAAAGCTTTAATAAAAAATTCAGATACCATCGGTTTTGAACTTATTCAGTACTACTTCAGTGAAGGCTGGCCAACGCCATGCAGCTACAATTATGCTCAACACTATGAATTTTACAGAGATGGTTCTTTTAGACCAATTGTTGCTTCGTTGGGTCGTGGTTGTGGCAACAACGGAACTTACAGACCGGTTACTAGAATTTCTTTTGCAGGTGAAACGCAATCCACAGAATGTTACGAAAATAATTCCTGGAAGAGCTGGAAAAATGAGGCTTGGACTTTGCAAAATGAATCTACAAATTATGATCAGGATAAATATTTATTTAAATTAAAAAAAACTGACGGAAGTGGATTTTTATTAGAAGCAAACAAGGGTCAATTTGGAGATGGTGGACGCGGTGACCATGCTTATTATTATTTCACAAAATTACATCCGGATAAGGATGAAGGAGAGATGGATCTTCCAACTCTTGGACCTTGTTGTAACATTGACTACAAACAAGGGCCTGAAAAATTTATTGACAATGAGGCATTGGAAAATTCAACCTTAGTGCTTTGGTATGTTCCACAATTAAAAAATGACAATCGAAAAGGAAATGAATATTGTTGGGCAGAATCTGTATTGGAGAATGGTGTTTATGTACCTAAGGTCTATCCATGTCCAAGCGGCTTAAAAATAGTTCCGTTAAATATTGAAAATTAGTTTAGCAATGGAATTTCGAAGAATTAGAAAAAGTTTTATCTTAATTTTTTTGTTGATAAATTTCGTTAATCTACCAGCCCAAACCTGCAAAGGCCTAGCCTCATTCATAGCAAAAAATGGTTGCGATCCTTCAAGAGCTGCAATCAGCTCTCAAGAATCGAAATATAGAGGAGTTGTACTTGTTGAATTAGAAAATATTAATGATCTCACATCTAGACGCACAAAAATAGTTCAAGATCCTTCCTGGCTTATGGTTGGATACGCTGGTACTGTCATCACAGCCCGATCAGGTGACGTCTTCGTCCTGCCAAAGGCAAACGTAAATATGTTGTACAATGAGCCAAAAGATCAAAACACTATTTATTGCATAGATAACAACAGTGGCAAAATGTCAAGCTGGTTAAGTATACCAATGATTAAACTTCCACATCAACAAAATGCTACAGGATTACTTGGCGCTTGTTACGATTGTGATTTGGATGCTTTAATTGTTAGTACCATTGCAGGATCATCGCAAAACGAAGAGCTTGGCAAAGTGTATGCCATAGATGTTAAAACAAAAAAATATTTCCAGATTCTTGACAATATCGATATCATTTCTACTCTGACCGGGAGAGTAAATCGAGAAAAAAGATTGTATTACGGTTTGGCCAGAAAATCCGAAATTTGGTCCATAGCTTTAGATCCATTCAACAAACCAATTGGAGAAGCTAGAATGGAAATTAATCTTGATGGATTGGGTCCACGAGGTGATGACAAAGCAAGAAAAATAAGAATGGACCAAGAAGGAATACTAAAAGTATTCGGAACTCCATTCTACTACAATCTCACTGCACCGGTAATTCGACAGGAAACAATTTATACTTATCAGTATAACACCGTATCAAAAAGATGGGTATTGATCAACATGAGATGAACTAATATGTTGATCTCTCATAAGTAATTATTTCTGCAAGTGGTAGCAAAAATAAATAATTTCAGTAGCTAAAATTTTACTTAAATAACTTCCAGAAGGCAATTTAAACAATATTTGTGTAAGAGGCAACTTGATTAGATACATTCGATCCACAATGTTTAATTCATGAATATATTCTTGTGAATTAGCTTTCCCGAAAAATTTCAAGAATGGATTATTAAAATTGGAATGGCTAATGATCATCATTTTCTTAAATGATAATTTATAGTTGTCAATTAAAAATTTTGATTGATCCGCAGTTAAATGATCAAGTACACCTAAACAAAAAATAAAATCAAATTGATTTTTCAAATTTTTTCCATATTCCAGAATGTCAGTTTGAATAAAATCTACATCTTCTGCAAATTTAAACTGATCAATACCCGTGTACTTGAGAGGAGAAAATCTTTCAATTATTTTCTTCAATAACATTTCACCACAACCCAAATCAAGAATGCTTGAATTTAACAAATCTAATTTTAGTAATATAAACTCGATCCGTTTACGATAGTAATTTCTATTCTTTACAATTATTATTTTATCCACCTACGCTTTCGAATAATTTAGTTTAAAAGCTTCAATAATTTTTAAATATTGCGCTGCGATTATTTCTTCACAATAATATGTTTGAATCGTATTTCTAGCATTATTGCATACTTGCTCAATGGACTCCATATCTAACTCTATTACTCTCTTCATGTTTTTTAAGAGAGATTCACGATCACCAACAATTGAAAGAAACCCATTTACATCTTCTTGAATCGCTTCTTGACATCCCGGCACCTTTGTTGCAATGACCAATCGACTCATAGCCATCGCTTCCAATAATGATTTGGACATTCCCTCTCTAAATGAAGGCAAAACAAAACAATCTGACTCTTCGTATTCTTTCTTTGGATCATTAGTGAAATCTAGAAATTCAAAAGACGAATGTTCACGAAGACCATTCAGTAAATTATCAAGTTTCTCATCCTTTACTCCGTAATTATTTCCCACAATTCGAAATCTAAGATCCGGATTCTGTCGAGATAAAATTTGAGCTGCTTCAATGAATTCAACGATTCCCTTTTCCTTTAATAATCTTCCCATAAATAGAAATCTTTTAACAGAAGAAATCTTTTTATTAGGTTGAAAATATTCCGTATTAATCCCGGAACCTGGTATAACTATAGACTTACTTTTATTTGTAATATTTTGTCCAATTAAATAGTCCAAGTCTACCAAATTATGTGAAACTACACAGAAAGCATTTTTCATAGCCATGCGATAAAGCATTTTTAAATAAATTGGAAATCCAAGTTCCAATTTAAACTCTGAGCCTAAACCAGTAATATTATTTACATACTGTCTTCCACCAAAAGTTGCTGCGATTCCACCATAAATATTCAGCTTTGGTGTAAAAAGAAATATTAAATCAGGCTGCAAGCTTTTGTATGCTTTATGAATTTCAAACAAGAGTTTGAGGTCCTTAAAGGGATTCTTACCTCTTGCAAGTATGGATTTCAAATTGATAAGTTCTCCACATCCCATCTTCTTCAGTTCTAATTCATAATTATCAAACTTACACAAACAATTTACTTGAATTGAATCTTTAATGAACGCCTTAATAATAGGTGCTCTAAAATTGTATAAGTTCCAGGCTGAATTACTTACAAACAAGATCTTCATGGATTACAAATATTGGAGAACGGACTTTGCAAGATTATTTGTAATATTTTCTCTCCTGAATTTACTTACAAATTCTGTTCGCTCTTTTAAATAGTACGTACTTGTCAATAGAAGTTCTACTAAACTATCAACATCACAAGGATTAAATACAAACACATTAGATTTCAATTCTGTCTTTATAAATCTGGCAGGAAATCCTGCAACTCCTGCTAGAATGGGCATATTAAATGCTCCATATTCAAATACTTTAGATGGAATTACTTTTTCAAATGATTTATAATTATTCAAATGCAAAAATAAATAATGCGAATTAATATAATATTGCAATAAGTCTTTTCTGGCCACTGGAGAAATAATTTTGACATTGTTCACTGAAAGCCTATCAAGTTCATTTCTTAATTTGTCTACGCTTGATCCTGATCCAATAATTTGAAACAAGAAATTTGCGCCGAGTCTTTTTGCTGCCTCAGGAATAATTTTTTCAAGTCCTTGTCCCTCTCCGATATTGCCTGCATAGCAGATGACTTTGGGAGAATCTTTTATATCCACATATTGTCTATGCCCTATAAAAAAATCATCAATCCCATTTGGAAAGTACGTAGTATTTGAATTCTTGCGATATGAAAATTCCGAGATAAATCCTTCTGAATTCAAATTTAAATGCGTGGCATAATTCAAGCAAGGCTTTTCGAAAAAATTGCGAATAATAAAAGATAATATTTTCCCAATTCCCAAAGTTGGAAGGAGTTCCTTTAAATTTTCTGAGAATAAATCTCTGAGATCGATATACAGCTTTACATTTTGCTTTTTTGCAATTCTGTAAGCGACATAAGCAGTAAAAAACTTTGAACTGGATGCAAAAACAAGGTCATACTTTTTATCCTTGCAAAAATCATTCAACCTACTTCTGTATTGCAGAAAAGACTTGATTTGATAGATAAAAGAATTAGAGTGTTGGTCAACATTAATACGATGAATAGATAAATTATCATTTTTCTCAAATTCATCGACCACATGTTTATTAAATACATATCGATTTGGTAGTGTCGTCATTAGATCAATACTTCCATTATCTCCTAATTGACGGGCTAATTCTTTAGCCAAAGCAGAATTTCTAAATGAGCCTGCTCCAATATCCGGTTCGAAAAAATAGCTCAGATACAATATTTTCTTAGACATAAAATTCCGTTTCCAATCTATTTCTAAAATTAATCTTTACACACTTAGCCGTGTGTAATTTATTAAAACCAAGTGATTGTTCATAGTCTTCAAGCTTGATTGCAATTGCGTGTTTAAATTCAATTTTAGTTGAATTCACGCTTATAAGTTTTCCGGACTCTTTGTCAACTTCTAAAACAGCATTATAGTAAAAATGAAGGTAAGCTGTTTGTTCTATTTCATCCGGACAAATTGTTGAATCTAGAATTCTGATCTTATTTTCTGTTATTTCAATACTTCTTTTATGCTTCCAGTTCTGTCCTGCGAAATTGTAAATCTCTGCTTCTATAGACTCGGTATCATCTTCAATTATTTTGCATTTCGCTCTTTGCCCGACTCTGAATCCAGCCCAAATCTCAGACTGATTCTTCTGATTAAGAATTACGGTATTGTGCATGAATGTGGAACGTTCTAATTCTCTATGTTGATTTTTCTCATAAGTAGAAATTCCAGGATCAACGATTAGTGGAATTTCATTTCTATACAAAACAAAACTCAAAACGTCTGCATGGGCATGCCCAGGTTGGAAAGCTGGGCTCATTTCACCAACATTAATAATGCAAAAAAATTCTTCCAATTCAAATATTCTGTAATTCGAATCTCCAAGTGCTTTTGTTACTAATTCAATTCCAGCCAATTTCAGCTCAGCAAATAAAACATCTAAATCAGGTGCTATTCCGATCGTGCTATCCTGTAAACAAGGAAATATTGTTCCACTCCTTGTAATCGTGTACAACCAACAACTCATGGATTTCAAATTATCTAGAACAAAACTTTTGTCTGCGCAGTCGGAATTCATTATGCCATAAAGTCCCAGCAATCTTGAACAAAGAATAGCATGATACATTGGAGATCTTTCATAATGTGCTCCGTCATTTAATATTTGCTCAGACAAACCTTGTCTAAGCAAATTCATAGATTTAATTTCTAATTGCTTTTCTCTAAGATACTGCGCTGCAGTTCTTAAGGCAATTGCATTTTCTAATAAATGATTGCCATCGATATGATACTCAATATTTGATTCCAAATAATGAATTTGTACACATAGCGCCTGATGTATTGTTTTATCTACAATTTTGTTTTTACTGACAAACAAAATTGTATTAACGATTCTAATGGAAACTGGATAGGGCTCTAAAATAAGTTTTGAATCTAAAATCCAGTTTGAAATATCTTTTAATATTTCGAATCTGTCTTCAATACTTGATGAGTTGTCAAACAAATAATCCAGGTATTGAAGATTATAGTTCCACAATTTTCCAAAAGCACTAAAATTCCAATCAACATTGGCTTTGAAAATATAACTCATATTTAAAAAGCTAAATTCAGATCTATTGTCTCCTTCAGTTTTAACAAATTTTGGAATAAATTCAGGATCTAAATTATTTACTTCAGAATTCTTATATTTCGGATAAGTAGCAAGTTTGAAGCTAAATAATTTTTTAATTAAATAATTGACTTGAAAAATAATTTGCCTGTACTTCAAATACTGAATTGTTCGTACATACAAAAATATTTTCTTGATCAAAATTTTATCCGATTTCTCTTAATAAATAGTCGCGAATTCTAAAGGCTGCTTTTCCATCCCAGAGTTTTGGAATGGAGGTTTTTTTATTTAAACCTTGCAGAATTTGGTCAACTATGGCAATGGTCTTTTTTGCATTCAAATCAGAGATCAGAATGTTGGTTCCAATATCTATAGTCACAGGTCGTTCAGTAGATTTTCTAAAGGTTATACAAGGAATACCGAGATAAGTCGTTTCTTCTTGCACGCCTCCAGAATCTGTGAGTAAACAACTTGCATTGCGCATTAGACTAACAAATTCAAGATATGCAAGAGGTTCCGTTAGAATAACATTCTCTATTGAATTTATCCTATCCAATAAATTTAATTCCAAAAGTTTATTCTTGGTTCGAGGGTGAATTGGAAAAATAACTTTGCGTTTCGAACTGATGTCTTCAAGAATTTCTATTATGCTGCTAAGTCCTTCTTTGTTGTCCACATTCGAAGGTCGATGCATGGTCATTACTATGTATTCATCTTTCTGAAGTCCATATGAAAGTAAATATTCTGTACCTATAGTTTTATTGCTGTAATAGACCAGAGAATCTATCATACAATTTCCAACAAATACAATTCTGTTTTCAGGAATATTTTCTTTCCTCAGATTTTCAAAGGCTGAATCTTCAGTTGTAAATAAATAATCTGAAATTTGATCCGTCAGCATTCGATTTATTTCTTCCGGCATCTCCCGATCAAAAGAACGCAAACCAGCTTCAACGTGTGCGACCTTAATACCATTCCTTTGTGCTACAAGCGCCGCAGCAAAAGTTGAAGTAACATCACCCACTACTAAAAGCAGGTCTGGCTTTTCATCTAATAAAATTGGTTCAAGATCCAACAGAATTCTTGCAGTGATTTCAGAGTGCGTTCCTTGTCCAACGCCTAGAAAATAATCCGGAACCGGCAATTCCAATTCATCAAAAAAAACCTTACTCATTTTTTCGTCAAAATGTTGTCCGGTATGTACAATTTTGGAAATTATCTTATCAGGCATTTCTGCAAAAGCTCTGTGAATGGGTGCTACCTTCATAAAATTAGGCCTCGCACCAACTATACTCATTACTTTCATCCTTGACAATTAAGATTCAAAAGGATGATTTGATAAAGGTTTTGCAGCAAAGGGATGATAATCACCGACAAGACCAATTGGTTTGCAATTTCTTATGTATTGTACCGCTTCAATTGATTGTCTAATTTCTTCCAGTCCAAATCCATTGTCTGAAATTATCTCTTGGTAAGAACTTGTATGCAGATCTCCAAATCCTTCGCTAAACTCAAATTCCACTCCATCAAATTGAAGTGAGCGATAAGTTTTTTTACCTGATTCCATTGCGACTTCCGGTAGAGTATTTTCATTGATACTCAGAAAATATCTAACACGCGCTCCTTCAAATTCTAAAAATCCAGCTACCCTATCATGAGTCTGTATGTGTACGATGTTGTCTTGTAATTTTCCAAATAAAAATCCCAACAAATCATAAAAATGAACTCCGATATTGGTCGCAATCCCTCCTGACTTCTGCGCATCACCTTTCCAGGAAGTGTAATACCATTTACCTCGTGAGGTAATGTAAGTCAGGTCAACATCTATTTTTTTTGATTTTAATTCCGCCTGCAATTTTTCTTTCATCTCTATTACTTTAGGATGAAGACGAAGTTGAAGAATCGAGTTTACTTTTTTTCCTGTTTCAATTTCAATTTCCTTTAGTCCGTCAATATTCCATGGATTAAGAACCAAGGGTTTTTCGCAGATAACATTTGCACCTAGACGCAATCCAAATCTAATGTGGGAATCATGAAGATAATTTGGCGAACAGATACTTAAATAATCAATGGAATTTGATTTCCTTTTTAATTTTTCTAAGTGGCGATCAAATCTTTCGAACTCAGTAAAAAAATCTGCCTGCGGAAAATAACTATCAATAATTCCAACGCTGTCATTTTTATCGTAAGCAGCAAGCAACAAGTTATTTGTTTCCTTAATTGCTTTCATATGACGTGGAGCAATATATCCAGCAGCACCAACTAAGGCAAATTTTTTGCTCATTGTATTTTATTTACTTTACCATTTGACAACTGATATTGTTCTCCTGATTCTTCACATGTCGCCAAACCCTCATTGTTGAATTTTAATTTGTGTCCATACTCACTCATCCATCCAGTCTGTCGTGCAGGGTTACCAATAACCAATGCATATGCAGGAACTTCTTTAGTAACCACAGCCCCCGCGCCAATGAATGCGAACTGTCCAATGTTATTGCCGCAAACGATTGTTGCATTAGCACCGATGCTTGCTCCTTTGTGAACGATGGTCTGTGCGTATTCATTTTTTCTATTTACTGCAGATCTCGGATTAATGACATTTGTAAATACCATAGAAGGACCTAAAAAAACATCCTCCTCACAGATTACACCAGTATATATGGAAACGTTATTTTGTACCTTGACATTAGAGCCTAGAATTACTCCGGGTGAGATGACTACATTCTGTCCGAGATTACAATTCTTTCCAATCTTACAATTGGACATGATGTGACTGAAATGCCAGATCTTCGTTCCATCTCCAATTTCGCAAGGCTCATCAATTATTGCGCTGGGATGGACGAAATATTGAATTGGATTCTCCATTATTTAAAAAAAGAAAGCAGCTGATCAATAACTTTATTTTGCAATTCAGGATTCAATTCGGTATGAATAGGTAATGAAATAACTTCTTTGCAAAGTTGATCTGTAACTGGTAAAAAAGTTACGTCTGTACAATATGGAGCGAATGCTTTTTGTTGATATAGCGCAAGCGGATAATATATTGCACAAGGAATCTGATGAAGACTCAGATATTCTTTCAATGCATCTCTTTGTCCATTGGTAATTCTTAAGGTGTATTGATGAAAAACATGCGTACTCAGTTTGTTTCTAAATGGTGTGATAATGTGCGGATGATTCTTGAATGCATTGTCATAATAATCTGCTGCTGCAATTCTGGCTGCCGCATAGGAATCGAGATGCTTTAATTTGATGTCAAGTATGGCCGCTTGTATAGAATCCAGTCGACTATTGACACCAACTACATCGTGATAATATTGTACAGATTGACCATGATTGGCAACCATTGTCATTTTCTTTGCGAGTTCGTCATCCTGAGTAAAAATTGCTCCACCATCACCATAACATCCCAAATTTTTTGAAGGAAAAAATGAGGTGCAACCAATGTGTCCAATTGTTCCTGCTTTTACTTTTCTGCCATCGGTGTAGAAATAATCACTTCCTATTGCTTGCGCATTGTCTTCAACTACAGCTAAATTAAATTCTTTAGCAATCTTCATAATTTCTTCAAGATTTGCGCATTGTCCAAACAAATGTACAGGAACTATGGCTTTTGTTTTAGGACCAATGGCTTTTCTGATTTCAGAAATATTAATATTAAAATCATCTAAATTCACATCTACCAATACAGGTTTCAAATGCAATAAAGCAATTACTTCAGCAGTAGCCACATATGTAAATGCAGGGACAATAACTTCATCTCCGGGTTGTAGTCCCAAGGCCATAAATGCGATCTGCAGTGCATCGGTACCATTCGCACAAGGAATGACATGTTTGACATGAAGATAGTTTTCAAGATTTTGCTTAAACGATTTTACGCGTTCACCACCAATAAATGTAGCTTGTGAAATCACCTCTAAAACTGCTTGATCAATTTGATCTTTAATTTTTGCATATTGGTTGACTAGATCAACCATGTGTAATTTTTGACTCATAATTATTTTCTTCCTATACTAAAATATTCAAATCCAATTTTTTTCATTTTCGCGGGTTCGTAGACATTTCTTCCATCAAAAATTAATGGTTGAGCAAGCAAATTTTTCATCAACTCATAATCTGGAGATCTAAACGGAATCCATTCAGTAATAATTGCCAAAGCATCCGCTCCTTCCAATGCAGTGTACATATCTTCACTGTACTGAATGCTGTCTTTAAAAATTGCTTTAACATTGTACATTGCCTCAGGATCATATACCCATATTTTTGCACCCCGATCGAGTAAGAATGAAATAATTTCTAATGCAGGTGCTTCCCTAATATCGTCTGTATTCGGTTTGAAAGCCAATCCCCAAATTGCAATTTTTTTTCCTTCAAGATTATTATTAAAATGCTGAAGTATTTTTTCTGCTAAAATTAATTTTTGTCTGCTGTTCACTTGCATTACCGCATCGAGAATTGCAAATGAATAATCATGGCTTTGTGCGGTTTTGTATAAGGCGTGAACGTCTTTCGGAAAACAAGATCCACCATACCCCACACCGGGAAATAAAAAACGCTTTCCAATTCTTGTATCCGAACCCATGCCCACTCTTACCATATCTACATTTGCTCCGGTCTTTTCACAAAGATTGGCAATTTCATTCATAAAACTTATTCTTGCAGCAAGATAAGCATTGGCAGCGTACTTGGTCAGTTCTGCTGAGCGCAAATCCATCTCATAAATCGGATTTCCCTGTCGTACAAATGGATCGTAAAGCTCTTTCATAATTCCAAATGCTTTTTCTGAATCTGATCCTAAAACTACACGATCAGGTTTCAAAAAATCTTCTACTGCTACCCCTTCTCTTAAGAACTCAGGATTGGAAACTACATCAAATAAATCCTGAGAAAGATTCTTTGAAAGTTTTTCTTTTACCAATTCTGCAGTGCCAACCGGGACAGTACTTTTATTTACAACAACCGTATATTTTTTAATTAATAATGAAAGTTGTTCTGCAACATTTAACACATAGGAAAGATCTGCGGAACCATCTTCATTGGGTGGTGTCGGCAAAGCCAGAAAAATCACTTGTGCAAATTCAACTGCTTTAGAAAGATCATTCGAAAAACTCAGTCTGTTTTGTTTAGTGTTTCGCTCTATTAAAACTTCAAGTCCGGGTTCAAAAATCGGTACTATACCCTCTTCAAGTTGTTTTAGTTTTTCTATATTGTTATCTATACAAATAACGTGATGACCAGTTTCTGCAAAGCAGGTTCCCGTGACCAAACCTACATAACCTGTACCAATAACTGCGATCTTCATATCTGTTATTTACAAACTCCAGTAATGAATATTTGAATCCACATTGTTGTACAAAGCTTTTAAATCGATTAGTATCGGATTCTTATTCATCAGTTGAATAAAATCCTGACTTAACATATTTTTATATTTTTCATGAGAAACTGCTACAACAACTGCATCGTAATCATGATCAAGTTTTTGATGAAGCTGAATGTGGTACTCCTCTTCGACTTCTTCGCTGTCAGCCATATAATCGGAAATATGTACAGTCATAGAATAAGTTTTTAATTCTTCATAAAGATCCGCAACTTTAGAATTTCGAATATCAGACACATTCTCTTTGAAGGTCATTCCAAGAATTAATATCTTACAATTGCCGGGATTCTTGTCTTTTGCAATTAAGATTTGTACCAATTTTTTTGCAATGAATTCCGGCATCTTATCATTGATTCGTCTACCACTAAGAATGACCATTGGATCATATCCAAGTTCATGCGATTTGTGCAAAAGATAGTAGGGATCAACACCAATGCAATGTCCACCAACCAGTCCAGGGTAGAATTTGAGAAAATTCCATTTCGTTCCTGCAGCTTCAATAACATCTCTAGTACGAATTCCCATTCGATCAAAAATCATTGCTAACTCATTCATGAATGAAATATTCAGATCTCTTTGAGAATTTTCAATCACCTTGGCCGCTTCAGCAACTTTGATTGAACTTGCTTTAAATATTCCTTTAGAAATTACGGATGCGTAAACTTTGGAAATTTCTTCCAAGGCTTCCTCATCATTTCCTGAAACTATCTTAAGAATTTTTTCAATGGTATTGTTTTTATCGCCCGGATTAATTCGTTCCGGGGAATAACCAATTTTAAAATCTTTGCCGAGATTCAATCCGGAAATAGATTCCAGAATTGGAAGACAGTCTTCTTCCGTGCAACCGGGATAAACGGTTGACTCATAAATAACGTAATCGCCCTTCTTCAATACAGAAGCTATGGTCTTACTAGCACCTAGAAGTGGCTTAAGATCAGGGACTTTGTGTTCGTCTACCGGGGTAGGAACTGCGACAATGTAGAAATGTGCGGTCCTTAGTACTTCTAGGTCATTGGTAAATTCAATATCTGCTTGCTCAAAGGATTTCTTATCCATTTCGCGGGAAGGATCAATCTGGTTCTTGAGTAAATTAATTCTCTTCTCATTGATGTCAAAACCAATTACTTTATACTTTCGAGCAAACAATAGTGCCAATGGAAGACCGACGTATCCAAGTCCAACTAAGGCAATTTTCTTCTCTTTATTAACGATTTCCTGAAACATGAATGATGGCTAAAACGTACTAGAAATAAATTTGGCTGATTATTATAACAAACAATCCCATTAGCCTAATTTTTAGGGGATTATGTTGCAAAATTAATCCGAATTCAAAAACTTTTAAAAGAAAAGGTGAACATATTATATATTTAACATATAAGTAATATTATTCATATATATTATAATAATTATTAGATATATAAACATAGTATTTTTTATTAATATGGCAATAGGGCTTAAAAAATAATATTTAATGGAATTGGGCTTTCCTGTAATTACTTAGTTGGAAAATATTAGGAAAAAGTATTAACTTTAATCAAATTAGAAATCTTGTTTGACTCTTAATAAAGTTGATCAATGGATTTATTGTCTAAAAACATACTACAAGATTGGCTCTCTATGAGCGATGAGCTTATGGATTTTTTAATGTTTATCATGGTACTAATTTACTTATTGATCATACTCATCATTTGCTGGTGGGAGAGCAAGTAATAAGAATTGCTATTACAATTACTAATAAATTCTGAAGATCGCAGTTCATTGTCTGAATTCATGCTAAAGCTTGACAAGTAGGATTTGTAGGATTTTTATGATGGTATGATTTTTTCAGGATTACAAATTCTAGACTCATCGCAGTTTAATGTCTGAATTCATGCTAAAGCTTGACAAGTATGATTTATTTGGGATTTCAAATTCTAGAAATATCGCATCGTAGTTCATTGTCTGAACTATGATTTAAATGATTTTATGAAAGACTATGATTAACCTAGAATTATAAATTCTAGAGATATTGCATCGCAGTTACAAACTGCGACGATCAATATATTTGTCTGAACTGTGATGGATGGGATTCATGGGAGTCATGGGAATCTTCGGAATAAAAATGTTTTCTGATCTCTTCTGTCTAAATCTCAAATATCCTATAAATCCCAAAAATCCAAGTTCAGACGATTATGTTTGAGCAGTTCATTGTCTGAACTCATGCTAAAGCTTGACAGGTATGATTTGAATGATTTATTGATAAACTTTGATTAACCTAGAATTACAAATTCTAGAGATACCGCATCGCATTTCATTGTCTGAACTATGATTGGAATGATTACTTGATGGACTCATGCCAAAGCTTGACAAGTGGGATTGCATTCATTGTCTGAACTTTGATTTTCATGATTATTTGATTGGCTTTGATTTATCTAGAAATACAAATTACAGACCTAATACATCTCTATACAAACTGCGACGATCTACAGAATTACACATGAATTGAAGCTGGAAGCTTCAATAAGCCACCAGATAATCTGAATGAAATAAACATAAGCAGTGTCAACAAGCTCATTGCACTTACATAATCTTCGACGCTATCCTTTTGACAGTAGCGCTGTCACTCATTGTATAATAGTGTATACAGGGCACTCCTGCCTTCTTCAATTCTAATGATTGATGCACGCACCATTCGATACCTGCTTCGATAACCTCTGATTCTGATTTCGCTTTTTGAATCATCCGCACCAGCTCGTCCGGAAGATCCACAAAGAAGTTTCTTGGTATGGAATTCAGTTGATACTTTTTGGTGATCGGTTTAATTCCCGGTACAATGGGTACATCAATTCCATCTTTTCTACACAGATCCTGATACTCGAAGAATTTCTTATTGTCAAAAAACATCTGCGTTACGATGTAATCTGCTCCGGCATCAATCTTCTTCTTTGTGTGTTTAAGATCTGATTTAAGACTCGCGGATTCAAAATGTTTCTCAGGATATCCTGCAACACCAATACAGAAGTCCATAGGCATTCCGGTTTCAATATCTGCATCCAAATAAATTCCCTTGTTCATCGATGCAATCTGTCGAACTAACTCTACAGCATATTCGTGTCCATCCTTCTCAGGTATGAACTTCTCATCAAATCTTCTCGCATCTCCTCTCAATGCAAGAACGTTGGTTATTTGAAGAAAATGTAAATCAATTAATGCATTTTCAGTTTCCTCTTTACTGAAACCTCCACAGATCAAATGCGGCACCGCTTCAACTTTGTAACGATTCATAAGAGCCGCACAAATTCCAACTGTTCCAGGTCTTTTTCGTATCGCAACTTTTTCAAAATATCCACTATCCTGTTGCTTATAAATAAATTCTTCACGATGGTAGGTAACGTCTATGAATGGAGGTTTAAATTCCATCAAAGGATCCAATTGTTCAAACAAGGAATCAATGCTTCCACCTTTTAGCGGTGGTAAAACTTCAAAGGAAACTGAAAGCTTACCTGCATTCTCTCTAAAATAATCCGTTACTTTCATAAGTTCAAATACACTGATTGAATCTAAATAATTTTTTTCTTCCAAAAATAACTTGCCCCACCAATACCTACAAGAATTAAAAGAAATGCAATTCCTTGAGATAAAGAAGGATGAAATCCCCATACGTCATATCTGGGATTGACTCTTATAATTTCAATAAAAAATCTTTCGACTCCATTCAAAAAACAATAAATAAAAAACAAAACTCCTGCATAAGGAATTCTTTTTCTCAAACTCCACAATATTCCAAAAATAATAAAAGCAAAGAAAAATTCATACAGAGGGGTTGGATAAACCGGGGGTTGAAGTTGATTGCAATAATTCCAAACACAAGATTCAATTTTGACTCCTTCTTCAGCGACATTGTGCGCGTAATTAAAAGACCAAAATGAATCCGGCAGAATAAACCAAGATGGCTTCACAGATTCATTAACGATTCCCCAATCTCCATCACCACTAAAATGACAACCCAATCTTCCCACCCCATATCCAATCATCAAGGTCGGCGCAATGGCATCCATCATATGCAGAGGATGCAAGCCTTTTGAAATCATGTATCTGGTTACCATGATGAAAGCCAGAATTAATCCCCCATAAATCGTCAATCCGCTTCCTGAAAAAAAAGTGCCAATGGGATCCTTCATGAAATCTCCAAAATTCTCTAAGACAGAAAATAATTTCGATCCTAAAATTCCATATGCCCCAGCTAAAATAGTTATAGTCACCAGACGATCGGAAGGCCTTACCAAGACCTCTTCAATCTGAAGTACGTTGCGCTCTTGAGTTTGCATTCTGTATATCCAATAGATTGCGGTAATCAAGCCCGCTATAATTCCCCAGGTCCAATTGCCTTGAAGTGAAAAAATTGCTTCCGATGGATCCCTTTGAAAATTTTTATAACTCGAATATAAAAGCCCAATTTTAAAAGCCAATAAAAAATTAAATAAGGTCTGCAAAACCACTTCATTCCAATCAATTGGCTTATAAACTACAAGATTCTCCAAGCGGCCTTTGATCTGTCCAAGCTTTTCTTTTCGCACAAGCTCGAAGGACAAAATCCAACCACTTGCAGCAATGGCGATACCAAGCAAGAGTCCAAAAGTCTTCACTAATGACCAAGCATTATCGGGCTCGGTGCCAAAAAGGGCATGGAATATATAAGATAAATCAGGGAACATAGCCAGTTTAAGTGTTAGGGCGAAGGTAGGAAGTTTACCATGAAAATCTATTAAAATTGGCCAATTCTGCTTTACTTTGTATGATGAAGAACATGCTAATTATGTTGCTCCTCTCCAGCAGCATTGCATACAGTCAAATAAGCTGGCAGATTCTTGGTTCTGTTGGACTAGTAGAACAAAGGACCGACAATGCCAAATACAAATTGGATGGTTCCTTTATTAATGGATGGCAGATCGGTGTCCATTCCAGAATATACAAGCAATCCTTCTATCTAAGACCAGGAATAGAGTTCGCCTATGTCGATATATTTGGCTCCCAAAAAATTGAAATCCTAAAAGAAAAACCAGCAAATTATTCCTTCTTATTTCCACTCCAATTGGGATACGATGTGATTAGAAATGAAGACTTTAAATTCAGAGTTGCAGCAGGTGGAATTCTTTCTTATCTTTTCAAAGTTGATGACAATAAACTAGGAATTAACAAATATGACTATACTGCATTACAAGGAGGATTATTATTAAGTGCGGGTTTTGATTTTTATCCTATCTGTTTTGATTTTAATTACAGTCTAGGATTGAGCAATTTATATGTCAACCCGGATTTTAAAACCAATACCTACAGTTTTACTTTAGGAATCATCTTTGACAAATAATTTATAAGTCTTTTTGATTAGCACTCCTTTGTTATCCTTGAGATAATTTCAAGATAAATTCTAGACCTTATTCTTGCTGCAAATAAAAATGAATGCGGGTGGAATATTCACTGGAACAAAATTGATCTTAATCTTACAAAATATTTTCTCATATATTTTTTTGATCCAAAGGCTATAGTGCAATTGAATCAACAAAGCATCTGGCTTCATCACTCTGCTTACTGAATTTAGTATTCGAATACACAAATGTTCATTAAACATCACAAAGGGCAGAGAAGAGACTACATAATCAACCATCCCTAAATTTAAATTCTTTATATGATCTTCTATATGTTCCGCAGAATCCTGAATCAAAATTACGCGATGATCAAGGCCAACTTGAAGTTTTCTACAAAAGGCTTCATTGGATTCAATGATTATTAATTTAGATTCTTCATTCATCTTCTCCATTAGAAATTTTGTTATCGCACCGGTTCCTGCACCCAATTCAACAATTACAATTTTCTCATTGAAATTGATATTCTTCAACATCTCCTTAGCTACAAATCTAGACGATTTACTTATAGATCCAATAGATTTGAATTTCTTAAAGCCTTCTTTTATAAATAGTAGATTGGACATCTCAACTAATGTCTTGTGAATTTATTATACTCAATAAGTAATATGAGTTCGGGATATTTACTTACATAGTTAATTATAGAGTTCTGATCTATATAGTCTCCATTAAAGAATGAATGAATGATTGAATTCTTTGACAAGTTGTGCTTTTTAACAAACTCTGTTGATTGATTGAAACTGTCAAAAATACCTAAATAGTAATAATACTTACCGTTTCTCCATTCGACATAGGCATTCTGATCTTCAAGATCCGGAATTTCTTTATTCAACATCTGAGTTGATTCCCCAAGCAGAATGGAATAGGAAAGATTCTTTCTCAAATCCTGAAATTTATATGCCGGGTTTATAATTAAAACATCACTCAATTTAATTGCATTATAGTTTATGTTTACAAAATCATGGGTGCTATTGAGAATGTTCAATTCAATTCTATTATTCAAAGGTTCAGATGGAGGATAATGAACGCCATTCAGATTGGTCTTGCACATTAAAAATTCATTCCCTACACCAAAATTTTCAATTCTCAAGGGATCGATTTGTTTGTTTGCAAAATAAGCATTAGCCTCTATAGATTTCTTTACTGAGTTAAAGAGGTTTAACATGGAATTGGAAGAAATGTTGAGATGTCCAATTATCTGCAATTTGGACTCAGGATTTTGTTTGAGAATTTTATAAACCTCTTCTAAAATATTCTGATTTTTTTTATCATTTAAAAAATCATCTTCTTTACAGTTGAGTATATCAATATTGAATTGTTGAATTTGAACTAGAGAATCTCTTATATAGGGATTTTCGGATTTTGATTTCTCTGATCCAGGTTGATTAAAAAACAAAAGACTAAATACCGTTCCAGATTCGTCATAAGACTGTTCTTCTAATTCATCCTTGAAATATGCTATAAAAATATCTTTACCACCTTTACTAAGATCCAAACGATCAGAAGAATATACTCCTGAAAGTCCATCTCTGTTCAGCCGAAACTGTCTGTCGTTACCCGCAGAATTTATCGGCATACCTAGATTTTCAAGTTCATTCCATTCTCTGGATTCCGGCTTAAACCGCGTTCTGAAAATATCGAACCCACCAATTGTAGATAGATTATTACTTGAGAAATATAAGCTTTGCCCATCCTTGGCAATGAATGGATCCAACTCGTCAAAAGGACTGTTTACCACGGGTCCTAAATTTTTTGGAATCAACCAGTTCCCCTCTCTATATATGCTCAGATACAGATCATATCCTCCATATCCTCCGGGACGTTTACTCGAAAATATGAGGACAGAATCCTGAAACATACTTAAACTTTGGTCTCCATATCTGTGGTCTAAGGGAAGATCAAATGCATTCAGATTGTTGATTTCATTGTCTCCATATTTAACAACAAGAAATTCTCCATCAAATTCTGTCTTTGAGCGCAGAAAAAAAATGGATTTTGCTCCTTCTGTAAAATCTAAAATGACCTCATTTTTTTCTGAATTGAAATCACTTCCTAAAGACTGTACTTCTGACCAGATCCCATTGTTATCTTCTATTGAAAATAAATCTGAATCATAATGTGCAATTTTTTTTAATGATTCAGTCTTTTTTGTTTTTGAAAAATAATATTTTCCGGGATGATTCACACTCGGAAAAGCAGCGAATTCATCCAAGTCTGTATTGATGTTGGTTCCGAGTGGTTCAACAATGGCTGATTTATCTTTGCGTTTTAGTTTGTTTGCAAAGCTGCAGCGAATAATTTCCTGTTCAATATGCCTTCGTTCAGGATCAGATTTTTTTATTTTTTTTAAATAATCTTTGTACGCAACTGCTGCTTCAATAAAATGATTGTTTTGCTGATAGAGCTTAGCTAATAACAGATAATACTCTTTTTCTTTATTATACTTTTTTATCAATACAAGACAAGCTTCCTGTGCAAGATTGAGCTTATTCGAAAGTTGAAAGGATTTTACTGACCTTTCCAGATCATCTTCATTTAGCTGATTGGAAGTAAAGAGTGACTCATAGATTACAGCGGCCTCTCTAAATTTAGAATTCTCAAATAAATTTTTAGCAGATTTCTTTTGTGCAGAAACGGATTGCGCAATTGAAGAAGTGCAAAACAAAAAAAGCACGTTACACCAAATAAATAAATAATAAACTTTCAAATTGAAAACTTAAATACTCTGGTTTAAGTCAAATTGTTCAAGATAATCTCCCACTTTTTTCAAAAACTTGCCACCTAAAGAGCCATCAACTACCCTATGGTCATAAGATAATGACAGATACATCATGTGTCTTATTCCAATCATATCGCCGCTCTCTGCTTCAATTACTACCGGACGTTTTTTAATTACACCAACCGCGAGAATTGCTACCTGGGGTTGATTGATTATTGGAGTTCCCATTATATTGCCGAAACTTCCTACATTGGTAAGTGTAAAAGTTCCATTTTGAATTTCTTCAGGTTTGAGTTTATTTTCTCTTGCTCTATCAGCCAAATCATTAACGGCAGTTGTCAGTCCTATTAAGTTCAGACGATCTGCATTTTTAATAACAGGCACAATTAGATTACCGGATGGAAGTGCGGTAGCCATTCCAATATTGACATCCAATTTGCGGATAATCTGGGATCCATTCACCGATATGTTGATCATCGGAAAATCTTTAATCGCCTTACAAACTGCTTCGATGAATATCGGGGTAAAAGTTATCTTTTGATTGTACTTTTTTAAGAATGTTTGCTTAAATTTTTCTCTCCAAATCACTGCGTTGGTCATATCTACTTCTACAAAAGAAGTTACATGAGGGGAAGTCTGCATGCTCATCACCATATGATCTGCAATTAACTTGCGCATCCTATCCATTTCAATAATTTCAACATTGCCACTCATTGTAGTTTGTGTTGGAATTATTTTTGTTTCCGCTGCAATCGTATTTGCAACTGAAGAAGTTGTTCCTGATTTTGAGCCTGACAAATAATGAAGAATATCTCTTTTAGTTACACGTCCTGACTGACCTGTTCCTACTATTTGATCTAGTTGAGTTTGAGAAATTCCTTCTTCTTTTGCAATACTCTTTACAAGTGGAGAATAGAACCTGTTGTCCGAAGAAATTATTACCGGAACTGATTCTCGAACCGTAGAATTTGAATGACTTAGTGGGGTTGATTCGATAATTGTCTTTTCAGGACTAACATTTATTTCTTTTGCGTTCTCTTTATTTTCAGAAGCGCCGGTTTCAATATATGCGATGACTTTACCAATAGTAACTACATCATTTTCTTTATATAGAATTTTACTTATTGTTCCTTTAACAGGTGAGGGAATTTCAGAGTCTACCTTGTCGGTTGCTATTTCAAGAATTGTATCTTCAAGTTCTACAGAATCACCTTCTTTTTTTAACCATTTGAGAATCGTTGCTTCTATTATACTTTCACCCATTTTGGGCATAATTAATTCAATCTGAGGCATAACGATTTATGATTTTGCTCTATTCTAGTCTTATGGACTCGGCAAAGTTACAAAATCTAGGGGAAATTATAATTTTGAAAGCATCCATTCACGGGCTAAATTCAGGGCTAAGTTAGAGGTTGCTTCTATATTCCTCTCCCTATTCTTACTTAATTTTAAACGCTTTGAAATCTGTTCATTTTCATTTCCACAGGCAATAAAAATAGTCCCTATAGGCAGTTCAACGCTTCCACCTGTAGGTCCGGCAATACCAGTTGTCGAGATTACCATCTCTGCTTTCAATAATTTAGCCGTTTGTACTACCATTGCCCTTGCAACTTCATCACTTACAACACTGTATTGCTCTATAACTTGTAAAGGAATATTGAGGAGATTGTGCTTAACCTCTGTTGCATAAGTTATCAAACCTCCTTTAAAATATTCGGAACTTCCTGGATTAGAGCTGATTTTTGCTGCCATTGCCCCTCCGGTACAACTTTCAACAGTTGCCAGAGTCCAGTTTTTCGCTTGTAGTAACTTCCCTAATTCCAATGCAAGGTTAGTGTTGCCTTCTCCGAAAATCATGTTCCCGAAAGCCTGTCGAATTCTAAGCGTAAGTTCCTCTAATTTTAAATTCAAATAATCAAGATTGTGATTAAAAGCACCAATACGAAATCTTACTTGTGAAATCGAGGGCAAATAGGCAATCTGAATAAAATCCATTGAGTCAGCCAAAAGAGGTTCCAATTTAGCTGCAACATCAGTTTCACTAATCCCACAAGTATGAAATGTCCTTGAAGAAAATTCCAATTCTTTCGCCAATAAATTCAACTTTGGAATGGCTTCTTCAGACATTATAAACTTCATTTCATCTGGAACACCCGGTAAGGAAATGTAAATTTTATCCATATCTTCTATCCACATACCCATTGCCGTTCCAACTTTATTGTTCAACAATTCAGCATTCGAAGGAACATAACATTGAACCTTATGTACTTCTTTAAGTTCAATATTTCTAGCTGAAAATAAGTCTTTAAGATGTGCATAATTCGCCTCGCTAAATACCAATTCTACTTTGAAAAATTCTGCAATTATTTTCTTGGTAATGTCATCTTTTGTCGGACCTAAACCACCCGTCATAATTATAAGCTTGCAGCATTCAGTAGCAGATTGAAGCGCGTATTGAATTTCGTCAGCTTTATCTCCAACAGTCCATTTTCGGTGCACACTCAAACCATTTTCTGCAAGTAATTGACCAATAACTGAAGAATTAGTATCAATAACCTGTCCCAACAACAATTCATCCCCGATACATATTAAGCCGATTTTCATACTGAATGCAATAATAAGAAAAAGCAGTGAATGTTCTAGAAGTATCATTGAAAAGATCTAACATGAGAACATTGGAATACACAGTAAAATAATGATTTCGAATAGTCAAAATTAGATAAGGCCTAATTACAGATTTAATTAAAATATCAATAAATAGTATTAACGCAGTAAGTACTTCAAATTTAGCTTTTTAAGCAAACTATAATCCGAATAATTCATTCAGATATTTTTCCCGACTCAATTCATTATAGCTCATGAAACAAACTGAAGAACTACTTCTCATAAGTGAATTACAATTTCCATTGATGCTCTTATCATCCAAATGCATTCTATTCAATACACAATGTCCCAGTTCATGAAATAATAAGGCTTCTTTAGAATAATGATCGTATTCATTCCAGATCAAATGGTCAATTAAAATGCTATGCACATTTCCTGACTTCATACATTGTCCTGAAATATTTTGAGTCAGTGTGGTGAGTTGGACATTGATTTTCTTCAGTTTTTCTGAATAATCCTGCCCTCTAAGATTTGCTTCTGATTGGAAATTGTTTAAATATTCCACAAACACATCGTCAACGTTATAAACTAGATCTTTATTACAAGATAAACAAATCAAGATGGTTAAAAAAAATATAATTAAACGAGAATACATAAACACCTTAAGTAGAAAAAATTAAAAATGTACTCATTATAAAGAATATATTTTCAAATTTACTTTAAGCATAAAATTAATTTAAATATCAGAGTACAAAAAAATAAAAGTCTGCTTCATCTAGTAATTATAACATTATAAAATCATTAAAAAATTATTGTATGAAAAATTTAATTTTAAAGTTCGTGGCACTTTACGCCATAGCACTCTTAAGTTTGACATCTTGTCAAAAAGAAGAAAGCAGTTCTACTGTTGAGAATTTTGTGAATGACGCAGTATATCAATTACAAGACGTATGCGGATTGGGAAAGCTAGGATGCTTCGAATTGATATTTCCGGTTACGCTACAATTTCCTGATAATAGCACACAAACTTTTACTTCCTATGAGGAACTTCAAACTGGTTTGAGAATGTGGAGAAAAAGCAATCCTGATATTGAAGGAAGACCGGAATTTGTATTTCCAATTGATGTGTTGAAAAAAGATGGAACAACAATTTCTGTAAATTCCAAAGATGAACTAGTCGCATTGAGAAAAGATTGCCCAGGCAATCCTAGAAGAGGACCAAAAGGACACATTGCAAGAGGTTTACATTGCTTTGACTTGGTTTTTCCAATTACTTTAGTCTTACCTAACAATACAGAGAAAACAATAAATTCACAAGATGAACTTAAGGCTGCTTTAAAAGCATGGAGAGAATCAAAACTTTCAAGAAAAGATGGCCACCCAGTTTTTAAGTTTCCTTTTAGTGTAACTTTAAAAGCTGATGGAACAAGCGTTTTAATCAATAGCAAAGAAGACTTAATTGCCTTGAAAGACAATTGCAGATAATATTTAGTCCGCAGATTTTAGAATCCCGACAAGGTCAACACTAACTTGTCGGGATTTTTTTATTGCTTAGAATAATAGTATTCAAGTTCTCTACGTTGAGAGTGAAATTAACTAATGAAACTTAGTCAAACGTTTTATCTTCCAGTATTTCAAATTGCAGGATTATTTCTATTTCTTTCTTCTTGCAAAAATATGTATCCGAAACCTATGATAGATATAGGAACGGATCACGCTGAAGTTCATTTCACCCGTGGAACAAGCAACGATCAACTCGATTTTATTCACAATGAATTAGAGAAGAAAGAAATAATTATTGAGTATTCGAATGTGAAATGGGATGGTGGGATTTTGAGTCAATTAGAATTTACCATCAAAAATAAATTCGGAAATGTGGGCACTGCAAAAACTAATTTTGCAAATTTAAGAGGAAGGCCATTTGGCTTTTACATTCAATATGATGGTAGCGTATTCAAGGTAGGAGATCTTGATCGAAAATAAGTTTACAAACTTATTACATTTATAATTTGAATAAGGGCTTTATTTATTGAACGATATTGGTACATTTAAATGAGATCAATACTTTATGAATGGATTCATTTTGCGATAATTTGATTTATCCTGAGAGAGCAGAAAATAGATTCCTGGAATTAAATTTTGAACATCAATCTTAATTGTTTTTTCAGAAAGCTTATCAAATTCTGCACATAATTTCTGGTCCAAATTCAGAATTTCAAAATGGATAACTGCACCATTATATTCATTTGAATTCTCAATCGAAAGTTCTGTTTCCACAGGATTTGGAAATAGTCTAGTTTCATTTTTAAAATTGTTTAAGACTGAATTAGAACATTCATCTTCAAATAATCCTGTTCCTCCCCATTTGATTCCCACTCCTTGTAAGTTTTGTGTAAAATTGGAAATAAATAATGCGTAATAGTTTCCTTTCTTCATGTCAATATATTTACAGAAACCATTTTCTCCGACATCACAATTGAAATTTTCAACCGTATCAATATCTGTAAGACTCAATCCCGTAGTAAAAGCACATGGAGGAGCACTAGCATTACATCGCAATAGTTTCCTGTTCTCGCATTGATTAATACCATTTGGAAGATCAAATACAGCAAAATCAATGTCCGTTTGATTTTTGCTATAAATTGTAAAAGTCAAACTTCCATCAGTTTTAGCTTTCCAATACAACCACTTACTATAAGAATCATAAGAAACTCCACCTCCTTCGCCTAAACAGGTTCCTATGCCTTCATGCATATCATTTCCACTGGAAGTGATACTGTCAACAACTAAGCTATCTTTATTACAGATTAATAAAGAATTAGAACAATCGTCATGTTGTGCAAGAAGCTGAAAATTAAGGCCAGCAACAGTAAAAATTAATAATAATATTCTCATTTTCAATTATTTTGTACTGATCAAAAATACTCAATTAATCTTGAAATAAGGATGTGCAAATTCTGAATTGCCATAATATTCATCAATCCTGTCTATATTTGGCCAAACAAAATTCAAAAAAATTATGCAAGTAAATTGGTTAATTATTTTCGTTGCCGGACTTATTCCAGTCGTTTTTGGCTATTTATGGTATCATCCAAAAGTTTTTGGAAATCTCTGGCAAACTGAATTGGGCTTGTCTGAAGACAAAATGAAAGGAGGAAACATGGGACTTATGATGCTTTCCATGTATGTCTTTAGTTTTATTGTAGCGTTTATGCTTCAACCCATAGTTATGCATCAATGGGGCTTATTTTCTCTATTGGAAAATCAGCCGGGGATGCACGACAGTCCACCTTCAAATCCTGAATGGATTGCAATGATGGCTAAATATGGAACAAATTTCCGATCCTTTGGACATGGGGTACTACACGGAACAGTATTGGGTCTATTCATTATTTTACCTATTGTAAGAATAATCTTCATGTTTGAAAAAAGATCCTGGAAATATACTTTCGTTACTGCCGGATTCTGGATTATTTCTTTGGCTTTAATGGGTGGATTTATTTGTCAATACGCCTAATTCAAAAAAAAATGCAATAGAGTTTTTTTCTAAAAGCTCTATTGCATTTTACCTTATTATTAAATTTTAACTAAGGTTTTTAAGATAGTCAAATCTATTATTTTTTAGTTCCGTCGAAGTATTTTTGAAATACGTCAGTCCACAAATACTGGGCAATATCTCTTCCCATTTTTAGACCGGCAACATTGTCAGCTTGAATATGGTATCCTCCCATAACTCTTGATATTCCAGCAAGATCTGCTGTTGCTGTAAAAGTTGGTAAAGGCAATGAAACAGGATCTCCTGGAGTCTCCGTAATTATTCCAGTTTTTCTAGTTTCCACTTCTCCAAAATAATCACTACCGGTAAATAATTCAAGGATCTTTCCACAAGCTCCACTAATAGTGCTATGACCTGAAACGTAGGAAGGAAATGGAGGAGAAACAAAATTCGCAGGTGAATAAGGATGCCAGCGTTCAGCAGGAATATCCATAGTGCCCTTATCTGGACCTCCCCAGCCTTTAATCATCTGACCGCCATAGTATTCCCTAACCTGAGTCCAAGGTCTTGCGCTATCATAATATCTCTTGGTTTCCCAACAGGCAATGAATGCGTCCATGGAGGTATTTCCAACTACAAAATACATTTTCACATCTCTATCAAGACTATTATTGTCTCGAACAGATACCATTTGAGCAAATTTCAACCAATGCCCAGCCTGTCCTGTTGATCTTGGACCATCACGCATAAATTCAACAGTAGCTTTTTTTACATTATCCAAACTTGCGTTTAAAGCTATTACCTCATCCACTTCTTTCTTCAATTGCTCAGAACCAAATCTTGGGCATTCCGGAGCTCTGAATTGTGAAGAGCTAAGAAGTCCAAATGGTTTAACTCTGTACCACTGTGGGGTAAGAAAATCAACTAAAAAGGTATCTCCTTTGCTATCCACAAAAGGCAAGGGATGCCATCTGTCCTTATCAATAATGTGCTTGTACGTGTTTACAGGTCGATAAAAGGTATAATCTGAATATGGCTTTCCACTACAACCTATTTCGTCACCTAACTGGTTCGACCCATCATGATGTCTTTCTTTAAGAATTGCATTGGCAATTTTGTTACCTATTCCTTCCGGTTTAGTTGCATCTGTGGTTGTAATCTTAGGGTCATATCCCATTTTTATAAACTGTTCCTGAATATATAACTTGTCCATAGGATAAAGATCCTGTAGCACATGAAACTCAGCGTAACTAATCGCTTTTTCCTTATTTTTCTGAGTTCTTTCGGCTTTAGGTCTTCTCAATTTACCGCCAAAAGTTGAGCCAACGGCTTTGTCGTCATAGGCTGCCCATGCGTCGTACATGGCAGTCATAGCAATTCCTAATGTCCTAGATTGTACTGTGGGTTTTGCCCCTACTCTATCTACATCATTTGCAGTGACTTCCAATGCAATGTCTGTCCATTTAGTAGCTATAGACTTTTTATATTCTTTGGCTTTTGGAGCTGTGCCTTGCGCAAAAGGCTTAGATGTGGATAATACAAGAGCTAATAAGCTCAATAAAAATACTTTGTTCCTCATAATGACTAATTTGATTTAAATTGCAAATATCCTGCAACATAGTTACAGGATATTAACAGATTTGTGTTTATTTTAAAATAAATCCATAAGATTTTTTACATTGACTTATTTGTTCTGAAATGATAAGAAAATCCGACGTTCAATGAATAATCTGAAAATGCAGCATCGCCTTGAGTAAATACTCCAGTATCATTAGTTCTTTGAATATCAGAAACACTTTGAACTCTGTTTCTGTACAATGAAAATGGTACAGCAGCAAAGAAATTAAAATTCTTAAACATATAAGATAGTCCTGGTTCTACCCCAACAATATATCCCGGTCGTCTAAATCCTGTACTTGAACCGATTAAATCTGAGCTAGGTATGCCTTCATATCTTGCCCCAGCAGAAACAGTTAATCTAGAGATGTTGTAACTCGCTCCTAATCTGCATAAAAACTGATCCGGAACACTCATAACATTTGTTCTGTATTTTAAGTTTGTTGCTGACACAGCACCTCCTCTGGTAGTTGATACTCCATTTTGATCTCTTGGATTAATAAGGTAATAAAAATTACCATAAATTCCAAAATTCTTAGTCATAGCGTATTGAATGTTCAACTGAGTAGCCAATCCTGTTCCACCATCTCCTGGCTGAATAGATTGATCTACAGGACCAAATGCATAAGTGGTATCATTCTTGTAAAAATAATCCTGAGCATTGTAAACACCTGTAGGCAATTTAACACCCAGTCCAACTTGAAAATTGAGTTTATTTATTCTTGGTAATAACCAATAATCTGCCATGATCAACACGTCACCTAATCCTGTTGCTGAAGTTTCATGTCTTGATTTACCATCATGCTCATATAATGAGGATCTGCGTATTGCCTGAAAAGGTAGGTTAGCTGTTAGTGAAAACTTATCGGTAATATTTTTTGATATTGCCAAATCAATAAAGTTTGTAAAATTCCTAACATCAGATCCTAACTCAACTCGCTCTACTTGTTCTTCATCTCCTTTGAAATGCTTGTAAGATTTAAAGTATCTGTAAGACAGATTCAATTTCCATGAATCCTGGCTGTCGTTTACGTCAAATTCATGGGTGCAAGATGCTCCACCATTTCTAATTGCAACACAACCTTGTGCATTGCTATCAGTTATTAGGAAGCTAAATACAGTTAATAATGTAAAAATTAATTTTTTCATTGTTAATATTTTTTACCTTAGTTGAAATAATAATTCTATAGTCCAAATCTGTAAGAATAGGAAAAGCTGAATGAATAATCTGCAAATGCAGCATCTCCTTGTACGTGAGTTAATTTTGCAGGATCAGTGATTACTGAATTTTGCAAATCTTGTCTAGCAATGTCCGCAGAACTTTGAACTCTGTCTCTAACCACATTTTTAGGAATGTAAAGACTGAAATTACTTCTACCAATTCTGTATGAAACACCTGGTTCAATGGACACAACGTATCCCGGACGTCTGTATGCTTCGTTTCCACCTATTAGATCATAAGCTGGAATTCCTTCTAAGCGACCTGCAAGTGAAAAGTTTAAATTTTTAGATTTTAATACAGAAGTCATTAAACCTGCTCTTGCAAAAAACTGATCAGGACAAGCATATTTGTTATATCCGTTTAATGTACCAAGCACAGTACCATCAGTACCTTTAACAACTGTTGGGGCTGACTTAGCTGTATTCGTAGATTCTCTAGGGTTAAATAAATAATATCCATTAGCAAATCCATAAATATTGTGATAAAGATTTTTGAATCCTTGCAATTCAACAGAGAATCCTGTTCCGCCATCTCCTGGCTGAATTGCTTGGTCCATTAAGACATCATTTAAGGTTGTTCCATCAGATTGCGGAACATTGTCATCAGTTACATTGAATTTTCCAGTAGGCAATTTAATACCTAGTCCTACCATAATGTTACCATTGTGTGCAGTTGAAGGATTAAATATCCAGTAATTTGCACTTAGTCTAACATCACCTAGTCCACTTGCATATACACTGTATCTGAAAGTGTCAATCGTTGGTTTTGTTTGTCTCAATACTTGTGAGCGCTCGTTATTCAAATAAGGAATAGAAGCATTCAATTGAATTCTACTTGTTAGTCCATAAGAAAAATTTAAGTCTACTGCATGAGAATAAATATTCACAGCATTTCCATGGTCTTTTCCATCAGGACCAATTCCACCACCGGTGTTTTGTCTTTGCGGTTGTTCTTCTTTTCCTACGTAATGTCTCCAGGAATGAAAGTATCTGTAATTGACACCTGCTTGAAGTGTCTTTGCATCCAAATTGTATGAATTTTCTCCACACATTGATAGTCCACCCATTGCCTTTACTGCAACGCAACCTTGTGCATTGCTATCAGTTATTAGGAAGCTAAATACAGTTAATAATGTAAAAATTAATTTTTTCATGAAATAGTTTTTTAAGTTAAGCCTAGTTTGGTTTTAAATTTATAATTAAAAAATACGGTAAATGCACAAGAGACTAGTACAATGTTTTTTACAATGTATTGACCTGTCAAGGTTAAAGAATAACCATTTGGAATGACCTCATCAGTAAGAAAATAAAATGGTAAAAAAGTAGTAAACATTTGAATAATGAAAAGAGTAAATGTTGGGATAGTCAAAAAAGGTATTAACCACATAATGCCAATCATGCATTCAAATACTCCGAAAAATAGAATGAAATGGTTAAATGAAACATACGAGGAAATCGTAACCTTATATAAATGATCTATAAGACTTTCCGCCGGTGACAAACCCATTACCTTAAGAAATCCAAACCAGAAAAAGACAACAAACATGGACAGTCTATTGATCAATACAACAAAATCCATTGGTTCAAGAGAAAGTTTACCAAATAATCTATACTCTAGACTCGAGGGTCCTTTGGTATAAATTAATTGCTCAGTCTCTTTCATAAAATTCTTGGTTATTAAATACGACTGCAAAACTAAGTTCACTTCAAGCTGACTTCTTTGAGAATAGGTGAAATGCTCTATATACTTGACGAATTAGCAATAATTATTGATGAAATTGGCTTGAGTTAATCATTCTATATGATCATATTATTCTTTATTATAATTTGATAGAATTGAAGGATAGCAGAAGTAGGCAGATATTAACTGTATATCAAAAAATAAAATCCAGTGAGCTAGGCTTTACATATGCTTAGGATAATTTGGGACAATTCCAGAGAAATTACCAGAATTTAAAATTTATAGTCAATCAATCATAAATTGTTTAACTATTAACCTCAGGAAGAGTATCTTATTTCAGATAAAATTATCTAATTTTTAATGCATCTACAGCTAAATCCATATCCTTTACTCCAGCTGATTTTAAAAACACTTTTAAGGCTGTTTGCGAATCCTCGGTAATAATATTCATTGCTGCCCGGGGCAATTAGAGTGGAGCTCCAAAATCCTGCTTGTTGTCCCTGATGAAGAAATGAACCATTGAGTTGAACCCTACCGCCAGGAAATATTCCGAATCCACTGCTGTCATTGGATACACTAGGATTTTCCCAAAGTGAGGTCGTGCTCTTCATCTTTTCTCCTGCTACATTCACACCACCAAGATTATCTATAAGTTTAGTCCATTCAGCATCTGTTGGTACATGCCAACCTTTTGTACATAATTTGCCGGATTCAACAGCGTATCCATTGTATAATTTGCCGTAATATGTTGCAAAATTTGAATCATACTTAAAATAACACCAGGCAGGAGAGGTCGTTTTACTCCAAGTTACACTGTCCTTAACTTCAGGAAAACCAGATCTGGATTTCAGATTGGACTGAAGCCAACACTGATCTCCAATTGTAATTACTTTATAAAAATTCTTGTCATCGTCATATATACCTGCTGTGTCACAACTACCCGGCGAATAACTAAATTCTGCTCTAGAAGAACATAAATTAAAATCTGTAACAACTACAGAGTAAATCCCTGCTTGGCTAACACTCAATTCAGTAAGATGGACTCCTGTTGACCATTCATAAGTATATGGAGGCGTTCCATATCCTATAGCGCGCAGAAGGTTAGGGCCATCCTGTATTATTTCAGAATAGAAATGTTTGCACAATTCATCCGAGGCAGATTTACATGCAAAAAAGTAGTTGAGAGCAATAATTGTTGGGACTAAATACTTGATAACTTTAACCATATTCAGTTTCTTTTTTGTTAAAATAAAGATACAAGAATAAAAAGACAGCAACAATAAAATTCATTCACGTAAAAAATTATGCGTCTTTAATGGATTAATCAGAGAAATTAATAAAATCACTAAAGCATTAATAAATATATTCCTATTCGTTATCAAACGTTTGTTTACGAATATAAACAGATATAAACATTTAAAAAACGAATGCTGGATTCGAAGGCCTACATCTTTGTCAGGTCATTCAATTTTTGTTTCACGTTAAAAAAAATTAGACTATGAAAAATCTTAGAAATTCAGTTCAACTTATCGGACACCTAGGCAAAATGCCTGAAGTTATTAATCTTGAAAAAGGTAAAAAAATAGCGCGAATTAGCCTTGCAACACATGAGAATTACTTCTCCTCCAAGGGCGAAAAAGTAATTAATACAACCTGGCACAATCTTGTAGCCTGGGATTCCAAAGCTGACTATGTCGAAAAGTATCTGGCGAAAGGTCAGGAAGTGATCGTACACGGAAGGATATCAACAAGGAGTTATGAAGACGCAGCTGGCAAAAATCGATCTGTTACAGAGGTGATCATTACTGATGTTATGAAATTGAATAAGCCTAAAGCTTAAATTAAATTTACCATCGAAGACCCCATGTATTTGAAAAGAGTGCATGGGGTCTTTTATTTCTATTGATAATCCTTGTAATTAATTCTCTAAATAATTCAGTTATTTAGGATGCCGCTTATACATTCAGTTGGCTTCACTTTTAATAAAAAGTTTATCAAGTCGACGACTTAGTAAACTAAGTAATTGGTCTAAAGAAGTAAAATTTATACGACTGAGCTCTTCTTGCGAATTATTATTAAATTTGTATGCTTATCAACAATTAAATTTAAACTAATGAATCACATAAAGTATATTTCAGTTCTTCTTCTTGTTTTTTTAAGTTTTAGTTCCTGTGACCTTTTAGATGATTCTCCCTGCGGACCTCATACTACCGCAGATGTCTATCTTTTAGGTATCAGTATGTTGGATAAAACCTATTTTAACACCTATCTAGATGGAAATAATAGAGTCTATCAGTGGAGTCAATTGGTAGAGAATGTCTGCACAGATGATCATGTGAAATCTGATTTCAGGGTAGCAATATTGGATGAAACATCTGCATCAACCTATAATATTAAAGCCAGAGCCAAAATAAGTTATCAATTTTTATATGAGCAAAATACAGAATTAAAACTTAATGGAACCGATTTTAAAGGAAATCTTTCAGTCGGAATAAAGCATGCCTTTCCAGATTTAAAAGGTTGGTTTATACATTCTATAGAAGTCTATTTTCCTACTAAGGGAAGTGCTGATGCAGACTATAAATTTTTATTTCCAATAGATCCTGTTGAAGGTAACTTATTAGGACCCTTGATTTCCATTGAAATGACTTCAAAATTTAGAGAATATAAATAAGTATTTATACCTTGAAATTAATACTTAAACAATTTGCCAATTAAATTTATAGTTGAAGATTTCTTTGAACTAATTTTAAAATAATAAATTCCAGCTGGAAGGCTATTAAGGTCAACGGTTTTTTGATTAGAACCTTCTTCAATATTTTCCTGATGTACCAATCTAGAATTAGCACTAAATATTGTTAGTTGTGATGCCTCAATCAATTTGTTTTCAAAATAAAAACTAAAAATACCTGAACTTGGATTTGGAATAACTTTTACTAATGGATTACTGACATCCAATAAATTCGTTGGAATAAAAAATAAAGAATCTGACAACAAGCTCCTACACTGATTGGAATCAATAACTACGACCTGATAGAAACCCTCAGTTTTTACATTCAAATAATTTACTGTTGTACCTGACACGAGTTGACCGTCTCTATACCAAACATAAGAACCGTATCCAGAGCTTGTGACAAGGCTATCCCCAAAACTTAAAATAATTGGCTTGTTAGGAATTGGATAAACTATAATTGTAACCGCTTTTGATAAACTTGATTCACAACCATTTGATTCCAAATATTTCACTTGATAATCACCGGATTTCCTAACGAATATCCTTTGCCCTACTAAGCTAGAATCGAATAAACCATTAACGTACCACAAATATTTTGAACCTATTTCATGGTCACATGCAATGATTAAGGCTGAATCGGAAGCACAAATTTTTTCCAAAAATAAAGGAGTAATGCAGGCTGTATCATTCTCCTTATAAATAAGATTGAAATTCTGTTGCTTCTCACAAGTTTGATTTGAAATTATAACCGTGTACTTTCCAGCGGAAAGACTGTCTATACTATTTCCACTTTTGCCGTTACTCCATTTATAACTTAAGTTGCAATTGACATTTAAATTGGTCAATTCAATAGAACCATTACTTATTCCATCACAAGTAGGGTTAATGAGAGTTGAATTTATATTTATATTACAAGTATCAGAAATTTTATATACCGCACCTTCTCCGAGCGCACATAAATACAATTCACCGGAAGAATCTTCTCCAAAAGATGAAATTTGATTTTTACTAAAATTATAAATTTTTCGATTTACAAAACTGTCAGCGTTTATTTTTTTAATAGCCCAAACAATCCCGCTGCAATAATCACCATAAATGTAATCGCCATAAAGATAGGAACAAGCTGATCCTCTATACACATAGCCTCCTGTGACCGAGCAACCTAAAATATTTTCATCTCCAAAATAATCATAGATGGGAAACTTGTATTTAGACTTTGCATCACATCCGGCAGTATTGAAATTTGCGTGCCCTTCATAGCACCTCCATCCATAATTTTCTCCCCCTTTCGAAGCATTACTTTGATAATCAATTTCCTCCCATTCACCTTGTCCAACGTCACCAATCCAAAGATCTCCGTTTAATCTGTCAAAACTCCAACGCCATGGATTCCTCAGTCCATACGCCCATATTTCTGGTAAAAAATTTGTATCCTTTACAAAAGGGTTAGATGGTGGAATTTTATAAGAGGCAATTGTATCAATGTCAATTCTCAACATTTTTGCCAACATAGTTTTTGTGTTTTGACCATTCCCTTGCGGATCATTCGCACTTCCTCCGTCTCCTTGACCAATGTAGAGATAACCATCAGGTCCAAACTGTAAACAACCTCCATTATGATTTGTAAATGGTTGCTGAATTATAATGAGAATCTTTTCACTCAAACTATCAATAACATTTGAATTTCCAGCCAATAAATTAAATCTAGAAACTATAGTTCTGTTTGCTCCATTGGCAATATAATTCACATAAATAAAACCATTCTTTTTAAAATCAGGATGAAAGGCAAGTCCTAAAAGACCTTGTTCATTACTTCTAGAATTCACACGATCTGTAATATTTAAAAATGGTATAACTTCAATTTTATTGTTCTTCAGTATTTTTACTTTCCCACCCTGTTCAACAATAAATATCCTATCGTCATTAACATGAGTGACGAACAATGGCTTCGAAAGTCCTGTAGCAATTTTTTGCAATTTTATTTCAGACTGTCCATATAATATTGGACAACAAAATATTCCAAGTATAAGAAATAATAAACCATTTATTTTCATATCAATACTTCTAATTAGTTTAAACACAAAATTTTTCTAAAAAATATTTTTCCCGATTCATGTTTTGCACAAAAAAATAAAAGATCATTTCTCGTTTCCAATAGAATAGAATTTTTTTGATTTGAAACAGTTACAACTGTTTTAGACCTAGAAATTAAGGTCCCATTTGCAGAATAAATTTCAATAGTCCATTGACCCAATAAATCTTTTGCATTCCAGAATAATTGTTCACCCTGATTAAGTGGATTTGGATGAACTTCAATATCTTCTGTTTTTGATGATTGTGTTGTTCCAACAGCACTTTTAACTACAAAAGTCAATTCAAAAGTACAATTTTTTGTATCATAAACTGTCAGGGTATAAGTCCCGGCATTTAGATTTGCAATACTGGCCGTTTTTGCCCCATTGCTCCACAAATATTGAAGAGGTGCAACTCCACCTTTAAAAATCAAACTTATCGATCCTGACGAATTGCCTTTATCAGGTAGATTAACCGAATCCAATAGAGTTATCAATGGGTATGAAAATAAATTTAAATTAATAACACTGTCGCAGCCAAAGCGATTTGCTCCAACTAATGTAATTTGATAATTTCCCGGAACATCGTATAATTTTCCTTTAAAACTGTACAATGATTTGTTACATGAACTGTCATTTTTTGTACTTGTGCTAGCTGAGTTTAAACTTACTATTTGACATGAAGTTCCGGTGCAACCAAAACTGTTTGTAACTGTAAGGCAATAAGAACCTGCTACATCAACTGTAATGGCTTTAGTTGAGGCTCCTGTACTCCATTTGTATTGTGCAAAATCCTGACTAGCTTGTAAGAGGGTGTTAGTTCCAACACATATTCTATTGTTTCCAAGAATGCTAAAACTTGGACTTGGTGTAATACTAATATTTACACAGGTATCTCCTGAACAATTCTCTGAATTGGTAACTGTTACACAATATTTTCCACTCGTATTAACTTTGATAGTTCTTGTAGTATCACCTGTGGACCATTTGTAAGTCAATTGTTCGCCGACGTCTAGAACTGTTTCTTTATTACCGCACAATGAAGTTATCCCTGAAATGACTGGTCTATATATAGTATCATAACTGATCTTAACCTCGTCAGTACTTAGGCAATAATCATTGGATGCTTGAAATAAAAAGGTATACGTTCCAATGGAATCAAAAACAACTTGAGTGCTGCTACTATCAGGGGTTTCAATAAAAGGCATTTTAGGTCCTGACAATAAAGACCATCTCGACTTTACAAAATTTCCGAATCCATTTAAGTTTGTGTTATTTATGCAAATAGAATTGTCCGGCCCTGCTGAAACTAAAGATTTACGTCTGAACACTACCGATTGAAAATTACTATAGCTGGTACATGGATGATTAAAATTAATTTGTCCCAATCCGTTTGATCTACCAATTACAAAAACCAAGTAATAAGTTGAATCAAATTTGAATTTTGAGATATCAAATGGAATTACTCCTGACTGACTAATGCGCAATACTGTAGTACTCGGTTTTGTTGAATCAGAGCAAAATATAAAAGTAGAAACATCACCGGTATCTTTAATAAAATCGTTATTGTTTTTCGCAAAGATATTTTCTTCACCACAAATTATTAAAGGTTCTGAAGGTATTGTACCAGCATAAGAATCACAAGAACAATTTTCATGTCCTGAAATAATAATAGAGCAATTCCATTTATCCCAAATCTCATAGAAATAGTTTGACTTGCAAATTTTAAAGTTTGAAGTAAATTGCCCAGTAATAGAATCAAGTGTACCAAAACCGGAAACTAAGGTATACGGTGCGGTACCACCGGTAATTTTGAAATATATTTGATAAACTGAATCTCTAAATAGTCTATCAGATTTGAAGTCATTAACTTCCATCTTTGGAAAAACCCTAAAAGTTTGAGCTATTTCATTAGTTGTGTCACAGTTTGCAAATGCTTTTACCGCAACTTTATAAATTCCCGGAGTGAAATTTTTTACATTGTAAAAAGTATCATTAGAAGCTTGTCTTAAAGTATCATTAATTTTCCACTCATATCTTGTTGCTCCTTCAATTTTATTAATTTTAAAAACATGATCCAAAGTATCCGGACAGAATACTTGTTCTCCTATTATTGTTCCCTGAGGAATTAATTCAAAAAAATTACGTCCCGCCCGAACCTTTATTAAATAATTGCAATTGCTTCCATGGCAACCATCTACTACAAGGGTGTATTCATTTCCTTTCACAAATCCTTTTCCCCCAATTAAAAAGGGCTTTTCTTGACATTCATTTTGACAAAATAAACTTGAATTCACTGTAGTATCACAAGCATCAAGAATAGCAGCCTGCATTCCAGTATATACGATCTCATTTTCTAAAACATTTGAACAACTCATTGGAAATATTTCAAGTACTATACTGTCAGAACTTGCAGTAAACTTGACATATCTTGGATTCTCCAAATCATTTACAGGATCACAGAATGAGGCTCTTACAATTCCATCACTAATATTCATGTTTCCACAATAACTGTGTATATCATTGGTGTTGCAAAAAATGGGAGCCTGATTACATGACTTTCCCGCCAAGGGTACATCACATTTGCCTGAGTTAAATCCCAAAATTCTTATATAAGGAATCTGAATAGAAAAATCTGAAAACAATTGATTGACTATACTTCCATAGTAATAGCCTTCATCTTTTTCTTTGAATTGAATTATTTGAAAAAAATTCTGATTCGTGATTGTAAGTACAGAAGTATCCTTAAACCATTTGTAATTGTTATCCAAGATACCGGGGTCTGTAAATAATTTGATGGCGTAGTTTGTACCAAATTCAACGTACTGAATTGAATCTACTTTAATCGGTCTTTGAGGTTTGAAATTCCAATTGATATTACGCGGTAATGCCAATAGAGGAATCAAATCCTCGAACGTAAAATAATTGTTGTACATAACTAATCCGAGAGGATCAACCCTACCCCAAGTCTTCACTACACTGTAGTCTGGAATTGAAGTGAAAAAATTATTTTCCAATCTTAAACTTAACAGATCTGAATTGGTAAGATCAGGAACTGCACCGGTAAACTTATTGTTATTCAACCATAAATTTACCATGTAAATTAAATTAAACATACTACCCGGCGGCTCACCTGAAAGAGAATTATCGTTAAGAAAAAGGTCTTTCAATAAAGTTAATGTACTTATGCTCTCAGGAATATTTCCTGTAAATTTATTTTCTGAAAGATCCAAAACTTGCAGTTGCTTAAGTTGACCAATCACGGAAGGAATACTTCCAGCCAACTGATTATGCGCCAGACTTAACCGTGTAAGATTTATAAGATTGAATAGATTGTCAGGTATTTCAAATTGTAGAAAGTTACTTGCAAGTGAAAGAAGTTTTAACTTACTTAAACTACCAATACCAGCAGGAATTGCTCCTGAAAAAAAATTACCTTCAAAATTCATCTCTTCCAATTCCGTAAGACTACCAATGGAGCCAGGAATACTTCCTGAAATATTATTTGTAAAAAGGAACAATTGCCTTAAACTTCCTAGCAGTCCTATCTCATCCGGAAGACTTCCTTTTAAGCCATTATTGCTGAGATTGAGCTGAGTTACACATCCAGATTGGTTCAGGCTTACCCCAAACCATGTGGACATATTTTGATTTAAGGGCCATTTAGAAATCCAATTTGGACCATCTGTGGATTGAAATATTTTTACAAGAACCAGAGAATCTGAGCTTCGACTGCAAGCAACATTGACCACAGTCCTTGACCAAGAAACGTTAAAGTAAAAGAAACATAAGAACAATAAAATTTTAGTAGGCATATCCTTTCGATTGGTTTTTGTATTCTTCTTTCAAGACCATTCCTCTAATGTGTTAAAACACAGCCGTATTACTTGGATATGATTAGAGATCGACGGTTAAAAATAAAAAAAATATTGTATCAACCAAAATTAATCTTACATTAATATATTATGTAATGCATAAATATCTAAATATTAGATATTTATTTAGATAATTAATTCTTTTAATTTTACTAAAAACCAACCCAAACCGCTTGCCAAAGAATTTATTCTTAACGGATTTCTCAGATTAATGATTGTGGAGCGACTGAACAAGTATTAAAAAATTATATCAAAAAGAACAAAATTTCGAATAAATTTTTGACTTTTTAAGACATCTATGTTTTAGTTTAATTCCAGACATTCACTTCCACAGTTAATTGAATTCCAAACATCTGCAGTACATCTTCCATTATTGCATTTGCAAGATTCAAAACTTCCTTTCCAGTGGTGTTGCCTTTATTGACTAGAACTAATGCTTGCTTTTCATGGCAGGCTGCATTTCCAAGTCTTTTGCCTTTCCAGCCACATTGTTCAATGAGCCAAGCAGATGGAATTTTAATGAGTTCTGTATCTGTTGAATAATGCGGAAGGTTAGGAAACTTTTCAATTAAAACATCAAATTCAGTTTTAGCAATATAAGCGTTTTTAAAAAAGCTTCCGGCGTTTCCAATCTTCTTTGGATCCGGTAATTTACTTTGTCGGATAGATACCACAGCATTGCTGATATCTTTGGCAGTTGGATTAAAAATTTCTAATTTATTAAGCGATTCTTTGATGTCTCCATACTCAATTCGAGGTACAAATTTTTTATTCAATTTAAGGTGAACATAAGTAATAAAAAAAACTTCTTTCAATTCGTGTTTAAATATGGAATCTCGATAACCGAATTGGCAGGCAATTTTATTCATCCCAACCAACTGTCCACTAACTAAATTAATTCCTTCTAATCTTACAAAGACCTCATCCAATTCTACACCGTAAGCACCAATGTTTTGAACCGGAGCTGCACCTACTGTTCCGGGAATGAGACTTAGATTTTCAATACCCGAATAGCCTTGTTCAATAGTCCATAATACAAATTCATGCCAAGTCTCTCCACCACCTATTCGAATGGTAACAGATTGTTGATCTTCATGAATAATTTCTTTGGATTTAATTTCATTTTTAAGAATAATCTTATCGAGATATTCCATCATAACAATGTTGCTTCCACCTCCTAATATTCGAAAGTCCTCAGCATTCATTCCATAGAAATCGATTAATTCTTTTTCTTCTCTAATAAAATGAATTTCTCTGCAATGAGATTGAATTTTAAAAGTATTGTAATCAACTAAAGGAAATCCATTATTCATGTTTATATTTTATTTTGATTTCTATTTTCAACCAATGATTTATTTGAATTGATTAAATTAATTCTCGTTGTAAGTCCGGTATTAAAGCTCATAGAATGCTCTTTACCATTACCAATTCGTACATAATAGGCAATTACAATTCCACTCAATCCGACCCCTACATTAATTTCTCCAATTGTTGTTGGAAAAAAACTTCTTTCAAGATTTTTGAAGTTTTTTGAAGTTCTAATTAATTCTGTTCTATTGTATTGCAGGCCTCCGCCAAGTGATATTCCAAAGAGCTTAGATCCAAATCCTGATAAGGATCCGTAATTCAACTTAAGCATGAATGGAAATGATACAGCGCCAATTCCTTTGTACTCATTAACGTCGAATGCGAATAAGGATAGATTCGTTTGAGCCTCAAGACCCAAGGAATAAGATGACTTTCCAAATAATAATTCGGCGCCAACAATTAATGGAAAAACTGATCCAACTGAATTGTGTTTTGAATCACCAACTAGTTCGGGATTATTCAACCAATGATAAAAGTCAATACCCGTAATAATTCTTGAATTAAATTGAGCAAAGAGCTTACATTGAATCAAAAGAAATATGGCCAGAAATTTAATTTTCATCATCCCAATTTAGCGGAAAGTTAAGTTATTATTGAGCGCTGAGACTCAATAAATAAAAATAAATTATGCCGCTTCTTGCTCCAATTGTAAATTTATAAGGTGATGGTAAAAGCCTTCAGAATTTCTCAATAATTCATCATGTGTTCCGGATTCAACAATCTCTCCTGCTTTCAAGACATAAATACAATCCGCTTGTCTGATTGTAGACAATCGATGTGCTATAATAATTGAAGTTCTGTCTTTCATTAGATTGTCGAGTGCATCCTGGACAGTTCTTTCAGATTCTGCGTCCAAGGAAGAAGTTGCTTCATCTAAAATGAGAATTGCAGGATCTCTTAGAATTGCTCTTGCAATTGCAATTCTTTGTCTTTGACCACCGCTTAATTTTATACCGCGTTCTCCAACTATAGTTTCTAATCCTTCCGGAAATCCTTGAATGAATTCCAAGGCATTACTTTGTTTTGCTGCATGAAGAACTTCAGCTTCCGTAGCATTCGGCTTTCCATAAAGAATATTTTCGCGGATACTTCCACCAAACAATAATATTTCCTGCGGTACGATTGCAATATTATTTCTGAATGCGGTTAAATTATACTCTTCGATATCACTTCCATCAACCAATATCTTTCCTTTGGTCAATTTATAAAAACGCATTAATAAAGCTACTATTGTAGATTTGCCTGCGCCACTACTACCAACCAAAGCTACCCTCTGACCTTTATTTATTTTCAAAGAAATATTATCCAGAACCCGAATGTCATTTCTACTTGGGTAGTGGAAACTCATATTTTGAAATTCGACATCGCCCTTGATGTGCAAACTGTTCTTATATTCTTCGTCATCAATATCAACTTCACCTTTGGTATCTAATATTTCCTGAATTCTTTCTGTTGCACCAATTGATCCGGCTAAGGTTGAATAAAGATTTCCAATTCCTGCGATCGCTCCACCGATTATTCCGGTATAAACAATGAAAGAAAACAAATCCCCGGCTGCCATTTCTCCTGCTTGCACCATCAAAGCACCTTTCCAAAGAATAAAAAATAAACCGCCAAATAATACAGTAATAATAAAAATAAAAAACAAGCCTCGCATCTTAGCGTAATTCATGGAGATGTCTACCATTTTTTGAATGGAATTTGTAAATCTGTTTAATTCAAATTTCTCATTTGCAAATGCTTTTAATGTTGGAAAGGATTGCAAACTTTCCTCAACTATAATATTCGTTTCTGCGAGACTATCTTGTCGTTTTTTGGATAAGGAGCGGATATACCTACCAAATAATACGGAGCTAATAACGATAACCGGGAAAGTTAACAACATTATAAGTGCCAACTTAGGAGTCATCCATGCGATGACAAATAATCCGATAACAAGTACAACAATCTGTCTAATGAATTCTGCTAACGTTATCGAAAAAGCGTTTTGCAATTGTTCTACATCAGCGGTTAATCGACTCGTTAACTCACCTACTCGATGGCTTTCATAAAAACTCATATCCTGAGTAATTATTTTTTGATATAAGGCTGTGCGCACATCTGCAACTCCTTTTTCACTTACAGTGGCAAAAAAAGTAGTTCTTAAATAAGAAAGTATTCCCTGAATAATTAGAATCCCTAAAAATAATAAACCAAAATTTTGAACACTGATATTCCATTTACCTTTGCCAATAGCTGTATTTGCCATTTCACCTGCTGCAGCAGGAAAGATCATAAACATAGAACTTGAAATAACCAAGCATAGCATTCCTGCAATAAACGACCATTTATACGGTTTAATAAATCTTAATATTCTGTATGCTTTAAGCAAGCCTTCTTTACTTATTTTTGGTCTTTCTGCCATGTTTTATTTTTGTTGCTTATTAAATAAGATTAAGCTTCTTTGCGCAATTCAATCTGAGTTATCTCCGGCCAAATTCCTGCTCTGCCGCGAAATCCAAGCACTCCAAATCCTCTGTTAATATATAATTTACTGTTCTTCTCTTCATACAATCCCGCCCATTTTGGATATCTGTATTGTGCTGGACTCCAGCGAAATCCCGGAAGTTCGACACCCATTTGCATTCCATGAGTATGACCGCTCAGCGTCAGATGTATTGGTATTGGATAATCCTTTACCTGAAATTCCCAATGAGTAGGATCATGTGACATTAATATCTTGAAATCATTGTGTTCAGTTTTTGAAATTGCTTTAGCAAGATTTCCTCTTTCACCAAAGCCCTTACCCCAATTCTCTACACCCAACAATTGTATATATTGTCCATCTTTTTCAATTCTTTCTGATTCATCTAGCATCAATTTGAATCCCATACTTTGATGATGTCCTTTTGTTCTTATAAAATTCGCTTCCTTTTCTTCCAAACTTTTCCATTCTGTATAATCACCGTAATCATGATTGCCCAAAATAGAATACTGACCGTATTTCGCAGTGAGGGTTTTGAAATCGTCAATCCATGGATCAAATTCTTCAGAAAAAGTATTCACCAAATCTCCTGTAAATACAAGTAAATCACTCTTCAATTCCTGAATCATTCTTATCCCTTTTATTACTCCTTCTCTTCCATCGAAACTACCGGAATGAATATCTGAAACTTGTGTAATCGTAAATCCATCAAATGCATCCGGCAAATCTTTAAAATGCATGACTACTTTGTGTATTTTATAATTGTAACGACCTAAAACAATTCCATAAATTAAGGAAGCAAAAGGCAATGCTGCAACTCCAATTGCAACCTGGCTAATAAATTTACGTCTGGAAGGAATGTAGGTATTAGATTCAGTTGAAACATAATTTTCTGAAATTCGATTATATATTCCCATAGATATTCTATAGATATCTTCACCAAATAAAAAGAGTAGAAAAACCAGTTTGGTAACGAGAAGTACCAACCAAAAATTTCCAAGACCTATGCCAAATCCAGAAATTTGATGTGTCGTTCTTCCATGTATTACAGAATAAAAAAAGATCACTGGAATGGTAATCGATAAGGTCCAATAAAGATATTTTAAAAAAATTAGTAATCTTCCGGAACTTAAATCTGTTATTAAGACTTTGACACCTTGAAATACGTATAAATCAATTCCTAATAAGAACAGAATTACAATTCCAATCATAAAGTATGGCATATAAACATAGATATCCCAGAATAACAGCTTTGATTCTTAAAGGTTTAACAATAAGACTAATGCGTTAATTGCATCTATTAAAGAATAAATTAGCTAGACAAACAGCAATTATTTAACTACAGAAAAATTCTCTTCTGCAACAAATCGATTGTTTTTGTCAAATAATACCAGTGAATAATTTCCTTGAAATAATTTCTGAATCGGAACAATTAAAATATTGTTTGAGTTCTCCAATTTAGTTTGAATGGCAATCCTACCATCAGTAGTATAAATTGCATATCCTCCTACTTCATTTAGAATAGATCCTTCAACTCTTATTTTTTCTGAAGCTGGATTTGGAAAGATGCTTATTTTATGTATTTCTTCGACAGAAGTATTCACCAGTGGTGCGTAACCATAAGCCAATGCATATTCACCGGGAACCATATCATCAATGCGTATAAATCCTCTGGTATCATTAGGTGTAACTTTGAGTTTGGTTGCAGGTTGGTAAACCCGCCAATCGTCTTCAAAATTTTTACGATAAGCCAAGACAACACTGTCTTCTCCACTTTTAAGTATTTCGTAATCCAGTGATTTGTTTGTTGAGCCATTGTAATCTACTCTTCCAGTCATTTTTAATTTACCTCTAGGCAAAGCGCTAACCTGCCAAAAATGAGTTTCAGATAACTTAAGAATATTATTTTTCTTTCTTCCTTCTGAAGGCCCTACAAGATGGTGAACAATATTAATATAAGCTGAGTCTGTAATTTCCGCAACAGCCGGTGACATACTAGTTCCGGCTAATGGCAAAGTACCTGTAGCATTGACGACTGCGTTGTCTTGGATACTTGCATAATTCAGAGTTTGATGTTCATTAAGTAAGAATAAATCCGGCAGAAAGTTCATTGGAAATTCAACCTCAACCCAAGTAGATTCATCAGAGACTCTGATCTCAATTTCTCGCCTTTCCATATTATGTGAATAGCAACTTAGTCTTAAAGGAACATCAGTACATAAATGATCTGCGTGATATTTCTTTTGTTTGATATTAAGTGAAAACACATTTTTGCTTAGAATAGGACTTTGAATAATACTATCAATATAGAAGCCTGTATAGCCGCGATTAAATATATAATCATCAAAATAATTGTCGACCTTAACCGGAGAATTTCTATTAATGAAGTCCCGAAATTCATACGCATTCATGCTTTTTCCGGTAAGACTATCAAAAATTGTATGACAGGTTGTTCTGTATAAACTGTCACCGAGATAAGCTCTTAAATTGTGAATCATGGCTGCCCCTTTTCTATAAGTATGTGTTCCATAAGTTTGATCATAAGGCATTGGTGACAAGGGAAGAAAATCTCCATCATTTAAATGTGCATTAAACAATATGAAAGCTAAGTTATCTCTTACAACATCTCTGAATTTTTCTACTCCATAGACGTATTCGAAGTACAAGTGTGAACTATATTCTGCATTTCCTTCTTTTATCCACATATCACGAGCATCATCTAGAGTTGTTAAGTTACCCCACCATTGATGTCCAAATTCATGTGCAAAAAGTTTTTCATTATCCGTCAAAGTTCCGGAGGTTACTGAACTAATTGGATAAGAAGTATTCGTTGGATGTTCCATTGCACCAACAGTAGTTGCAACAAAGCCTACTCTTTCAAAACGATATGGTCCAAACCAAAACTCGAAGGCATCAACTGCATCCGGAATACCTGCTAATTGAACTTTCATTTTTCCAATTTCCGATGGTCTTGCAATCAAATCTATTGGTAAATTTGGATTGGATAATGAATTCGTCAGTGATCTGTCAACAACATAATCAGAGGCTGCGAAATTGGACAAATAAGTTGGAATATTAAAATCCATTCTGTAGTGTCTCATTACCGAACTTGGACTGATAGAATCTTCAGTGACCAAATGACCTGCACAATAGGCACGCGATGGTAAGGTACTCGTAACATAGTAATCGTAAGTACTGCGCTCCACAAAATTGTCAAAACAAGGAAACCAAACTTTACCAAAATTGGGCGGTGTAGTACTCAAGCCTATACCAAGATTATAAATGTACTTGTCCACGAAATATACACCTCCCCAGACAGGATCCTTCTTCGGGATTCCCTGATAGTATACTTCTACGCTTGATGCATAATCCTTATTCAATTGTTTTCCAAAAAATAATACGACGACACTGCTGTCATAGTTGAATTGAATTTTCTGACCTTCAAATAAAATTGAATCCACATTCAATTGCTTAAGATCAAGACTCATTCCATCGATGTTATCCAGTTTGGTGAGAAAAGAAACTTTGGTGTGTGCAGTAATTTTTTTTGCAGTTACTTCAGTAATGTTCAGATAAATACTATAGTTGATTATGTCGATAGAATCAGATCGTTTATTTGAATTTTCAATTTGTTGCTGCTCTATTATAGTTCGTTCGCGATTGTGGTTTTCAGATCGAAACGATTGAGCATGATGACAACCAATATTCAAATCCAAAGGTTGTGAATGACTCTGAAAACATATTAAAATAAAAATTAATATGTTTAGTGCTTTAATTTTCATAGGAAGCTTTTGTCCTACAAATATCTTAAGATTCTTTCATTTTTGCTGCGGTCATTTTGTTCAAAGGTCTTATGGCCAGCAACAAAGCGATCAGAATCAAGAAAAAAGCCAATAAAAATGGAGCTCCTGGAAAATAAAATCTCTGACCCTGAACAGACATTCTATAAAAAATCCCCGACATGATTAAGGGTCCAAAAATTGCAGTAACCGACATCAAAGACGTCAATCCACCTTGTAATTCGCCTTGAGCATTGGCAGGAACCTGATTTGAAATTAGTCCCTGAATGGAAGGACCGGCTAAGCCACTTAAAGAAAATGGAAGAATAAAAGCAAACATGTACCATCCTTGAGGGGCAAAAGCGTATCCCAAATAACCAATAATTGCAGCTGTAAATCCAAAATAAATAGATCTCAACGGACCTAACTTAGGAATCAATATCCTTGTCAAGCCACCCTGAACGATTGCCATTGTAAGTCCAACAAAAGCCAATGAATAACCCACCATTTTGTGATCCCATTGAAACTTATGCATCGTATAGAAAGACCAGGTACTTTGCAGGGAATAATGTGCCAGATAAACCATAAATAAAATTAGTACAAAATCCCTTAAAACGCTATACTTCATCAAAACTTTTAAGGTGCCAAAAGGATTTGCCCGCTTCCAAGAAAAGGCTCTCCTATGATCCTCATTCAAAGATTCCGGTAATACAAAATATCCAAAAATAAAATTTATCAAGGCAAGTGCTGCAGCTCCAAAAAATGGTACTCTTGTTCCAAACTGTCCTAATAAGGAACCTAACAATGGACCTATAATAAATCCCAATCCAAATGCTGCACCTATCAGACCGAAATTCTGAGCCTTTTTCTCTGGCTCACTAAGATCCGCAATAAATGATCCGGCTACAGAAAAAGATGCTCCGGTAATCCCTGCTACAATTCTTCCAAAAAATAACCATCCTATAGTTGGTGCAAACCCTTGTATAAGATAATCTAAACCAAAGACCAATAAGGTTATTAATATAATTGGCCTCCTACCAAATTGATCACTCAATCCACCCATGATTGGTGCACAGAAAAAAAGCATTATCGAATAACTTGACATCAGCCAACCGGAATATGCAGATGCACCACTCAGATCTAATTTGGTCATGGACATTATTAACTCCGGAAGTACCGGAATTATAATTCCCAATCCAATGACATCAATCAATACAGTTATAAAAATAAATATAAAGGCCTTCTTCATGATATTATTTGTAAATGTACCGATCTACTCATTAACAAACTTTATAAACTGAACAGCATTGTCGTAACTTAATGAAATGAAATAAACACCTGCAGGATAATCGCTGGTATTTAATAAAATTTTATCCTTTGTCTTAAGATAAAATTCATTATCGTCTATAATTGCACCTGCCAAATTAAGAAGATTAACTTTTACGAGGACATTTCTTAAATTTTTATTTTCTATATAGATCTGATCTTGTGCAGGATTAGGGTAGATATTCCATTGATCTTCTCCAATTAGACTTGCACTTGCCCAATTGCTTTCCAGAATATTTGCTGATCCGGAATAAATGCGAACCTTGTAGGAATATTGAATTCCGTTTATAGCATCAACATCTATATAATGATTTAAAAAATCTTTCTGACTATGAATAATTTTTTCATTCTCAAAATTTGATTTTCGAATAATTTCAATTTTTGTTATGTCTTGCGGCAGTTCACTCAACCAATCCAGTTGAATTTTATCTTCCTTGTTTACCGCTGCTAATTTGACAAAATAATTTTCTAATGTGCCTGAACCGAAAAGTTGATTTTCTGTCATAGGTAGACAGTTAATGGGAAGATTAAAAGCTTGAATTCCATCGTCTCTACTAAATGGACTTTCCTGCTGTGCCGAAAAACCTAAACCACGCCTTGCAAAGACATTCCAAATAATACATGAATTAACTCCTCCATTTAACAAACTATCTGCTTTGAGAATAGCATTGCGGGAATCTACAAAGCCGGGATTGCAGACTTGTAATTTAAGTCCACTCATTATGAGATTGAATGCTTTTATGTTTCCTGCCGTTGAGTTGCTTTTATAAATATCCGATTCAAATCCGTATTGCGTTATCAATGCCCAGGTCATGTCCCAGATCATCGAACACCAAACAAATCCAATTCCATGTGGCTGGGAAATTTTTATCTGATCTGTGAGCATTCCATAATTCGCAGGATTGATATTCAAATCTACATTATAAGGAAATGGTCTAATACCAACTGCAATATTGGATTGTCCACTCGGCCATGTTCCAATACCGCGATTTTGATAAGCAATGTCTGAAGCTTTCATAGTCATCGCTAAACCGAAATAATCACTCCAACCTTCACCTGCCTGTTCAGCATTATTCAAACATTGATTATTATTTGGACCTCCTGTAAGTCGTATAGAAATTCCGTGTCCATATTCATGTGCAATTATTGCTCCATCAAAATCTACGTCTACCAATTGTGCTAAAGTGTTGGTCAATCTTCCAAGACTTGGAAGTGTACTTAGAATACTCTGATAATCAGACTGAGCAATGCAAATGACCGGAATCGTTACCATACTTCCATAAGTTCCTGAAGGATAAGTAATCGGATAACCGGGTGTATTTCTTCCGATGATTACAGCAAGCGCTCCATTTTGTTGCGCTTTTAAAGCTTTGTAACTTGGTTCACAATTTCCATCTTCTATCATGGCAATCTGTCCGGATAAATTATTTGTAATCGGATCACAGGCATCATTAATATTATTTTGATTGTCCAATACTTTTATCTGGTTAACATTTAAGGAAGTTGGTATTTTAGCACCAAATGCTGCTCTTCCAAAAAGTATTGAATTGCCATTCGTCTTATATTTATACGCTGAACTTGGAAGTAATGTAAGTTGTATGTTTTGTCCAATATATGCCTTGAAAATATCTCCCTGTTGTTTGGTTATATTAATAACGGGAATTCCCACACCAGAAGTAGTACCGCCCATTACAGAGGGAATGTTCTCATCTACATTGCAAACAATCATTGCAATTGCGCCAGCGTTCTGTGCCTGTATTATTTTGTTATTTAGATTGCAGATTCCACGATCCAATAAGGCAATTTTACCATTTATTTGTGCTCCATTTATATATGGATTACATCCTTGAATTGGATAGGCACTACCATCATTTACAAGCGCCAGAGTTCCTGTTAATGGGGAAAGTAAATTAGGACTAATTGAAGAATGCACACAGACTATTTTACCTTTAATTGCCAATGGAAATTCTACAATTATGGTATCATAGGTTGGAATTTGCCAGATATAGGACTGCAATCTTCCCGGAAATCCATCCGGTGGACAGGAATAATTTGCGTTGTTTCTGGATCCATTAATGTTGTCAAGTCCTTCTGCTATCACATTGTCCAAATCTAAACCTCCCTTTCCAAAATTGTTGTATTGAAAGTTACCTGCTGCTTCCGTAAATCCGTATTGATACCAGACATCGTGCATGATATTATTCCAATAGAATAAATTACTTATGGAAGCATTCTTATTCAAAGGAGGAGAAAGCGTTGTGTCAAAACTAAAATCATAGTTTATGTTTATTCCTCCAATCGCTCTCGCTGCATCACCACCCGTTGGTAAATTGTCATTGTCCATGTCTTCATAGGCATCTACATTGTTCCCTTGACTAGAAACATAATTGAATTGTCCATCACTATGCCATCCCAATGGACTTGCATTGGCTGCTTTAAGCCAAGGTGAAAACACTAAAGAACGCAGACCATGATAAGGGCTTTCAATTGGAATAGGAAAAACACGATAGCAAGAATTTGGTAAACTTGTTTCTTTATGTTCAAGCAATGTAAATTGGCTTTTAGAATTAACAGTAACAGTTGCAATGTCACAATTCAATAGTTCATTCGTTTCTGCAATCAACTTACCTGTATGAATATCAAGATATCCATTCCAATGCTCATGCTTTAATTTGTTTTCGAAATAAATTCTTACTGCTCTGAATAATTTATAATTTCTAAAGTAATAACAATCTTGGGACAAGACTTTATTTGCATTATTATTATTTATGGTATACACTTTAAATCCTAATTCCGCTCTAGTTCTATTATTAGTTTCAGTTAATATTGCTTCTACATCATGTAGACCTAAGTAATCTTTGATTAAAGATGGTATGTCAATCGATTTAGATTGTATGTGTTGGTTAATTTCCAGAAACCTTGGACTGGAAATTGTACTATACATCAATTCATCTTTACTATTTAAATGCAAACTTGAAATCTCGGGATATACCGGAAGATCTTTTATTTGTTCCTGTATATAGATATGATTGAGCTTTAATACTTCATCATAATAATTGGATTGAATAACAAATTCTGCCTTTGACCATGTTGGGTCAGACGTCTCAAGAAAATTTTTTATTTGTGCTTTATCAATTTGCGCATTCAAACACGAACAAATCAATAAGGATTGCAGGAGGTATTTTTTCAATTTTTTGTAGCTAATATATAAAAAAAGAGGAACCCATAAAACATGGATTCCTCTGTATAAAAACTATGCTCTTCACTATTCTACAACTATCATTTTATTCGTCTTAGTAGTTGTTTCAAAGTCTAATTGGTAATAATAAACTCCAGGTTGTAGCAACTCGGTTCTACTTAAATTCCATTCGTTGTATCCTTTTTCTAAATTGCGATTGGAACGATAGAATACTCTTCCACTCAAATCGTAAACTGTCAATACAACTTCACTCTTATGAGGTAATAACATTCCTATTGTTGTTGTGTTTTTCCATGGGTTTGGTTCATTCTGCATAACAATGAATTCATTGTTGGAACCGTTGAATGTTCTTAATTGAATTCTACCTTCTTCACCATGTTTATCAATACTCAATGCTTCTGTAATACTTGAATTAATCTGTAGGACATCACTAATTTTTCCATCTACTTTAGATTTAATTTTTAAAGTAAATAAGGATTCATCCAATTTAGCCAATTCATTGTTCCAGCTAATACTTACTTTACCATCACTCATATGGAACAGACTGTAATTTTCTTCTCCAAATTTTTGAGCTTTATTTCCAGTGATCTCAACTATTTCCGCAAGATTCGGATTGATATCTAAGGTTAACTGAAATCCTTGAAGTTCACTTAGATTTTTTGAACCAAAAGTTATTTCAGTGATCTCGTTTTTATGGATCGGCCGATTTTCACAACTTAAATCCATAATAAGATTACTTCGGGTTTCGATCTTTCCACCAAATCCTCTAGTCTTGGCATTGTTCGTAACATCCCCAATTTTAATTCCAATAAAGTTTCCTTGAATATCTGAATTTAGATTTTGAATATCATAAGCTTCAGGAAATGACTCTTCAAGTACATTATCAAGCGGACCAAAAGCATAATACTCGTTCACAAATCTCCAGCTTGTGTTCTTGCTAACCTCATTGGATAATCCCAAAATAAGTTTTCTTAATTCACTAATATCTGCAGCAGTAATTTTCTTTGAGTTATTAACATCCGCTGCAATCATTTGATATGGACTCTGTAATAATTCCTTACCCAATATATGTTTTTGAATTTTAACAATATCCGCAGTACTCACTCCATTTAACCATTCATCATTTCGGAATGGTCGAATTGCATAAGTTCCTCCGGTGTTCATTTCTCCAAAGCTATAAACTCCTTCATAGTTTGTAATTGTACTTGCGAAGTTAGAATTCTCCAATTTTACTTCCACTTGTTCAATCTGTTCATTACTTGAAGAATGTATTAAACCGGCAACCTTTGCGGTTAATCTTCCAGGACAAGGAGGATTCTGCTGAGGATTGTCATTGATAATAATTAATGTTTTAACAAAGGATGTGTTACCATTAATATCCGTAACCCACAATTCAACATTTCTTGGACCTATACTATCACAAGTATATACTCGTCTTGTATCATTTGTATCCTTACTAAAACTAAACTTTAGTCTATATCCGCAAGTATGATTGGATCCTGCATCCAAATCACTGGCCCATACTATAGCCATTTTTGTATCTGGTATTCCATCTCCATTCGTATCCATTCCCGTCAAGCCTATTGCAAGATCTCTGTGTGCATAAGCTGTAGGTGGTTTGCAATTAATCAAATTCAATTCTGAATGACAGGTTGCAGTATTACCACAACGATCTTCAACTTCCCATTTAATTATGTGTCTACCTAATGGCCATACTCCACTTGCAACAGGGTTGCCAACTTCTGCATGATTTATGTCAAATGTTCCATCGCTGTTGAAATCAATCTTATAACGATAAAGAAGTTCAGCACTATTGGTGCAAAAGTCCGTTGCATCAATGGATAAAGTAACCGGTATGGGTCTACATTCTATGTCATAAGTGCATATCGTAGTATCTCGACAAGCTTTAGTTATGATTGGATCTACAGTATTAGTTACTTTAATGATCTGTGTATCTCTAAAAATTCTTATGTTATTTGCTTCATCTCTGTAGCACCAATCAATAATCTTCCATTCTCTAAATATTTTGTAGCATGGATCTCCTGGAACTGTTGCTGAAAAAATATGATCGGTATAATCTAATCCGATTAGACTGCATTCATCATCTTCAAAAACTGGAAATGCATAAGGTTGAAATAAGTTTTCTGGTTTTAAAACTGTCGGGTCACAAATATTGGAAGTATCAAAATCAAGTGGCCAGGTAATATTAAATTCTGTCATCGGATGATGATTTCCTATACTTATTGTTTGGTAACAACTGTCTCTATTGTTAAAATTATCTCTTACTACAAACTTTCGAATAATAAGTCCTAATCCACACTGATTCATTCCACTGGTATCCACTGTTTCAATTACAGTAGGATTGCAATTGTCATAAGCAATTCCATCAAATGGATGTCCATCAATGTAATACCAATATCGCGGATCAATAACTATTGTATCTCTTAAAGATTCTTCAATTGGAACTCTTCCAAAAGAATTGCCTAAGTTTCTTAGATCAATGTCAAATCTGCAATCAATCGAAATGGATGGCGGGCAGATAATTCTAGGCACATCCTTGTCTTGTACTTCAACCATTACCATACAGATTGCTTCATTTCCAGAATTGTCAATGGCTTTAAATGCTACCATTATGCTTTTACCGACATCTTCACAACAGAATCCAACTTCAGGACCCCAATTGTCTTCACCCACTTGTCCACAAGCATTCAAATCCATTCTTCTTACTTCGAAATGATGCAAGTGACACTCATCAAAACTTCCGTCGTCAAGTACTTCTGCCGGCACCCAATTGTATCCTGCATCATTTATCGATACTACTGTTCTTCGATCACAAACAGCAATTGGTTCTGTTTCATCTGTAACTGTTATATATATCGTATCTTCTGTTAAGTTGTAACAGGCATCATAAATTCGATAAATTATAGTATCTAAACCTACAGGTAGCGGAGCTATTCCACCATTTTTATTTACAAGAATTCCTCCAGGGTATACTACATCTGTTCTAAGCAATTTATGACAAGCATCTATAGCTTCAATTCCCGGTATGTTTACATTCGCGAAACAACCTTTGTGACCGGTTGTTGCACTAAAGTTGTATGGCTTATGGGTAACTATTGGGCCTACGTTATCTCTAATGATAAGTAATTGTAATTCAGTTCTTACAATTTCAGTATTACACCACCACTCTCTTACCGTCCATGAACGCATAATCTTACGCACACAACTAATCTCTCCTAAATCAATATCTTCATAACTAACCAAAAGATTACACTCTATTAATAAGTTAAATGGATTTACATTAATAGTAACGCCATTACTTATAAATGTTGGATAACCTGTTGCAGACGGGCTGGGATGGCCTTGATCATCAAGTCGGAAGGAATCACTACAGTATAATTCTGTTATTCCGCCTGGTAAAGTAATGTCATTTGCTTGTATTCTTCTTACCAATATGGTATCTGTACATTCACTAACATTGCCTATAGCATCGGTTATTTTAATATCTCTGAATACTCTTTTCAAATAGACTTCATCACAATAAAGATGTTCAGTAATATCACTAGTTGCAGTAACAGTATATCTGCTGCAATCATATCCTGTATACAAGAGTGGTAGATCATGATTAAATCTATAGCAATCTATAGTATCTGCTCTGCATATAATATTAGGAGATAACTTATCTTCTATTAATATATTGGACCAACAAGAATTACCAGTAATTACATTAGTTAACTTTCCAATTATTGTCTTATTCAAATAATTTGTATCTACTGGATTTGGAATTGGTTTGCCATAATGACTTAGGCTTACTTCCAAATCATTAAGACAATTATCATCACCTATCATTAACATACCAGGTGTAATTAAGGTCTGACAATTATTATCAAGAGATACATTAATGTCCTTACAAGTAATTGATCCTGCACTCTGACAAAGACTAATTCCAAATTCACCAATGGCAAATCCTAAAGCCGCTGGATCTGCATTAATTGTTATCGTCATTAAATTACATGTACCCGTGGTATAAAATGCAAATCCTGAAGCACCAGCAACACCATTAACACTTATTAATCCGGAGCTCGTTCCGTCACTAGCAATGGCTTCTATATCGAAATTATTAAATACATTGGGCTCTGCATAAAAATAAAAAGCTTTGGTTCCTGCAGGTAAGGTAATTGTAACTGTGTTAGAAGGTTCGTAATATACATCCTCAGTATATCCATGAGACCAAGTAGCCCATCCGAAACCAATTTTTCTGTGGGATAGCGCTGTATTAAAACTGATAAAATCTACATTTGTTGCATCTTTAAAAACCTGAGTTTCATTGTTAAATAAAGGTCTACTGTCAGGTATAAAAGAAGTCATAGGATAACCACCAATAGTAGCAGGTGGAGCATTCGTACCAAGACTACCATCATATATGATTCCAGCATATGCTGTATTCAATAGTATGGTAAAAAAGGCAAAGGAAATACAAAGGAATTTACTTAGCGAAGTAATAGTTTTCATATTAAGTTTTTATTAATGAAAAAATTCTTGCTAAATACGCTTTAAAAGAACTGTTCTATCTTGGGAAAGATAATCAGGGGCAAATATATATAACATTTTATAATATATAAAAATTAAATATTTATTTTTTTCAAAATAGGCCCTAAATATTAATGAAAATTACTTTAAACTATTGAAAATCAAATTTTTATATAGTCTAAAAAAAAATTAAAACATTTTATTCTTTTTAAGAATGATTTGCTTTTTCTATTTTTAATCTTTTCGAACTTAATTTTGTTTTATAAAAAGTCGTTCTGAAAGCTTTCATATACATAATTATTATTATATTTAAAATACTGAATTACAATAAATGGCAATTATTATTACAGAGGAATGCATAAATTGTGGTGCCTGCGAGCCGGAATGCCCCAATAATGCAATCTACGAAGGTGGAATTGAATGGGCCATTGCCGACGGCACTACCCTTGTCGGATCTTATCAATTGGCTAACGGAGATCAAATCGATGCAAAACAAAAAAATCTACCTATATCAAACGACTATTACTTCATAGTTCCAGATAAATGTACAGAATGCGTAGGCTTTCATGAAGAACCACAATGTGCTGCAGTTTGCCCTGTTGATTGCTGTGTACCAGATCCTGAACATAGAGAATCTGAGGAAACTCTATTAAATAGGAAAGAGAGTTTACATTTATAAATTCCTGCGTTCAAATTCTCAAAACCAGACTTTTATGCGATTATTCTTCCTTATTCTATTGAAGGATGATCTTTGAAATTTGAAATCCAAAAGTATTTTTCACTTTTACAAAATAAATTCCTTTGGGCAAATGGGCAATATTCATAGATAATTCTAAATTGTCATTTATATAAGTTTCCGATATAAGCCTTTGGCCTTCAGAATTTTCAACTTCTATTTGTTTAATCGGATAGTCTGAGCGGATTTCAAATGCTCCGTTTGTTGGATTAGGATGAATCGAAATGCTATATTTTTCAACATCACTGATTCCAACTGGTGAAAGGTCTACTGGAAGACTTATTTTATTGGTACTGCAAGGGTTAGATATTTCTAATGTTACGGTATAGATTTTTGAGGAATCAAATTGGTGTGTAGGATTCAGTTCACTACTTGAAGTTCCATCACCAAAATTCCAATTCACAGTTTTAATATTTGTGGAGAAATTAGTAAATCGAACAATTCTAGCTGCATCTATTGTAAAATCAAAAGAAGCAAGAGGCGTATTATATACTTTCAATTCTTTCGATGAAATAACAGTCAATCCATTTAACTTGGTTGTAAGCACTACCGTTTTAGTACCGGCAGAAGAATATTTAATACCATGTGGTCCTAAACCGCTTAATGTTTTTGGAGTTGCATTAAGTCCAAAATTCCATGATAGTGTTGAACCTACAGGATCAACAGCTCCCGTGAATCTTACAATATTGGTTACACAAATATCTTCTGGCGTCCATTTTAAATCCAAACTAGGTGTGCCCGAAAGTTTTTCTCTGACAAAAATATTATCCATATACAAGTTAGAATAAACACCTCGTATCAAATTCATTCTTACAAGAATTTTCTTACCCTTATAATTGGATAAATCAATAGCAATGGTATTCCACATTTCTCCTTTTGTTGGTATCCAATCAATGTCTTGATTTTGTGTTGTGGTATAAAGATTTACATCACTTCCTGAGTACAACAATCTTGGAGCTACATTGCCGCTGCATACCTCAAGTATTTCAATATTCAAAGTATCAAAATAAGCAAAGAAAAGAGTGCTTTTATTGTAAGCATAATCCATGTAAAAATAAGGCTGAATACTATTGGTTAAATCAATAGTTTTAGTCAGAAGACTAATCGCTTGATTGGCATAACTATAATTACTGTTGGTGAAGGAGACGACTTTACTTGGAAGAGAATTTTTTCCAATTTGTTCTTGTACATTCCAGTCATTTACTGGAATTGCATTTTGTACAATCCAATCAGAAGGTATCTTATTATTTTCAAAAGTTTCCAACATCGGATACACACCGATCTTGTCTGGAAGAATTTGACTCTTTATATTTATTCTTGCAGTGTCATTGTATTCGAATTCATCTGATGCTAAATTGATCCATACCGGCAATTCTATTTCACCATTAAAATCAAGTGTAATTCCAGTAGTCAATTTTACAACTAGGGAATCTCTGTATTTAATTTTCTTTAGTATTTTTTCTGTAATTAAGTTGCCGCCCTGATAATAATTAATTTCAAAACCATTTACCGTGTTAACGTTTCTGTTGTATACTATAAATTCCGGATAAATTATATCACCCGTGCCACAACTCACAAATTCTCTCTTGTCCAGCCATTCATTTTTTGGTCTAATGCTAAGATCATTCGTCACAACACATTTTACTAGTGTATCCGGAACGTGAATTGCTTTTGTTCTTCTTCCCAATACTCCTTCTCGATAACCTGCTATAGAAAACCACAATGGATCCACTCGAGACTGAATTGGTATTGTAACAGTATTGGTATTTGATGTAGAAATTTGCCGCATGACTGGTCCTTGCAAGGAATAAATTATAAAACTATCTTTACTCGATTGTGCCCAGCTTAGACTTAATTCATCAGGACAGTACTTATCTATTTTTAATCCTGTAATAGGATTAGTAATTGTAAAGTAATTGCTCTGGCTTATCATTGCTCCTTGTGTTAATCTAATTATACAAGAATCTGAATTAATCGAATTCGGAATATTCCAAGATGTAAGCTTTGCTGAACCTAAAACAGTTTTTACATTTCTCCAGCTTTGTCCAGCATCTGAAGACAATTCAATTTTGATACTGTCTTCTACATAGGATCTAAAATAAATATTTGAGGATTCTAAAGTATTGTACAACTCTCCTCCTATTGGAGAACTAAGACTTAAGTTATTTTCTACTATATCATACAACAAAAATGCATTTACGGCTAGATCTGGAATCAACTTAGCTTTAATTATAATTTTATATTTTCCGGCTTCAGGGAACTGGATGGCTACCTGTTCAAAATTATTCAAGCTATCAATCCCAGGATGTGCACCAGCAGCCAGTGTCGTAGCATCCGGGCTTGGGTCTAGAACCCAAGGTAAAATTTTAGTTCCTGATGGACTAACTACTTCAATATCGATGTCATTGATGAGAACTTTGCTTGCATTTAATGAAGATTCTCTTTCAGGCCAGTAAAGCATAAATTTCACAAGCGCTGAGTTATTGGGAACTGCAATTTCAATTTCCTGATTCTCCTGATGTTTGACTAAAATTTCAGAATACCTTTTTTCTTTTAGCAACTGATAAGCTCTAGCTGCGTCAATAACTCCGTATCCATAGACATAATCGGGACCCTGCGTTCCAAGATCGGTTGCTGTATTCATCAACACCGATTTAATCAATGCAGCAGGTGGATTTTTTTGATTATTAAATTCTTTATATGCTTGGTATAACAAAGCTGCAGTTCCGGCAACTCCCGGTGAGGCAGCTGAAGTTCCCCCAAATACTTGATAAGCATTGCTGATGTCGGTGGAATTCTCATTGGTTCCTCTTGCCGAAACATCCGGTTTCATTCTTCCATCTTTCGTTGGACCTCTGCTTGATGAATTGTCAATGATACCATTAATCATTAAGTTCGCAGCAGTAATTACATTCTTTCCAATCTTATGTCCACCTGTAATATTTCCCCATTGGCTTCCGGCTCCAAATCCACAATCGGCATTATTGCTGTTTCCTGCAGAAAAGCAATGCAATAAGGTTGGATTGTCAAAACCTTGTTTGTCAACTATCTGAGTAATTGCTGTATAGCCTGTGTTGCAACCATTTGAATATGATGAGTTGGTAATTACAACTCCTGAATTCTGATGCAAATTCAAAGTGTTATCTAAAAAATCATCCTGATAATTGATCACATAAAGTTGTGCTCCAGGTGCCATCCCTCCCATTGTCGGATCAATATTCGCAGCACCGCAAATTATTCCTGACACACCATCACCATGATTGCCATCAGTGCCATAAGTTTGATTAATTAATCTAGTATTGAAATCAATGTGTGGCCCAACTGGTCCATCATCTCTAACTAAGACTTTCACTCCGGATCCATCCAGGTTTAATCCTGAATTAATATTTCCATTTATGTTATTAACTCTATGCATTGCTCTTCCTTCTCTGTCCTCAGGTTCTCCCTTTGCTGGAGTGCATGATGCGTATTGAATCCAATTCAATTGCAACATTCGTTGAAGATCACTTTTTTTGCAGTGCACAAAAACGAGTCTGTTTTCTTCAGAAATTTTATTCACTAGCAAACCTGATCCTTTACAATATCCAAGGACTGTCTGAGATGAAATTTCAGGTAAATATTTAATAATTAAATCCGCAATTTCGCTTTGTTGATCTGAGCAACTATTTCCAATCAATAATTCTTGAGTAAATCTCTGCTCAGGCTTTAGTTTAGAAATACCTACCACCAGATTGGATCTTAGGTATTCTTGATTACTTGAACAACACAGAAATTTCGTTCCACCTAAATAGTCAAACAATTTTATTCCACTGGTTTCCAGATTTATCCTTGTTTCTGCATTAGGTATTTCAACAAATTCCATTACAGAATAAAATCTATTTTCAATCAAATCAAATTTTTCATTTCCATTTAAATTCTGAGCTTGCGCGCTCATTGAAAATAAAAATATGAAGAACAGTCCTGTGAAAATTTGAATTGATTTAATCATAATGTTAATTTTTAAAATCTGGAGTATCCATTTGTTTGATAATACTTATGTGTTTTATACAAGGGTTCTCAGCAATGCGTTGAACGTATTTATACTGGGTTTCTAATCTATAATAAGGGCTTTTGCTATTTAGAAGTTTTCCATAAGATTCTAATTCTGTTTCATTCAAACTTGCAAAAGCTAAGATCAACAAAGTACAAGGTCTTCTATCCTCTGCTAATTCCTGAAGTTTAATTCCCTCAGAAATTTTTTCTTCAATGGAATACTCTTTTAATTTTTTAATTGGAGTTGCGCTGAGTTTTTTGTCATCCCAACTTTTATTCCAAATACCCTGATATACAGTTTCGAATAAAAAGTCCTGAACTAGCATTCCTTTATTCTCTAGTTCTTTTTTCTCTGTATTATTCAGTACTCGTTTCGCTTCTATCATTCCATATCGAAAATCTGAACATTGGTCAGTTTTTAATTCATTGAGTTTATAAGTCGTTTTACAACTATTAAAAAGAACGATTGACAGTATAAAAATAAGAATTTTTTTCATTTTATTTATTCCCTAATAACAATTTGAAATGATCAACAAAAGAGCTTTTTCTAAATCCAAAAATCAACCACAGAATGAATGCCAAGCTCAGACTCAATCCAAGGGTAAATATTCCCAAAACTTTACTTAAAAGATTCATGCTGGAGTCTCCTAACTCATATACTCCAATTCTTGAATTTGAAATTTCAAATAAACTCAACATCAATAATTTCAAGAGTATGACTGCGTACAAGAGCACAAAAGATATAACTAGTCCTTTTAATTTTTCTTTCCAGGCAATCGGGGTCGCAACAAATAAGCTCAAAATAAAAAAAAGTGGCACCACAAACATTTCAAACAAATGCAACTCCATAGATTTCGTCGGCAATGTTGCATAAGCTTGTTTGCTCTGTCTTGCTTCTTCTTTAGCCTTTTGAATTAAGAGCGGATTGCCATAGACGAGATATATATCTGAAGCGCTTTTTGTTTTGTCATTGATATCTTGTGTGGAAATGTCCGCGCTAGGCAATGTTGTGGAAATCCAGCTTGTACAAACGGCTTTATTGAACCGGTTGATGATTCCGGAAAGAAGGTTTGTCTGGAACATGAACAAACATAGACCATAGCTAATAACAAAGGTGATTGCAAATCTGATTATTGCTTTCATTTTGATTCGGACATTTGTCGCTTTGCAAGTATTCTATTAACCCAAATCAGCCACAACAACACACTGATCATTGTAAAAACAATTACCCCACCATGTAAATGCATAAATTCAAATCCCTTAGGCCAATAGATTCCGGCGTAATACAACAAGGCAATTCGAATAATATTAAGAACAAAGAGTATTAATAATCCATACAACAATCCCGGTCTTTTTTCTTTGAAACTTACTAAAGGCAGAGCTAAAATAGCAATCACATATAAGGCCGTAGCTTCCATACCGTCACATCCACCTTTGATACTTACCTTAAACTTTTCACCAATTATATTATCTCCTTCCACCCAAGTTTTTTCTCCAATTAAACTAAGAACCCCGGAGGCAAGTTTTGCCTGAATATTTAATAATCCTGGCATCAAATAATTCTCATATAGTGGAGAATAATAGAAAAGATAAAAAAGTATTAAGCCTCCTATAAATAGAAGTAAAAATTTAGATAACGGATTTAAATTATTGCTCAATGAAAGGGTTTTCTTTTACTTGATAATTGATTTTCTTTAAAGAATCCAAAATCCTCAGATTTTTTGGATCGTGTTTGGATGCTTCTTTAAGTGAATCAACTACTCGAAGCAACAATTCATTTGGATTCGGTTTAAATAATTTTACAAAACCCAAATTCCATCCATCTGTCAATAGGATTGCAGATTTAACCTGTAAGACCATGGTATCTCCATTCTGATAGATGTATCCTTCAGCATCCAATTTATAATAAGGTCTATAATTATTAACGTAATTATTAAAATCCACGGTATCAAAAACCATTCTTTGAATATGATACTTCTCGATTGTATCTATAATCCCATGATACATACTCAATGCAGAATCTTTCATTCTGTCATGTTGAGCATTGTCGCTCATGAGTATATTTTCATAATCTAACATAGCCTCACGCAAGCCTTCATAGTAATGCAAAGCCTGTCGTAACTTTGTAGGATTTTCTATTCTTTCTAAAAAATAACTGGAGTCGCGGTCAAAAGCTGCTTTTAATAATCCATTTGAAAAAATAGTTGGCGTCATGATGACATCCTTCTGTCTGTTACAAGCAAATAAAACAAATAGGATAAAAAATAAATAAAAAGTAGATTTCAAATTGATCATTATCTCTATAATTGTTTTATTAATTTAATTGGACCGTTGTTAACTGCTACCAATATTCCGGGTTTAGAATTTTTACCTAATTGAATCAAACAGAGATCTCTAATGTCTTGTGGTAGAAATATACCACTTTGATTTACAGGAATAGAATTAAAATCTCCTTTACCATCTCCTTTCATCAACAGACCAATTGAATTGTCTGCTACCGGAGTCTCGTATTCTGATGCAAACCAATTGCCCGCTACAAGTAAATCATTTTTTCCATCATGATCAAAATCATTATAGATAATTCCCTTTATAGGTGCAAACTGTGCTTCTATCGGCAGATTTTGAATTTTAAAAGTATTGCCACTTCTTAGCAACACCACGCTAGCGAAATTATTTGCTTTAAGATTGATGGCTTTGTCAATATTCTTTCCTAAAATCTTTGTAATATCTGATTCTGCAAAATCTCTATACGTAGGAAATTTATCCTGAATATCCGGCAATTGCTCAGAAGAACATTGCCTTCCTCTGATTGGAACCATTCGGTCTTTCAAATGCTTGGCTAGAAAAACATCGTAAGTTGAATTTCCATCAAAATCATTCGCAAAAACTTCGAAAGGTTTTTCCGGACTAGAATGGAATTTATAATTCAATCCTAGATTACCTACAATGAAATCTTTTTGTCCGTCTGAATTTACGTCGGCTTCAATAATTCTATTCCACCAACCAACGTTCGGAGCATCAATTTTATACATTATAGAATCAATGATGAACTTACCTTCTTTCTGAATCAGAAAAGTTACCGGCATCCACTCTCCTACTATTACTAAATCCGGCTTGGCATCCCCATTGAGATCGGTAACCACAGCGTCAGTTACCAAGCCTATTTTATTTAATACTCCCGCGATTTCAGAAGTAACATCCTTAAATTTTCCATTGTCGTTGCGAAGAATAAAACTGTTCGATGGGTAAGGATAATAATTTGGTATGACTCGACCTCCTACAAAAATATCCATATCACCATCTGAATCATAGTCGAACGCTTTGACACACATTCCGCTAATTCCAACTGGCGGTAATTGTGCTTTTGTAAAAGTTCCCTTGCCATTGTTCAAATACAACCTATTGTTGTAGTAACTGTAGTTTGCAGGCTCTTCTGTTCCCCCACTTACCACATACAGATCCATATCTTTATCACCGTCAGCATCAAAAAAAACTGCGCCTACATCTTCATGTGATTTGTCTTGATCTAATACCGGGTTTTTTGAAAGTGTAAATTTTTCATCGGCATTTTGCAGGTAGATTGCTCCAGCCTGATCCTTAGCTCCACCAACAAAAAAATCTTCCAATCCATCACCATTGACATCTGCTACACACAATGCCGGTCCATTTCTGGATAGGCGATGCGGCAACAAGACCTGAACTTGAAAATCATTGAATACATTTTCTTTGTGTACAAATACTTTGTCAAAACTGCTTGCGCTAATGTCTTGAAATAATTTGGGACTTACTGTAGATTTTGTTTCTTTCGCAACTGCATCTGCATAATTTATTTCTACAATTTTACCGGATGAAATGTTTTTTATGGTGCTCACTTTTCCGTCATTCCAATCTACGATAACTTCTTCTGCAACTTTGGCCGTGCCTATTCCAAAATGCAATATTGGTTCAACACTTGACGCATATCCTCTTACCGTTTTGAATTGCTCAAACTGGGTTTTCTCTTGTGATTTCACGCTTACTTTAGCACCTAGTCCAAAGGTATTTTGTCCTGGTCCTTTTAATCTTATTCGAATAGAATTATTTCCTGTAAGATTATTTTTTTGAATGAAAGGTGGTTCATCTAGATTATTTACAACAAGATCGAGGTCTCCATCATTATCTAAGTCTGCTGTAACTGCTCCTTGTGAGAGACTTTCTTTGTTTAGTCCCCAAGATTGTATCTTATTTGTAAATTTATAATTTCCTTCGTTTCGATAAATGTAGTTTACCAGTTTGACAGTTGGATAATATTTTAATAAGTTTAGGTCTGCGGGAAGTGGTTTATTTCCGTCCTGTGTTTTGAGATATTCTTTAAATTGGATATCTGCTTTCTTGATTGCGTCATTGTCAAAAACGTCTCTCTTGTAACCATTGGTAATAAATACATCTCGGTTGCCATCATTGTCATAATCAGAGATAAGAACTGCCCAACTCCAATCGGTACTTTTCATTCCGGTAATATCCGCAGCATCAGAGAACCAACCATTGCCTCTATTGATATTGACAACATTCTGCATATACTGAAGGTTAGAATTCCCTGTATTGAAGAACAGGTCAAATATTTCTCCTCTAACCATAGGTGCCATGCTAACCTTATTCCTCCAATAGTCTTCAGGTAACATTTCCACGGTCATTAAATCTTCAAGGCAATCGCCATTGAGGTCCATAATATCGGTTCCCATTGAATAAAAGGAAGTATGATGTGTAATTTCTCGTATACTTTCTTTGAATCCCTTTCCAGCTTGATTCAAATAACAATAGTCATTTTCATTAAAGTCATTGGCAAAATAGATGTCCTGGTAACCATCGCCATTTAAGTCAGCTGTTGTCACCGCAAGTCCGTAGGAAAAGCCCTTGGCAAGACCCATCTGATTTGTTACGTCAGAGAAAGTTTGGTTTCCATTATTAATGTATAGTTTAGATCTGGCAATATAAGGCGCCAGTTCTCTTCCCCTTACAACGTCTTCGATTTTGAGGTTAAAGACATCTGGTCTATTTGATACTATGAGGTCTAAGTCACCGTCATTGTCCATGTCAAAAAAATTGGCCATTAGGGAATAGGAGCTATCGGCGATACCATATTTTTCAGCTTGCTCCTCGAAAGTTCCATCTTTCTTATTGATGTAAAGTTGGTTTGTCCTATCCTGTCCAGGTTCTATTGAAGCTCCGCGGCACACGTAGATGTCCATATAATTGTCTCCGTTGACATCAGCCATAACTACTCCTGTATGCCAGCCATGATTGCCTATATTAATTCCGGCTTTTTCGCTAATATCTTCAAACTTGAAATTGCCTTTGTTTAAGTACAATTTATCCGGTACCATATTTCCCGTAAAATAAAGATCTGTTAGTCCATCATTATTGATGTCACCGGCAGCTATTCCAGCGCCATTATAGATGTAGTGGAAGGTGAGGAAATTAAAGTTTTGGTCTTCTTTGAGATTATTGACAAAATCAATACCTACGGACTTAGGATCCAGAAACTCGAAACCCTCTTTGTCTGTGCCGGATTGCTCAGTATCAGAATGTTTACAAGAGGAAATGCCTACTAAAGCAGCGATAAAAAGGATATAAGTCCTTAGAAGATTTACTTGCATTTGGGCTAGAGAAGTTTATTAAAAGATGCAAATTTAACTGAAAATTGTCATTAGAAAAGTTAATTTTCTCCTTTAAACCGACGAAGTCATTGTAATTCAATGACTTGTCGGGTGCTGATGCTTGCGGTCAGCATGCTGTTCAAATGTTTATCTTATATTTTGCAACAGCGATTAACCCTGACATTGAAAATCACAAAAGACTTGCTTTAAAAAAGTATAACTTATTCATTTTCAATGTTGATGCTTTCGATCAACATGCCGACATTCATGTTGATGCTTGCGATCAGCATGCTTAAATTCATCATCAGCATCGTCGGTATCGTCAGCCGAAGGCAAAAAAGTCAATTGGTTTTTTTGGGTTTAATTAAAAAACAAAGAGCCGGACGAATCCAGCTCTTTGATATTTTTTGAAACTATGTTTAATTTTTGTTAAACATCATCAGCACTTGAATAAGATAGGCAAGTATTGGTACAGCGACAATCATTCCTATGATATCTGATGGAGTAAACTCTCCCCAAATTAGGTAAATCATTACCCATCCAATTATTGCAACTAATATTGCTATCCAAAAGGCTTTGTCAAACAAAACCTTATCGAAAGGAAACTGCATACTTATTATACAGTAGCTTTTCTTCTGCTAACGTTATATACTGTTACGATACCTAAAGTTACGATTACAAGACCGAATAGGAACAATCCCCATTGAGTCATAGTAGGAACTGGGTTACCACCTAATACTAACTGAGCACTACGGCAGATATTGATTCTTAGAGCTTGCTCTGGAGGTCCAGAAGTTGCTAAGAAAGCACAAGATGCTTTTGGAGTCCAATAAGGACAAGCAGCACCACCCCATCCACCTGAAGGGTTGAATCTTACGAAAGCCGGAGTACCGAAACCAACACCTGTTCCATCCCACTCCCATCTGTTAGTAGCTTGTTGAGTTGGGTCGTTAACACCACAGCTAGAAGTCCAATAAGTCGTTCCAAAATTTGGACGCCATGCTGGAGTAAATTCATAAGTAACAAGACCACCTGCACGAATAACAGTAGTAGTTGAGAATAATTGTGGGCCAGGAGCTGTAGCTACTTGGCTAAAAAATCTTGCTTCATGAAAATCAGTAACACCAAAAACTTGCTGTCCGATATAATCAATTGAAACAATTTGTTGTCCAGAAAGACCTGGAGCAGGAACATTGAAATCTTGGCATAATTCCACAGAAGCCAACGGCCCTACGAAATTTGCATTTCTTGTAGAAACCAACCAGTTTCCATTAGCAGCGAATCCCCAGCTTGGTAATGCGATATCGCATCTTACAGCAGCTTGTGTATTATTCGGTGTTGAGAAACCTGAAAGGTCAGTAGCTGTCTGAGCAAATGCCGAAGTGCCCAGGCAAGCGAAAAGTAAGAGGTTAAGAATTTTGGATACCTTTTTCATCATGATTTGGTTTAATTATTTTAAATTTTTTAAATGCTTCGTCAACAATATAAAGAGAAAAAAATATGATGCTTTGTCAATATCTTTAATTCTCTAAATAGTATTAGACAGACTTACGTCTACAAGTGCGAAAGTAGAGCGACTTGAAGCTATCATATATACTAATTACAAGGTAATTTTAATATGTTTGAAATAAATATGTCTAGAATCTTAAAAATCAACTTAGTAGAATTTTTATTTTATATATTTATTCTCAATATACCTTAAAATAAACCCTCATTTCACTATTATATTAATATGTATTGGGATGAAACTAAGGCAACAAAACATTTAAACACCTTTAATAGTCGACAGTCATCAGTCGAAGCGCAGCGGAGATCCTCGAGTTACGTAGTGACTCGGGATCATCAGTCGAAGCGCAGCGGAGATCCTCGAGTTACGTAGTGACTCGGGATCATCAGTCGAAGCGCAGCGGAGATCCTCGAGTCACGTAGTGACTCGGGATCGACAGTCGAAGCGCAGCGGAGATCCTCGAGTTACGTAGTGACTCGGGATCGTCAGTTGAGGCGTAGTTCTTAGATCCTCGTTTACGGGACCGAATCACAGATCCTCGTTCACGGGAATCCTCG
>JBDTWI010000013.1:0-90077 GCA_040006775.1 Saprospiraceae bacterium
GCTGACGATGCCTACGATGAATGTCGGCATGCTGATCGAAAGCATCAGCATTGAAGATGAAGGTGTTATTTATTTTTATAAAATAATTTTTTCTTACATTTTCAATGTCAGGGTTAATTGCTGATGCAATATAATAGAGTAAATAATTGATCACCATGCTGACCGCAAGCGTCAGCACCCGACAAGTCATTGTAAAACAATGATTTCGTCGGCCTTTTGGACAAAATTGTCATTTTAAATGACAATTTTGGGATTGAAAATTTTGTCTGTAATATTCCAAAAGATTTTTTGAGTCCAACATATTCGGAAGTGTTATGTTTGACTGACTTAATAATTTTATTGCTTCAGTTTTGATTTCTTGATCCGGATAACCATGGTCACGCATATAATGTAAATACTTCATTAACCGAAACGGATTTAACCATCGAAGCATTCTTTTATTAAATGAAACCAAATCTGAACAATTTGATTTGCAGCGTTCAATTTCTTCAATTATTTTTTCCGTCATGAAATAGTTACTTAAATTATTTTCAATTAAATGAATAGATAGAAGGATTTCATTTGTATTCATTTCATACCATCTGGGAATCATTTTTATTACTTGACCAAAGTAATTTATAGCTTCAAAAGTATAACTTAATTGTTGTCCGCTTTCCAAGTAATTACTCACCGCTTTCCCTGTTCCGAAAGGCACTCTTTCAGAGATTCGGGCTGATGGGTAAACTAAAACTTCATCAATTTCTCCCAGTTGTTCTATGACAGAAAACTTATGCAAGAAATAAAAATCTTCACCTGCCTGCCTTTTGTTCATTCCACCCTGAGCACAGTATGCATGAGTTTCTATTGCAAAACATGAACCGAGGGTTTGATAGGCAAATGGATATTGTATTATTTTTTGTGCTGCGATATAATAGCGAAGATGGAGTTCATAATCAATTATTGCCTTTAAATTCTCCGGACTTAAATCTTCTATTCTGTGATTAAAATTAAACCCTACGCAGGGCTTGAATTCTTTTGAGCTGAAATAAGCTTGAATGGAATACCAATAATTCTTATCACAGAGACAATCAGCATCAATATTTATTATTATTCCGTTGCTGTTGCCGATTTGAATAAATCTCCGCACTGCCTCATCCATTCCAATTTTTCGTACTAGGCCAACTCCGGCATGTTTCGACTTTAAAACAACTGGAGACGGACAGTATATCTGGAGCTTTGGAATTCTATTTTCCAATATCCATTGATTTATTTTTGTATGTTGCTTCTCATGAAATTCTTTTTCTTGTTCAGCGTTTTTTTCGGGATAGTTTAAAACAACGATAATTTCAATGGAAAGATCTATGCGATTAGCTTCAAATAAAGATAGCAGGGTAAGCAGAATTTCTTCTTCGTGATAGGCAGGAATAATCAATATCATTTTCAGATTTGGATTAGGAAAATTCGAAATCAATGGAGGATAAAGTGCACTTTTATCCAGATATGATTTCATTAAACTTAGTCTACTCTGTTCCATAATCTCTACAAACGTATTGATTATTTATTTAGCTTTGTAATAAATTTAGTTTCTGGAAAATATTGTCATAGAGTCACAGGTATTTCCCTGTTCCTTTTATTTTGTTTTAATCGAAAAATCGAGCTTATATATTGAAGCTAATGAACACTATCAAAAAAGATCCTTTCGCAACAGATACACCATTGCAACAGCTGGCAATGTATTAGAACTCTCTATTCCATTACAGAAGGGAAAAAATCAAGCTCAGGATATCAAGGAGGTAAAAATTTCTTATGCAATGAATTGGCAAAAGCAACATCTCCAAGCCATTCAATCTTCTTATGGTAAAAGCCCATATTATATTTACTATAAGGATTCTTTGAATGATTTATTTAATCAAAAGTTTGAATTACTTTATGAATTTAATTCGGCGAGTCAAATTTGGTTGGCGGAACAAATGAATATTTCTTACTCTGTTTTCGAAACCAATAGTTATGAGAAAATCTTAGCTCCCGGCTTCATTGATCTTAGAAATAGGATTAATAAGAAGAACTTGTCTAGTTTTAAAAATCAGACTTATTATCAAGTTCAAGGCACAATGCAATCTGAATTCGCGTCTTTATCTGCCTTAGATCTATTGTTTCACCTTGGTCCTGAATCACTCAGATATATTCGTGGATTTGAAATTGAGGTATGTATAGCACAATTGCTTAGCAACAATTAAGATTTCCTTGACAATTTCACCTTATCTGATCGTCTTAAATTGAATAATTTTACACTTATGAAAATTTATGCCTATCTAATTATTTTTATAGTTTTTATACAATGTAAAAACAACACGAATCCTATTGTTCAAACTGCCCAGAAACGACCAGATCCTCATAGTTTTTCAATGCCACAATTAGCTAGAACAACACATCTTGATCTCGATTTTATTTGCGATTTTGATCAAAAAATAATACATGGAATTGCGACTTATGATATTGAAAATTTTGGTGCACAAGAAATTATTCTTGATGCTATGCATTTGAACATTCAGGAAGTTCTGACCATCGATAAAGACAATCAGGAAACAAAATCAAATTTTACATTAGGAAATGAAGATGCAATTATAGGTCAAGCAATTCATATTCCTATTCAGGCCAATACTATAAAGATAAAAATTAAGTATCAAACTACAAATCAGGCCACAGCTTTACAATGGTTGAACAAAGAACAAACCAATTCTAAGAAGTTTCCCTATCTCTTAACTCAATCACAGTCAATCTATGCGCGATCATGGATTCCTTCACAAGATGGCCCAGGAATTCGTTTTACTTATCACGCTAATGTTAAAGTTCCAAAAGGAATGATGGCTGCGATGAGTGCTACAAACCCACAACAAAGAACAGCTGATGGACTATACAGTTTTGACATGGATATCCCAATACCGGCTTATCTCATGGCGCTGGCTGTTGGTGACTTTGACTTTAAACCTATAGGAAAAAGAACGGGAGTCTACGCAGATTCAAGTTTGCTTGACAAAGCAGTTTGGGAATTTACTGATCTTGAAAAAATGTTGGAATCAGCAGAAACCTTATATGGTGAATATCCTTGGAAAAGGTATGATGTCATAGTTCTGCCTTCAAGTTTTCCATTTGGAGGAATGGAAAATCCTAAGCTAACTTTTCTGACGCCAACGGTCATTGCAGGAGATCGTTCATTGACTTCCCTTTTAGCACATGAACTAGCACATTCTTGGTCTGGAAATCTTGTAACTAATGCGACCTGGGAAGATTTCTGGCTCAATGAAGGATTTACAACCTATTTTGAAAATCGAATTATGGAATCTCTTTACGGTAAATCCTATGCAGATATGTTGAATTTATTAGGAGTTCAAGATTTGCACAAAACCTTAAATGAATTAGGTGACACTAATATGCTAACAAAACTCAAATTAGACTTAAAAGATATTAGTCCTGAAGATGCGCTTACAGATATTGCCTATGAAAAAGGCAAGCTGCTTTTGAGATATTTGGAAGAAAGAATGGGAAGAAAAGATTGGGATGAATTCCTAAAAGCCTACTTTACAAAATTCAAATTTAAGTCAAATACTACCGAAGGATTTCTCAGTTTTCTAGACAGTTATTTTCCAAAAATGCCTACCGGAGTTCGCGACACGGTACAAACTTGGGTTTACAAAACAGGTCTCTTAGAATATTCGCCTTCTTATGACAATAGTAGGTTTTCAAAAGTAGAAGATCAACTTAATAGTTTTATTCTTAAACCGAACACTATGCAATTGATGACCAAGGAATGGTCTACACATGAATGGCTACATTTCATTAGACATCTACCTTCAGACAGCAGTCATGTCCTAATTAATATTCTGGATTCTAAATTTCATCTAAATCAATCCGGGAATTCAGAAATTGCTGCAGTTTGGCTTAATTATCTGATTAACAACGGAATTAGGGATAATCAAATGCCTTATGTTGAGCACTTTTTATTGGCAGTGGGAAGAAGAAAGTACGTTTTGCCACTCTTTGAGGATTTAACTAAACAGGGCAGGACTAAAGAGGCCAAGGCAATCTTTGAAAAGGCGAAGGCAGGTTATCATCCTATCACTGTGCTTTCCGTTGAAGATCTACTGTATCCAAAAATATAAGTATCTACGAAGCTTGTCTTATATTTGCCTTGCTAAAAAAATTAATATTATAAAAAAATCTAATATGTACAAATACTTTTATCTGCTGATCATTGGGCTTGTAACCTTAGGAGTGAAGGCTCAGGAAAATATGTCTGTCCCAAAGCGATTCGATTATGGAAAAATGTGGACTTTCGAACATCCACCTAAGGAATGGTTCAAAGAAGCTTATAACTTTAATGCTGAGGACAAATGGTTTGATGATGTCAGAAAATCTTCACTTCGATTTGCTTCATGGTGTTCTGCTTCCTTTGTTTCTCCAAGTGGTTTGATTATGACCAATCATCATTGTTCGAGAGATGTTGTAACTGCATTACAAAAGGAAGGAGAAAATTTTGACAAAAATGGCTTCTATGCAGCAACTCTAGCTGATGAAAGAAAAGCAGATGGTTTATTTGTTGAGCAATTGATAAAAGTAGAGGACATCAGTGATCGAATGCTCAAGATAATGGGAAAAGCAAAAGACGATACACAAAGAAAACAATTTCAGGATAGCGCTCTTGCGATGATCAGTAAGGAATATTCTGTTAATGCAGATTGGAAGGATTTGCGCATACAGACTGTTGTTTATTATAGCGGTGGTAAATTCAGTTTATACGGCTACAAAAAGTTTAGTGACATTCGATTGGTTTTTATTCCTGAAACAGACCTCGGTTATTTTGGAGGAGATCCGGATAACTTTACCTATCCACGCTATGTTTTAGACTGTACTTTTTGGAGAGCCTATGACGAGAATGGCAAACCACTCAATACCAGCGAGAATTATTTCAAATTTAATCCGGATGGAATTAAGGAAGGCGAACCTGTATTTGTTATTGGTAATCCTGGAAACACTGAGCGTTACAGAACTTTCAAGCAATTAGAATATGATCGTGATTATAGATATCCTATGCAACTTGAGTTGCTAACGGATAGAATTAAATTGATGCAAAAGGAATATGATAAAAGTCCTAATGTAGATCTTTTAAATGAAATTTTTGGATTGAGTAATAGTCAAAAAGCCTTTACAGGGATTCTTGCAGGCTTGAGAAATCCAGATTTAATAACACGTAAAAAAGCTACTGAAGATGAAATCAGAAAAAAGACTAAAATAAGAGGCGAAGATCCTTGGCTTGAATTAGAGAAAGCTGTTGAAGGTCTTAAAAAGTATTCTTCAACTGTAACTTTAGCATCAGGAGGTGGAATTAAAGGAAACGTTGTGAATCTTATACACGCTTTAGGAAGATATGAAAAAGCAATAGAGAATCCCGAAAATCTTTCTGCAATTGACAAATTGAAAAAAGAAATCAAAGAATATTGCAAGGACTTAAATTCCGAAAAGGAAAAAGAATACTTAGTAACTTATTTAATGGAATTAAAAAAGTATGAGCATCCAGATTTCAAATATATTGACAAAATATTAGATGGAAAATCAGCAGAAGCCAGAGTTGATAAAATGCTTAAGAAAACGGATTTTACCGATCCAGAAAAAGTAGATAAAATGCTTACCTTGGATGCAAAGAAATTCAAAAAAGAAAATGATCCAATTCTTGATGCCTCAAGAATTATTGTTCCGAAGTTTAATGAAGCTGTAAGCGCATTTCAATCTACGACACCAAGAAGAAGAGCTTTAGAAGCAAAGATTGCCAATGCAGTTTTTGGTGTAAAAGGTACAAACCTACCACCTGATGCAACTTTTACCTTGCGAATATCTGATGGCGTTGTAAAAGGATATCAGTACAACGGAACGACAGCGCCTTATAAGACGAGTTTTTATGGAATGTATGATCGCAATACCTCTTTTAATGAGAAATATCCTTTTGCTCTACCTGCGAGATGGCAAAATCCTCCAATAGAACTATTAAAATCACCATTGAATTTTGTCGCAACTAATGACATCATCGGAGGAAATTCAGGAAGCCCAATTGTCAATAGAAACAAGGAAGCAGTTGGTTTGATTTTTGATGGTAATATAGAATCATTACCTGGAAATTTTATTTATGACGACAGTTCTAATCGCTCAGTTTGTGTTCATACAGGAGGGATTGTAGCTGCATTAAAAAATATTTACCGAGCAGATAGAATTTATCTTGAACTCTTAGGTAAGTAGTATCAATTAAATTAAAAAATATGAAATATTCAATTTGTTTATTAATTGGTTTTCTGATCATTTCCTGCAATGTTCAAAACAATGCTGTAATTGGAATTGCCAATCTTGCAAAGCGTTCTGATTGTCAGGGACCGTGTGGAAAAATTATGCCCTGTGAAGGTAAATCCTATACCCTTGAAGTTTTCCTGAACGGTAGCAATGTGTTATTGGGAGGTAGAACACTTTTTGTAAGAGATCCAGATAATTATGATTACACCGTTAAAATTGAATTCCCGGAATCGGTTTCTGCTGATGTATATCAACCAGCAAAAGATGGTGGGTATAAAAAATTAAAAGTCACCGGGATGGTTGAAGGTTATGACGTTTTTGTACATGAGACCTGCACGAGATCTTATATTTTCAAGGTTAAATCTGCAAATGATTTCAGCCTAAGCAAATAAGAATTCGGAATTAAAAAAAATATTTAGCCCTTCTAACCATTTAGGAGGGCTTTTTTATTTTTATATCAGAAATTTGATTAAAAGTTTTTAAAATGTAAAAATTACGGAATTAGTGTTCATTTAGCTTATTATATTTTATAATTTCAAGAAATAATTAGGAAAAGTGTCTTTTGAGCAAATTTATTTGGATCACAATAGCATGGTTTACAACCTAGCTTTAAGCTATGTTCAAAATTCAGAAGACGCTCAAGAAATTACACAAGACGTATTCATTCGTGTTTTCCAATCACTAAAGTCCTTTCAGAATCAATCGACTATAAAGACTTGGATGTATCGAATAACAATTAATATTTGCCTCGACTATATTAAAGCAAAAAAGAGAAAAAAGCGTTTTGCATTCATCAGTTCACTTTTTGTTGATGATAGTGTTAAATTAAGACATGAGGTCATTGATTTTAATCATCCGGGAATCAAAATGGAAGACAAGGAGGCTCTGGAAATTCTTTTAAACAAAATTAATGATCTACCGGATAAACAAAAAACAGCCTTGATTCTTCATAAAATTGAACACAAAATGCAGAATGAGATTTCGGAGATTATGAATCTTACTCCCAAAGCAGTTGAATCGCTTATTCAACGTGCAAAAATAAATTTGCAGAAAAGCTTGGATTCAGCGAAGGATGATTTAAAATAAATCGTCTAAGAAATAAAACTAAAGTATGAATGTAGAGGACTTAGGTAAAATAACAAGGGTTGAAGTGCCAAGGCATCTTTTTAATAAAATTCAACTAAAAATTGAAAAAATACAACAAGAGTCTTTTTCGAATTCAATTTCCTTACAAATTAAACTTGCCTTTGCCTTGGTATTAATTATCAATGCCTTGGTCTTATCCAATTCGAAAAATAAAATTGATTCCACCATCAGTTATGCAGATTCTATTCATCTGATTTCAAATAATTCCTTATACCAATGAATAGAATGAAGTTATTAGGAGGAATTTCGATTGCTCTTTTGCTTATAAATCTATTCTTAGTCTGGCAAATACTTTCCCATAATTCAAGACTCGGTAGAAAAGAGGAACCAAAGAAAGTTATAATTAAAAGATTAGACTTAGACGATAAACAGGTTGAGGAATATGAAAAACTTATAAATTGGCATAAGGAGAAAATTCATATTGCAGATGATCAAATGATGGCAATTAAAAATGAATTGTATTCCAGTTTGCAAAATGGAAAACAAACTAGTTCAAATGATAGCTTAATAAATTCAATTGGACAATTACAAATGAGTATAGAACAGATAAATTATAAGCATTTTCAAGATATAAGGAATTTGTGCAGGCCGGATCAACAAAAATTATTTGATTCCTTGAGTGGCGATATAACTAAGCTTTTTGCAACAAAGAAATTACCTATGGATGCAAAAAAGTAGTTTGTTATTTCAAGCGTTGTTTTTAGTAGTAGCTTCATTTACAACTGCACAAAGTAAACTCGTACAGATTAATATTAAGAGTGTGTATGCTGATTATGTTATTGTGTTAAAGGATACCGGATTTTCACTAAATGATTCAGATCATTTGAGCATTGATCTAATAAAATTCTACCTTTCAGGATTTCAATTTTTTAAAAATGGGAAGCCAGTTTTTAAAGAAGAAAATAGTTATCACTTAGTTTTACCGGCTGAGTCAAATCCTTTTATAATAAATATACTGAATAAAAATTCTCAGGACTTTGATGAGGTTCAATTTAATTTGGGAATCGATAGTATTACAAACGTTTCCGGTGCATTGGGTGGAGACCTCGACCCAACCAGAGGTATGTATTGGACTTGGTCAAGCGGATACATTAATATCAAACTTGAAGGAAGATCTGATCTTTGCAGTTCGAAAACTAAAGATTTTCAATTTCATTTAGGTGGTTACCAATCTCCTTTTTCTACTTTAAAAAAAGTGAAATTGAAAGTCGAGAATTCATCAATAATTAATATACAATTAGATATTAAAAATCTCTTGGATCAAATAGAACTTAAGAAATTGGATCACATAATGTCTCCATCTGAAGAAGCAGTTAGAATTTCAAATATTGTAGCAAATTCATTTTCAATATCAAGGCATTGAAGACGAAATATATATTTAGTCTAGTTCTCCTATTTGTTTCTTTTGCATTTCAAGTATCTGTAGATCCAATTTTTCACAAACCTAGTAATTTTCCAAAGCCCGTCTACGACTTTTCAAAAAATCAACTTAGCTCTGATAAAATTCTGTTAGGACGAACTTTGTTTTATGATCCAATACTTTCTAGAAACAATATGATATCTTGTTCTAGTTGTCATTCTCAGTTTTCATCTTTTACGCATATAGATCACGCATTGAGTCATGGTATTGAAGATAAAATTGGATTTCGAAACTCTCCTGCTCTAATAAACTTAGCCTGGCAATCTAGCTTCATGAGAGATGGAGCTATTAATCATTTGGATATGCAGGCACTTGCTCCAATTTCTAATCCTGTTGAAATGGATGAGAACATAGGAGATCTAGTATCAAAGCTTCAGAAAAGTAGGCCCTACGTTAATTTATTTTATAAAGCGTATGGAGATTCATTGATAACCGGTGAACATTTGCTGAAATCATTATCACAATTTATGCTTACGCTTATTTCCGCAGAATCGAAGTACGATAGCGTAATGCGCAAGCAAGTTATTTTTACGAATCAGGAAAAAAGAGGATATTCGTTGTTTCAAAAAAATTGCTCATCCTGTCATACAGAACCATTATTCACGAACAATGAAATTATGAACAATGGATTGTGTTTAGATTCGAGTTTAAATGATTTTGGTCGATTCAGAGTTACAAGCAATCCCTTAGATTCGTTTAAATTTAAGGTTCCAACACTGCGCAATATTGAATTTACCTATCCATATATGCACGATGGACGATTTAAAAGTTTGAATCTAGTGCTAAAACATTACACTAATGGAATTACACACAGTGCAAATCTCGCCAAAGAATTACAAAATCCAATAGATCTGAGTTCAAATGATAAGGTAGACCTCATTGCATTTTTACTTACACTTACAGATAGAAAATTTCTTTTCAATCCTGAATATTTTTACCCAAAAGAAATATTTTCGGAGATTGTGAAGGATCGAGAATAAATTGTCGTCTAACGCTTTTATAATAAATGAATAAAATGTTTAATAAATTTCAATTACTTGTTTTGCTTTTCAGCATTAATTTATCCAATGCTCAGTTGAATCCTTTGATAAGTTCTTTCTTACAAAATAAGATTAAAGTAGGGACGTATTATGTGTCAGGAAATTCTACGGCAATATCCAATGGAGTCTTGTTCAATTGTCAAAAAGTTGAATATTCTGCTACAAGTGTTTATATTACTGCAACTGGAATTCCTGCTTATCCGACTGGTCCATTTCTAGATGGCAATCCTTCAAAAGCGACGAATCAAAATGCAATATTTAAGTTTCCTTTAAATCCAGTAGAAAATAAAGGAACACCAACTGCTACAACTGGTGGTAACATTGGTATTTTTATTAATGGAGTCGCTTTGTTTGATTATCGCGATGGTGTGGCTTGGAATGCTACTACGAATTCTTTATGTGGTGGTCCCGGCAATCCTCCGTGTCCAGGTGGAATGGGAACAGTTCAGGATTGGAATAGGGATGCGATTCTCGCTGAAAGAGGTGGATTTGATTGTTCAAAGGCGCATCCTGCAATGGGAAATTATCATCATCACCAAAATCCATCAGCTTTTAAACTGGACTTAAAAGTAATTTCTAATGTTTGTAATTTATATGATGCGGATGGACTCTATGCTATCGATAGTACTAAGCATTCTCCATTGTTGGGATTTGCCTATGATGGATTTCCAATTTATGGTGCTTATGGATATAAAAATGTAGATGGAACCGGAGGTATAGTGCGAATAAAATCAAGTTATAGTTTGCGAAACATCACTTTGCGAAATACAAGTCCTACCGGATCTGCTGTTTCAAGTGGTCCTATTGTTAGTCCAACATATCCGCTTGGATATTTTCGTGAAGATTATCAATACAAAACGACAACTGCAGCTACTCCTGATTACTTAGATGAACACAATGGAAGATTTTGCATAACTCCGGAATATCCAAAGGGAATTTACTGTTATTTTACTACAGTCGATGCAAATTGGAATTCTACTTATCCTTATGTTGTTGGCCCAACATTTTATGGTGTTTTTGCCAATAGAAAAGTAACATCCGTTAATGAACAAACCACGGTTTATGAACCTACAACTACTGGATATAGTGACTCTAAAGGGGAAACTTTGGAAGTAAATCTTTTCCCGAATCCTTCATATGATTTCATTGTAGTTCAAATTTTAGGATTAAATAAAGAAAACTTACTTATTGAATTATTTGATCTGAGCGGAAAACTAGTGCGAAGTTCAACAATTAACCCAGGTGCAACAAATACGTATTTAGATACAAAAACTCTATATGAAGGAAGCTATATTGTAAAAATTTCCGGATCTAAAAGTTCAGTAATTAGAAATGTTGTCCTTTCAAAGTAGGCTGTAAAAAATCGAAATAAGCTTTTGATCTCATGATTTACCTTATTATATGTTGGTTGATCATTTTTTTATTAGTGTAAAATATGCGCTCATTTTGTATATCCATTAATTCTAAAATTGTCTTTTCAGATTTCAATTTTAAATATTATCGGAATTATTTTCTAGCTAATCGGACTTAATGTAGAATTTTATCAAAAAAATAAAGACCCGCCGAAGCGGGTCTTTATAAAGAAATAAGGTTTTTGTACTTTTACCGTAATGATTTGTAAATAGTCCAATTAACAAAATTGATTTTACTTTCAAAACAATACGAGCATTATACTCGATTGGAATTAATATTCTACTTCGAGAGTGAAAATTAATTCCAATCTGTATTACTTATTTTGGAAGCAATACATGATCAATAACTTGAATAACACCATTTGATTGGGTTACATCATAGGTTGAAATGTTGGCTACATTTCCAGACTCATCTTTAACTGAAATATTGTGGCTGCCATTCATCATGAATGTTAACATGCCTCCACTTACAGTTTTCAAAGAAGATTTTCCTTTTCCTGCTTTGATCAATTTCGCTAAGTCATCAAAATTGTACTTTCCAGCAACAACGTGATAAGTAAGAATTTTTACTAATGTTGCTTTGTTTTCTGGTTTTAATAAAGTCTCCACGGTACCTGCAGGAAGATTTTCAAAAGCATCATTAACAGGTGCAAAAACTGTGAAAGGACCTTTGCTTTGTAATGTTTCAACTAAACCTGCTGCTTTAACTGCTGCAACCAAAGTAGTATGGTCTTTAGAGTTTACTGCATTTTGAATAATGTTTTTTAATGGAAACATTTCTTCTCCACCAACCATGACTGTTTTTTGAGCTTGTGCTGTGAAAGAGATTAAATTAAGAGCGAACGTACTTGCTAGTACTAGAATTGAAATTTTCATAACATTTTAATTTTATTGTTTAATAAAGGTATTTACGCTTCAAACTGAACTTTGGTTTTTTATTTAGAGTAATTTTATTTAATAAAATCAAAACCAATTTGTCTTAAGGAGTTTTTCAATGAGATTCATTTATTTAAATTGGAATTCGATCATGACCTATACATTAAAGTAATCCTATTAAGAAATTCTTATCTTTACTTGTCAGTTAAACTGTTTTTAATCATTAGCTTAATTTTTAACTTATGTTTATAAAGTCATCTATGCTCACCATAAATGTTTTGGATTTAAATAAATCAATTGCATTCTACGAAGCTTTAGGAATGATTTTGAAGGAGCGTTGGGGTGATTTCTATGCTCAAATGAAGGTAGAAGGTATGAATATAGGACTTCATCCAACAGGTCCTTCCAAGATCGAAAAAAATTCCGGCAACGTTTCTATTGGATTTACTACAGATAATTTTGGCTTGGTGAAGAATTTCCTAGAGGAAAGAGGAATTTCATGTTATGAAAGGAATGAAGAGGGAGGACAGTTTATTCATTTTTCAGATCTGGATGGTACTTCACTATATTTTATTCAACCAAAGTACTAATCCAGTGTTTTGAATTGGACTTCATTGGATATCACAGTGAGAGAAATATATTATTAAAGTTAATTATGGGAAAAAAAGTGATACTTACCGGTTCAACCGGGATGGTAGGTAAAGGAGTATTATTAGAATGTATCGAGAGTCCTGATATTGATAAAATCCTGGTCATTAATCGATCAGCATTAGGAATTTCAAGTGACAAAATTGAAGAATTGTTGTTAGAGAATTTTACAAAAATAGTTCACTTTAAGGATGTACTTCAGAATTTTGATGCATGTTTTTATTGTATGGGTGTAACGTCTATAGGTTTGACTGAAGAGGCATATTCAAGAATTACTTTTGACCCGCTTAAATCTTTTGTTGATACCTTATATGAACTCAATCCGAACATGACTTTTATCTATGTTTCTGGCAGTGGAACCGACAGTACAGAAAATGGAAAAAGCATGTGGGCAAGAGTTAAAGGAAAAACAGAAAATTATATGATTAATAAGGGTTTTAAAAATTCTTATGCATTTCGTCCCGGTATTATTCTACCGGAAAAAGGTATAAAATCAAAAACCGGCTGGTACAATACAATATATGCGATTTTTAAACCATTTTATCCCTTACTGAGTAAATCTAAAAACGTTACATCAACAACAAAAATCGGTAAGGCGATGATTAGAACTCTTATGAAAGAATACGATAAAAATCATCTGGAGAATTCAGACATAAATATTTTGGCTGAGTAAATAATATTTAAAATTAGTGGATTTTAACTTATAAAATTAAATATCTCATTTTGTAATAATTTGAATTGATAATGTATGAATTGATCTTCAGGAATAATCTTCTGCTTTGATTGCTAAATATATTTTAAGGAGCGAACAAATTTTATTGTCAAGTAAATTTGTTCAATTTGATTGAACTCTTTGACATTGTCTTCGTTCTATTTTTAAATAAAAATACAGTATGAAAAAAATTGGAATAATTGGATCTGGAGTAGTGGCCAAAACATTGGGCTCCGGATTTATAAAACATGGGTATAAAGTAATGTTGGGAACAAGCGATCCTTCTAAACTAGAGGATTGGGCTAAGTCTGAAACTATGAATGGTAGCGTTGGTACTTTTGATGCTGCTGCTAAGTTTGGCGAAATTATTGTTCTCGCTGTCAAAGGTTCAGTGGCTAAGTCAATTCTTGAATTAATGGGACCTGAAAACCTTAAGAACAAAACCATCCTGGATGCGACGAATCCAATAGCCGATGCAGCACCAACGAATGGAGTGTTAAAGTTTTTTACAAATTTGGATAGATCCTTGATGGAAGAATTACAAGAGGCGGTACCCAAAGCCAACTTTGTAAAAGCGTTTAATAGTGTTGGAAGTCCGGCCATGGTAAACCCAAGCTTTAGTATAAGGCCAACAATGTTTATCTGCGGCAATAATCAGGATGCAAAAAAGGAAGTAGCCACTATAGCTGACTTGTTTGGTTGGGATGCTGCTGACTTTGGAATGGTCGAATCTGCGAGAGCAATAGAGCCCTTGTGTATGTTATGGTGCATTAAAGGATTTAGAGAGAATAGTTGGACCCACGCTTTTAAAGTAATGGAACATTAGATTTAGAAAGTTCTATTCTTTGAAAATTAGTAATTCTTACTAAGGAGTCGCTAGTGCTTTTATTTTCTTGGTAAAGGCAATCCTTTATAACAAGAATTCTTGACTTTAAGAAGTAAATTCTATCACCCAACTTCTAGATAGAAAATTTTAATCGCAATCCGTTTGTAAGCATGATTGCCTGTAAAAGAATGATGATTTAGGTCATTGATACTAGCTAATTTATAAGTCTAACTTTATTGAGTCAATCAATCAATAAATCAATTCTTTATGAGTTTGGATTTATAATGTTTAATAACAGAACAAATTGATTATAATAAGAAAGTGAAAATGACTTTTAAGATCATTAAGTGCCCAAATTCACTTAGAAAAAATTGTGCTTGATTCTTGGATAATATTAATATCTTTGGATGGAACAAAGCCAATTTTATCTACAGTAAACTTATGAAATTAAGCAACACAGATATTCATATAATAAAAAGACACAGTAACTGGTCAAAATCAGAAGTTGAAAAACAATTAAAAGAGGAGGTTTACCAAAACAAACAAGATTGGCAAAAATTTCTTCTTGTTTTTTTTATGGTTGTTGGGCTTAGTTTCAGTCTTGCAGGGATCATTTTCTTTTTTGCATATAACTGGGCAGACCTGAATAAATTTATAAAATTAGGGATAGTTGAAGGTTTGGTTGTAATCGCTATGGGCCTAGTTTTATTTTCAAAACAAACTTCTTTAGTTAAGAATATTATACTTACTGGAGCATCCGTTTTGGTAGGGGTGATTTTCGCCGTTTTCGGACAGATATATCAAACTGGTGCAAATGCCTATGATTTTTTTCTTGCATGGACCATATTAATTACACTGTGGGTAGTAGTTTCTAATTTTGCTCCACTATGGTTAGTATATCTGATATTAGTAAATACTTGTTTCTACCTTTATAGTCAACAAGTAAGTAATGATTGGTCAGCGGTAGATTTATGTACACTACTATTACTCTTGAATTCTTTTTTTATCGTACTGCCAGCATTGTATTCTAGGTTTATTGTAGAAATAAAAGTTCAAAGATGGTTTACCAATACAGTTGCATTAATTGCGGTAACATATTCAACTGTTGGGATTAGTATTGGAATATTTGATACAGATCAATCTTCTTTAATGATCCTACTACCACTGGCCGGAATCCTTTATACACTTGGGATATTACTTGCATTCAAAGAAAAAAGATTATTTTATTTATCTATTATATCCTTTAGTCTTATATTTATTATATCCTGTTTATTTATGAAAATTTCAAAGGATGAATGGATCTTTTTATTCACAAGTTTTTTTATTATACTTAGTATAACAATGGTAATTAAATATCTTGTACAACTTCAAAAAAAATGGTCCAATGAATAAAGAAGAGAAAGTCAAAGAAATTCTAGGACAACTTCAAACCAAAGAAGGTCCGAATTTTGAGTTCAATGAAGTGGAAATATTGAGTGAGTATCAAAGAAATTCGGGGGAACAATCTAGCATAACAATCAAAATATTGAGTATTTTAGGTGGCTTTTTTGCTACACTCTCTTTCTTAGGATTTCTTGGTATAACTGGTATTTACAGTTCTGACATTGGTTTGTGTCTTTTTGGTATTTCATTTATAGTATTGGCAATTTGGGCAAATTGGAAATATGATAAGCTCATTATTGATACGGCAAGTATAACTGTTTTTGTGAGTGGATTTGTTTTGCTCGCACTTGGTTTAAGTGAATGGCACGTAAATGAAAATGAAATATGTTTTATTATTTTTGGCATAGCCTTTAGTACTTTATTTTTTGTTCAGACTTATATACTTTCCTTTACTGCAGTAGTCTTCATGAGCAGCACAATTTTGTTTCTAATTTCATCAAATAATTTAGATCGTATAGTGCCGATTTATATAATTGTAACTGAATTGTTATTAGGATTTTTTATTTTACATGAAGCAAGAATTATAAGTATAAATGTAAAAATGAATAGACTTTATAATCCGGTTCGTCTAGCATTGATAATTTCTGTTTTAATGGGATTGATCTATATTGGTGCACATGGAATTCTTAACGAGTTGCCTTCTACTTTTTGGATAGCTTCTTTATCGTCAATTTTAATGGTATTGTATTTAATTGCTCTACTTTTGGATTTGCTTCAGGTAAAAGATATTCAGAATAAACTACTTTTTTATGCAATTGGTCTTCTTCTAATGTTACCAAGTTTTTTTTCACCTTCAATTTCCGGATCGCTCTTAATTATTCTATTGTGTTTTATGGTTAATTATATTACTGGACTCACCATAGGAATTATAGCGTTGATTTATTTTGTTTCACAGTATTATTATGATTTAAATTTCAGTTTATTGATTAAGTCAGAACTACTTTTCGCTTCAGGGTTTTTATTTTTGTTCATATATTGGCTTGCCAAGAAAAATTTTAATCATGTTGAAGAATTATAAATGGATAGTACTGTTCACTAATTTATTGGTCTTACTGCTATTTGTAAACAGCTCTATATATAAAAAAGAACAACTGTTGTCGAAAGGTAGACTAATATTATTAGAACTTGCACCGGTTGATCCAAGATCGTTGATGCAAGGTGATTATATGAGACTTCGTTATAAAATATCTGAATCATTTAGTCCGGATAGTATTGCGAAAAGAGGCTATATAGTTGTTCATTTAGAAGCTAGTGGTCTTGCAGAAAAATTGAGAGTTCAAGCTGATAAAACACCTTTAAATCCTGAAGAATATCTTATTGAATATTCCACGGGAAACTGGAGCATGAATATTGGTGCAGAATCATATTTTTTTCAAGAAGGACAATCAGAAAAATATGCAAAAGCAAAGTATGGTGGAATTAAAGTAGATGATAATGGAAATAGTTTATTGATAGGACTTTATGACGAAATGTTAGTTAAAATTGACTAAAGGATGAGAATTGTACTTCTTAGTTGATTAGAATTGCAAGTGTTAAATAGTTAGGGTGAATTTTAATTAGTTTTTAATTTCAATTTTTATGAAAAAGGTTTTATTCGTTTTATTATTTCTGGTAGTAGTCATTGGAATATTTGCATATTGGAAAAATAACAAGCTGCAAAAGGAAATAGCAATTGCCAATGCAGAGTTTGCAAATTTCTATCCCCAAAAAATTACCAATTGGGGAACAGTTGAGAAAGTAATTATACTCCCTTTGGTTGATTGGCACACTGAAGAAAAATTAAGGACCGAAGCTGGGGTAAGTTATTTAATTAAAGCTGGAAACCATTCCATACTTTTTGATCTTGGGTATAATGCAAAGAAAACAAATCCATCCCCGCTTCAAGAAAATATGTTTAGAATGGGTATTGGTATCGAATCAATAGACATGATATTCATCTCTAATAATCATTTTGATCATGTCGGGGGTGAAAATTGGATGAATTTAAACAGCTTTTCTCTTGGAAATGTACAATCAGAATTAGGTGCGAAAAAAATATACACTCCAATAGATATGAGCTATCCGGGTCAAAAACCTATAACAACTCAAAAGCCTCAAATTATTGACACTGGCATTGCTACAATTGGAACTATTCCGGCGCAATTAATAATGGGAAAAATAGATGAACAAGCACTTGCAATTAATATTAAAAATAAGGGAATTTTGTTAATTGTTGGATGCGGTCATCAATCCATACCAAAGATTATCAAACGAACACGAGACTTATTTTCGGAACCTATTTATGGCATTGTTGGCGGCCTTCATTTTCCAATTCCTTCAGGGAGATTAAAATTAGCCGGAGGGTTAATTGATGCACAAAGAATTGGATCCGGTAATGGGCCCTTTGAGCAATTAACACAAAAGGATGTAGATGAAAATATTACACTTTTGAAGGCCTTAAATATTCAATTGATTGGTGTTGGAGGACATGATAGTAGTGATGAAGTAATAAAGCAGTTTGCCAAGGAATTTAAGGATGCATATCGATATGTCAAGGTGGGAAAAACTATTGAGATTTAATATTATGGAATTTTATATATATTAGTGAAGACATGAATTTAGGCGAGGAAATTGATATCTTCCTATCCAATTATGATGAGCAAGTTGTAAAAAATGTTCTAATGCTCCGAAATATTCTAATGGCCAATCTTCCCGAAATTAAAGAACAGTTAGACGTACCAGCGCGAATGATTGCTTACACTTATGGACAAAAATATTCCGAACTTATTACTGTTATGATTCCTTCTAAAAAAGGCTTAAAACTTGGATTTAATAGAGGGGTAATGCTAACAGACCCAGAAAGACTTCTATTAGGCAAGGGTAAAATTTCCCGATATGTTGAAATTAAATCTAAAGAACAAATTAATTCTAGTGCACTTAAAGAATTGATTAAGAATGCATTGCAGCTCTACAAAGAAATCAAAATAAATTAATAACTGAAAAAGTTGAATTCAGATAAATTGCATTATTATTGATAACAAATAATTTAAATTGAGACTTAATATATAAAGAGCCTTTAAAGTATTTTTATCCTAAAAGTGGAATTATTAAAATAAATATATTGAGTTGTATTGAAAGAGCTAGAATAAAAAAAATGAGAAGTATGAAATATCTGTTATTTGGATTATTAGCTTTTTTACAAGTGCTTGTATTTAGCCAACAATAAAATACTTCAATACAGACAACAGAGAATAAAGCTGCAAGTCCAATAATAAATGCTTCAACTTCTTCGACCGGTAAAACTTATGCTGTTTTGGTGGTATTTCCGATTATGAGGATCATATAATTCGTGATCTGTAGATAAAGAGGCAATTATGTAACTCACTTCGGTCATTAAAATGCTGAACTTGAATGAATTATGAGGAAAATATTAAACCTATGAAATTAAAATATTCTTTTCACTATAATTAAAAGTTTATTAAAATATAAGCTATATTTGTATTATAGTTAAAGAAATGAATAAATATTCAAATATAGAAAGGCCCATTTATCTTGATAGAATATGCCCATTTATTGGCAAACCTATTATAAAGGTTTTAACTGGACAGCGACGAGTTGGCAAAAGTTATTTAATGCTTCAAGTAATTGATAAAATAAAAAAAATCGATGAAAATATCAACATCATATACATTGACAAAGAAAAATATGATTTTGACCAAATCAGAAATTATGAAGATTTGATGGAGTACTGTAATAACTCTGAGAAGCCGGGTCAAAATGTGCTTTTCATTGATGAAATTCAGGACATAACTGAATTTGAAAAAGCACTTCGAAGTCTATACACTAAAAGTAATTTTGATATTTACATTACTGGAAGCAATGCCAATCTGTTATCCGGTGAATTGGCTACTTTATTAAGTGGACGATATATTGAAATTCAAGTAAACAGTTTATCTTATAATGAATTTCTTCAATTTCAATCTTTAAAGAATAGCCCAGAAAACTTTATGAAATTCATAAGATTCGGTGGTTTGCCGAATTTGATCCACTTGCCTCTTGAAGAGGATATTGTGTATGACTATTTGGTAAATATTTATAATACGATTCTTTTTAGGGATGTCATTAAGCGACACAACATCCGGAATGTTTCTTTTCTTGAAAATTTGATAAAATATCTTGCTGATAATTTAGGAAGTATAGTGTCTGCAAAAAAAATATCTGATTTCTTAAAATCCCAAAAAATTTCCATTTCACCTAACACAGTGCTTGATTATCTTGATTTTATTCAACGTTCTTTTTGCATACATAAAGTACAAAGACTTGATATTAAAGGAAAAAGGGTCTTTGAAATTGGTGAAAAATATTACTTTGAAGATACTGGTTTGCGAAATTCAATTGTTGGATTCCGATTAAATGAAATTCATAAATTGTTAGAGAATGTAGTTTACAACCACCTACGAATATTAAATTATGATGTAAGAATTGGTATTCTTGACCAACAAGAAATCGATTTTGTAGCCCAAAAAAACGGCGAAGAAGTTTACATCCAGGTTTGTTATTTAATTCAAGATCAAAATACGCATGATCGTGAGTTTGGCAATCTACTTCAGATTAATAATCAGTTTCCTAAATATGTACTGAGCATGGATGCACCAGAAAACTCAAACACATTTAAAGGTATTATTCATAAAAGTATTTCTGATTTTCTATTAACTTTTAAATAATATCCTTTTTGCTATTACAGATAATATTTAAACTAGATACAAAATGAAATTATTCTAAATTCTTATTTTTCTCATTTTTGAAGTTTGTCTGAATGCCCAAATTAAAGGAGATCTACCGAGTCAGAACAAGAAACTAGATCATGAACATATAGGTTCAAAAACCTATGCTGTTGTCGTAGATATTTCTGACTACCAGGATCCGGGAATTCCTGATCTTCGATTTGCTGATAAGGATGCGGAAGCTTTTGCCAATTTCTCGCGCAGTGAAGCAGATTATTTTGTAATTCAAATTCAAAGTTTTACTTTTGTTTTGTGCTAAAATGGCAAATAGAGTTTTGTACGGAGGGACCCAACTAAAACTGAATTAATATTTATGGAATTTAATAAAGTTATTCGAGGTGCTGCAAGAGCAGTAAATAATGAAGCAGCAGTATATGAGATTTTAGATGCAGGATTTATGTGTCATGTGGCCTTCCAATTCGAAGGTCAAACTATGATGATTCCAACAGCTTATGGAAGAAAGGATGATTTTTTATTCCTACACGGTTCAAATAAAAACTTTATGATGAACCAAATAATCAATGGACAGACAGTATGTATTGCTGTAACTCATCTTGATGGTATTGTTTTGGCTAGAAGTCTTTTTGATACTTCTGCAAACTATAGGTCAGCTGTTTTATTTGGAAAAGCTGAATTAGTTGAACTTTATGATGAGCGTATAGAAGGTCTGAAAATAATAACAGACAACATTATTAAAGGGAGGTGGGATGAAGTGCCTGTCGGTACTGAAAATGAAATAAAGGCAACAATGATAATTAAATTTACAATCGAAAGGGCATCGGTTAAAATAAGAAACGGAGGACCAAAAGGAGATGAGAATTTAATAAGCAACAATTGGTCTGGCCATATTCCAATGACCTTGAAGGCACTGGAACCGGTAATTGATGAAAAATTTAATGTTGATTTTGAATTGACAGAAAGCGTTAAAAATTTTGGTATTAAATATAGTTAATATTAATTCTACTTATTTGTCGTTATTAGAATTAATTTTTATTTTTGAAGAAAACTAAGCTAGATAAATTTTATTGACAAATAATTAAAGCACAAATGTTTTCTTTTAAATTATCGAACTAAAATTTTCTATTTATTATCTTGATTTAATAGTAATGAATAAATACATTTTAACTTTTTGTTTTATTATTGTTACAGTTTCTAATTTTTTTGGGCAATCAAACTTCTTTATTAGATTGGCGGATTCAAGTTTAACTCTGACAAAACAGCAAGTAAACTATGATCCTTCATACTTCAAAATTGCTTATCCAAATGGCGATGTACCTTCAGATAAAGGAGTTTGCACTGATGTAATAATCAGAGCCTATAGAAAAATGGGTATAGACCTTCAAAGACTCGTTCATGAAGATATGGGATCTAATTTTTCTAAATATCCAAGGTATTGGAAACTAAAACATACAGATAAAAATATTGATCATAGAAGAGTTCCTAATTTAATGTGCTATTTCAATAGATTTGGTACAATAAAGCGTATAAGTACAAATCCAAAAGATTATTCACCAGGGGATATTGTGTGTTGGAATCTAGGTGGTTCAATAACGCATATTGGTATCGTTGCTAATAAGAAATCTATAGATGATAAAAGATATTTGATTGTTCACAATATTGGTGGAGGACAGCGATTAGAGGACTGCTTATTTAAATTCAAAATTATTGCTCATTATAGTTTTGAAAAATGAATTAATATTAAGCAATTAGCAATAAATTTAAGAGGATAAATCATTTGTAGTTCAATTCGATAAAAATGACCTATTGATAATTACAAAATTGAATGAAAAATTAGAAATATTTGTAATTCTGAAAATTCAGATTATATTTGCTAAAATAATAGCTATTGTGTGTATTAAAATTGTAAAACAAAACTAAAAAATATGAAAGTAACAATTATGATCCTTCGACTTATTTTTGGCCTTATGTTCTTTGTGTTTGGACTAAACCAATTTTTTCATTTTATCCCAATGGAGATGCCGGCAGGTGATGCTGGCAATTTTGTAATGGCACTAGTAAATGCAAAATATTTTATTCCAATGTTAGGGGTGTTTCAAACCATCTGTGGCTTGTCTTTACTGCTAAATAGATTCGTACCTTTGGCCTTAATCATGCTCATTCCTATTACATTAAACATCCTTTTGTTTCATATTTATTTGGCTCCAGAAGGTATGATGATGGGGGTTTTGGTATTTCTTATCAATATATTCCTGATGTATGCATACAGAAACCAGTATATGCATTTCAAGAATTCAGAATTAGACCACGCTCATCAATAGACTAAGGGTTTAAAGATTAATCAGAAATATTTTGAATTTTGCTCACAATTGATCAACAATTCAAGTAGACTAGTAATTATGCAATTTAACTTACATATTCTGCAGAGCATATTAAATTGTTATTGCATAAAGAGAAAGTAAATTCTAAGATTGTTCTTAGATTTTAATTAAAGGTCTTAATAATATTGATCGATTTTGCAAACATGAGTCATATTGCTAAGTAAAATAAAGTAGAAAATTAATTTATACAAGTGAGCATTCATTAGAATGCTTTCTTGTATAATGAAATGAAGATTGTATTGTCGCCATAATCCTGGCAATTTTACTTTATTATTTTGAAATAATTACCCAGATCTAGAAATACAATGTATATTTTTTTAGCATTCCTGATTTTGCTTTATGTCTCAACGATGCTATTTATGCGACAGTCGAAATTTGGGAAATTGCCAAGTGGAGAAAGGCTTAAAGAGATTGTTAGAGCTCCAAATTTTCAAAATGGTGCTTTCCAGAATCAAAGTATAACTCCAGATCTAACTGAGGGAGCCAATTATTTTTCAGTTATTTTTAAATTTCTTTTTAGGCAAAGCCCGAGGGTCCTACCAAAGGATAAAATAATCTCTGAAAAAACAGATCTATTGGATCTTGATTTAAATAGTAATATTCTTGTTTGGTTCGGACATTCTTCATATTTTATTCAAATAGATGGCAAAAGAATTTTAGTTGATCCTGTATTTTCCGGTTATGCTTCACCGTTTTCATTTTCTACTAAAGCATTTAAAGGAACTGATAATTATCATGTGGAAGATATTCCGGAAATAGATTATCTATTTATTTCGCATGATCATTGGGATCACCTGGACTATGAAACAATAAAGAAATTACAGAAAAAAACTAGAAAAGTAATCTGTGGTTTGGGAACAGGAGAACATTTGGAATATTGGGGATATCATCAAAATCAAATAATTGAAAAAAATTGGTATGAGCAGCTTGAATTGGAAAACGGATTTATAGTAAATACGGTTCCTACACGACATTTTTCCGGAAGGGGATTCAAGAGAAATCAAGCATTATGGATGTCTTATGTTTTGAAAACACCAACCTTTAAATTATTTATTGGTGGAGATAGTGGATATGATAAACATTTTACCGAAATTGGTAATTCATTTGGTGAATTTGATCTGGTTATTCTGGAACATGGCCAATATGACAAGAGTTGGAAATATATTCATCTAATGCCTGATGAAATAGTAAAAGCAGCCAAGGATTTAAAAGCTAAAAGTTTATTGGTAGTTCATAACTCTAAATTTGCTATTGCAAATCATGCTTGGGATGAACCTTTGATAAATGTAGCGAAACAATGCAAGGAACAAGAAATTCGCTTAATATCTCCCAGAATAGGAGAGCGGGTTGACTTAAAAGATGTTGAACAAAAATTTTCTGAATGGTGGAAGGAAATAAATTAATACATTCTACCACTGGAATTAGTTCAAACAAAATTATAAATTTAAGTCTGAACCTAATTAAAAAGATTATTTATTTATCTTTCTATAGTGTAAGTAGAATGCATATCCGAGATCTAAGTATCTTGTTACTATTCATTTTGGTATTGCAATGTGGAAATGCTCAATATGATGCACAAACAAGTATTGATTCTATTTTAAAAATACTTCCGAATAGTTTAGAGGATACGAACAAAGTCAAATTACTAAATAAGTTATCCTATTATTATCCTTACATAAATCCGGATGAAGGATTGAAGTACGGAAATCAATCTCTTGAATTTGCAGAAAAACTTAATTGGGAGATAGGAATTGCCGGAGCACATACATCATTAGGAGCCAATTTAGCCAACAAAGCAGATTACCCCAATGCTTTAAATCATGAATACATTGCATTAAAAATTTATGAAAAACTAAACAATCGCTACGATCAAGCTCGATTGCTGCGCAACATTGGGATTGTTTTGCATACGTCTAAAAATCAAAGTAAGGCATTGGAATATGATTTGAAGGCATTGGAAATATTTAAGGAACTGAAAAATCAGAATGACATAGCGTTAATGTACGGTAACATAGCCAATGTATATTACACTTTAAAGGATAAGAATAAAGTTGTTGAATATAATTTTAAAGCATTAGATCTATATAAGGAATTAAAGGATCAACATGGTATTGCTCGTACATTAGGGAATTTAGCTAATTTTTATGCAATTGAAGCTGATTTTTCAAAAGCGATGTTTTATTACTTTGGTGCATTGCGGCTAGAAAAGGATTTGTCTAATAAAAATGGTATTACCAGAAATATGGGCAATATCGGTGAAACCTATTTGGATATTTATAGAAATTATTCTACTTCCATAAAGCCAGATAGTCTCATTCCGTTTGGTAAACCAGCAAATCTCCAAAAAGCCTTAGATTTTTTAAAATTTACGATCGACAATTCTAGAACATTAGGACAAACAGAATATTTTCTTGCCTTTGCTGAAGTACTATCTGATGCTTATGGATTCTCTGGTAACACAAAAGCTGCTTTGGAATTGTATAAGGAATACATAAGCGTTCGCGATAGTGTGTATGATGTTGAAAAATTGAATGAAACCGCGAGAAAGCAAATGGTTTATGAATATGGGAAAAGAGAAGACTCTATATCCTACGAGAAAAAGATTTCAGATATTAAATTGGTTCAGGAAAAGATAAGCCATAAACGAGAAAATATTTATTTTACTATTTGCCTAATCTTGGTTTTAATTTTTTCCGGATTTCTATACAATAGATGGAAGTTAACTCAAAAGCAGAAAAAATTAATTGAAATTGAAAAGAATCGGAGTGATGAACTCTTATTAAACATCTTGCCGGAGGAAGTTGCAGAAGAATTGAAAGCCAAAGGCAGTGCAGGTGCCAAACAATTTGATCAGGTTACGGTCATGTTTACTGATTTTAAAGGATTTACACAAATTTCAGAAAAACTTACTGCCCAAGAATTGGTTTCAGAAATAGATATTTGCTTTAGGGCTTTTGACAACATTATACATAAGTATAAAATTGAAAAAATTAAAACGATAGGTGACTCTTATATGTGTGCCGGAGGATTACCGGTTGCCAATGAATCTCATGCGGAAGATATTCTGAACGCGGCCCTTGATATAAGCACTTTTATGCAGTCTCATTTGGAAGAAAGAAAGTCTGGAGGCAAACCAATTTTTGAAATCCGAATAGGAATACATTCAGGTCCGGTTGTAGCTGGAATAGTAGGTATTAAAAAATTCGCATATGATATTTGGGGAGATACCGTAAATACTGCTTCACGAATGGAGAGTACTGGAGAGGCCGGTAAAATTAATATATCAGGCAGTACTTATCAATTGGTTAGAGATAAATTTAGCTGTATCCATCGAGGTAAAATTCAAGTAAAAAGTAAAGGTGACATTGATATGTATTTTGTAGAGGGGATTAAACAGAATTCTTGAGCTTTTCACTATTATTAGAGCTGCGTTTTTTATGGCAGATTTGTTTTGGAAATATTTTATATATTTACGACAGAAAGGTTTATATATACCGTATAAATTTTACTAGGTCAGATTGAAAATAGTTATTGTAATTGAAAACGAATTTATTTATTTTAATATTTTTTATTCTAGCTTCTCTTACTGTTCAAAGTCAGACAGATTCCTTATTCATGTCTCTTCAAGAAATTACTGTTTCAGGATATAGGGAATCAGCTATTAAAGAAACTTCACTAAATATTTCAAGTTTATCAGTTGATAAAATGCGTGAAAGCGGTGCTTTTAGCATAGCAGATGCTTTGGCAAAATTACCCGGAATGAGCCAATTGAACACAGGAGTTGGAATATCTAAACCAGTGATTCGGGGCATGTACGGCAATAGAGTTCAAGTTGTACTTACCGGACTTCGTTTTGACAATCAACAATGGCAAGATGAACACGGCATGGGACTGAGTGATGTTGGAATAGAACGAATAGAAATTATCAAAGGTCCCGCCGCATTATTATATGGTTCAGAAGCTGTTGGAGGAATAATTAATATATTGGAAGAAAAAGCAGCTGAGGTAAATACTAAGTCTAGTGATCTAAATACACGTATTTTTACTAATACTTATGGCTTATATCTTGATTATGGCGATAAAAAATCTACAATAGATCGCAATAGGTCATACCGTTTTGGATTGAATACGAATGCAGATTACTCTGATGGAAATAACAAGCGAGTATTAAATTCGCGATTCGGAGGATATTATGCAAAACTTGGATGGGGAAAAAAGAAAACCAATTGGATTTCTCAAAATCATTATAGCTCATCTTATGATAACTTTGGATTTATTACAGATGACAATCAGAATGCTAAAACTTTAGATGGTCGTCTTAGTAGAAAACTTGATGGCCCCCATCATTTGGTATTTCTAAATATATTGGGAAGCCAGAATATAATAAGCTTAAAAAATTCAACATTAAGGTTAAACGCTGGATTTCAATCGAATCTTCGACTTGAAGATGAAGGAGGTGCAAAAATAAGTCTGAGTATGTTGTTGAGTTCTGTCTTGTATAATGCACAATGGCAAAAAACTTATCATAGAACCACTGTCATCTTAGGCAACAACAGCATATTTGAAAACAACCACAATTTTGGATCAAGAGTAATTATTCCTGATGCGAATATGTTTGAAACAGGCTTTGCTGTTGTTTTGAAGAACGATATAAAGAAATTTAATTTTGAATCAGGAATAGGAACCAATATTCGCAATATTCATACTTTTTTAACTGAAGGGGTAAATACTCTGGATCGTGAAATTCATCCATTCAATAAATGGAAAAATAGTCTTAACGGGTCGTTTGGTGTGGCTTACAACCCATGGTCGATTTTAACTATAAAATTAAATGCATCTTCCGGTTTTCGTTCCGGTAATTTGGCTGAATTGAGTTCAAATGGATTGCACGAAGGAACACTTCGTTGGGAAGTTGGAAATCCGGATATGAAGCTTGAAAAAAATTTGCAAACAGATTTATTATTCTATCTAAACTCAAAATATCTTGGCTTCTCTGTAGATCTTTTTCGCAACGATTTTAAAAATTATATTTTTCTTGCACCTACCGGTAAAGAGTATTTGGGTTTTCAAATATATAATTATAAGCAATATGATGCCAGCCTAAAAGGAACAGAAATAAGTCTCACAATTAAACCCAAACAATCTTTGATTTTTGAATCTGCATTTTCAACAGTTGTTGGTATTTTAGCCAATGATGAATATCTACCATTTATACCTTCGGACAAATGGCATAATGAACTGCGATTCAATATTGCTTCAGCATGGACAAAAAAATCTAATTATTGGATTTCTTTAAGCACAGACAACTTTCTCGAGCAAAATAAACCGGCGCAATTCGAAACAGTAACGGATGCTTATTATTTGGTAAACTTAGGTGTTGGAGGTCAACTTAATAAGGGGAATAAGACAATTAAATGGAGTCTCATGTGCAATAATTTATTGAATAAAACATATTATAATCATTTAAGTAGATTCAAATCTTACAATATTTACAATATAGGGCGTAATATTGCATTAAACTTTAATCTCCCTTTGAAATAAAAAATATAAATCATCAAATTGTATAAAAATGCAAAATATTATTAAATCTCCACTTTTTTTCGCTTTCCTTGCGATAATTATTATCACACAATCTTCTTGTGACAAAGGTCTTCTTCCTGAAATTAAATTTAAGGTTGCTGCAGGATATACTTCAGCAGATATGATAGTTGCCAAAGGAACAACTATAAAAGTAGGAATTGATGCAAAAAAATCTGAGGACAAGGATGTTTTGAAAACATTCAATATTTCCTATAAATATGATTTAGCAACAAGTTCAACTTCTTTTAAAACGGAGACATTAACAGGTGCTCAAGGAGACAATTATTCCACAGATGTTGACATTCCTATTAGAAATCAGGAAGGTACTGAGGTGTGGCTTTTTACTGTAACTAATCGAGATGGTTTGATTGGTACTATTCAACTAACACTGACTGTACAATAAGTAAAACTTTCATTTAGCTCCAACACTCCGAAGACATTTTGGGAGCAGTAAGTAGGGTGGTGGATGCTTTAATAGGCATTGTCAAGGACTTTAATTGATTTAGTACATTTGCATTAAGGAGTAAAATGCATTTTAGTATTACTGCTATTTGTTTTATGGATTTTGTATAAGTCAAGTTTTTATATTTTTGCAAAAGTTAAATGAGAACTCTTCTGATCTTTGTTTTAATAGATCTATTAGGAAGCGAATTTCTTTCGGCTCAGAGAGTAATTCCTACTACAGATACTTTGAAGATTTTTGGCCTAGTTAAAGTACCAATTGTTTTAAGCGTAACCGAATTAGATACGTTTACTAAAGTTAAGGTCAAAGATCAAATAATTTACAACCATAGTGGGGAGATTAAAGATACTTTAGACAAGCTGATTGGAATACGATTAAGTTCAGTACTTTCTCTAGTTGATTTGATTTATGATAAACCTAAATTGTTGAATGAATTTTATTTTGTATTCACGGCTTCGGATGGTTATAAAGTTGTTTTTTCATGGAATGAAATTTATAACAGCCAAATAAGTGATAAATTTTTTATAATCACAGAAATGGGTGGAAAACAACTTGTGGATTTATCACAAAGAATAATGTTTATGTCCACGGGAGATATAAAAAACGGTCGTAGATATATTAAGGGACTTAAAACTATAGAAGTAAAAAGAGTAGATTGATTTTGTTAAATACTATTGCAAAAAGCACATAAATAGTTTGACAATACAGTATAACTCTGAATCAAAAATTATAATAGTTTGCAAGTATATATTAGAAATAAGTCTCTTCACTCAGTAATAATTTTTAATTTATAAAATTCTTTTATTCGGAAATTGTAAATTAATTTTGCATAAAATAAATTTAGAACTATGACAAATGAAATTTATCCATGCTTATGGTTTGATGGACAGGCTAAGGAAGCTGCTGTATTTTACTGTTCAGTTTTCGATAACTCGAAAGTTATGATGGAGACTCCAATGATGGTAGGATTTGAACTTAATGGCAAAAAATTAATGGGATTAAATGGAGGTCCACAGTATAAAATTAATCCATCTATTTCAATGTTTGTACACTGTACATCAACAGAAGAATGCGAGAGAATTTGGAATTCCTTATCTGAGGATGCTCTGGTTTTAATGCAATTAAATAATTATCCATGGAGTGAAAAGTATGGCTGGTTGCAGGATAAATTTGGATTTACCTGGCAAATCATGAAGAGTGATAAGGATAGAATGATGCCAGCGATGTTATTTACAGGAGCTAATTTTGGAAGAGCGAAAGAAGCAATGGATTATTATACTAAAGTATTTGCAAAATCAAGGATTGATAGAGTGAATTATTACCCTGAAGGTTCAGGTTTTGATGGAAAAGTTACTTATTCCGAAATAATGCTAGACGATTATCCTTTAGTAGTAATGGATGGGCCAAATGAACATAAGTTTACATTTTCTGAAGGGGTATCATTAGTAGTTCATTGTGCAAATCAAGAAGAAATAGATTACTTCTGGAATGATTTCACGAAAGATGGGGGAGAAGAAAGCAGATGTGGGTGGTGTAAAGATAAATTCGGAGTTTCCTGGCAGATAATTCCAACTAATTTAGGAGAAATATTAGGCAACTCACAGAATGGGCAACGAGCATTTAATGCAATGCTTCAAATGAAAAAGTTGATTATCAATGATCTCATTAATGCATAATGTAAATTATTAATTTATTAGGTTTTTGTCACAGAAGGCTTAGGCTCTTGCCTACGCTTATCAGGGGATTGGATATATTTGGAAATAGTCTGGGCATAATAATTAGGCAATCTGATATAAAATCGATTAAATTTTATCAGGATAATTCAATACTTAGCGTAAACTAAGAAACTTATAATTTATTCCTATTTATACCTATTGTTAGAGTAAGTGTAATATTATGAGAAAAATATACATTATAAATTAATTGTATATGTATATTGGCATTTTATGTATTTGACCCTTTATTATTTTATTTTTCAAAATAGTGTTAAAAAATTATGTGCAACGATTCAATTGCATGTATATTTCCAACAAATTAGTTTAGTTAAATATTGCATAACATGAGAAAGTTAAAATTACAAGTTCAGATGACCATGGATGGTTTTATATCTGGTATAAATGGAGAGATGGATTGGATGAGCCTGAATTGGTCGGAGGATATTAATGATTATGTTCGAGAGATTACATTGCCTGTGGACCTGATTCTATTGGGAAGAGTATTGGCTGAAGGATTTATTCCTCATTGGACAGCTTCTTTTAATAGCTCAGAGCCTGAAGAAGGTTCTGAAATATTTGTAACAACTCCCAAAGTGGTATTTACCAATACGATGAAGGAATCTATTTGGGAAAATACAGTTCTTGCAAAAAATAAGCTCGAAGATGAAATAAACGACTTGAAAAATCAAGCCGGTGGAGATATAATTGCCTATGGTGGCAGTAAATTTGTTTCTTCACTGATAAAGCACAATTTAATTGATGAATATCATTTATTTATTAACCCTGCTGCAATAGGAAGTGGTTTACCCATATTTCATAACATTGAAAAGACGCAATCCTTTACTTTGAAATCTTCAAAGCATTTTGATTGTGGAATAATAGTATTGTGCTATGTGCCAAAATAGGATAAGAAGTGATCACTTTCAAATCAAAACATATACTTTGTTGAGTAGGCATCAACCTTCGTTCGATTGAACTCAGGTTTCCAAGTGGAAACTAAAAGTTAAGCAAGATTGTGATTAGGTTTTCAAACAACAGGCTTTTGAAATATAGATAGACATTTATTTAACTTCGCCTAAATTGAGATGTTATTAAACAATCAAATTGGAAATTTGGAAACACACAAGGCATCTGTTTCTGAAAATACCTACCCAATTCCTTTATCAATCGTTACGTTTAATTCTTATTACATTAGAGACCCACAAGGAAAGGAGCTTGCAATGTATAAAAGTTATACTGTAGATGGTATGGATATTTATGGACCTCAACTCGAGCAATTGAATATATACGGAACTGATCATATAGGATACAGATTCATTGACCAAGACGCCAGAGACCTATATCCGGTTGTAGGGCGAACTCTTCAGCATACCAATTACTTTATAAAGAACCATCTTGGAAATAATCTTCGTGTTATAAGTGATCGAAAGATCAGTGTCTATCATAATAGTATCCTGGATCATACGGAAGCAGAAGAAATAGTAAGTAGTGATTATTACGCCTTTGGAACTCAAATGAGATCAGTATCAGCTCCTTATGGCATACACTGGAATCAGCGTTATGGATTCAATGGTAAAGAGATTAGTCATTCTACTAATGACCAGACCAATTACGACTATGGATTCAGGATCTATAATGCCGGGATTGGAAGATTTTTAAGTGTAGATCCATTGACAGCAAAATATCCTAGCCAAACTCCATATCTCTTTGCAGGTAACAATCCAATTTATTATAAAGATATTAAAGGAATGTATAAAGTGCCAGCTGATAAGCTAGCTGAATACAGAAATACATATCCAATGATTATGAAATATCTTGAAACCCAAATTGAGAATGACATCAGTAATAGTACAAAAATCATAAATGGCTATAAAACGGTAAATCCTAATTTATCTACCCAGACCATAGTAAACAATTCAAAATGGGATCATGGTCATATTATTACTTTTGTAGAAGAACCTGGTCAATGGCCAAGGGCAGCCAAAACAGTGGGTGGTTTCCATCCTCGAGAAACAAATTCGATTCAATTAAATTCAGGGTATGCCTTAGCGGTTGAACATACATTGGCAAGTGATGCAACTGATGCAGAAAAACAAGTCGCTTTTACTAGATTTTACATGACATTGCTACATGAATCTGCGCACGTTTTTGATCAGTGGGGGACATCAACAAAAGGAAGAGATGGAATAACAGATCTTTATAAGATGAAACAATATTATGCAGGTGAAATAGGAGATAAATTTGATGAGATTGTTTATGGTAATGAAAATTATAGACCATACACTGATCCAGCTATTGATATCAAAGATCCAATTTTAGGCATAACTTCTGAGAAATATCAACCTGGTACTACTGAAGGAATAATAAAGGAAGCACAGAAAACAGAAGAAGGAAAAAAAACATTGCCTACAGTACCAAGAAAATAAAGTTTATGAAAATTCTTTTTTTTATTTATTTCTTAACAATCATTAATAACGATTTAGTATTTTCGCAAAACCGTTTTATTAATATTCAAAGGGCAATAACTAAGGATATAAAATTTCAAAATGATATTTTTGGAATTAAAAATGAATTAAATAGATTTTGGATACTGGGGAATCCAGACACTTATGAGCTTAAGTTGATGAAACCAAAAGTCTTAACTCCCAGAGAAAAAGAGTTAGCAAAAAAATACTCGGACAAAGAGCTTATCCAAATAATTCAACAGAAATTATTCCCCATTTATCCAACAAAAGACACTATTTTTATAATTGATTCATGCGAATTATTCAAAGATTATGTTTCGAATAGAACATCAAAAGTAAGGATAGTTTCAAATAAGTTTTTTAAGACCATAGATACTAAGGTTAGTCTTTGTCTTTTTTCTGCCCAAAATCATGAAGGATATTTTGTTGTTACAATTGGAAATTATATTAATGGAATGTTCAAAAACTACTATTTTTCATTTAAAAATGGAATTTATTACTTAGCTAAAACTGAAGTAGCTGATGGAGACTATGATTAATATTTAATAAAATTAAAGAATGTATAATCACGACTTCATAAGGTTTTTGAGTGTAGACCCCAGCTGAGCTTAGGCTCTAGCCTAAGTTCGAGCGTTCTCAGGTTTCCAACCTGAATGCGTTAGCTAGGTTAGATTTTATATAAGTTTACAATTTATAGTCTAATGAAATCTAGATTAATTTTTGTTTAATTTCGCCTAAATTTAAATGTTGTTATTAAACAATCAAATTGGAAATTTGGAAACACACAAACGTAGGTGGATTTATCACGCTTTAGCTTGAGCCTACACTTATAAAGGATTGCTTTACAGTTTCAAATTATCTAAATGTTAATACAATATTCTGGAATAAGATTGAGTAATATTCAACTAAGATAGACCATATGTTCGACTTGGTTTTTCTGTCACGGTGTGTTAATTTTTCACTAATTACTAAAATATTTTAGAATTAATTTCACTGTATGCTTTGAATGTATCTACCTTTGTTTGGTCATCTAACTCCCTATAGATTATTTTTTTTCAGAATTTCTCCTAAATTTCAATGAATATTCGTGTACGTGTATTTGTATAATTAATATAATAATAAATATAATATGAGAATTGTAAAATTAATTTGCTTATTTTTATTCGTCTTTTCAAATCAGAGTTTTGCCAAGAAGATGGAAGCACCAGCAACCGTAAAATTGGTTTCCGGTGAAATTATTAAATGTATATTGGAACTACCTATTTCAAATCTTTCAACTAGAATCGTATATCGAGAAGTTGCAAATGGAAAGAAGTCTACTATTCAAGCTATAAATATAGATTTTGTAGTGCTAGGGACAAAGGACGATACATTTTTAATTAAAAATTCATTTACCTACAGTACCAAAGGAAAGAAATCTAAAGACAAAAGTTGGTTACTGCTTAAAATGTATTGTAATAATTTCTCGACTTATTTAGGTGTAATTGAGTTTACTATAGGAAGAGATGGTCTGTTTTACGCTATTTACGAAGATGGAATGGGAGGTTACTTTATACAATCAGGCAATGATGATGGTGCAACTTTAACAGGTTATGTATTTGTTGGTAAAATAATAACACAAAAATCATTTGACAAGCAGCGTCAAAAATTTCTCCTAAAATATTATGAAAATAGAGATCAGGAGGCGTTTAATTGGGTTAAATCAAAGGAACGTATTTCTGAGCTGGAATTATTCAATTATCTAACATCAAGATGCTAATATGAAAAACAAAATTATTATTTGTATAGCTTTATTTATATTTTCTAATATAAATAAAGTTAATGCTCAAATGTATGATGGCAATAATGATAATATATATACTCTAGGTGCAGAGATCAATAAGAAACTGTATTACTGCAATTTAACAGCAGATATAGGGCTTTCAGATTATATCTCAGGAGGTGTGTTCATCAAGTATCTTTTCAATAATCCGAAACCTGTTGAATCACTATTTTCTAAATTTCTAATTGGAGCAAGATTGGATGTTCATGGCAGTAATTTTTTCAAACTAAAAAAATCAGATATTCTATTAGGGTATGAGTATGGAGTATCTTATCATGGTCCTCACACAGAATATCGATATGCTATTACTGACTTTTTTGGTTTTTTCGGAAGAGCAATATATAATATTAATATTAGTAATGAATTCGCTGATAAATCGGAAATTCGAGCACCCTTATCTTTAGAAGCTGGAATTCACGTTAGGTTCTTCAATGGAATTTAATCAATAAAGCTAATATTTGGATCAAACAGATTCTGTGTCTTATAATTTGCAAACACAAACTAACATACTAGACTTTTTTGATCGGCTTCAGGTTTTTATGCTGTACATGATAGTTTAGTTAACATGCATATAAGTTTACAATTTATAGCTTTTGAAATATTGATAAATTTTTGCTTGACTTCGCCTAAATTAAAATGTTTCTAAACAATCAAATTGGAAATTTGACAACACACAAACGCAGGCTGGATTTATGATGCTTTAGCGTGAGCCTACGGTTGGACATGATTATGATTAAATTGCTAGTTATTTAAAATCCATTCCTATTAAATTCAATAAGTCCAATTTATTATACATTTAAATATTTTGACTTTATTATTTGAAGCTTACTTACCTTCCTTTGTGAATAGCGCTTTGCTTGGTCATTGAAAAAATTGGCTTGGCAAAAGGCTTAAGGAATATATAAAAAGTGTATTTTTGACTGAAAATAAAGCAACTTGGAAAAAAGCTTATCCTATATGTTTTTTGTGTTCCTCTTCTTTTTCTATGTTTTTGAAATAAAGGCTCAGGATGCAATCCAACTAAATTATCCTACTTTTATCTTGCACAAAGATTTCGCAAGCCAATGGAAAGTCTCAGATTCTGTTCGTTGGGCTTTGTTCAATAAGGATCCTAAATTAATTGTTCCTAAATTAAATAAACTTATAAACTGGGCTGGAGAGAATGGAGACCTTCAACTTAAATTTCGGTTTGAATTAATTAAGCTATCCTATTTAAATGATCAAGATATTCCGGAAACAGAAATTGAAGAAAAGTATACTGAATTATTTTCATTAATCGAAGAAAATAAACTACAGTATTTAAAAGCAGAAGCACTTCAATTTTTAGCACAATTTTATTGGAAGAAAAAGAAATTCGCTTTAGCATTAGAAAATTATTTGTATGCGAATACAGAATACAGTAAATTTTCTATAGAATCTTTTCCGGAGAAAGCAGAATTTTTATTTGAATTAGGTGGAAGGTATTATTACTTTAGGGATTATGTTACTGCAAAGAGATATTTTCTTGAATTCTGGAGAACCATCCCTTACAGTAAAATAGATAATAAAATATCTAAGATGAACACAATGGCATTGTGTTATGGAAATATGGAGCTTTATGATTCTTCAAGTTATTATTTTCAGAAAGCAATGGACCTAGCAATAAAAGATAATGATGAAACCTGGATTGGAATAATTAGTGGTAATTTAGGAAACAATTGTTTTAAACAAAAAAAATACGATGAGGCGATGACCTTGTTGGAGAAAAATATTGAGATTAGTACTAAGCGTCACTTAATGGAAGATTTGGCAGTGTCCTTAAGTCAGTATGGTGAATTGTTATTAATTAAAGGAGATCCTAAAAAAGCATTAGAAACAGAATTGAAGTCTCTGGAAATTGTGAAACTTAAAGGATTGTTTCATAAGTTGGCATTTATTACAAGGATCTATCCTAATGTTGCTAAAGCTTACGCGGCAAATGGCAATTACGAAATGGCTTTTGCCTATTTAGATACTGCTTATCAGGTTAAGGATGCATTTGAGTCAGAAAGAAATGCAGTATTTGTTTCTGGTGTGCAACACAAGATTGATGTTGAAAAGCATAAGGCCGAAATGCAAAAAACGGAAGAAGAAATTAAACAACAGAATATAATCAGGAATTCAATAATTGCTGTTTTTTTAATCGTACTTTTTGCTTTTCTATCTTTTTATTTCCAACAAAAGAAATTAAAATTAACGCAAATTAAACTTCTTCAATCTGAAAAAATGGCCGCATTAGGACAGCTTTCAGCAAATATTGCTCATGAAGTGAATACTCCACTAGGTGCAATAAGGTCTTCTGCTGAAGAGTCCTCTCGCGCATTTGAAGAAATATTTACAGATTTCATTTGGTTTTCACAAACTCTTAAGGATGAAGAGAAAAATGCTTTTTTTAATTTTGTTGGCCAACAGAAAACTAACATAGAAGCTTTCTCAACGAAAGAAGAAAGAGAAATAAAAAGGAAACTCAGAGATGAATTAAGTGAACTGGGAATCGAGAATGCGCGCTTTCTTTCTGACAAATTGGTACAAGTTGGTATTTTTCAGATTTCTGATCAATTGAAAGAATTAACGAAGAGTCAGTATTTTGACAAACTAGTTATGTTGACTTATAATATCAGAAATCAGAATCATTGCAACCAAACCATTCAATTGGCAGTAGACAAAGCTTCTAGAATAGTTAAGGCACTTAAGACTTATGTTCATACTTCAAATAGTGAAGAAGTTGAAGCAATTAATATTCGTGAGAATATAGAAACAGTTCTTACGATTTATAACAATAGATTAAAACAGGGTATTAAAGTAATTAAAAATTACGAGCAAGTACCTGAAATATATGGAAGTCCCGACCAACTTAATCAAGTCTGGACCAATCTTATTGTCAATGCAGTCCAAGCAATGGACAACAATGGAATATTGACAATTGATATCAAGGAGGAAGGTGATCATGTAACAGTAAGTATTAGAGATACCGGTAAGGGAATTCCAAAAAATATTCAAGAAAAGATATTTGAACCATTTTTTACAACAAAGAGTTCAGGTGAAGGAACTGGATTGGGCTTGCACATAATAAAACGTATATTAAAAGATCAAAATGCAAGTATTTCCTTTAATTCCGTTGAAGGTGAAGGAACCATTTTTTATGTAAAGTTTCCAATTAATAAAATAGCATGAAAAAAATATTAAATATCGTCTGTGTAGATGACGAAAAAATTGTACTTGACAGTCTCAATTCACAATTATCCAGAAACTTTGGAAATAATTTTAATTATGAATTTGCAGAATCTGCTGAGGAAGCATTGGAAATAATTGATCAATTGAGAGGGGAAGATCCTGAATTGATCTATGTAGTAATTTCAGATTGGTTAATGCCAGGCATGAAAGGCGACGAACTACTTGAAGAAGTGAGAAAAAAAATTGACAATGTTAAAACAATTTTATTAACTGGTCATGTCGAAAATAAGATTATCCAGGATATTGAAAATTCTGGGAAAGGAATTAAAGTTATTTTTAAACCATGGAAAGAAAGTGACCTTATAGATCTGATTAACAACTAAGCATGGAGAAGGGAGTTATTGTTTGTATTGATGATGAGCGGGTAGTATTGAATGGACTTCATTCGCAATTGGGTCGGGAATTTGGTGAAATTTATGATATCGAAATGGCCGAAAGCGGTGAAGAAGCCATTGAATTAATTGTTGAGCTGCTGAGTGAAGGAGTAACCATTCCGATTGTAATTTCGGATCAATTAATGCCAGGAATAAAAGGACATGAATTGCTTATTCGAATACATCAATTGAGCCCTTCAACTTACAAAATACTTCTTACAGGTCAATCAGACATTGAGGCAATTACTGAAGCAGTAAATAAGGCAAATCTATATCGCTATATTTCAAAGCCATGGGAAGGGAAAGATCTTTCACTAACAGTACGTGAAGCAATTAAAGGATTTTATCAAGACAAACAACTGGAGACACAAAACAAATTGCTGGAAAGACATAACAAAGAGTTAGAGAAGTTAGTAGTCGAACGAACGTTGGAATTGCAAAGTGAGAAGGAAAAAAGTGATGCCCTCTTAATAAATATATTACCTGATGAAATTGCAAAAGATTTAAAGGAGAAAGGTGAAGTGACACCCCGGTATTACAATATGGTTACAGTACTCTTTACAGATTTCAAATCCTTTACACAATCTGCTACTACAATTAGTCCAACAGAACTTATTCAAACCTTAAATGAATTTTTTACTGCATTTGATGATATCATTGATAGAAATAATTTAGAAAAAATAAAAACAATTGGTGATTCCTATATGTGTGCCGGAGGATTGCCTACTCCCAATTCTAGCAATGCCAAAGATGCGGTCCTTGCTGCTAAGCAAATTACAAAATGGGTAAATGAAAAAAATAATGAGCGACAAAGTAAAGGCCTAAGAAAATGGGAAATTCGAATAGGTATTCATACCGGTGAATTAATAGCAGGAGTTATAGGTCGTAAAAAATTTGCTTACGATGTCTGGGGAAATACCGTTAACCTCGCATCAAGGATGGAAAGTAGTGGTGAAATTGGAAAAGTGAATATCTCCAATGCAACATTCCAATTGGTCAAAGATGAATTCATATGTGAATACAGAGGGAAAGTTCCGATAAAGGGAAATGATTTAATGGAAATGTATTTCTTGAGTACAATCGATTTTCAATCTATGGAAGAGTTTGTACAGAATAAATTGGAAAACCAATTGCCTGACAATCTTTTTTACCATACCATAGAGCATACAAAAGATGTCTACAAAGCCGCCATAACAATTGCTAATAAAGAATCTGTGAGTGATATTGAGCTTCAGCTTCTTAAGACCGCAGTTTTATATCATGATCTTGGATTTATTGTTAAGTCCACTGGTCACGAAGATATTGGTTGTGAAATTGCACAGAGTAGCTTACCAGATTTCGGATATTCAAATGCAGAAATTGAAATAATTTGTGGCTTAATTAGAGCAACTAAGATTCCGCAGTCGCCTAATAATAAATTAGAAGAAATAATTTGCGATGCAGATCTCGATTATTTGGGACGAAATGATTATGATGAAATAAGTTCGAATTTATATAATGAACTTAAAATTTCAAAGCCGATAACGGAAAAGAATTGGTTGCAAATTCAAATCGATTTCATGGAACAGCATCACTTTTTTACAGAAACATCAATTCGGATGCGCAATGAAAGAAAAGCTGAACGTCTTGAAAGATTAAAAAAAAGCTTGAACATTAATAAATAAGGATTTAAATGAAAGAAGCAAAACACGATGAATCTAAGGAAAATTTCCAAATTGAAAGATTGACATTTTTTACTGATGGAGTTTTTGCTATAGCAATTACCTTACTGATTATTGAAATTAAAATTCCGGTTGTCACCATATACAATGACCATTCTTTATGGGAGAATCTTTCGGAGACTTTATTCAAATTTGAAGGCTTTACTATTAGTTTTATTATAATAGGTCATTTTTGGTCTGTGCATCACCGAATTTTTGGATACATTAGAAAATATACTTCCATACTTTATTGGATTAATCTCGCCTTTTTATTTACAATAGTAACAATTCCATTCACTTCAGGATTGGTTGGTGAATACAGTGAGCATTCTAACATGTTTATTCCCTATATAATTTACTCGATCAACATGTGTCTTACCGGATTTATGAATTGTTTTTTATGGTATTATGTGAGCGACCCTAACCGCGACTTATTGACAAGAAGGATTGCAAATTCAAGAATTAAGTTAGGTGTATATAGGAGTCTGGTTATCCCATTGGTATTTTTAGTGTCTATGGTGGTGTCATTTTTCTTTCCTGTATTTTCAAGATTCATTCTACTCTTGATCCCAATTATTTTACACTGGGGTATGAGCAAATTAGAGAAGAGAGCAGGAATGGATGAAGTTATTGTCAATATATAGTTACATCGACATTTAATAGTTCTGCTAGCTAATTTACAGCTTTCTATGGTATCTTATCGGTCCTGATGAATTGACAATGAAAGTCTAGAAATAATAAACACCCTAAGCTCAAGTCTAGGTTGGCTTGATGTAAATGGCAATGAATGAAGTTTTTAGCTAAACAATAGAGAAGATTTTCAGTCTGCGCAAATTTGTACTTTAATATTATTACTTAATTTCCAATTTTTAGTTCACAGCATGAATGTACAAAACTGAATTTCTCGTGAGATTCAGTAACTAGAAATGCTTTTTGAATGCTTTTCAAAAAGACAATAGGTCTATTTTCATTCATTTTAAGGGCATTTAAGAGTAAATAGCAAGGGAATTCTCAGTCTTTTATCGCAGCTCATCATATAATAGATATTTCTATATATAAAAAATCTTAATCTTTAACTTGCAATTAATAAATAGTTTATACATTTGCATATATATTAATGTATATAAGTAGTTCTTTGAGAGTGTTATAGATTGAAAATATAAATAATTTGTTTATATTACGTAAAGATTTTGTTTATACTCTGTGCTTCAGGCAGTTTTATATTAAATAAATATGCATTTTTTGGGGGTAAAAGTGGGAGAAAGTGGAGAATTTATCTACTTTTGAGCCAACAAACCAACCGAACCTGGCTGAATGTATAATTTGATTGGAGAATTCGAAGTCCGTTTAGACGATAAAAATAGGTTAAGACTACCTATTGGACTTCTTCGCCAACTTGGAGAAGACATCAAATTGGGTTTGGTCATAAATAGAGGCATGGACTCCTGCCTTCAACTGTTCCCACAGAAATTATGGGATTTCAAAACTAACGAGGTTAATCAACTCAATCATTACGTAGAAGAAGAACGTGATTTTATGCGGTATTTCTATCGTGGTGCTTCGCGGGCTGAAATAGATGCATCTTCAAGGATATTGATTCCAAAATTATTATTAGAGCATGCCTCAATAAAACAAGACGTAATAATAAATGCGTATGGCAAGGAAATAGAGATTTGGTCCAAAGAGATTTATCAAAAAATCGTTTCTAATGAACCAACCAATTCTTCAGCTATAGCACAGAAAATTTTTGGGCGTAAAGATGCCTGAGACATATAAACATATTCCTGTACTGTTAAAGCAGTCCGTTGATCAACTGATCACATCACCAGATGGAACTTATGTAGACGTTACATTTGGAGGTGGTGGACATTCTAAAGAAATTTTAAATCGCTTATCAGAAAAAGGAAAATTATTTGCTTTTGACACGGACAAACAAGCCTTGAAAAATGAAATTAATAATGATTCAAGGTTTCAATTGATACACTCAAATTTCAGATACTTAAAGAAGTATTTGCGGTATTTTGGAATACAAAAAGTAGATGGCATACTTGCAGATTTAGGAGTTTCGTCACATCATTTGGATGAATTAAACAGAGGTTTTTCATTTCAGTCAGACTATCCATTGGATATGAGAATGAATGAAGAGCAGGAATTTTCAGCGGAAGACATTCTTATGAATTACTCTGAAGATCAACTGACAAGAATGTGGACAGAATATGGGGAATTAACTAATTCTAAAAAAATTGCAGCACAATGGGTAAGAGAGCGACGAACAGTGCGTGCAAAAAAATGTAATGAATTTGCTAATTGGGTTGAACCATTTATTTATGGACCTCGAAATAAATTTTTAGCTAAGTTATTTCAAGGCTTAAGAATAGAAGTCAACGAAGAAATAAAATGTCTGCAAGAATTGCTAAGTCAGTCAGATGAAGTTTTAGCCGTTGGATCGAGGTTGGTAGTATTGAGTTACCATTCTTTAGAAGATAGATTGGTTAAAAATTTTATCAAAGGAGAATTATTAAATGAGACAGAATATTCTTCGAGAGGCAGAGTGAAAAAATTTAAAGTATTGACCAAAGACGTAATACTTGCAGATGAAGAAGAACTGAATAAAAATTCTAGATCGCGTTCTGTAAGAATGCGTTCTGCAGAAAAGATAATGAATTAATGGAATATAATAAACCACCAAAACTAGAAAGAAGAAAATACAGTGATGTGGGGTCTATGATTTTCTTTAAGCATCTACCTTACTTTTTTGTAGCCTTGATGCTGGCCTTGGTTTATGTATGGAATGTTAATTCAGTGGAAAGAGAAATCAGAAAAAATCAAATTCTTTCTGAAGAACTTAAAAAATTAAAATGGGATTATTGGTCTTTGAAATCAAGTATAATGTTTAACAGTACTGAATCTCAAATATCAAAAAAAGTAGAAGAGAAACAAATATTTATTAATGATAAAGCACCAAAAATGTTGGTGCGTATTGAAAATTAAATAGATGACCAGGAAGGGCGAATTCCTGAATAGGGTTTATTTTATCATGATTTGCTTCGTGATTGTTGCAGTGGCATTGTGTGTACAGGCCGTGCGTATAAGTCAGTATCAAGGAGATAAATGGCGGTCGCAGGGTAAAGAGCTCTACTACAAACCATTCGACATTGAAGCAGAAAGAGGTAAAATACTTTCAGATGATGGAAGTCCCTTAGCAATTTCGCTACCGTTCTTTGACATACATATGGATACCAAGGCAAATGGCCTTAAAACTGAATATTTTAAGCAGAAGGTAGATTCATTAGCATTCTTACTTGCAACAAAAATCTATCTAGATAAATCAGTTGCTGAAGTAAAAAGAATGTTGGTAACCGAAAGACAAAGACAAAATCGCTATCTACTAATTAAGAAATCTGCAGATTACCAGACTCTTGAATTGATAAAAAGTTTTCCCATATTTCGTTCTGGACAAAATAAAGGAGGTCTGATTATAGATAGGGACGATCGAAGAGAACGACCATTCAAAATTCTTGCAAGTCGAACTATAGGAATTAATCGAGAGAATGCTCAGTCTATTGGATTAGAGAATCGCTACAATCATTTACTAAAAGGTGAATCAGGACAAAGATTAATGAAGAAGGTTGGTCCGGATATTTATCTACCAATGGATGAAGTAAACGAAATTGAACCTAAAAGAGGTAAAGACATACTTACAACTTTAAATGTAGAGATTCAGGAAGTGGCAGAGAATGCATTGATGGAAGCTTTAATGAATCATCACGCAGACAAAGCTTGTGCAATCGTAATGGAAGTTAAAACCGGAGCTATTAAAGCGATTGCAAACCTGGGTTATGATGAACAAGGTAATATTTCTGAAAATTTCAACTATGCAATTGGTAATTCCACTGAACCGGGATCAACTTTGAAATTGGCTTCAGTAGCAGCAATGATGGAGGAAAATAAAGTAGATGTTCATACTCCGGTTGATTTGAATGGCGGAATTGCATATTACTACAACAGAAAAATGGAGGATTCCGAAATTCATGGTATTGGAATGTCAGATTTGGAATTTGCTTTTTTGAAATCTTCAAATGTTGGAATATCTAAATTAGCGAATTCTGTTTTTGGTTCGATCGAAGGTCAGAAAAGATTTGCATCTTATTATCAGAAATTTGGATTAAACCAAAAAACAAATGTTGATCTTGAAGGTGAACCAATGCCGATTATCAAACATCCAATAAAAAATAAAGAAGTTTGGTACGGGACCACTGTTCCTTGGATGAGTATTGGTTATGAAATGCAACTTACTCCACTTCAGATCCTGAATTTTTACAATACCATTGCGAATAATGGTAGAATGATGCAACCTTATTTGTTGTCATCAATAATTGAAAATGAAATGGAGATTAGTAAGACAGAACCAAAGATTTTGAGAGATAGTATTTTAAGTTCGAACACACTCATTCAATTGAATTCTTTACTTAAAGGTGTAGTAGACAAAGGTACCGCATCCGCAATTAAACCTCAACAATATTCTATATCAGGAAAAACCGGAACTGCGGTAACGAATTATTATAAAAGCGATGGAAAGGGAAAAGAATTTCAAGCATCATTCTGCGGATTTTTTCCAAGTGAAGATCCGGTGTACAGTTGTATAGTTGTCCTGTACAATCCTGAGATTGGATTTTATGGAGCGCAATCAGCAGCACCGGTATTTAGAAAAATTGCAGACCGTTGCATGCGTGAAAAATTACATGCAGGTCAATATGTAAATACTGTGCCAAAGCCCATTCTGACTTCAGGTGGCTTGCCGGTAGGAAATTATGGATTTGCAAAAGATTTTGAACAAGTATTTAAGCATTTGGAATTGCCTTTTACAAATCCTGATAAAGAATTATGGATAAGAACTATTACGGACAAAGATGGAATTCACAGCCTGCCACAATTATTTGTAAAGGCATATATACCGGATTTGACTGGAATGGGATTGAGAGACGCACTCTTCTTATTAGATAAAATTGGTGTAAGAGTAAAAGTATACGGAACAGGAAAAGTAGTTAGACAAAGTATAACTGCAGGAACATTGAATTCCGACAAGAATAGCTTGTTGGAAATAAATTTAGAATAAACGTTCTTTGAAAAAATTAGCAGACATCATCCAATCGGCCAAAGGTATTTCGATTTATGGATCTGATCAAGTAGAAATTAACAACTTTACTTTGGATTCAAGAAAGGTTGATCGTGGATTTATGTTCATAGCCAAAAAAGGCTTAAGTAATGATGGACATAAGTTTATTGATTCGGCAATCGAATTAGGAGGGACTTGCATTTTGTGTGAAATACTACCGGATAATTTGATTGAAGGAATTACTTATGTTCAATCAAATGTTTTGAATCAAGATCTTGTGGAAATGCTTAAAAGTTTTTATGCTGATCCGAGTACAAAAATTCAATTGGTAGGAATTACAGGAACAAATGGAAAGACTACAACAGCCACATTATTATATGAATTATTTAAAAATTTAGGATTTAAATGTGGCTTGATATCCACAGTAAGAAATTTGATCTGTGATGAAGAAGTTGAAGCAACACATACTACACCGGATATTGTTAGCTTATTTCAACTACTTCATGCAATGGTAACCAAAGGATGTACCTACGTTTTTATGGAAGTCAGTTCACACGCTATTGATCAGGATAGAATAGCAGGGCTTCATTATACAGGTGCAGTTTTTACCAATATAACACATGATCATTTGGATTACCATAAGACATTTAAAAATTATATACAAGCAAAGAAAAAGTTCTTTGATCATTTAGACAAGCAAGCTTTTGCGCTAATCAATGCGGATGATGTGAACGGAGCAATTATGATCCAAAACTCTGCCGCTAGAAAATATACCTATGGCATTTTAAATATGTCGGATTATAAAGGTAAAATATTGGAAAATAGTCTTGACGGATTGCATATAAAAATTAATCAACACGAACTTCATTCAATATTAATAGGAGAGTTCAATGCCTATAATTTAGTGAGTGTATATGCAACAGCAGAATTATTAGGGATGAAGGAAGAAGAAATTCTGATTGGATTGTCAGCACTTAAATCAGTTGAAGGAAGATTTGATTGGTTTCAAAATGTAGAAAATAAAAAAATTGGTATAGTAGACTATGCACACACACCGGATGCATTAGAGAAAATCTTAAATACCATAAGAAAGATAAAAAAATCCAACCAATCCATAATTACAGTAGTAGGATGTGGTGGAAACAGAGATAAAACAAAGCGGCCACAAATGGCAGCCATTGCAGTGGAACTAAGTGATAAAATTATTTTCACTGCAGACAATCCAAGGGATGAAGATCCTTTGGAGATACTAAGAGAAATGGAAGGAGGTGTAAGGAAAGATTTTTCCACAAAGTACATCAGTATTCCAGATCGTGAGCAAGCTATAAAAACTGCATGCTTATTAAGTAACTATTCTGATATTATTCTCGTGGCGGGGAAGGGCCACGAGAAATATCAGGATGTCAAGGGAATAAAGTATTCTTTTGATGACAAAGAAAAACTGAAAACATTTTTGTTAAACTAATATAAGATTATAGAGTAGGTTCTATTATCATTCTCAGGTTGGTTTTAACAGTAACAGCAGAGGATCGCAACCAACGGGATTGAATCCCTGCTGTTCTGTTAAATTTTCAATTAAAGATGGAAACGTATGTTGTATTATTTATTTCAATTCATAGAAAGAGTATTTCATTTTCCTGGTAGCAGGTTGATGGGCTATATTTCTTTTCGTGCAAGTATGGCAATCATCGTATCCTTAATTGTAACCATGGTGTATGGTAATCGAATTATCAATGCTCTGAAAAAATTGCAAATCGGTGAATCCATTAGAGATTTAGGATTGCAAGGACAGAAAGAGAAAGAAGGAACACCAACAATGGGTGGACTCATTATTATTCTCGGTATTATTCTGCCAACCGTTTTATTCACAAGATTAGACAATATCTATATTCAGCTCCTATTATTTACCACTTGCTGGATGGGTGCAATTGGATTCGCAGATGATTACATTAAAGTTTTTCTAAAAAATAAAGCTGGACTTAAAGCAATATTTAAAATTGTAGGTCAGGTTATTCTCGGTCTTGTAGTAGGTTTTGTGATGTTATACCATGAACACGTTGTAGTTCGAATTCCTAAAGAAATTGCATTAAAAAATAACTACAAGATAGAACAAACGATTAATCTCAATGATATAGCCAATAATAAAACGGTTGAATACGCCTATGTAAAAACTGCTTTAACCAATGTTCCTTTTTTAAAAGGAAATTCATTTGATTATGTTTGGTTGACTAAATTCTTAGGTGATAATGGTCCATCTTTATTATGGATACTATTTATTCCAATAGTTATCATAATCGTCACAGCAGTTTCAAATGCAGCAAATTTGACTGATGGATTAGACGGCTTGGCTACAGGTGTATCTGCAATTATTGCAGCAACACTCGCTATATTAGCATACGTTTCCGGTAACTCTATATTTGCAGAATACCTCAACATTTATTACCTACCATATTCTTCTGAATTGGTGGTATTCTCTGCAGCATTGATGGGATCTTGTGTTGGATTTTTATGGTTCAATACCTATCCTGCTAAAGTATTTATGGGAGATACAGGTAGCTTAACCCTAGGCGCCATAATTGCAGTTTTGGCAATTGTATTGCGCAAAGAGTTGCTTATCCCAGTAATGTGTGGTGTTTTTTTTATGGAAACTTTGTCAGTAATGATTCAGGTTTCTTATTTTAAATATACAAAGAAAAAATATGGTGAGGGCAAAAGAATTTTTCTTATGTCACCACTTCATCATCATTTTCAAAAATTGGGATATCATGAATCTACTATTGCAACCAGATTCTGGATTGTGAGTTTATTCTTGGCAATAATAACTATTGTTACTTTAAAAATAAGATAAAATTGATTGTAATACTTGGATGCGGAGAAAGTGGAATTGGTGTTGCCTTATTGGCGCACAAACTTTCTATTCCAGTATTTGTAAGTGACTCAGGTTTAATTAAACATGAATTCAAGTCAGTTTTAATTGAAAAAGAGATCGATTTTGAAGAGGATGGACATTCTATCGTATATGATTGTGATGCACAAACCGTTGTAAAGAGTCCCGGTATTCCTGACAATTCTAAAGTAGTTCAATTTTTTATTGATAAAAAAATAGAGGTCATTTCTGAAATAGAATTTGCCTATAGACAATGTAAAGGGCAAATAATTGCAATTACCGGTTCTAACGGAAAAACTACTACAACAAATCTGGTTTATCATATTCTAAAAACCGCGAATTATGATGTAGCTAAAGTTGGTAACGTAGGTTATTCATTTGCAAGGAGTCTATCTGAAAAAAATTATAAATATTATGTCATTGAAGTAAGCAGTTTTCAGTTGGATTCAATTTCAAAATTTAAACCACATATTGCAATTCTTCTCAACATTACTCCGGATCATCTGGATCGATACAATTATCAATTTGAAAATTATATTCATTCTAAATTTAGAATTGCTCTAAATCAAGAAAAAGAAGACAGGTTAATTTTATATAAAGATTCTACGATAGTTGAAAATTTTGATATTGAGCAAATTCAAGCCTCAGTAATCTGGATGGATTCTTCACTTCAAGATGATGGACAAGTATTTGTAAATGGTGTCAATAAGTTTAGTTTTGCCAATTCGACTTTAACAGGCAAACACAACGCAATGAATGCTGCCTGTGCTTCAATGGCTTGTACTCTGGTTGGTATTAGCGATGAACAAATCCAAAATGGAATAAATACTTTCGTCAATGATCCTCATCGTCTGGAATATGTTGCAACAATTGCAGGCGTAAATTTTATTAATGACAGCAAAGCAACCAATGTTGATTCTGTGTATTGGGCTTTGGATGCTATGAAATCAAACATTGTTTGGATAGCAGGAGGACAAGATAAAGGAAACGATTATAAATACATTCATTCCCTTGTAAAGGATAAAGTAAAAGCGCTAGTAGCATTAGGAATTGACAATTCGAAATTGATTAATTTTTTTGGAGAAGATATTCCGGTTTATGATACACATGATATTTCAAATTCTGTTAAAAAAGCATTTGAGCTGTCAAGCAATGGAGACGTCGTTCTTTTATCACCAGCTTGTGCAAGTTTTGATTTGTTTAACAATTATCAGCATCGCGGTGATGAGTTTAAAAAGGAAGTTCTTAAATTAAAAGCAGAAACAGAATTATGAGTCAGATAACAAGTTTATTGAATCAGGAAATTCGGGGAGCTAAATTCTTATGGTCTCTGATTGCAATTTTTTCTGCATTGTCTATTCTCGCTGTCTATTCTGCAAGTGTTGCCTTGACAAAGTATAACATGGATTCAACACTCTTTGTACTATTTAGGCATGTACCCTTTGTATTGACCGGACTTTTTATTGTTTGGTTCATAGGCAACAATGATTATATTATTTTTAATCGTCTGGCGCCATTCATGCTTCTATTTGCAATTGCCTTACTTATTTTCACATTGATTGGAGGAGTGAGTATCAACTCAGCTAGAAGATGGATTAATATTCCGATTCTAAATATCACCTTTCAAGTTTCTGATTTTGCTAAAATAGCATTGGTAACTTATTTAGCTAGATCCATTGCAGCAAAGCAAGAAATAATAAAAGATTTTAAAACGGCTTTTGTTCCAATTCTTTTGCCGGTACTTATTGTATGTGGCTTAATTGCTCCTTCGAATTTTTCTACAGCAGCATTGTTGTTTGTTTGCAGCATAATTATGTTGATTGTTGGAAGAGTAAAAATAAAATACATAATAATCTTATTTTTACTTGGAGTACTTTTATTTGGATTATTGGTTTACATCGGCCAATTTATTCCGGATACTGTGCGAGTAAGTACGTGGATCAATAGGGTTTCCGATTTTTTCAATCCTACCGCAGAAAATTATCAAGCTGATCAGGCAAAAATAGCAATAGCCAATGGAGGTGTTTTTGGAGTTGGACCCGGTAGAAGTATGCTGCGAAATTTTATTCCTTATGCCTATGCGGATTTTATTTTCGCAATATTCTGTGAAGAGTACGGCATATTAGGAGCATTGTTACTCATCCTACTTTATTTGGCCTTGATGATGCATTGCATTTCAATTGTTACAAAATCGCCAAAAGCCTTTGGTGCAATACTGACTATTGGACTTGGATTTAGTATAGTTATGCAGGCATTTGTAAATATGGCTGTTTCATTAGGTCTTGTTCCGGTGACAGGACAGACACTTCCATATATTAGTATGGGTGGAACTTCGTTGCTGTTTACAAGTCTTGCATTTGGAATGATAATTAGCGTAAGCAAACATATAAATTCATTAAATCTTGAAAATTCGGCGGATGAAAATGGATTAGAAACAACTGAAGAAGAAGTTAATGAAGATAATAATTAGTGGTGGAGGAACAGGAGGTCATATTTTTCCTGCAATTGCCATTGCAGATGCATTTAAAGAATTGCATCCGGAGGTAGAGATTTTATTTGTAGGCGCTGAATCAAAACTAGAAATGACAGCAGTGCCTGCAGCTGGTTATAAAATAATTGGATTAGATATTGGTGGATTTCAAAGGAAATTTACCTGGAAAAATTTGCTCTTAGTTCTGCGTTTGATGAAGTCATTAGTTCAGTCGAATAAAATAATTTCTCAATTCAAACCGGATGCTGTACTTGGTGTTGGTGGATATGCAAGTGGACCCGTAATGAAGGTTGCTTCATGGAAAAAAATACCGCTATTTATACAGGAGCAAAATTCTTATGCCGGAGTAACAAACAAACTTCTTGCATCAAAAGTCTCAAAAATATTTGTTGCATTTGAGGGCATGAATAAGTTTTTTCCAAAGGCAGAATTACAACTTAGTGGAAATCCTGTGCGGGAATGTTTTGTTCATTCTGTAAGTAAAATAGATGCCTATCAGTATTTTGGACTAGATGAAACTAAAAAGACCATTGCTGTTTGTGGAGGAAGTCTAGGTGCAAAAACATTGAATGAAGTTGTACTCTCGAAATATGAAGATATTCAGAGATTTGAAAATATTCAACTTATAGTTCAGGTGGGCAAATCGTATTGGAAGGGAATAAAATCTCATCCGATTTGTAACTTGAAACATGTTGTAATGCTTCCATTTATTGATCGTATGGAATACGTTTATGCGATTTCAGATGTTGCGATAACAAGGGCAGGAGCAATAACATTGTCTGAATTAGCGGTGACTGAAACAGTAGCTATGTTAGTTCCTTCTCCAAATGTGGCAGAGGACCACCAGCGAAAAAATGCAGAAAGTATGGTTGCTGAACATGCTGCTTGTATGATCTTGGATGTAGATGCAAAAGACAAATTATGGTCTGCAACAATGAGTCTTTTAGAAAACGAAAATAAACAAAAAGAAATAAAAGAAAACTTAAAAAGAATAAGAAAACCAAACGCGGCAAATGAAATTGCAAACGAAATAATAAATATAATAAGTAAATAGATTTGAAAAATATTCAACATATTTATTTTCTAGGAATTGGTGGAATTGGAATGTCCGCCCTAGCCCGTTATTTCAATAACCGTGAAGTAAAGGTTTTCGGATATGACAGAACAGAGAGTGAGTTAACTTCAGAAATGAAAACGGAAGGAATTGAAATAACTTATATCGATGAGATAAATTCACTGCCTGAGGAAATTGACCTGGTGATATGGACACCTGCAATTCCTAAAACCAATAAAATATTTGCATTTTTTGAAGCGAAGAAGATTAAGATGATGAAGCGTTCCGAAATGCTTGGACAACTGACAAGAGATTTCAAGAATATAGCAGTGGCAGGTACGCACGGCAAAACAAGCACAAGCATACTTTTGAGTCATTTACTAGCGCACTCACAATTAAAATTTACAGCTTTCTTAGGTGGTATTTCTGTGAACTATCACACTAATTTTTTGGATTTGGGAAATGATTTTATGGTTGAAGAAGCAGATGAATACGATCGTTCGTTTCTTCAGTTGATTCCAAGTATCGCTGTAATAGGTTCTCTCGACGCAGATCATCTCGACATCTATGGTTCACGAGAAAAAATGGTTGAAAACTACATGGAATTTGCATCAAAAATTTCTGATGAAGGCTTGCTTTTAATGAGCAATAAAATATCGAAAACTGAGATCAGTGATTTTGCAAACAATATTTCTGCCAGCTGTAAATTACTTACTTACGGATCGAATAGCGCAGATGTTAGTTATCAGATTTATGGCGTAGAAAACGGCTGGGTAAGATTTATGTATCGCGATGATAAGAATAGAATTCTGGATGAATTGACAATTAGATTTCCTGGAGAACACAATATTCAGAATACAACTGCCGCAATAAGAATTGCTCTAGAATTGGGGTTAGAGGAGCATAAGATACGAGAAGGCTTATTAAGTTTTAAAGGTATAAGAAGGAGATTTGAATGGTTGTATGAAGGCAAACAAATTCTCATAGACGATTATGCACATCACCCTGAAGAATTGAGAGAAGCAATTAAAGCAACTAAAGCTTGCTATCTAAGTCGCAGGATATGTGGAATTTTTCAACCACATCTATACAGCAGAACTAAAGATTTTGCACAGGAATTTGCAGAGGTCTTGGATGAACTTGATGAAGTTATTTTAGTAGAATTATATCCGGCTCGTGAATCTCCAATTTTGGGAATTAATTCTAATACCATATTGGATAAGATGAAGAATCCAAATCGGATGTTTTGTGCACAGTCAGAATTGATCGCTGAACTAAAAAATAGATCTTTAGACGTAGTATTATTATTGGGGGCGGGAGATCTTTCCAATATGCAATCACAAATTATAAAAATACTGAGCTGATGAATAGTAAAATTAAACTTGGTATTTTTGCTGCTGTCTATCTGCTTTTATTGACAGGAGTTGGTTTGGTGTGGTTTAGATCTATCCAATTGCAAGATAATCTCCGTCCAAAAAAGTTAATGATTCAAATATTTAAACCTTCTGTTGAGAATTTGCTCATACAAGAACAAGATATTGCTCGATGTATAAATGAATTTTATCAACAAGATTGGAAAAAAATCCCAATTCAATTTCTAAGATCTTCGAAGCTAGAAACTAAATTTGAAGAACTGCATGTGGTCCATCATGCAGAAGTATATATTGATGCCATGGAAAATCTACACGTTGATATTTATCAACGCGATCCATTATTTCGTGTTATGGAATCAAATGGAAGTCAATATTATGTTGATGTGGAAGGTAAAAAAATTCCAGCTTCAATGAATTATTCTGCAAGAGTTCCTGTTGTAACAGGTATTCTTCAATCTATGATTGGTGATGACATCTGGAAAAAGCAAAATGTATCTTTTAGAGCGGTGTTTCAGGTGGTCAACCAAATTGCTAAAGATCCTTTTATCAAAGCGCTCATAGAGCAAATTGATATGGATACGAATGGAGAACTTACATTAATCCCAAAAATAGGTTTCGAAAAAATTCAATTCGGACATGCGGAATCCATTTTTGAAAAATTGGATAAACTAAAATTTTTCTATAAAGAAGGTTTGCGTTTCGAAGGATGGAATGTTTATCAGACCCTTAACTTAAAAGTTAAAGATCAAGTGATAGGTGTTAAAAATTTAAATCAGACATAAGCAATATTTTTTAATTATAATCTAAAACTCAATATATGGAATCGTATACTTATCAAAACCCGGAACTAATAGCTGCATTAGATATTGGTACTACCAAAGTCTGTGTTGTTGTTGGAAGAAAAAATATACTCAATAAAATTGAAATCTTAGGATTTGGAAAAGTTAGCTCTGAAGGGGTAATTCGCGGAGTTGTTTCCAATATTGATAAGACTGTTAAAGCGATTTCAGATGCTGTTGATTTAGCTGAAAAAATGAGCCACACAGAAATTCAAAAACTGTATGTTGGTATAGCAGGACAACATATCAAAAGCATTCAACATCAAGGATTGTTATTGCGAAGTAATGCACAAGAAGAAGTAAGTCAGGAAGATGTTCAGAAACTCATTGATGATATGCATAAGATTGCTTTGCCTCCGGGTGATCAGATTCTGCATGTGATTCCACAGGAATTTACGGTCGATCAGGAGGAAGGAATTCACGATCCGGTTGGAATGTCCGGAGCAAGACTGCAATCTAATTTTCATATCATAACAGGGAATACTTCTGCAGCACAAAATATTCAGCGATGTATTGAGAAAGCAGGATTGATTTATGGTGGAATGACTCTCGAACCGTTGGCATCTGCTGAATCTGTTCTTTCAGAAGATGAAAAGGAAGCTGGAGTTGTCATGGTTGATATTGGTGGTGGGACTACTGATGTTACGATATACAATGATGGTATAATTCGCTATACTTCGGTAATTCCATTAGGTAGCAATATGATTACTAAAGATGTCAAAGCAGGATGTTCTACAACTTTGGAATACGCAGAAAAATTGAAAGTGCGATTTGGTTCTGCATTGGCAGATGAAATTGTAGACAATAGGATAATTACAATTCCGGGATTAATGGGTAGAGAACCAAAAGAAATTTCTGAAAAAAATCTCGCAAAAATAATTCAAGCTCGGGTTGAAGAAATTTTTGAATACGTCATGTGGGATATACACAGAAGCGGATTTGAAAATAAGTTAGATGCAGGGATTGTATTAACTGGAGGAGGATCTTTATTGAAAAATATTGATTTGTTGGCAGAATACAGAACAGGCTTAGCTTCAAGAATTGGAATTCCTACTATGCATCTTTCTTCGCAATATCAGGATGAAATTAAAAATCCAATGTTTGCTACCAGTATAGGTTTATTAATTGAAGGATTGAAAAAAGTCAAACCAACAGAAAGGTTGGCCATGAAAGAACGCAGTGGAACTGTGATTGACCTTAAAGAAGATGATGTACCAGTGGAAGCTTTTGTTGAGCATGAGGAAAGAGTTCCTTCTAAAGGATGGCTTAGCCAGACCATGGAAAGAAGTTTAAGCACATTGAAGAATTTCTTTGAAGACCATCCGGATAGAGAATTCTAATACATATAAATAAATATTATAATTTATTTGTTTATTTAATATATAATAACTTAACTTTACGTCTGTAATAGATATGGAAAATAAAAATATGAGCCTGAATAGTATCATCAAAGTGTTAGGAGTTGGTGGTAGTGGCACGAATGCAGTTACCCATATGTATAATCAAGGTATTCGAGGGGTCGAATTTGCCATTTGCAATACAGACCAGCAAAGCCTTGATGTAAGTTCAGTTCCTCATAAAATTCAATTAGGTCCAATCCTCACTGTAGGTAGAGGTGCAGGAAATAATCCTGAAGTTGGATTACAAGCCTGCATGGAGTCTATTGAGGAATTAAAAAGATTCCTTGAAAGGGATACCCGAATGTTATTTATTACTGCAGGAATGGGTGGCGGTACCGGAACCGGAGCTGCACCATTAATTGCAAAAATTGCGAAAGAATTAGATATACTTACCGTAGGAATTGTCACTCTGCCTTTTCAGTTTGAAGGGCCAAGAAGAAGTAGAATAGCTAGTGAAGGACTAGAGCAATTGAAGGCAAATGTCGATGCGTTAATAGTCATATCCAATAATAAATTACGGGACATGTATGGCAATTTGTCTATGTCAAGTGCATTTGGAAATGCGGATAGTATTTTGGCTACAGCTGCCAAAGGTATTGCTGAAATAATCACAGTGCCGGGATACATAAATGTTGATTTCGAGGATGTCAATTTTGTGATGAAGAATAGTGGAGTTGCCATAATGGGTTCTGCAATTGCTGCCGGTGAAAACCGCGCTCGTCGTGTAATTGAAGAGGCATTAAATTCTCCTTTACTAGAGGACAATGACATCAGAGGTGCCAGGCATATTCTATTGAATATCACTACAGGAAAAACACCTGAAATTACAATGGATGAGGTTGCTGAAATTACAGAATACATCCAACAGGAAGCGGGATATGATACGGATTTAATCTGGGGATCCTGTGTGGATGAAAGCTTGGAAGACAAAATCAGTGTAACATTGATTGCAACAGGCTTTAGTACTGGCTATAAGAATAGAATAGACAAAGAAGATAACGAAATACGTGTTAATCTTCATGAAGAAATTAAGCCTGATATTTTTGCAGAAACTAAAATATCAGATAGTACGAGAGTTATTGATTTTGAAGATAGTGCAGAGCCCATTGTAAGCAATACGAATATTGTGGATGCACCAATAACCGATCGAAACAGTTTTGAACATTTACGCAGGAGAGAATCAAAAACTTCTGATCAAAATATAGTTACTCCTACCTTATTCGAAGGAATAAAACAAACTCCTATTCGTCCGCTTACAGAAGGAAAAAATCTCGCTGATGCTGAAAACACTCCTGCGTATGAACGCAAGAATATTCGACTGGATCAAACAGTTTCTTCTTCTGAAAATTCTATCTCGCGAACACGCATCTACATCGAAGATGACAAAACCGAGATACGACAGGAGAATTCATTCCTACACGATAATGTAGATTAAAGAGGCTTCGTCTTTTCATACCTTTTCATGAGATTGGTTTATTAGCCCGGGGTGGTTCCCGGGCGTTTTTATTTTATAAAATCAATACTTATCCATTATTTGAAATAATTTAAATTCAAATAAAGTACTTTTACAGGCATCGTAGGTAGAATTAAAGGGATCTATCTATTAACTCTTAATTATGCGAAAATTCATTTTTTTACTAAGTTTTATCGGTATTGCTCAAGTAAACTTACTAAACGCTCAATGCAACCCTGCTCCAAGCGATGATTGTGAATCTGCTCCCTTGCTATGTTCAATTGCGGAGCTAAATGGGTACAATTGTCATCACATTACTTATTCTAATCCAAATGGATGCTCTCCACTTTGCCCTTCAGGTGGCAGCTCATTCAATACTTCATGGTGGAATTTCTTGGGACACAATGGGCAGGCCTGTGTTACGATAACTGTTGGAAATTGCAATATCAATGGCCAAGGGCTGCAAATTGGTGTAACCGGCGGTGATTGCTGTGAAAATTTTCTTTATTGTGATGTGAATTGTTTGAATTCTGGTTCAAAATCATTTTGCTTTCCACTCTTTTCATGTAATACTTATAAATTATTTATCAACGGATGTTCAGGTGATGCCTGTGACTTTAGCCTTCAAACTTCTGGTAGTAAACCTGATGATTTAGTTTTAATTAAAAGCCTCGATGGCCCAGTGAATGTTTGCCAAGGGCCAACTAAAGTTAAGTATACAGAAACAGAGATTTCTAATCCGAATTGTTTCTTTAGGAATTGGACACTCAGCGGAGTCCATCTTGACAGTGATTCTAAAAGTATTGAATTAACATTTCCATTAGAAGGAGATTTTGAGTTGTGTTTTAATAAAATTTTTAAAGCCTATACTGGTGTTAAGACATGTGTTGCAAGTAACACAATATGTAAGACGATAAAAGTTAGAAGGCTTCCTAGTATTGTGCAATTAACTGTTAAAGTCTGTGAGTACTATTTCCCTTTTGAATGGGGCGGCAATTTAGTCGAGGGACCAGGTACTTATTCTGGAACTTTTTTAAATGGAAATTGTCTTCAGGATTCAACTAAAATATTTGTTTTAATTTCTAATAAGGTTGATCCTTGTAAGCAAAACAGTTTTGTAAGTGGAATTGTATACTATGACATAGATCGAAATGGGCTATACAATATGAATTTAGACGTTCCTGCATCAGGAGTTATCATTACCAATGATCAAGGAAATAAAGTCGCTGTAAGCGAAAAGGGCAATTATAGTATAGAGGTCGAGAAAAATGAATTAAATACGATTAAAACGTATGCTTCAGCAGGATTGACAAGTATTGCAAGTCCATCCTTCTATCTCATTAATGTGCCAAACCAAATTGGACAGATTGGTGGAAATTACAATTTCGCAATTCAATTGAATGATTCTGTAGATTTGGAAGTAAACCTAAATATAAGTAAACCTCGTGCGGGTTCTACAGTAATTGCAACAATGGATGTGTCCAACCATGGAGCATTTGCAATTCAGGATGCTGAACTAAGTTTGGAAATTCCTAATGGCTGGACTTTTATTTCATCTGAACAAACGAATTATACTGTTCAATCCAATTTGATAAAATGGAAAGTCAATACCAGTTCCATTGGCATGACGCAAAGATTTATTTGTTATCTTAAAATTCCTGGTAATGAGCCAGCCAACAAAGTTTTTATAGCTAAGGCCACAATTGAATCTTATGGAGACAAGCGATTGAGTAATAATTTATCCATATTTCAGGATTATATAAGAAATTCATTTGACCCAAATGACAAACTCGTGAGAGAAATAGAAGTTGTTGAATCCACTACTGGATATAAAGAATTACTTTATACTATAAGGTTTCAAAATACAGGGAACGACACAGCTTATAATGTAATCATAAAAGATGCATTATCCAATAAGTTGCAAGCTGGTTCGATAAGAATTGTAAACTCCAGTCATAAATGCCAACTAGAAATGGAAGAATTTGGAAATGCAGAATTTCATTTTAATAAAATCTATTTGCCTAGCGTTTCTGTAAATCCTTTAAAATCAAATGGTTTTGTTCAATTTATGATTCTCCCTCAAAATGATTTAAGAAAAGCGGATTACATTAGCAATGTTGCTGAAATATATTTTGATTCAAATTCTCCAATACTTACCAATACAGTTTATACTTCTATTATAACAGATATTAAAGATGCTGGAAATTCGAATCTATTTGAAATCTACCCTAATCCTAGTAGAAACGAATTTTTTATTAATTATCATTTAAGAATTAAGTCCAGTGCATTAAAATGTATACTCACTGATCTTCATGGAAACATTATTTATAAATGGAAATTAAATGAATTTGGAACTGTTAGAATGGATGCAAGCACATTGGAGCCCGGGGTATATCAAGTAATAATTAGTGATGGAAACAAAATACTTGAAAGAAAAAGACTATTAAGAATATAGTAAATTTTTTCTTTAACTTAAGCATGTTTCAACTTTCTATAGTTTAAAATAAAATAATTGTCACTTAGCAGATAACAAACTTTATATTTGCGAATCAATATTCGAATCTAAATCAAATCAAATTTATTTATTATGTGGGAATCAATTAGCCTTTATTCTGTAAATTGGAGAGCAAAGACCAATTCAGGAGTTATCGATTTAATATTTGAAAACGGGACAACTGAAAGAATCAAAATTGACACAGCGCAAGAGCTTTCAACAATGGTCGATCTATTAAGAAATGAAAAACCAGTTTACTTTCATACTGGAAGTAAAGAATTGGTGACAGGATGGGAGCCATTGGGAGAAGAAGAAAGAAGAGCAGGGCCAAGTTGGTTAATTAATCCTTGATTTTGAAAATAATTTATACCAATATGAAATTATAGTTAGTCCAATGCTTTTCGGTATAATACCGATAGAATTTGCAATTTTAAATTATTTAATGGACTATTTTATAATTCTCGTCGGTATTAGGCAGTATTTCAAGCGGAATACAAAGCAATAATTGGCTTTTTCTGATTCAAGAAATTCTAGATATATTTATTATATTTTGAAATTCAAAGACTAACTAAGTCAAGAATTAAGATAAGTCCAAGTTATAGATTCAGACTTTTGATCTATTTACCAAGTTGAATAATTTCATCAAGTTTCTTGAAATCCTGTGCGTCATTAGAAGCAATTATAACGAGACTATTCGTGGTATAATCCTCTAAGGTATTGTAATACCAACGCTGTGCATCTTCATCTAAGTTTGTACAAGGTTCATCCAAAATAATGACTTCAGATTCTGCCAGTAATGCCAATCCCAGTTTTAATCTTTGTTTCATTCCCGATGAAAAATTCTTTATAAACTTATCTTGGTGTTCGTAGAATTTTGTAATTTGTAAAAACTCATCTTGGCTTAATGAATTTTTTAATTTTTTGAAAGTGAAATAAAACTTCAGAATTTCATTTAAACTTAAATAACCCAATAAGTCAGAGTAGGGTGTAGCTAGAGTAAGATGCTTATGCCAAAGAATAGCATCAATATTAATTTGATTATTTCTATGATAAACTTCGCCTTTAGTAGGTCGGCTCAATCCAGCTAATAAACTTACTAATGTTGATTTACCTGAACCGTTTACACCGGAGAGACCATATTTCTTGCCACTTATAAAAGTATAATTTAGATCTCGCAATACCCACTGTGACAAGGTGAATCTCTTAGATACAGATTCTAATATAATTTCCATTTATTTATCTCCGAATACCTTTCATAATACCTCTTTCGGAAAGAGCTATGAATTCTAGAATTCTTGTTTTCTCAGGACTATCCGGCAGACTTACTTTAATGTCATTGGTTGCCTTCGTAATATTTCTGTATTTGATAAAGAGATAGCGATAGATGTCGTGTATACTATTAATTTGTTCTTTTGTAAATCCACGCCGTCTGAGTCCAATGCTGTTGACGCCTTCATAAGTTAAAGGATCTCTAGCTGCTTTTACAAAGGGTGGGACATCCTTCATGACCAAAGAACCTCCTCCAATCATTGCATGAGCTCCTATTTTGACGAATTGATGGACAGCAGTAAGGCCTCCTAGAATTGCATAATCTTCAATGGTAATATGACCTGCAAGATTGACATTATTTGCAAGAATGACATGATCACCAATAATACAATCATGGGCAACATGTGCATAAGCCATAAGTAAGCAGTTTGATCCTATTTTTGTGATCATACTTGCCTTTGTACCTCGATTTAGGGTGCAATATTCTCTTACGGTAGTATTATTTCCTATTTCTAGTATTGAATCTTCCCCATTGTATTTTAGATCCTGAGGAACTGCACCAATCACTGCTCCGGGAAAAATCTTGCAATTGTCTCCAATTCTGGTACCATCCATAATGGAAACGTAGGGTCCAATCCAACAATTTTGACCAATAATCACATTTGGATTTATAGTCACGAAAGGTTCTACCTTCGTTCCGGTGCCAATTTTAGCCGCAGGACTAATATTTGTCTGGATTGAATTCATTTTTACCTTTTTACAATCTGGGCTGTTAACTCAGCTTCGCAGACCACTTTATTTCCAACATAAGCAGTACCGTTCATGATAACCAAGCCTCTGCGGATTGGCGAAATTAGTTCCATTTTCAGTATCAGGGTATCACCTGGTACAACTTTTTGTCTGAATTTTGCATTGTCAGCTTTTAAAAAATAAGTATCCCACTTGCCCTGATCTTCTTGCAAGCTTAAAGCCAGAACTCCTCCGGTTTGTGCAAGTGCTTCGAGTTGCAGCATTCCTGGAAAAACAGGATTGTTAGGAAAATGTCCCTGAAACAGTTCTTCATTGAAACTTACGTTTTTAATACCCACAACCATATTAGGATTGATTTCAATAATTTTGTCGACCAACAAGAAAGGATATCGATGTGGTAGCATAGATTGAATCTGAAGGATATCCATTACCGGTGGAAGGTTCGGGTCATAATGGGGAACCCCTTTTAACTTTTTCGATTCCTGGAATTTTTTCTTGAGAATTTTAGCAAATTCTACATTCGATTTATGTCCTGATTTTTTTGTTACAATTTTACCTTGTATAGATTTTCCAACGAGTGTAAGGTCTCCAATTACATCTAGCAACTTATGTCGTGCAGGTTCATTTGAAAACTGTAAACTTACCGTATTCAGTATGCCTTCTCTCTCTACTTTAATGGAAGGTTTGTTGAGTTTCAAAGCCAAGTTATCCAGTTCTTTCTGACTCATCATTCTGTCAACAATTACTATAGCATTGTCTATGTCACCGCCTTTGATAAGATTCTGTTCAAGCAATTGTTCTAATTCATGGACAAACACAAAAGTTCTACAAGGTGCAATCTGTTCAGAGTAATCTTCCAGATGATCCAGACTGGCGAATTGTTGTCCCAGAATGTTAGAATTGAAGTCTATCAAGGTTGTTATCTCAAACTCTTCTGAAGGAACTGCTACGTATTCTGCACCGGTTTCATCATCCTCAAAGGAGATTGGCTCTGTGATAATAAAGATCTCTTTCTGGGCATCTAATTCCACTATTCCGGTATCTTTCAAGGCTTTGACAAAATATTTGGCTGAGCCATCTAATATTGGAATTTCAGGGCCGTCCAATTCAATTAGAACATTGTCAATTCCTAAACCATATAGCGCAGACAAGCAATGTTCCACAGTCCAAACTTGTGCGACTCCTTCCTGTAATGTGGTGCCTCTATTGGTGGACAGAACACGGGAAACATCTGCATGAATAATTGGTCTATCAGGAAGATCAATTCTGCAAAATTTTATACCGTGATTTTCGGTGGCAGGTTTGAAACACATGTTAACCCTCGCACCGGTGTGAAGGCCAATTCCTGAAACTTGAATTTCCTGACTAATTGTTTTTTGGTTCATGAATGAAATTCAAAGATATATAATTAAAAAAACAAGCAAATGTTTAGCAAAAATAGCTTTGAATTAGTTTTCTGTATCTTTTAACTTCTCTAACTCCTTTTCTAAGGCGCGGATTTTTTTTACAGTGTTGGAGAGATTTTTAAATTCAGCGTAGGACTTTAAATAATTGCCGTACTCAATTGCTGGAGAACCATACCATTTTCCATTTTCATCTTTAAGACTTCCGGCGACACCACTTTGGGCTTGAATCTTACTGCCATCAGCAATCTCGATGTGACCAATAATGCCAACTTGACCTCCAATTACACAGTTGTTGCCAATTTTAGAACTTCCGGCAATTCCCGTTTGGGCTGCAATGACCGTGTTTTCTCCGATTTGTACATTATGGGCTATCTGAATCAGATTGTCAAGTTTAGATCCCATTCCAATTGTTGTTGAGCCCATACTTCCTCTATCAATGCAAGTATTGGAACCAATTTCTACATAATCCATCAGTTGAACATTTCCCAATTGTGGAATCTTTTTATAAGTTCCATGTTCAGTTGGAGCAAAACCAAAACCTTCGCTTCCGAGGACTACATTATAATTCAGAATACAGTGATTACCAAGAACACATTCTCTATGAATACGAGTACCTGGGTAAATAACACAATGGTCTCCAATTTTAACCTGTTCACCAATAAATACCTGAGGATGTATAACAACATTATTGCCAATTTGAACACCAGCTGAAATAACGCAAAAAGCTCCTATGGAAACCTCTTCTCCTATTTGAGCTGTAGGATGGATATTAGCTGTTGGGTCCCTAAACGCTTCCACTTTAGTTTTCTGCTCGAAAACCTCCATAAGTAGGGCAACAGTCTGATAGACGTCCTTGACCCTTATTAAACTGGCTTGAATGGGTTCTTTAGGACTGAATTCTTCACTAACTAGGATAGCTGAAGCCTTAGTAGTGTAGACATAGGATTCGTATTTGGGATTGGCAAAAAAACAAATGCTTCCCTCCTGAGCTTCTTCTATTTTGGATGCTTTGTACAATTTGACGTCGGCATTGCCTTCAAGTTTGCCTTGCACCATTTTGGCTAATTCTCCTGCGGAAATATTCACCGACCAAAGGTAAAACTAAATTTATTGAAGAGGCAAAATTAGATTTAGCAGAAGCGCTGGGCTAGTACAGGTTCGTTTCAAATTTAAAGGTTAAGGATTGGATTAAATCCAAAACTCTACTCAGTTTCATTTATTTCGATCTCAATTAGAAATGAAGGTTAGGAAAATGGAGATTGCAGCTTACCAATCTAAGGAGTAAAGTGGAAAAAATAAGATCGATTTCTCTTAGATTTTATTCCTTTGTGTAGAGGATAACTTAATTTAGACTGAAGGTTATTTGCTTGTTCAATTAAAAAAATGCTAACTATCCTTAAAAATCGATACTTCTTTATTAATTTTATTCCAAAATAGTAAACATGAAAAAATTCCTAACTCTTATAATGTTATTTTTTGTTGCTGTAGTTTTATTTTCCTGCTACAATCTGACTTCCAAAGAAGAAGTTTGTCATAGCTTTAAAGCAAGTATTAGTTGGACTGAAAAGAACAATCAACTTTCAGTTTCAGTTATGGGTGGAGACCCTCCATATTTTTATAAATGGTCAAATGGGGTAGGCGATTTATCCGTTATAACAGCGAGTGGTTCAGGATTATATTTGGTGACAGTTACAGACATGGGTGAATGTAAGGCCTATGCAGATTTTACAATAAAGTAAGAGGTTATTATTTAGACCTTTTTCATCTTGCTATTCTTAGAATTTCGATCGAAATGCTTATCCTTCGAATAAGAATTACCAAAAGACCATTTCCTTTAAATTGTTCTTGTTTTGAAAGGGAATGTCTAGCATCATCTGCAAAAGACAATAGCGGAATAAAGGAGCTCTAATTTGTTATAATTTCAGAACTTAGAGTCTTCATTAAATACTCCATATGACCACTAATCAGTCAAACAATAAACTTTCGTTGATGGATCTCGTCATTCTATTTCTTTCCATCTACGTTCTCGTTGTTCTTTTAATTGATGTATTTGTTGATTTTTCACCGGAAATGTCCAAACTCCTTGAAATCGTAGACGATTTTATTTGTATCATTTTTATTTCAGATTTTGTGTATCGGTTTATTAAAGCGAAGTCTAAACTGGAATTTTTAAAATGGGGATGGATTGATTTAATTTCGAGTATTCCAACTTTCGGTGTACTGAGATATGGTCGTGCTATTCGAGTGATCCGAATATTGAGAATATTAAGAACCTTTCGTTCTGTACGTAATCTTGTCAAGCATGTGTATCGCAGCAGAACAGAAGGTGCATTCACCACGGTGACCATGATTACAATGATCATGCTGATCTTCTCTTCAATTACTATTTTGCAGGTGGAGGACCTCCCGCAATGCAACATCAAAACTGCGGAGGATGCAATTTGGTGGGACTTTGTAACTGTTACTAACGTTGGTTATAGGGATAGATATCCGATAACTACTGAAGGCAGGATCATTGCTGTATTCTTAATGATTACCGGTGTTGGATTGTTTGGAACATTTACAGGATTTGTGACTTCTTGGATAATTGGAGAAAAGAAGGAGCAGAGTTAATGGAAAAGAAGGAAAGGAACTCTAAATTTAATCTATAGTTTAAGTCTAAGCATTCAAATTTAATCTGAAATAAATGCTAAAAACTTGATTGAATACAAGTACCTTAAAGTGAACTTTAAGCCTTCTGAGGACCAATAATTATATTTCGGTGTAACTAAAAAGCAAAAAATGAATAAGTGCACAAAATTATTTTCTTTATTGATATTAATATTCTCAATCAATCAGTTATTGGGGCAAGATAAATTGAACACAAAGCTTTTAACAGGTAGGTGGCGATTAGAAAATGTGAAAAATGAATCCAATAGTATCATCGACTTCACATTTAAAACGAAAGGAATGACGGAGATATTCGACTTTATGACATTCAAAGAAAGAAATGTAGATTTGCAATGGGGAAAATCAAAATGTAATGGAAAATGGGATGTTGTAGATCACACACTTACTTTTAACTTTAATAATCATTCTCCAATAAGCTACAATATTGCAACATTGACAAGCGATACATTATTAATAGAGCTTAAAATTAGCCCTCTAAATATTGATAAAATGACAATAAAGATGTTTTATAAAAAGATGTAATATGCACAGTTCGTTTGTCAATAAAACTGTTGTATACATTGAATTGCAATTCGTTAGGACAACTAAATTATTCTCAACTCATTTCAATTTAAAAGTATTTCCCTTTCTTTAGCTGAAAGCTTTATTCTTATAAAAATATCTCCTAAAGTTTCACTATCGAATAATGTGCAATCTGATTTGCTTTTCTAAGAATTAATTGATAATTTCCAGTAGCCCATTCGTTAGTAAGAACCCTTAAAATATAATTTGATTGAGTCATATTTATTTTGCCTGAACTAATCACATGGCCAAACAAATCAACACAACTATAATGTATTTCGTCTCCAACATTAGAAGAAATATTTGCCATGAAATAATCTTGAAAAGGGTTGGGGGAAATGACCGCCTTCATAGTGACATCATTATTGGTATTGTCGTTGGAACTGATAAGATTTTTTTCTGCGGAGAACTTAATTTCTGCAAATCCATAACAATCTTCCTTGCCATAATTGCTCAAAGCACTAATAAGTATGTATCTCGCTTCAGGCATTCTCACATTCATCCAATCCATTCCCTCATAATGAGACTTTCCACTCGCTTTCTCCAATCTGAATTCACCCGCATCATACCAATCAACTAGGTTACCCGAATATTCTATTTTACAATCGCGAATTCCCCAGTCTAGATGAGCTGGATCATTGATGTTCCATAATTTAATCTTATCAATAGAATATCTTTCTTTCAAATCATAGACAATCCAATGACCATCCTTGCTTGCGATATTAGGCGATGGAGCCGGTTGACAAGAAACCCAGGCATCAAACCAATTTGTACTATGCTGATCCGGAAAACACTGTCCAAATGAAATCGAATGAATAAATAAAAATGCAATTAAAATGGTATAAATTTTTTTCATAATTTCTATTTAATAAATCCCAAAGGTTTTGATGGAGAATTGATATTGTAGAACGAGCCAATATTAGGTAAAACATAAGGTAGATCAGAATTAGCAACACCCATCCACTGTGCTAATTCACCAAAATATTGATCCACTGAAGTGGTTGGTATGATTGCTCCTTCGTATACGCTGTATGGATTTGAAAGATCAAGTGCAGGATACTTTCCATACAACTTAGAGCCATTAATTGAACCACCCATGACAAAACTATTTCCTCCCCAGGCGTGATCTGATCCATTGCCATTAGAAGTTAGTGATCTTCCGAATTCCGAAATATTAAAAGTTGTAACTTGTTTGAATAAATTCAATTCAACCAATGAATCACGGAATTCTTTTAAGCCATCAGAAACTACTCCAAGCATATTGTTTTGGTTATTCAAAACCTCATCATGATGATCCCAACCATTGTATTCTATATAAAAGATCTGTCTTTTATATCCCAGACTCTGGTGTATAGAAATAATTCTCGCTACCATTTTTAGAGATTTAGAAAATCTATTGTCTGTAAATTGTGTTTTTATTTCCGGAGCAGAATTCAATGCTTCTTGAAATTGTAACTGACCATCTCTTGAATTGCGAAGGATATCTGTGTAAGTTTTTTTGAAAATATCCGTATAGGTTTGAGTTAGAAGGCTGTCAATTCCTTCAGTCTTGCGAATATTAAAAACGTCATACATATTGTCTGGTCTGTATCCTGTTATTCCTACAGCACCATCTATTGGATCAACAACATATTCTACAAGATCATTTCCGGTTTCAAAATAATTTGAACCTTCTAGAGAAATATTCATAGAGATCTTGGAATTGGTATTCATGTCATTTATAAGATCAGACATTCTTCCTCCCCAACCGATGTTGGTTCTTGATTGTGGAATTCCTGTCTGCCAATGTTGTGCCTGATCAGAATGTGAGAAAAGGCCTAATGGCAGCGGAACTTTATTATTGTAAAAATCATCCTTCGTTGTAGGCGCTAATAAAGTTCCGACGTTTGCAATAAATGCCGCTTCTCCTGAATCATTCATCAATTGAAGTTCTTTCATTGCAGGATGTAAACCGTATTCTTTATTTGGAGTATTAGTAATCTTTAATTTAAGCAGATCGGCTTTATTTAAAGCAAGATTCGATCTGGTTTTTTTGTAGGCATTGTATTCAGAGTTAAGGTATGGAACCAGCATGTTATAGGAGTCGTTTCCACCTCCTAGATTAATACAGACTAAGGCCTTGTATTCCGGATCCAAAGCAGAATTTGACAATGAAAGTGCATTGATTGCTTTGAGATTTATTAGCGTATTGTATATTGTAGAATATCCAAGTGCTGCACAACTAACCTGTCCTAGAAATTTTCTTCGTGAATTATATTTTTGACTCATTTTTTTCTATTTAAATATGGCGTAATCAGGTGATATGGTAATTAAGTAAAGTGCCAGTCTGACACGTTGGTCTCGATAATCTCTATCTACAAATTTTGAAATGGCTGTCTTAATAATATTTCTTGTTTCATCGGTAAGATTCCCATGTGTGAGAAGAAGATCTAATCTATTTAGTAGAGCTTCCGGATCTCTGGAAAGATCTTTTAACTCATCAATTAAAAGTACTGTAGGTGGATCTTTATCTAACCAGGAATAAATGACATAATCATAAATCCAGTTGTTCACCATATTCATAAAACCAATGCTGGTTTTAGAATTAAAAATCTGAAATTCTGGTGAAACAAGATTGTGATTTGTAATCTCACCCTTAGCTTGGTATGCAGGAGAGAAGAAGTTAAAAACAGACGGTGCATGTAATGGAATCTGTCCTGTCTTGTCTGCAAAATCATAGGACGAATTATAAAATCTATTGTAATACTGTTCAACACCAACAGCATTTACAAAATGCGAATATTTCATAATAGGCTCTCTCAATTGTCCATTGTTTTCATCTTCGAGCCATTCGCATGTTCTTGCTTCATCATCAAGTAATATTGCCCGAATCACTGCATTCAGATTTCCTCTGACCCCTTTGCCATCATCATTAAAAATTCTTGAAATTCTTGCCACGTAAGATGGAGAAGGATTGGACTTTATCAAACGCTGAATGATTTGTTTGCAAACAAATGGGCCAACATTGGGATGATTAAAAATAACTGTCAATGCCTCATCAATATCTTCATTGCCAGACTGTGGCCACTTTGTAACATATTTTCCAAACAAGGTTTTAGGTCCTGGTTCATGATGATTTTCAAAAACTTTCATTGGCTTTGTAGGATCACCAAGATATAATCCATCACCAAAGTCTGAAGTATCGCGATAAGGATTCATCATCACTTCAGAAAAGCTCATTCCGGTAAATATTTTTGCGAGTTCCTGAATATCTCTTTGATTGTAAGTTGGAATTGCATTTCCTTTTGAATCTTTTTTTAAACTACCATCAATATTTAATTCAAATAATCCAATGGTAAACAATTGCATAATCTCTCTGGCGTAGTTTTCATCTGGTCTAAGGTTTCTGGCAGTATCTGTTTTAGGATTATTTAAATGACTTAAATATATCCCCATTGATGGGTGATATGTAATCTGTTTGAGCAAATCAAAATAATTTCCGAAAGCATTTTTTATCAACAGATCATAATAACTACACATCGCATTGGCATAGCCACCAAGATCCGAATTTGCAGAAATTACAAACAATTCACTCAATGCATAAGCAACTCTTTGTCTAAGCTCATCTTTATTTTTCAAATTCATATTCCACCAGCTATAATTGAAATGAAGTGCATAGAAATACTTTGGTTCATCTATGGAATCTCCGCCATTCAAATAATGCCAATCGACAACATCTTTTGTTACTCTGCTAAGTTCGTCTAATGTATAAGATGGTTTCAAATCTACTTGCTCATCAATCCAATTCTTAATACCAATATTAGCCACACGTTCTATTTCAGCTTTGGAAGAACCAAGGCTTGCCTGATACAAGAATCTACTGGCATTCATGAGCTCAGCCTGTAAGCCTTGACCATTAATTGTATTATTTGCAGATGTACTATCCTTCCATTTAGGAGATTGCCAATTGCTACTTGAATAGGTCGAAATTTGGGCTGAATTACCAGCACCAAGGATGATCTTTTGACCACAAAGCAAGTTGCTAATGAAAGCTATTCCCAAACTCATCAACAAAAGTCTTTTAGTTATCATATCCTAATTATTATGAGCCATAAAAATAGTCTTAAATTTAGGATTGTCCGATGTTTTTGAAGGATTTGTATAAATTCATGGTTTACCCCTAATTATTCAATTAAGTATATATCCTTTATTATAGAAACCTAACTACAAACTGTTCTAGCCTTAATATTATGCCTAATATTATGAATTTTGAAAAACTAAGCTTAACTATGCGTCGTAAGTTCACTATATGATCATCCTAATTTCACCATCCAAAGATTTAGATTTTACCACGGAGTCGCCGGTTAGCAATACTGTCCCTAGACTTTGGAGTCATTCTTTGCAGCTCTTAGAACTGATGCAAAAGAAATCGGTCAACGGCATAAAGAAAATGATGGACATCAGTGATAAATTGGCAAAGGAAAACTATGATAGATATCAGAAGATGAAGCCTGAATTTGGAACGGAAAATTCAAAACCTGCTTTGTATGCTTTTAGTGGAGATGTATACAGAGGATTGGATGTGCTCTCAATGGATCCTGAAAGTATAGAATACTGTTCGGAAAGATTAAAAATGCTTTCTGGCTTATATGGATTGCTCCGTCCTATGGATCTTATTCAGCCCTATCGATTGGAAATGGGTATTCAACTCAAACATAAGAAAACCAAAAATTTAGTTCAGTTTTGGAAAAATAAATTAACAGAATTATTAATTCAGGATATAGAAGATACGAATTCGAAATATTTGATAAATCTAGCATCAAATGAATATTTTGAAGCAGTTGAACGAGATAAAATTAAAATACCTATAATTCACATTCATTTCCGTGAATTGCGAAATGGAAAAATTAATTTTCTTTCTTTTAATGCTAAAAAAGCTAGAGGATTAATGGTAAGATATATGGCAGAAAATAAAATTGAAACACTTAATTCCATTCAAAAATTCAATATAGAAAATTATCAGTTTGATGCTCAATTAAGTGATTCTACTAATTTCTATTTTGTAAGATGAATTTATGAAAAAATCAATTGCAGTTATAATTCCAAGTATTCTTTGTCTTGTTTGGTGCATCATGCTTTCCAAACCTATGGCATTGAAATCTGTTAGTCTGCCACCTTTGGGTAAATTCTTTTCTCCATTTATTGGTTTCTGGCACAACAGCATTGAACCATATCAAACGGGATTAGATCAATTAACCAATACTGGCGTAAGTGGAAAAGTATACTTTGATGAACGCGCAGTTCCACATATACAAGCTTCAACACAAGAAGAAGCCTACTTTATTCAGGGCTATGTTCATGCCCTGCACCGATTGTGGCAGATGGATTTCTCATCTAGGGCTGCGGAGGGAAGAATAAGTGAAATAATAGGAATTAAAGCATTGGAATTTGATAAAACAAAAAGAAGAAAAGGACTGGCTGAAGCGGCAAGAAAAAGTACGGAAACCTGGAAAAAATTTCCTGAAATTTATTCCTTGTTGGAAGCGTACAGCAAAGGGGTCAATTATTACATAGATCATCTTTCTTACAAGGATTATCCAATCGAATATAAATTGATGAATTTCAGTCCAGAACATTGGTCGCCGTATAGGTCTTCTTTATTTCATAAGTCAATGGCAGAAATATTGTGCGGTCGTGATCAGGATGTGGAACTCAGCAATGCCAAATTAGTTTTTGGTGAAGATTTTAATTTACTCTTTCCGGAAATTGATCCATTAACTGATCCAGTAATACCAACTGGAACTCCATGGGGTTTTCATTTAGATTCAATGAATCATACTATCCATAACGATCCGATACAACAAATTATTCCTGTTATTCTGGATAGTACTGAATCCGGATTAGGGTCAAACAATTGGGCTATAGGAAGAAATAAATCAAGCAGTTCAAATCCGATATTATGCAATGATCCTCATCTTAGTTTGAATTTACCAAGTGTCTGGTATGAACAACAAATTATTACACCGGGATATAATGTATATGGTGTAAGTTTTGCTGGAATACCGGGAGTTGTAATTGGATTTAATGAAAACATAGCCTGGGGAATTACGAATGCAGGTTGGGACGTTCAGGATTGGTATAAAATTAATTGGACGGACAATTCAAGAACTCAATATTATGTTGATGGAAAAAAAGAAACTATTTCAAGTCGCATTGAAAAAATTTTGGTCAATGGAGCTGATGCTGTTTTAGATACTATACTTTTGACACGGTGGGGTCCAATAGTTTATGAAGATAAGAAACAAGCTAAATATGGATTAGCAATGCATTGGATTATTCAGGATAGTTTCAACGTCAACGAATTAAAAACTTTTGTTGGACTAAATGAAGCTAAAAACTATACCGATTATAGGAATGCAATTAAGAATTTTTCATATCCTGCTCAGAATCTTGCTTATGCAGATAAGTTTGGAAATATTGCCTTAACGGTACAAGGTCAAATGCCAATCAAGACTTTAGAACAGGGTCGTTTTATTTTGGATGGCAGTTTGTCTTCTAATATCTGGCATGGATTTTTGCCCTCAGAATTTGTTCCATCTTGTCTCAATCCTTCAAGAGGATTTATTTCGTCTGCAAATCAAAAATCTACAGCGAATGATTTTCCAAATTATTACAACAATGGAGACTTTAGAGATGCTCGGGGTACAATGATAAATAGATTACTTTCTGCCCAAAAACTTTGGAGTGTTGAAGATCTAAAAAAATTGCAGGCTAATGATTATAGTTTACTCGCTGAGATTGCCTTACCCTTTCTTTTGAAATCAATCGATTCAACGAAGTTAAATGTAAAGGAGAGATACGTTTTTCAATTGCTTAAAAATTGGAATTACAATTATGATGCGAATTCACATGAAGCAGTAGCATTTGATATTTGGATTCAAAAACTAATGAAATTGACTTGGGATGAAATAACTATGGACAGTTTGGTTAAGTATACTGCAATACCTTCAGAACAAACAACATTAAGGCTGATGAAAGATCAAGCTCATCTTAAATACTATGATATTAAGTCTACGACAGAGATTGAAGATTTAAATCAACTTATTCAAATTTCTTTGGATTCAAGTGTTATTGATTTTAATTTAGTAATGGATAAAACTTGGGCAGAATATAAAGGAACACATATTGATCACATGGCGAGAATACCTGCATTTAGTATTCCATTTATTGCTACTTCAGGCTCTAAGGATATTATTAATGCTTGTTGGAAGAACTGGGGTCCATCCTGGAGAATGATAGTTGAATTGACCAAAGATGGACCTAAAGCTTTAGGGGTCTATCCAGGAGGTCAGGATGGAAGACCGGGAAATATTCATTATATGGATATGGTAGAAACTTGGAGAAAGGGTGAATATTACAATTTGCAATATTGTCGTTCAGAAAATGATCTAAAAAATATTTCGAAAACGATTTATCAGTTTGAATAAAGATGAAAAAATTATTAGCTTTTAGTTTTGTATTAATAGTTCTTTGCACAATAAGTGCATATTTATTTGATTGGTGGTTTATTGCAGTAGTCTCTGCGATTATTTCATATTGGTTTTCGTTATCCAGATGGACTGCATTCATTACCGGATTTATTTCTATTTTCTTGTTGTGGTCTATTCTAAGTTATTACATGAGCATTGATTCCTCTTCTAAAATTATTGATATGGTCGGATCAATTTTTCAAAATACAACTGCTATTCAATTGAGTCTAGTTTCAGGACTTATTGGTGGAATAACAGCAGGATTGGGATCTTGGTCCGGAAGTTCTTTAAAATTATTTATTAAATCTTGAACAACTAAATACAAGATTTAATTTTCTCTATTCACGTAGATTCAAATGTTTGAGTAGTTTATATAATTGCAAAAATTGTATACAATATTTTGTATTTAACTTATAAGGCAATCTTACAATTTTTTAATTGTTTTTTTATGAATTGTCGATATCTTTGCGATATTAATTCAGAATATATAAAATAAATTTTTATTAAAAATTATAAAATGAAAAACACAGCTAACAGATTTTTTAAGAGTTATGCAACATTTAAATTTGGTCTAATTGCAATTGGCTTAATGCTAACTTTTGCTTGTAATCAGGCAAAAGATAAAAAGGAAATGACACCTCCTGTTCCAGCTGCAACAACTGAACCAGTAAAAAATACTGAAACGATCTGGCACATAAAGGCAATTCATCCAGACGGAAGAATGATAGATGTCAAAGCGTTGGATAAAGATGGAAAAATATTTGATGTTAAAGGCATAGTAGAAGATGGAAATCTACACTTGATAAACATCAAAGCATTAGTAGGAGATAAAAGACTTCCTGTTAAAATGCTTTTATCTGCGGATAAAAATATTCCTGTAAAAGCAATAGGAGAAGATGGAATGGTTTATGACATTAAAGCACTGACTGCAACCGGTGAAAAGCTAGACGTAAAGGGAATTTATAATGCCGGAAAAATAATTAGTCTAAAGGCACTTGCTGCAGATGGCTCAATTTATGGTGTAAAAGCAATATCTCCTAATGGGCAATTTTATGATGTTAAAGGAGTGAAAATGAGTGACGATAAAGTGGAAATGAATCTTGCAGGACATGACATCTTTGCACACGTTAAAGCTTTGCCACAACTGGGTATGAGCAATGATAAGGATAGCATATGGCATGTTAAGGCCATTCATTCAGAAGGTAAAATATTGGATGTAAAAGCAATGGATAAAGCTGGAAAAATATTTCCTGTAAAAGCAATTATGAGCTACGGTAACTGTCAGATGATGGACATCAAAGCTCAGATTAATGGACAATGGCTACCAGTTAAAGTATTATCCAGTGAAGACAAATTAGCTCCGGTTAAGGCAATTGGTAACGATGGAACGATCTATGACATTAAAGCAATTACCGAATCAGGAGAAAAATTAGATGTTAAAGGAGTTAGTCAATCAGGAAATATTTTAAATATTAAAGCAATTGCTAATGATGGTACTCAATATGGAGTGAAAGCATTATCTCCATCAGGAATACTTCATGATATCAAAGGTGTAAAAATGACCAGTGATAAAGTTGAAACCAAAATTTCTGGGGTGGATGTTTATGCTCATATTAAAGCTTTTCCTGAGGTTATCGAAAATTGAGATTATTAATTGTAATGAGGTTTTCTTATACTAGGAAAGCATAGAATTATACCGATTGGAATTATTTTTGAATCCAAAAATTTGATTTTAATTCCAATCGAGTATAATACAAGTAATGATTTTATTTTAACCCGCTTTATGCAATAGACTTTCTATTACAAGCCAAAATGCCTGCAAATCCTAGCGCTTCCTCAAATTTTTATCCTCACCATGGGGATGGCCATGTTTGCGGTAAAAATTCTCCGGGAACACTAGTCTTTATTGACCTTTTGACTTTCACTACGAAACTCTATTGCATAAAGCGGGTTTAATGCAATTAGCGAAATTAATTATAGAATCTCCACCAAAGTCGGATTTCAAAACTAAAATCATACACCGGATAGCCAATGATCAGGCTTGGTCTTTTTTTATTCCAAAAGGAATCCAGATGGTCGAAGCTCAAACTAACATTTAAGTCTGCAACTTGTGCTTGCAATTGAACTCCAATGAATGGTCCGGCAACAATTTTATTTATATGGTATGGATAATAAAATCCTAGAATTGGATCAAATCCATTGATGTTATTTACAGAAGCATAATCTGCATGAATTGAAAGTTTGGAAGGAGTAGATCCCTTAAATAATCCGGACTTAAGATAAAGTTCATGTCTTGAATACCAGGAATTCCAACCGGCTGAATCCGGATCCAATTGAATGTACTTAATTTGATTGAAAAAACCAATTCTTTTCCAGCTAAGATCCTCACTTATTTGCAGCTTAATATAATTGTATTTCTTGCTTTCCTGAATTAAGTTTATATTCGAATTAAGATAAATTAAGTTATTAATTTCTGAAATCTCGGCTTCAGCTTTTGTGATTCCAAAAATTTCAGATTTCAATTTTATTCTAATTCCTTTTTCTTTTTGATTTTTGAAATTATTTTCCCAGATAAGTCTTTTATTGACATACTGTCGCTGTAACATCCAGGCTGGAATCTGACTTAATGAAAATACTTCAGCCAGAATAGAAATTATTTTTGAATCATTCCAGCTATAAGTCAACTGAATTTGATTTCCCGGATCCAATGTCTGTGATTTGAAAAAATAATTCAAACCGAATTCTGAATTTTTTAATTTATAGAAAGCAATAGTAGAAAATGAAGTACTCTTAATATCTGATTTATAGATGCTATCTTGAACCAGATGCACCATTTCAGAATTGGCTTTGAAATTTAATTTTATTTTTTCAGTTTCAACGAGCTTAAGGTCAATATCAATTGGAAAGGTGTATTGGAAATAAGCTCTCTCAATTTTGTTGGTATCATCATAAAAATTTAACCCATATAGTGAATTTGGTTTCCTAAATTCAGGATCTGACATCACATTTATATAAGTTTTATAGCCCAGACTAAGTTCTATTTTTGGATTAAAAAAGCTACTGTCTGTCTTTAATTTATATCCAATTCGTGATACGTATTGATTGCTTTTAATATGAGTTATTGCATTAGCAGATTGAACGGGAATGACCTCCCTAATCTGATAGTTTGATTTTTCGATTATGCTATCTGAAAAAATACCGCCAGAATGCTGAATGTTTGCCAATTGATTGAAATAAGCTAAATAATAAGACCATCTTGAAGTATTGCTTTGATGGCTTAAGTTGGCATTTAAATTTCCCAACAAATTTCTACTATTGACGTATATTCCTTTTTGATTTATTCTTTCGTAAGAAGTATTTAAATCAATATTATTTGCAAAATTCTTGCACAAGAAAGCTCCTGCATTAAGATTGTCAATCAAGCCGGCCTGGGAATTAGCAAAGAATACAGCTTGTGAAACCATAAGCTCAGAATAGGTTTTGTTTGATTTATAAATATTGGCTTGTTCTACTTGGCTTTGGAAGAAATCAAGACAATGATATCCATAATCAAACTGCTTATTAATCTTTCTACTTTCACGAAATGAATTAATTGGAGAACCATAATTGTTCAAAGTACTTAGACCATAGAAACTCTTATTTGATAAAAACGCAAATGATGAATCAAGTATTTGGGATCCTCCATCAGGATAAAATACAGATAGAATTAAAGGAATGGAGTTTAAAGAATCTGAAGTTTTATTTTTTGCTAAAGTGACAGAATCCAAAACTTGTCCATTCACATGAACACAATAAAAGCCTAAGAAAATAACCAGAATAAATTTAACTAAGCAATCTGAGACCTTATTGAACATTAACTTTCACTAACTTTTTATAAAAATGTTCTCCATCTTGGTATTTACCCTGAAGAAATAAAAACTCTGATACGTTCGGATCTATTTGAATGACAATTTCTGTTTGATTCAAATGATTTTTTTGATAAATAACTTTGCCTTGTAAATTCAGTACATTAATCTCTTCAATAGGTTTTTCAGATTGCACCTTAAAAGCATCTGTAAATGGATTTGGTGTAATTTGTAAAGTGCTTTTTATTTCATTTTTAGTATTGGTAACTATACAAACATTTTCTGGTTTGCAAACTTTTTCAGGACCTTCGACTATAAACATTCCGTTCTGCATATCCGCTACAATTATATTGCCGGAAGGCATAAAAGGGAAAGTTCCCCAAGCTCCTTTGTAATTTAGATAATTAACTTCTGTTGAAGTTGGATAATAATATTTCAAAAGAGGAACTTTCGGATTGCTTATATCATATACTTGTAATCCATCATAGTAATAAGAAACATAAGCGTATTTACAAGAAATTAATGGATTATGGGGAATGGCTTTACTTGAGTCACCATAAATGCCTAGATATGAAACGATCTTAATCTTACTAAAATCAGATAGATCAAAAACTTTTAACAATGCACCATGGGTCTCATCAGCCATAACGTATGTCTTTCCATCTGGTGTCAACCAACCGCTGTGGTTGTAACCGGAATAAGCATATTCATTTGGTTTGAGTGTATACAATACTTTGGGATCCTTGTAGTTTGCAAAATCCATAATGGCTAATCCACCATAACCGCCATTTAAATATGCGGTATCATTTCTCACAAAACAATCGTGAATATGGTTGGTCTGAATATCACCAAAAGTATTGTAATGATTTAAAAAAATTGGTAATTCAGGATTGCTGATGTCGTACAAACCCAAAGCAAAAAATCCGCTGGTTCCTTTTTCAGAACAGGTGTATAATCTCGCTTTTGTTTCATCAATAAAAATATTGTGTGATCTGTAAAACAATTCATTTTTATCATAAACTACAACTGCAGTATCCGGTAATCTCGAGACATCTATGATTTGCAAGCTGCTTTTTTCTCCCTCATCACAAACGGCATAAAGATGACAATCGTAATATCTAAAATCACGATGTATAACACTAACATCACTCGTGCCACCTTTAATTCTCATTCTTTCTGTTGGCTTAGTTGGATCGGTGATATCAATAATATGGGTACCAAAGGTCGAACCAATAACAGCGTACTCATGATCATTGACAGTAAAACCGTAGGCTTCATTGAAAGTGTTGTCATACTGCGCTGAGCCCTGAAGTAAAGGATCTCTCCAATGGCCTAGAAGTTTAAGCTTTGTAGCCTGAGTTATCCCAAAAAGTGGAATTAAAAAAAGTATTGCTGCTTTGAATAATTTCATTTATTTAATATTTAATATTGAAGGGCTCATGCCCATTGAAGAAAAACCACCATCGTGATATAGATTCTGCATAGTAATAGAACGTGTCAAATCCGAAAACATTACTACACAATAATCGGCACAGGCATCAGCACTGGCATTTCCAAGAGGACTCATCTTGTTTGCGTAATCATAGAATTCTTGAAAGCCTTTAATTCCAGAGCCTGCAGTGGTCATAGTAGGGGATTGAGAAATCGTATTTACGCGTACTTTCTTACTAACCCCATAGTGGTAGCCAAAACTTCTGGCAAAAGATTCCAATAAAGCTTTAGCATCTGCCATTTCACTGTAATCTGGAAATACTCTTTGTGCTGCGATATAACTTAATGCTAGAATTGAACCACCTTCATTGATGGCGTCCATTTTCATTGCTGTTTGCATAAGTTTATGGAAGGAGATTGAAGATATGTCAAAACTCTTTTGCATGAATTCATAATTCAGATCTGTATACTCTTTTCCTTTTCTAACATTCATAGACATACCTATGCTGTGTAAGATGAAATCTAGTTTACCGCCCAAGATTTCCATAGATTGTTTCAACAGATTTTCAAGATCTGCAACTACTGTTGCATCAGCGGTTATTACTTCAGCATTTAATTTTTTGCCCAAGTCAAATATTTTACCAAATCGCATTGCAACCGGAGCATTGGTTAAGCTGATCAGAGCTCCTTGCTCTACACATTTTTCGGCTACATGCCAGGCGATAGACTGCTCGTCTAGTGCACCAAAGATTATCCCTCTTTTTCCTTCTAATAATTGAGATTTCATATTTTAAATAGTTTAGTTTGCTGAACTTATTAAATCATTTGCATTCTGTATAGCTGATGCACTTGGTGGATCACCGCTTAGCATTTTGGCTAATTCGATCATCCGCTCTTCCTTTTCTAATTTTTTAAATCTGGTATTGGTAATTTTTGAACTGGAATCTTTATAAACAAAATAATGATGTGTTGCTCGTGAGGCTACCTGAGCAGAATGTGTAATTGTAATTAACTGGTGATCTTTAGACATGTTCAATAATATATTTCCCATTTGCAAGGCTATCTGACCAGAAACACCCGTATCAATTTCATCAAAAATCATAGTTGGCAATTTAGACTTTTTACTCATGAGAGATTTCAGTACTAAATTAAGTCTTGAAAGTTCTCCACCTGATGCTTGATTTTTAAGTGGTTTTGGCGCTGTTCCTTTGTTTGCTGAAAAAAGTAAGTCCAATCTATCCAAGCCACTTTCGCTTATTTCGCTTAGGGTTTCAAAAGAAAGACTAATTTGAGCATGTTCCATCCCAAGCAGTTTCAACAATTGAACAATCTCACTAGCGAGTGATTTTGTTTTTGTGCGACGGTGGTTGGAGATCAATTTTGCTTCTGACATCAATTCTTCGTAGAGCTTATTGATCTCTTTGTTTTTTTGGTCAAGATGATCATCTAAATTCAAAAAACCATTTCGCTTCAGAGATAAGTTTTCCCAGATTTCGAAGAGCTCTACATCGTTTTTAACACGATGTTTTTTAATTAGTCTTGTAATCTGATTATATCTTTCTTGCAGGTTATTTATTTTTTCCGGATCAAATTCAGTCTTATCGGCAATTCTATCAAGACTATGCGATATGTCTTTTAATTCTGAATTTAGCTCAATGATTCTATTGTTGATTTCCGAAATAGAGGGCACAACACTAATGCTTTTTAATAAGCTGGAACTAGAATGAAGCATATCTAAGGCTCCTTTTTCCGCATTAATTATTTCATTGACTGCAGAAATATTTTTTACAATTTCTTCAGAACGCAAAGCTATTGTAAGTTCTTCTTCCAGGCTAGTATACTCGTTTGGATTGATTTGTATTTGTTCAAATTCATTCAACTGAAATTCTAAAAAATCTTTTTCTTCATTCGACTTTTTTTGCTCTTCTTCGAGTACTTTCTTTTCCAGTAATAATTGTTTGTATTTTTTATATTTCTTTTTAAATAATTCAATTGTTTTTAGCTGATCTGTATAACTGTCTACCATTTCCAATTGAAAGGATTCTTCAAGGATATCTAGGTGATCAAATTGTTGGTGGATTGCTATGAGGATAGGAGATAGTTGTAGCAATTCATTGACATTCGCAGGGGAATCATTTATGAAAGATCTTGATCTTCCATTGGGTAGAATTTCTCTTCGAAGAATAATTTCATCAGTGCGATCTAGAAATTCTAATTCCGATAATTCAGTTTGCTTATTTTCAAGATGATTAAAGCGAACTTCAACGATACATTTTTCATCTTGATTGCGAAGAATTTTAGAGTCTGCTCTTGCTCCTAATACAAATTGCAGTGCGCCAATCATAATTGATTTACCTGCGCCCGTTTCTCCGGTAATTGCCGTAAGCCCTTTAGACCATTCGACTTCAAGTGAGTCTATGATGGCATAGTTTTTAATAAATAGGCTTGCAAGCATGGTCTTTTTTAAATTTACTTACAATGGATTATTACTATCTAATTTCTCACCAAGCTGTTGTGCTTTCTGAAAATCTGCATTGGCTGCGGCAACATTTCCTAATCCTTGATAAGTTCTTCCTCGTTCCAAGTATGCGAGTCCAAACTTTGGATTTAGTCGAATGGCTTCATCATAATAATGTATTGCTTCAGCAGGTCGACTAACAGCACGTGAACATCTCGCTCCTTCATACCAGATGTCAGGATTGTAAGGATCGAATTTCAGATAAGCATCCAGATCATTAAGTGCTGCTTGATAATTACCCTGAGATTGATACATAATTGATCTATTCATATAGCCTACTTTCCAAGTAGGATCTAACTCTAAACCTTTGTTAAAATCATTAATAGCTTCCTGTAGTCTTCCTAATTTAGCATAAGCAGCTCCGCGATTGACATAATATTCTGCTGTCGGTTTTTTCTGAATTGCAATATTATAATCTGCTAAAGCCTTATCATCGAGATTTCTTTCAAAATACAATTTAGCTCTGCTATTGTAAGTAGGGTGGTCGGCCTTTAATTGTATAGCTCGGTCATAATCCGTCATTGCACGATCATACATTTTAGCATCTCTATAGAAATTCGCTCTATTGTTAAATGGAAGTGGCGTATTGTCATAATATTCAAGTACTCTAGTCCATAATATTCCGGAATCTTTCCAGTAATAACATTGCTTAAAACTTAGGTATGCAAAAAATAATAAATAAACTCCTAAGCCTGCATAAACTGAACTATTAGAATCATTGTATTCTTTAAGCCATTCCTGAATATAATAACAGAAAATAAAAAATAATCCAAAGTATGCAACATACGTGAATCGATCTGCCAGATAACCTTGACCTGCTCCAAGTATCTGTAATAAAAACATGATATTGAAAATGAAAAACATCATACCAAAAACTAAAGCTCTCATGTTCTTTTTATAGGCTACATACATTCCATAAGCCAAAGCAAGAACAGGAAGTATAGAAAGATAATGCCAAATGCTCATTTTTTCAGGATAGGGATAGAGTGGCAAAGTCATATAAGGAACAAGCCACTTTATCAAGTAAGTAATTAGACTGTATGTTCCAATAAAAAGTCTTGAAATACCTTGATGAACAAGATTCGTTTCAAAGGATCCCTCTTGTCTCAGGAAATAAATACCAAGTAATCCGAATGCAAATGCAGCTAAAAAATAATGTGCTTTTTCTAGCAACAAATTAAATTTTAATGGTCTGTTTTTAAAATAATCAATGGCAAGAAAACTTAATGGTAAACTTACCATTTGAATCTTTGCAAATAGACCAACTCCAAATAAAATAAAGATAATTACTTTACGACTAATTTTAGGTGCTTCCAGATCGATGATATATAAGTATAATGCGGAAAGAAAAAAGGATGCAAATAAAACATCTTTGCGTTCTGTTATCCAAGCTACTGATTCTACACGCAAGGGATGTATTCCAAAAAGCAAGGCTGCAAGAGCTGCAAATATTGTTGTCAATCCCAACCTCATTGATATTCTAAAAATGAGAAAAGTACAGAGCAAATGCAACAGAAGATTGGTCCAATGCATCGCCTTTGGGCTCATCCCAAAAAAATGTTTCTCAATAGCAAAACTCAGAATGGGTAATGGATTATAATTGCCTATAATGGCAGTGGTGAAAATGGTCTTAACCATTTTTGAAGATAGCGGCCCTTCTAGGGTCTTGTTTTCATATACATTTCGATCATCATCCCAGTTGACAAAGCCATTCTTTAAAACTGGACTCATTACAGCAAAAGTGAGGGCCAATACGATTAAAATAGGCATCCATCCTTGTTTTGGCTGATTGTCACTGCTTTGGATGGCTTTTGACTGGCCAGAATTCAGGTCTTCTTTTGGGTTTTGCTTAGAATGCTTCTTCATACCACTAACTATAGGACAAAAATAAGGGATTTGGACTTAGATTAAGCCAAAATCAGAATAAAAGGAAAATTAGAACTTATAGGGCTGTCTCAGTAAACTTTTGAAAAAATAGATTTTTAAGCATTTTTTAAAAAATGGAGATTAATTTCTTAGGTAAAAAACCGAAGTATAGAGAATATATACTATCAAACTAAATCTTTGTGAGAGTGAAAATTATAACGGTAAATTTATAAACAATGGATTTTAAGCTCTTTAAAATGAAACTTTTTGATAATCCAATTTAGTCCTTTGCAATCGGTTCTATTAAGTCCCATAGATTGCCATATAAATCTTCAAATACAACAACCTTTCCCCAAGTTTCAAAGGCTGGTTCTCGTACGATTGTTATCCCTTGATTTATTAAGTTTTGATAATCTCTGTCCAAATTGTCGGTATGCAAAAACAAAAATACTCTTCCTCCGGTTTGATTTCCAATTCTGCTTTTTTGTTCCTCATTACTTGCTTTTGCAAGCAAAAGAGAACACGCACTTCCAGGTGGTGTAACTGTGACCCATCGCTTCGTATCAGAAAGTTTGCAGTCTTCCTTCAGAATAAAATTTAATTTTTTAGTATAAAAATCAATGGCTTTGTTATAATCTTCAACCACTAATGCAATCTGTACAAGATTTTGTTTCATTTAAATGAAAATTACATTTTATCAGAATTCGAACAGAACTTAGTTAGTTCTTTAATCTGGTCATTGTCCCAGTGTTTTCTTTTAGTATACTGCTTATATTTTTCGATATAAGATTTACCTTTCTCACAATCTTTTAAAAAGAAATAATTAATAAATCCCAATTGCCAATAAGCCAAATTACTTTTAGGATTATGAAACAAAGCCATTTCATTAGAATAGATAGCTTTGTTAATATAGAGTGGGTTACTGTCCCAGCAATAAACCTTATAATAGATCATCCCCAGATCATAATAATAAGAATCTAAGTTTGATTTTATAAGATTTGTGTCAAAGGCTTCCATCTTTATTCTTGATTGCACAAGACTTAGACTGTCATTGATTCCACAGGTGTTATCCCTAATACTGAGATAATCAACTTTTTGAGCAGATCCGGAATGGCAATTAATACCTATGACTAACAATGTGAATAAGATACTTTTTATCATATTGATCTGGTTTTATACTCATAAAAATAGTAAAACATTTCTTATCAACACAAAATCTTTTAAGCTTCATAGATTGGAATTTCTGTGAAACTTAATAAGTATTTATCTCAAATTGCTCAGCTATTCTTATGATTTGCAAACTGTATCTATTTGAATCCTTTTTTTTGAACGCGCTTAATGGCCAAAACATAATTTAATACAGCGTCATGATCTGTAGAACTTAATGCTGCCCTTGGAGCCATGTCATTGATTATTCCTTTCCATGTTTGCTCACTATATGGATAAATACTTTTTGTCTTATGGCAATTTATACACGCACCGACACTGTAGATTTCATAGCCTTTATTTAATGTTTCCATTCGAATAGATTTGTTCTCCGTTTGAATGGCAGCCAATTCTTTTATTCCAGGTGCATAAATTCCAGTAGTGGAGCTGGTGTTTAGATTGAAAATATCTTTTGCTGGCAGAGTTGAAACATTTTCTATTGAGCTGTCAGACTTGCTTTCTTTTGTGGATTTTTTTGAAACAGCACAGGCTGCAAGAAAGATTGTAATAAGACTTATAAATATTTTATAATTTTTCATAATGTTAATTTGTTTAGTTTTATTGATTTTCATGAAAGCGTAATTATGTTATTACTTCAGAAAATAAGAAAATTAATTTTGAAATGAATTTATGCAATACAAAGTCTATGTATTGCAACATGTGAATACTTTAGTAGTAATTCAAATGAATTACTTTTTCTGTATAGAATTAAGGTTTGTATTTACAAGAAAATGTGAATTACTTTCCTGTTTCCAGTCGATATCCTACTCCGTGTACAGCTACAATTCCAACCGTAGAATCTGCTGCTAGTTTTTTTCTAAGTCTTGAAACGAAGACGTCTACGCTTCTACCTACCAGTACTCCTTCATCTGCCCAAACTTGTTGAATTATAAAGTCTCTCTCAAGAAGTCGATTGGGATTTTGTGCAAAGATTCCGAGCAACTTAGATTCTCTAAAAGTGAGATTCTGTCTTTCCTTTCCACAGATGAGTACATGATTTACAAGATCTAATTGACAATGTCCAACATCTAGCCACTCCGATAATTTTTCATTCAGGTCTTCAGATGCGACTGATCTTTTTCTTGTAAAAAACCATAGTCCAAAAATTCCACCGATAAGTATTATGAAGATCATAGTTTTACTTAACCAGAATGAGCTATTTGCAGAATTAAGAAATGTAATGTCAATATAATGACAACCTTCCGGCATTACTCTATTGCTACAAGGAACGTTATTTCTGTTTAAAAAATCATATTGATGATAACCCAAACTAATAGTTGAATCTGTACAATTTCTTACTGCAACTTCATAAGTCCATTTTATACCATACTGATCTAAAGACGATTGAAGTGTGGAAGGTAGAAAACTGTATTGAAAATCCTGATCAAGCTGTATTCTCCAGATATGCTCAGAAAGTTGTTCAATAGGTGGTATTCGACTTGTGCTGTCTCCTGAGAGACGCAAAAGTTCATCGGCGGTGCGTCTTAAAGCAAGGTTGACTTTCTCATTCAATGATTCTACTGAATTCACCTGAGTACTCTGCTCAGCATTTGCAGATGCATGTAGTGAATTAATAACCAATAATGTAAATGTCAAGAGAGAACAAAAGATAAATTTTCTAATTAATAGGGTCATTTTCAAGCCTTAAATTTAGTATGATTTTCTAACAACCGCTGAATATAGATAATGCATAGATTTTTTGACCTGAAACAGCAAACTCAAATAAGTTGTTTCCCTTTTTTTCGAAAACCATTTGCCAGGTTTTTCCCCAATCAATGGATCTGTAAATTCCACCATCCAAACTACAAAACAGAAATTCCCCTACTTGTTCAATATCATTGATAATTCTTACTTTGTCGATCTTATCTTCTTTAGTTGAAATGAATCTAAGCGGAGCAAGATTTTTGTCCATTGTATTCCAACTGCTCCCATTGTCTGTTGAGCACGTTAATCTATTTATTAAATGGTAGTTGTTGCTTATAGGTTTATTGATGGTATTCCCATTAAAATTGATCGATACAAACTGGTTCTTTATATATTTAATTTTAAGAGTGGCGCGATTTTCCGAAAGAACATAATTCCAATGTTCACCGTTGTCAATAGAACGCATAATTCCATTGCCATTTCCCGCTATTAAGACACCATTTGCTAAAAGCAAATTGGAAACATGTTTCTCCTCGCTGACTTTTTTCCAATTTACGCCTTTGTCTTCAGATTTATATATTCCATCATCTGTGCCAACAAAAATGGTGGTCTCAGAAGTTTCCAAAACAGTGCGAGGCAACTTAGGCTTTAAAGTAATAAACCTGGGAATCCAAATACCGGATCCAGCAAAATTCTGTAGAATCCCTAAATCAAAACTTCGGGCATATAATCCTGCACGACCTGGAAAGAACTTAGTTACACTTTGATTTAGTAAAGCTTCTTGTTCCCATTTAGGCCTTGGATCATTACTACTGCTTTTGACAATGCCTTCGAAGTTTCCAATATAGACCACGCCCTTATCAACAAAAATACTCTTAGGTTCAAATTTCAAGGGTAGACCCTGGCTAACATCCTGCCAGCTATTGCCACCATCAGTTGATTGAAAAACGACCTTAGTCGCAACGGGCTCGATTTTTTTAGTTTCAGGATGAATGAAGGCTAAAAAATGAACAAAGAGTAAGTAAAAGAAAGAAAAATTACACATGATAGATTGAGTTAGTGAAAGAATACTTCAAAAGTACTATGAGGGTCAATCTGACTTAGAATTATGAAGTAAAACAATGTAACGGAAATGTAAAAGGATGTATTTGATCATGATTAGAACCAAAGTTAAGGGTATTTAGATAAAGAAATAATTTAGTTAAATTATTGAAAATCAAATATTTGCATCTATTTATAGTGAATTTGTGAAGCCTTAATTAAGGATTAGTAAGAATGTAGAAGATTTGTAACTCTTAGCTTAGTCTAAAGAAGTGGATTTTGATTTTTAGCAGTTTATTCTTGAATTAAAAAGGTGAGCTCCTTAAATAGAATGCTAATACTTTGGCAACTATCTGGCATATAAGCAGTCTGGCCTTTGTTGGTTGTCAAAAGTAAAATATTTTACTTTATTTCAGAACCAAAAGTGTATGAATAAAGATTAAAGGCGAGCTCACTTTTATGCCATTTTAGTGGTTGCTTTTCTTCCATATTTGCCACCATTTTTTCCTTTTTACTACAACTACTTCAACTAATCCCATAGTTGTTTCATCAATGCTGATTACAAATGGATCTTTTGATTTGCACACATCATTCGTATTAATATCAATTTCCTTTGTTGAATAACCAGGATATTTAAAAATAATAACTATTGTTTTAGATAATAGAGAATCAGGTACTTTAATTATAAAGTTACCTTCCAAGTCAGTAAGTGAGTTAATATTTGTAGATTTAATAGAAATACTAGCCCTTTGAAAGGGTTCTTTCGTTTCGACATCTATTATTTTACCTTGTAGTAAATTACTGAGACTATCAACATCATTTCTGTTTTGGAAAGTTATTTCTATTCTAGAATTATAAATATTTGAGATAATTTCTGTTTTGGGATTTTGGCTATAAGTTTCTGCTGTATTCAATGCACTTATTATTATTATTCTAGCAAGAGTCTTTTTTAAATTAGACAAACTACTTTTTTTATAATCTAGAACAATACCTCGGTTTAATTGCTTTTTGTTAAAACGTCCGCAAACTTTAACAGAATTACTATTAATTATTTGTGAAATTCTAAAATCATCCAATTCGGAAAAATCTATAACAGTCTCTTTACATTTTGAACAATATTTACCAGTGTTGCAAATACTCATTGAATTCCAATCCTGGCTGCATGGTTTTTCAATTTTCAATTTATAATTTGAATTTTTCATAAAGTAGACACTAACAGATTTGGCATCGACGCTGCATCACCACTCCTTAAGTAACCAAAAGTAAGAAATAAAAATTTCATTGCCGTAAAAAATCAAAAGTGAATGAGTTAAGATGCTTGGTGGAGTAGAGTCTATGCCATGTTGGCTGACGTTATTTTAATTTTAGTAAGTGAAGTAGAAAAAAATTCCATATTTAGTTTTATCTTTTTTTACTAGCATTGCCGTACAGTAATCACCACATTTTACTACGCAATTAGTGTTATAGAAGTCAGCTGGTCCGTAATGTGGATTTCTCAAAGCAAATTCATTAATTGTACACATTCCTTTAGGAAGTGGGTGCAATAAATTGAGAACTAGGTAATAAATTTCGGATAACCGCACATTATTCAGCTCTAATTCAATAGCATAACTTTCATCATATCCATGTTTGACTAAATAGTCTCCTGAAGTTAATTTGTTAAGGATCATACTATGACCACTTTGTCTATCCTCACCATTAGAGTACTCTATTTCACAACTACTTTTATGAAATACTTTTAAAGCATATTCTTCCAGCATTTGAGGCATAAACTCAAAAAGACCTCCGGTTTGCCACTTATAAGGTTCCAATTCATGAATTATATTTAGTTTTTTAAGAACAGGGTATCTACTAATAAAAGCATCAAAAATATAACCGGAAACATTATTTGAAATCGCTTTAACGTTTATCCAACAACCTTTGAATCCGAATATGGAATCGCTTAGACCGGACTTGATATCGATGACTATGATGGTATCACCATTTTCTAACTTGCCAGATTTTAAACCATTTTCTTCTGCTGATTCTCTTATATTAAGTCCATTTAATGAGACAACATACATAGTATCCCCATCTCGATAATTCTGAGCAAGAACTGATCCAGAATAAAAAAAGATGAACAAGAATGCGAATATTATTCTCTTTTTAAATGACTGCCAACTTGTCGATACATGCATAGCGTATATATTCTCCTTCGGTATAGTTAATATTCCTCACACTCTTTTGTTTATAACTCCCCAAATGTAATAATAGATTGAAGTAAAGTCAGATCTAAACTCGCTAATCTTCAGGATGTAAAAAAGTATATAGTTAAATAATTGAAAATCATTGAATTATACCAATTAAATGATAATTTATTGCTTTTTAGAAGGAATATGTATTCATGTTAAAGATTTATGACTTGTGGGGTAGTTTAAATCAGTAGATCCCATGCATTTAAATTTCGAATTACAGTTCTTGCTCAAACCCATCACGTATAGCCTCTTCAAGAATATTCATGTCAATATCTTTTAGTGTTTTGAATTTAATGCAATACCCGGTAACGCTTGCCTTGCATAGTTTTTTTCCATAAGTTTGGGCTAAGTAGGTCTTATCTTTAATACTAAGGATGTAGACAGAGATTCCAGTTGTGTTTGCACTGATTCCAATTTTATAAAACTCTCTGGTATTACCATCCGCATATTTTATTGTTTGAAATCCATAACCAATATTGGGATTTGAAACAACTTTATTTTCACTGTTTTTGCCATCCAGGAACCATAATTTGCAAGCTGGCTTTATTTGCATAACCATGCTATGTAAGTCTTGCATTTCACTTCGTTTTGGTTCAGCTTGGCTAGTTATATATTCTTTGATTTGTTCTTGTACCTTCATATTTTGTTATTTGTTGGTATCCGTCCAATGAAGTACCTATGCCCTCATGTTATTCCAATTATGAGGCAAC
>JBDTWI010000014.1:0-86387 GCA_040006775.1 Saprospiraceae bacterium
GTCAAAATGTTGAGCGAGTTTATACATTTACAGGTGCATCCATTAAAGGAGATTCAACTTGCATTCCTCTTTTAATTTTTTCAAATGCTGCTCAAAACTTTAATGTAAAAGTGGAAGTCAATAGAAGTGGTGGAAACATAACAACAAGTGTGGAATATGCAGATTATTACTTAGCGGATGGTTACTGTCAAGGTCTTTGTAAACAATTTGGAAAAGGAAGGATAGTTGTGCTTGCAGAATCTGCGTTCCTAACTGCACAAATTGACAAGAACGGAAGTCATTTTGGAATGAACATTCCAAAATGCGACAATAAAAAATTTGCACTGAATATTTTCAGATGGTTAGCTTTCAAATAAGCATGCTTCCAAAACTCCAACATCACTGTTTCGTGGACACAGTAGCACAAACATATAATACCAATTGTATTTATAAATTGGTCCAAACCAATTTATAAAACTACAATGGTTAATGCCGCTAAATAAATATAAAAAGTCCAAGAACAAGAAGTGTGAATTGGACTATTTATATTTATAAGCGGTATAACATGAAGATAAATACAAATTTTTAAAAGAAGAGCTTTGAGTGGTATACAAACAGTGGTGATTTCTATCCCCCTTTTTATAAACTTCATTTAATCTTTATACGTTAAGTTCTATGATCTAAATTTTTATTTGAAATAATATTTGGATAATTTGGAAACTCTAATTATTTTGTGTTCAATTTAATACCTTGCAATATGAAACTTTTATCTTTCTTATTTTTAACACTATTTACTTTAGCTTGCGGGAAGGAATCAACAAATTCTAAAACTACAAGTTATTACTTTTGCTATTCTCATAGTTGGGAGCCCTTGGATCATTCTACAGTACATAATATACTTTATACTGATATTCAAAAAATACAGAATGATGAAGCCATTCTTAAAGACAAAACCTCAGAATGGAGTAAATTTGTCAAATCACAATGTAAAAATATTAAAGGTTGCACAGCGGATTTAAATTATTATTATACTGCTCAAGAGGCGGAGACAAGGATGAAGGAATTACTAGAATATTATAAGGACACTGAAAAGTATAAACTTGATAAGGTAAAGTTTTGATGAAAAGTCACAGCAGCCCAACATTGTATACAAGCAACAGCTAAAGTGACTGTTTGTATACACAGCTTTTGTGTTAGCAGAATCACCTAAAAAATCCCAAATGATAGCAGTTTTGTTGTATATTTACAGCATAATTGCTATATCATGGCACGTAACACATCGAAAATAAAGCCTTTTTCTACAGAGCAAAGCCTTAAAAAGGCTGCAAAAGCTCGAATAGGTTCGCTAACTTGGATTATTGACTCAGATGGAAAGGTTTACAAATGGTCAAATAGGATGGAACGAGTTAAAGTGATTAGACAAGGTGTTCCATATCACTCTATTGAATCAATTAGTGAAAGACTTGATCGCCCGGTTAAAACTGTTTTATCATTTATAGGGATTCCACAAACAACCTACAACAAGAAAAAAAGTGAGAATTCATTATTAGATAGTCGTGAAAGTGAATTAATTGTACTTCTAACTGAACTCATCGATTATGGTTTATTAGTATTTAACAACGAAGAAGAAAAATTTCAACGATGGTTGATAAAACCAAACTTATCTCTAGGTGGTAACTCACCGGAAAGTCTTCTGGATACAATGACTGGAATTGATGAGGTGAACTATTCTCTTAATAGAATAGAATTTGGAAATTTTGCTTAATGATTGTTCATCGAATAGAGCGAGAAAAGTATTTGAATTCAACTCTTTCGGGAATTGGTGCATCCATGACAAAAGGATATCGATGGAACAGTTTCAATACTAAATTAGTATATACAGCAGACAGTCGAGCTTTAGCAACCTTGGAGGTCTATGTACATTTAGATCTTAGTCAGGATCTACCAATTGATCGACATTATGTAGAAATTGAAATACCTGATGACATATTAATCTTAGAAGTCGACCTGTTTGATCTTCCTCCTGAGTGGTATTCAAAACCTCCATCAATTATTACTCAAATCATTGGAGATGATTTTGTAGAACAAAATGAAGCCGCAGTCTTAAAAGTTCCAAGTAGTATAGTATCTCATGAATTTAATTACTTAATCAATCCTAATCATCCTGATTCAAGAAGAATTACTGTCAAAAGTACATCTCAAATGGTTTTTGATATCAGGTTCAGTAATAAGAAATAAAATTCTGCTAACATTAAATACTCACCAGCTTGGTAATCAACATCGACGATGAATAATAATAAATTTGAAGACAGTCACCTGCATAACACACAGTTTGCCCCAGCCTTGAAGACATCAAAGCAATTACAAAAAGCTGCAGAATATTTTTTAATTTTGGCTGATAATGAATTGGCGGTGTAGCGTCTAAGACATGACGTTGACGCAAAATAAAGTACTTAGAAGAATCGTTTAACAATAAAGATTTAGGAATCATTCTAGCTCATATTGTATATTGAATGTTTATTTTTTCATTCCTTAATTAATTGAAAGGCTCCAAAAATGGATTTCCAAATTCAAGAAATATGCTTATTTTTGTTTCAAATAGACATATTTAAAGTTATCAAAATGAAATCAATTATACTTTCATGCTCAACCTAAAACAAAATCCTACAAATCTCACAAAACAACCTAATATGAAATCAGTTAAGCATCACTTAATCCTTAATTTAAAAAATTGTTTATTTCATACTTTGTAGGAAGCTGCAAATAATTGTAGCTTTGAACTATCAAAAGTATAAACTAAATCACCACAAAATAAACTTTAAACTCCTACTTTAAATTTGGACAATGGTTGACATAGAAACTTTTATAAAAATTGCTTTTTCATTTCCAAAGTTGACAGAAGAGCCACACTTTGAAAAAATATCTTTCAGAGTGAGAAAGAAATTTTTTGCCACGTTTGACATCAAAATGAATCTTGTTTGCGAAATGCTTTCAGAAATTGACCAATCTGTTTTCTCGGCTTATGACAACACAATTATTTTCCCTGTTCCAAATAAATGGGGAAAAAAGCTGCAACATGTATAGAATTGAAAACAGTTTGCGGGAGAATGTTGAATGATGCACTTACTCTTTCTTATTGTAAAATTGCTCCACTTAAATTATCTCAAACAAATAAAACAAAAAACAAATGACAACAAACAATCCAACGCCAAGTGGTTACAGCAGAGTTTGTCCATACTTAATGGTTGATAGCATTGAGGTGCAAATCGATTTTTTACAAAAAGTTTTCAATGCGGACATTAAAGAAAATTTAAAAAATAGCGAAGGCATAGTAATGCACGGAGAAGTAAAAATTGGTGACATCATAATTATGATGGGACGAGGAAGTGAAAAATTTCCATCTACTCAGGGAATGAATTATGTGTATGTAAATAATGTTGACGAAGTTTATAATAAAGCAATAGAACTTGGCTCAACCTCTGTTTCCACCCCTACTGACCAATTTTACGGACTTCGAGATGGAGGATTTAAAGACCCACAAGGGAACACTTGGTTTATTGCCCAATTTATAAAAAATGTTTCAGTTGAGGATATGGAGAAAGGATTTGTAGATACGAAAAGTTAGAATTAAAAATAAAGCATTTCAACAAGCTATAATGTTGGCATTGAACTTCACAACTTTATATACCAAGTAGCATTAAAGCTAACAGAAAGCAAGATTCAAATTTTCAATAGGCTTTATCACTTCGTATTATAAGAATAAAAAAGCGGAGAGTTAGGGATTCGAACCCTAGATACCCTTTCGGAGTATATACACTTTATATGCGTGCTCCTTCGAACACTCGGACATCTTTCCGTAATTTATTCCAAATTCAATTATTAAATAATCTTAAGTTGGCTAGCACTCACATGAGTATTGTGACAATCGGATTGTGCTTTTGATACCTCACTTCAATTATCCTTTATAAAGCTGTTTATAAACTGTTTGGCCACTATGCGACATCAAACTGTTGAACTTTTAACAATTAGTTTTTGTTTACAACTTCTCGACAAAAATCGAGATTGCTTCAGATGGCAACCACCAGAAAAAATTAAAAACAACATTCGGTAAATTTTTAAGACACCTTACAAGTTGTATATTTTGTTTTTACACAACACACAGGCTTACCCAAATGCAAACCAAAAAGAGAAACATTCCTTAAGCCTTATTGGCTTAATCCACTGTTATTTTTTACAAAATCTTTATACCTTAAAACCTATCTTTGCGAAACCAAATTGACAGAGAAATTTGAAACTTCTGAGTACAAGACAATATAAAAAACCAATGCAACACATAATCAGTATTGCATTGGTTTTATTAGTTTCAATTGTCAGTTTCCTTTCAGCAGAGATAATCGGGTATAAAGTTGTTGCCCTTTTACTTTTAGTTACAGTATCGCTGTTGGCAATGTTGTTTGATATTTTACCCGTCTTGATTGCAGCTGTGTTGAGTGCTTTAATCTGGAATTTCTTTTTCATTCCACCGCTTTTTACTTTTCACATCAACGACACTGAAGATGTTTTACTTTTTCTAATGTATTTCCTGATTGCCTTACTTAATGGGGTATTAACTTTTAAAATCCGACAAGCGGAAAACAAAGCACGGGACAAAGAAGAAAAAGAAAATACCATTAAACTTTATAACACCTTACTTAATTCACTTTCACACGAAATGCGAACGCCTCTTTCAACCATTATCGGAGCAATAGATACATTGAAAGAGAACAGAAATACTCTTTCAGCTGAAAACAAGGACGACTTGTTTAGCGCGATAGACATAGCAAGTATGAGACTGAACAGACAAGTAGAAAATTTGCTGAACATGAACCGACTTGAAACTGGAATGCTTAGACTCAAAAAAGATTGGTGCGACTTGAATGAACTAATCTTTTCGGTTATTCAAAAGTTTACAGAAACTGACAACCACCATAAAATAATTTTTGCGCCAGATGAGAATTTACCTTTGCTCAAATTAGATGCTGGCTTGATAGAACAGGTCTTTCACAACCTCATTCATAATGCCACTCAGTACACTCCCGAAAATTCAATTATCAGTATTGATGCTACACTTCAATCTGACAGTTGTGTTATTTCTATTTCCGACAACGGTAAAGGTCTTCCAGAAAGCGAAATTCAATTTCTGTTTGACAAATTTTACCGTTTGCCAAATTCTAAAACAGGAGGCACAGGCTTAGGACTTTCCATTGCAAAAGGCTTTACAGAAGCACACAACGGAAAAATAGTTGCCGAAAACAATAAACAAGGTGGTGCAATTTTTACTGTTACTATTCCTGCTGAAACATCATTCATCAATAATTTGAAAAATGAGTAAAGCAGAAATTCTAATTATTGACGATGAACCGCAAATAAGAAAGTTACTTGCAATTAACTTAGAGAGCAACGGTTATAAAGTATTGCAGGCATCAACTGGTAAAGAAGGTATTATTTTATCCGCTAGTCATCCTCCCGATTTGATTTTACTAGACATTGGTTTACCTGACAAAAACGGACATGAAGTATTAAAAGAACTGCGGAGTTGGTATAACAAAGCAATCATTATTCTATCAGTACAAGACAATGAAACAGATATTATTTCTTCCTTAGACAACGGAGCAACCGACTATCTCACAAAACCATTTCGCATAGGAGAATTGCTGGCTCGAATCCGTGCTGCAATTCGCAGAAACAATACGGATGAAAACAAAACCACCGCAACATTTTCAGATTTAAAAATTGACTTCACTGCTCGAACCGTTTCAAAAAGTAATACAGTTCTTAAACTTACTTCAACTGAATACAACTTGCTTTCACTTTTTGCAAGAAACGAAGGAAGGGTTTTGACTCATCAATTTATCCTCAAAGAAATTTGGGGTATTGCTTATCAAACAGAAACGCAATATCTCAGAGTGTTTGTAGGAACGCTTCGTAAAAAAATTGAAGACAATCCCAACCAGTCTAAACACATAATTACCGCAAGTGGTGTTGGTTATCGCTTTATCTGATTTCATCAGGTAACATCTTTACAAAATCTTTATACAACACGACCAAACATTTACTTTTTACTGATACTATTTAAATCACTTTTGCATCATCAATTCAAAGTGAATGGAAAAGATCAAAAACGGTATCGATGGAAAGGTAACTGCTGCCACCTTATTAGTAGCACTTGGAATTATTTATGGTGACATCGGCACAAGTCCGTTGTATGTTTTAAAAGCAATTGTAGGCGAAAGACCCATTAGCGAAACTCTTGTTTATGGCGGCATATCATGTGTGTTCTGGACACTCACTTTTCAAACTACAATCAAATACATTTGGCTTACACTAAAAGCTGACAACCATGGTGAGGGAGGTGTTTTTTCTCTTTATGCATTGGTTCGCAGATATGGAAAATGGTTAGCAATTCCCACTATACTTGGAGCAACTACTCTTTTAGCGGATGGAATTTTAACACCACCCATTTCTGTTGCATCAGCGGTTGAAGGAATAACTAATTTTAAAGGACTTGAGAATTTGCCAACTGTTCCCATAGTAATAGTAATTCTCTCTGCACTTTTTTTCTTTCAGCGTTTCGGTACACAGAAAGTCGGAAGCACTTTCGGACCTGCAATGTTGGTTTGGTTTACTATGCTTTCAACTTTAGGATTGATAGAAATTTTTCATCTACCTGCAATTTTCAAAGCCCTTAATCCAGTTTTTGCAGTTCGTTTTCTTACTGAATATCCTCATGGCTTTTGGTTGCTGGGTGCAGTTTTCTTAGCAACAACAGGAGCAGAAGCATTGTATTCTGACCTAGGGCATTGTGGAAGAAAAAACATTCGCATCACTTGGGTAGCAGTAAAAGTTTGCTTGATGCTTAACTACATGGGACAAGCAGCATGGATAATGAATTTGGGTGATGGAAATTTTTTAAACGGACAAAATCCATTTTATGAAATAATGCCATTATGGTTTTTACCGGCAGGAATAACAGTTGCAACAATAGCCGCCATAATTGCATCGCAAGCAATGATTAGCGGAAGCTATACACTAATTAGCGAAGCTATGAACTTAAATTTTTGGCCAAGAGTAGCTGTAAGACAACCTACCGAGCTCAAAGGACAGATTTATATTCCAAGTGTCAACACCATCCTTTGGGGTGGCTGTATTCTTATGATTTTGTATTTCCAAAATTCAACTCATATGGAAGCAGCATACGGCTTCAGTATCACCATTACTATGCTGATGACAACAATCTTATTAGCACATTATTTATATTACAAACTTCGTTGGAACGGCTGGTTAGTAATTGCGTTAGTGCTTTTTTTCGGAATCATTGAAATATCATTCTTCATTGCAAATGTTGCAAAAATTAGAGAAAGATGGATGTTCTTGTTTTTTGAAGTGTTTATTTTTCTTGTAATGTATGTTTGGTTTTATGCAAGAATAATAAACAACCGATTTACCAAATTTATTGACCTTGGAAAATATGTCTCTGAAATAAAGGAATTAAGTCAGGACAAAAATATTCCGAAATTTTCGACTCACCTTATTTATCTCACCAAAGCAAACAACCGTCATGAGATAGAAGAAAAAATTATCAAATCAATTTTTGCACGAAAACCAAAAAGAGCTGATGTTTATTGGTTTGTCCACATTCACCGGACTGAAGAACCTTATACGCTTACTTACAATGTTTCGGAACTAGTAGACGACAAAGTGATTAAGATAAATGTAAATGTAGGTTTCCGAGTTCAGCCAAGAACAGAATTGTATTTCAAAAAAATTGTTCAGGAGTTGGTTGCTAACAAAGAACTCAATCTGCATAACCGACCTGACGGCTCTACCAAATACAATAGTGAAGCTGATTTCAAATTTGTAGTTCTTGAAAAATTCCTATCTATTGAAAACGAATTCGCAGTGAAAGAAGGTCTGCTACTCAATTCCTACTTCTATCTAAAACGACTTGGACTTAGTGATGAAAGAGCATTTGGACTTGAAAAAAATGATGTAATAGTAGAGCAAGTGCCTTTGGTATATCAGGCAGTAAGAAAGATTGAATTAAAGCGTGAGGAAAATGGAAACATCAACAATTAGAAAATGGAATCAGATTTTTCAAAACAACTTTATGAAAAATATTTCAGCTGCGATAACAGATTAATTGAAGTGACTTTGAAAAACAGGCGAAAAATAACAGGGGCATTCATTTCATTTTTCCTTGGCAAAAAACATAGCAATGAACCCTATATCAACAATTGGCATATTGTAAATGAGAAATATAAAATGTCATTAGGCATTGATAGTTTCGGGTATCTCATTGGTGAAATTATAAATCAGAATGACATTGAAAGTATAAATTTTTTAGACGACAATTCAGTAATGACATTCAAATAAGTAATCTTAAAAATGAGCTAATTTACTTGATAAGATTTCCAAACTTTGCAACGACACAACGAACGTTTGGAAGTACTATTTGGGAACTTCTAACTTTGGATTTGGATGGCAATTTAATTCATTGATTGTTACATTCGACAAAGAACAGGTGACAAATGCTGAGAAAAAAGAAATTGTAGACTAAGACGCACAACCTGAAAAAAAACATAAGCCTATTACACGACTTTAATTTAAGACTAAAAAAGCGGAGAGTTAGGGATTCGAACCCTAGATACCCTTTTGGAGTATACACACTTTCCAGGCGTGCTCCTTCGACCGCTCGGACAACTCTCCGTAATTTATTCCAAATTCAATTCTTAAATAATCACATAAGAATTTGGCAAATACTCAATCCTATTGATTTTACAATATACGATAATGACTAAAATCAATATGCAATTGGTAATAAGGTCGCAAAAATAAAAACCCTGATGATATTTGACTAATTTTCAAGGCCTTATTAATCCTTATAAAACACATTAATTGAATTAGTATATGTAAGCTCAGCGATGGTTTCGATACCTACATCGAGAATTTCAGCTATTTTTTGCCCAATTATGGGAATGTAGGAAGACTCATTTCTCTTTCCACGATGAGGATTTGGACTCAAATATGGCGAATCTGTTTCTAAGACAATTCTATTTAAACCAACCGAATTGATAACTTCGGCAAGATTTGTATTCTTATAAGTGACTACCCCACCGATTCCCAAATACATTCCCATATCGATTACTTTCTTGGCCTCCTTGACACTTCCACTAAAACAATGAAACACACCTTTTACTTGACCTCCGAACTTTTCAACTGAAGCAATACTTTCTGCTGTGGCTTCTCTGCTGTGAATACTCACCGGTAAATTCAGTGCGCATGCCCATTTTAATTGTATTTCAAAAGCATCCAGCTGCTCCTTGAAATAAGTCTTATCCCAATACAGATCAAGTCCAATCTCTCCTACTCCAACTACTTCTGAATCCTTAAAGTTTTTTTCAATCTCTGACAATTGTTCCAAGTAATCTTCCTTTACAGAACAAGGATGAAGTCCAAACATAAGATCTACCTGTTCACTGAATTCTTTTTTCATATTGATCATACTTTCTATTGTACGCACATCAATATTCGGAAGTAAAACTTTAACAATACCTACATCAGAAAGTCGCATCATCATTTCTTTGCGATCTTGATCGAACTCATCAAGATAAAGATGAGTATGTGTATCTATCCATTTCATAATTGTAAATTAAAAGTGCCCCAGATATCTTTGAAGAATTACAACTGCACTTACTTGATCAACCAAGGATTTATCTCTTCTTTTAGATTTTTTTATTCCTGAATTAAAAATTATGTTCTTTGCCAATACAGAAGTATTTCTTTCATCCTGAAAATCAAATTCAACTTGTACAATTTCTGTTTTTAGTCTATTGATTAATTGTTTAATTTCTTCAACGAGATAGGTATCTTCTCCATCTGTATGTCTTGGATATCCGAAGACAATTTTTTCAACAGATTCTTTCTTACAGTAATTGATTAAGAACATTTCGAGTAAGTCTGTTTTTGTTGTATCAAGTGCAGTTACAATAATCTGCTTGGGATCTGTTGTTGCAAGTCCGGTTCTTACTTTTCCATAATCGATTCCCAATATTCTAGCCATAAATTACTACACAAATATCCAACTAAATTCGCACAAAAAAAAGACCCCCTTAGGTCTTTACCTAAGAGGGGTCCCATCCCAAAAACAGTAAACTCTTTAGAACAAAACGAATTTAGCCTTATTTAATGACAACCATTCTCCTGGTCTCAGTACTACCTAATGCGTCTAGTTGATAATACAACACACCGGTAACTCCAAGTTGAGAATGATTGATGTCTACACTATTGTAACCTTTAACAGCATCTACAATTGTCTTGTAGATTAGTCTGCTGTTTAGATCATAAATCGCTAGTGTAGCTTTTGCAGAACGCGGCATATCGAAACCAATTCTTGTCTTTTCAGAGAAAGGATTAGGTTGATTTTGATACAGCACAAATGAATTGATATTCAATGAAGAACTTGTTCTGAATCCCAGACCAATTTCCATTTCATCAATACTTTCATTATAAGCTTCTGCTTTAGTAATATTTGAATTAATTTGTAGTGAATTTGAAAGACGACCTGTCGAAAGAGCCTTAAATTTGAGTGTAAATAGTACTTGATTAGAAAGTATACTGACAACGTCAGAACCTAAGTCAGATCCAGTTGGATTCCAACTAAAAGTTACCATACCATTTTCAACGCTCTTCCATCCTGTGTTTTCTTTACTTACATTTGTTATACCACCAATTAAATCAATTAATTCTAATTGTTTCGGATCAAATTGTAAAGTAAATTGATATCCACTCACTGATTTATTACTTGCCATTGCAACTGGAACTGTGATTTCTTCATTCAAATTAAATTGAATATCATCAGTAACTAAGTTCATGACTTCTCTTGATCGTACAGTTGTTCCAGTTAATCCTGTGAAGCTTCCATTGACATCTCCAACTTTAATTCCTTGAAGATTTGCAACCATAGATTGTGTAAATGGATTAATAACCACTTCTTTAGGATATGATTCTTTTAATATTGATTCATCATTGTCGATAAATTGATATGCTTTATCAACAAAAATCCAAGAAGTATTATTAGAAAAATTATTTATCTGTCCAAGAATTAATTTTCTTAATTCACTGATGTCTGCAGTTGTTACAGATTTTGAATTGTTTACATCTGCGGCAATGATGTTATATGGATTCTTTAATTCTTCTTTTCCTAAAATGTGCTTTTGGATTTTTACAATATCAGCAGTAGAAACTCCTTCTAGAGGACTGTCATTTCTAAGAGCTTGAACACTGTATTTCTGTGTTTGATTGAAAGGCATATTAAGGAATGCATAGGTACCATTAGATGCAGTAGTTTGTTTTGGAACACTACTACCGTTCAGCGTTACTTCTGCTTTACCCAATGGATCATTTCCATTAAAACTAACCAACCCCGAAACAGATCCTGTTAAATTACCTCTTTTACATGCATTGTTGTTGTCTTGTATTTCGATGAATGTATTACAGAATGAGGACAATCCTGTCAATGCATCCGTAACCCATAATTCAACATTTTGTTGACCTAAATCTGCACAGTTAAAGCATTTGCTCTTATTCGCAGTATCCTTAGAAAAACTAAGCACTACTCTATTTCCACAAGGATGATAACTTCCTTTATCTACATCACTTGCCCATACACAAATCATAGCAGTATCTACTTTGCCATCACCATTGGTATCCATTGGCATTAAATCGATTGCTACACCTACTAAACAGTATGGAGTTGGTGGTTTGCAATTTAAGATTGTAAAGTCTCTTTCTCTTGCAATTTTGTTACCACACTTATCTTCAACTACATATTTAATTCTATGTTTTCCAAGTTTGTATCTACCGGAAGCATCAATAACACCACCGATTCCTGTTTTAAAAATTTCATATCTTCCATCTCTATCTAAATCTATGTGATATTCCCATGACAATTCATTAGCTGGAGTACAATCATCATTTAGATTAACAGTTAATCCTGCATAACCACTTAAGCAACTATCCAAAGTACAGAATGTAGTATCTGCAAAGGATCCAATAAAATTAGGATCAATGATGTTGTGAACCTTAATGATCTGTTGATGTGTTGCTAAGTAATAATCATATCTTCTGGTTGAGCTGTTATATACAAACTGACACCAGTCAATAGCTTTCCATGTTCTGATTAATTTGAAACATGCATCTGAACCATTTACAAAATGAAATACCTGATCTTCATAACTGAAACCTAATAAATCACATTTGTCTTCATTAATTCCTCTTGGTCTTCCAAAACGATCAACCGTTAGTGTAGCTGGATTAATACATCCATCTAATGTTGTATCTCTTGGCCAAACTAAATCATTAAAATCAAATGGATGATAGTTTTCGATGGTGATCACCTGTCTGCAAGTATCCGCACCATTTTTATCTCTAACCTCCCAATATCGCACTACTGTTCCAACATTACATTGAGTTCTGTTGTCTACAGCCCAGTAACTTACTTCTAGACTACAATTGTCATAAGCATAACCATTGTGAATAGTTAATCTTACAGAATCATGATTTGGTCCCCAGAATATAATTGTGTTGTATCCAGTTGGCTGTGTTGTATTTGGAATTACTTTTCCAAACACATCCAGATTATTTAAATCAACATGTACGTCGCATCCAATTGTGATGTCTGCAGGTGCTTTGCATATAGGTTTAATTTTGTCTTGAACTTCAACTTCAACCATGCAATCATTGTAATTACCATGCTTATCTTTTGCACGGAATACTACCATGATTTTCTGACCTACGTCTGCACAACAGAATTCTACATATGGTAAAAATGGATCCTGAACTAAGTCATTATCACAAGGTCCATCAAACATTCTTCGAACTAGGAATGAATCAATATGACAATCATCATAACTTCCATCATCAAATGTTTTAGCATAAACGTGCGCTCTTCCATCTAAAGAAAGTGATACTACAGTTTCTCTATCGCAAACTACAACCGGTGCAGTTTTATCAAGTACACTTACAATTGTTGTGCATGTCGTTGAATTGTAGCAATTGTCATAAGCAATATATGTGATGACGTTGTCTCCAACAGGAAGTTTAATCGTTCCACCATTTGAATTTTTTAAGAATCCACCAGGATATTCAATGTCAACTTTAACAGGACTTCCACAACTATCGAAAACAATAGCTGGTGAAAGAGTTACAGTTGCTTCACATTTATAATTTCCATCTGTAGTAACTTCAGAATTATAAGGGCAATGTAAATACGGTGCTTCATTGTCAACAATCTCTAACAATTGAATACATATTCTTACCCTTTCTGTACCACAATACCACTCCCGAATGCTCCACATCCTCATTATTTTGTGAACACATCCGATGATGCCTAAGTCAATATCTTCATAGGTAACAGCGATGTTACAATAGATATCCAATACTGGCCACAACTTTATCGTTTCTGTTACAACAGGATTTTTACTTACTGTATCCCTATATTGTGGAACACCAGTTACATTAGGATGTGGATGTCCCTTTGCATCAAGCTGAATTCTATTGTAGTAAATATCTTTACAACTAATAGGATTTAAATTAAAAATTGTTCTGTCCAATGGACAGATAACTTTGGAGGTATCAAACCTCTTTAGTAGAACTGTATCTTTGCATGGTAAAGTTTCATTGCCATAAAAATCTCTGGCTTTCCATGTTCTAACAATTCTTTTTATATAATTTAAATCACAAAGAATTGGTTCAATTCTTTCATCAAGAAGAATTAAGGTATCATTTCTTCCTAAAATTAAAGTGCAATTGTCAGTAACAACTGGTTTATTTCTTGAAGCATAGAAGCAAGGAACCGTATCATTCTTACAAAGAATAATTGGCGGTAATTTATCTTCTACTACAAGATCTCCCCAGCATTTATTACCTGAACCTGTTTCGGTAATTTCAACTTGTAAAGTTTTTCCGATTTCATTTTCGGTAACCCAAGGTGAAGTTGGTATTGGTTTCTTGTAACTTAATACTCTTACAATGTACTGCCCTCCCGGACATGCATTGAGAGTATCATTGATGACCATTGCAGGAGTGATTAACGCCTGACAAGTTTGATCTAACGAAACTTGAATCTTTCCATTACATGCAAGACTACATTGTGCCTGAAGCAATGATGAACTTGAAAAAAGTGTTAGAAAAGTAATTAATAGCGACAAACTATTCCTTAAGAATAAGTTTACTTGATTTTCCGCTAGTCTGAGAGAAGTGATACTCGTTTTCTCCATGAGATCTATATGTTTAAGTTATTAAAAAATACAGCCAGGACCGTCTAGATGCAAGCATCAGGACAGTAAGAGTTATTCATCTTCAGACAATAATTTTTGGATTTATAAAAAATCAAAAACTATGACCTTGGATGGGTCTAAAAAATCATTCAGTTGGAAAAATGATAGCTAAATAGGTTTGTGCTAGAGGTAGGTGCTGTTCTTCTTCTTAGAGTTGTAAAAGGCGTTGGGTTTACCTTTTTTATATCTTATTATTCTTATATCTGTTACTTATTTTTTGTCAGTATTATACAGATATAGAAATAATTAATACAAGGCAAATGTATATATATTACACTTTTCAATATATATACTATAAGTAGGTATATTTAATATTAAATAAATATATAATGTGTAAATATGTTTATTTGCAGAGAATTACAAACAATATTTTAAACTGTTTATTCAAAAAAATCGAAACATTTATCTATTTCTACACAATAAATCCCCAAAAGGGCCGAATAAAGATTAGTTAATTCATGAAAAATGAACATCTTTTGGCCCAGACTTTAAGGCTCCTAAATGAAAAAACCCTCCTTACTATTTTACTAATAAGAAGGGTTTATTTTATCTTCTTGGAACGCTATATATATTTATTCTAGACCTGAGATTTACACCACACTATTTTCTAAATATAAGTCCATAATCATTCAAACTGCCTCTACTTGGCCATAACGATTTTGCCTTTCTTGAGATAGTCTCCTACTATAAATTTATAGTAATAGATTCCCTGTCCTGCCAATTGATTCGAACTAACTAAAATTTTATTGCTTCCTTTATTTAGTGGAATCCATTTTGACATGACCACTTTTGCATCTCCCGAAATAATTTCAAGATAAGAGTCAACTTCTAAATTTGAGATGAAGCTAATCTGACAGTTGTCCTTGAATGGGTTTGGAGCCAACCTGAAATCTTCAATATCCGGAGACTGTAAGTCATTTTCCTGATTATTTATATGAACAACCAAAGGATAGCTGGAATATCCTGAAGTGTAAACCTCATTTCCATTATATGCCGTTTCTCTTAATACTGAACTCAGTTTACATTTTTTTAGATTATTCCATACAATAGAGAACAGCTTATCTCCTTTATTTAGTCTTCGAGGAAAATCATTTATAAAACTAATGATAAGCTCATCATCTTTTATTACAAATTGATCTTCTGACATATCTGATCCTTCACCGGTTTTGCTATACTCAATAATTCTATCCGGAACAGCTAGATCAGGATCAAACTTCACTCGCATTTGATATCCTTCAATAGTAATATCCTGCTCAACATTAAAGTTTGATATACTTTTATATCCAACTGGAAGAGAAATATCTGTTGTACTTATGCTATAATATCTAATTCTCTGGAGCGGACTTTGGTTTTGTATTCCAGCTGCTCCTGAAACATCACCAACTTTTATACTTATAAAATTTGCTTGTAATGTTTCGAGTTCCTTACTAGACTTTATATGTTCAGGGAATTCTTCATTCAAAGGACTTTCTAAATCATTAAACGCAAATCCTTCTTGAATAAATCTCCATGAAGTATTGGATTTTACTTCATTTATTGTGCCTAACAATAATTTTCTCAATATACTAATATCATTGGTAGTAACTCTGCCATCTTTGTTAAGATCCGCAGCAATCCATTCATGAGGATGAGAGAACATATCTACACCTAAAATGTGTTTTTGTATTCTGATGATGTCCAGTGTACTTAAATTCTCTAACCAATTGTCATTATCATATGGAGCAATTTCAACACTCGCAGAATTACTTAAGTTTTTAATTTCAAAATTACCCAGCTCATTCGTAATTGAGACTTCCTTAGTCATCATCTCATTTACCTTTACATTTGGCATTGGAGATTTATTAATTGTTCTAATTAGCCCATTAACACTAATTTTTCCTCCGACAAGATTATTGCAAAATCCACTTGGATCATCTACATTAACTCTTCCAGTACATAGTGCAGTGTTTCCTGAAAGATCTTTCACATATACAGTTAATGGCCAGAGTGAATCAGGAAATGGCTTATGCATCGAACAAGCAATATATCTGCAAGTGTCATTTGGATTTGAAGGATCAAAAGATATTTTTAGTAAGGGCGACGGTGTGCAATTGTCTTTATATGTCTGAAGAAGTAAATCTCTTGCAATTACTTTTGCACTATCATTTGCTTCTATGTTTCGATTAATTAATCTACAACCAATTATAGGTGCAATCTTATCAACAACTTCAACAATTAGTGTATCGCGAACAATATGATTGCAAGCATCAGTAACTGTAAATACAACTTCATGTCTTCCTAATGGATAAATATCACTTGCATCCGCACCATTGTTATTGTATGAATTCACAATATTCAAATTGGTATTGCATCCACTAACTTGTAATAAATTAAGTCGTATAAATGGAAAACAGAAAGTATCATCCACACAATGAAAACTATCTTTTGGTCCTTTAAGTAATGGTGCAAAAAAATCTGTTAGCTTAATTTCTTGGGTATCTCTTAATATACCAATTCCACATCTAGCTACAGTATTCCAAAGTCTTAGAATCTTCATACAGGAATCAGGAGGAACGACCAGCATACTATCTCTAAAAGCAAATTTTACTACATTGCATGAATCATTTAAAGCTATTGGTCTGCTTTTAATTGAATCAGGATGGTTTGGTTTACAAGCTACAATTGTTGTATCCCTTGCCCACACAATGGTAACCGGACCGAATGAATTCACTATTGTCAGAATCTGAGAACATGAACTGTCCACAAATCCGTTAAAAAATGTTATATAAAACTTTCTATAAATTATTCCAAATTGACAAGAATCTACTGTACCTGAATCTTTAAAAGTTATTGAGCTTGTAAAATTAGTACAAATATTTGCTACAATTGGTTTGCCTGTAAGATTCAAATTGTTTCGGTCAACATTACATTTAATTGTTTTGTTTAATGGACAATTTACGGTATACAAATTCTTATTTTGAATTTCAACTTCTATCATACAGAAATTTGCATTCCCACTTTCATCGACAACCTTTAATACGATCATCTCAATCATTCCAATATCATTGCAACAGAAAGACACGTGATCTCTAAATGTTGTATCCAATGGAATATTGCAATTAGTTCGCATTCTGCGAATAAGTACGGTATCAATTCCACAATTGTCTGTGTAATACAAAAAGTGATTTAAATATTCTACATTGATTGTTACTTCACCATTAGCACCTAAAGAAGCAACTAGTTTAGGCGGACACACAATCGTTGGTGCAGATTCATCAACAACATCAACAAAAGTTGTACAAGTATCAGAATTGCCACATGGATCAATTGCAATATATTCCAGATTGTGATTTCCAACATCTAAAGTCACAGACAGACCGGGTCTTGAATTAAAACTTCCATCTATTCTAACAAAAAATAGAATTGCGCTACTTGCACTACAAGCATCTGTTGCTGTAGTTGCAGGTAAAGTATAACTTACTCCGCAGGATTGTCCACTGCTTTTTAGAGTTATATTTGGCGGACAAGTTATTTGAGGGCGAGTGGTATCTGCAACCAAAATTTCTTGTCGCTGCATTCGGCTAGCGCGAAGGCACCAGTCCATTACTACCCATAGTCGTGAGATTTTATACATACCACCACAAACAGGAATTGTATCATCACTATACGATGCAAGTAAATCGCATAAAGGATTAACTGATTGCCCTTTATAGCTTGGTTCAGCGCTCACAAATGGGTTAGGACAATACACCGTATCATTCTCAGGGAATACAATACTATCTAATGGAACTTTCTTAAAATAAACATCTTTATTGCATGTGTTTGTATTCCCGGATTTATCAGTAACAATATAACTGACATGCATTATTGAAGAAAAATTAATATCACAATTTAATTTCTGATAACTTAAACCATACTTTATGGTTGGATGATTGTCACAATTGTCAGTGACACTTATTAATCCTTCATACACTACTGAAAAAGGATCATTTGTACAGGATATTGTATCATTCGTACAAATTAGTCCCGGCATCAATTTATCTTCAACTTTTAAAACAACCCAACAAGAATTATTAGTAATTGTATCCGTTACTTTCGCTGATCTTGACTTGCCAATATCACTGCAATCAACAAAATTTCTTCCTGTTTCTAATACAATTACTTTAAACTGTCCATAAGTCAAAAGTTTCTCACTAATAAGTATTTGAGGAGTTACATTCGCAAAACCTGATTGAGAAACTGAAATTTGAACTGAACCATAACAGGAAATCGGTGCAACTGTCATCGACTTACTGAGTTCAATTTCCGGAGTGGCTTCATATACAGGCCAATCTTCTGGATTAGCCTGTAGTTGAAAACCATGGAAAAAAACCAAATACAACATTGCTAAATACCTCAAATAAATTGAAATACAGCGAAACCATTTTGGGATGGGACTTTCTTGTGTAGATGGATTATACATTTTAATTCTTTTGTTTATTTAATAAATACGACTTGAGACCAAATCCTATTTTTTGATTTTAATCTTACAATAAATACACCTTGGTGTTTAAATTCGTCTTTCTCAATTCTTATTACTTCATTTCTTATTGAGATTTTGTTTTCTTTTCTAAAAATAATTTTGCCCGTTTGATCCGCAATTTCAAGTTCCAATTGTACATCTTCTTTAGTTGAAATAAATATTTCAAAATAATCCTGTACAGGATTAGGACCATAAGCCATTACATCGAATCCATCTATTTCCATTACACTGTTCTCATGCATAATTAGAGGATAGGATACTATGTTCTTATCAACGATTTCAGAATTTGATGCTAGGCTAAGTTCGATTTCTTTATTGAACTTTACAAAGGGAAGATCGATTGAGAACAATTGCATACCAGATCGAATGTTTATCGGCTTTTCAGAAGAAAGCATTAGTTTTAATCCTTTCAAGTATGCATGAAAATCTATTTGCATTTCCAGATTAGTTTCTATAGAAATCGATTCTGAAGATTTAAATAAATCATCAATATTGGATTGTAAATCAATTTGCATTCCCAGTATATCTTCATTGAATAAAGCTTCAACAATCAACTGATTATTTGCAATCCTATAATTCAAGGCATAATTTTTAGAACCTCTCGTTCGCAAACTTGCATTAACATCTCCCAGTTTAATGCCTATAAAATCTATATTTTTAGACTTATCCATATTCTGAATAATCATTTCAGAATGTTTGTTGTATTCTACCCAAGGACTCTCCCAGTCTGCAAACTGATATGATTTATCAATAAATAAATAACTTTGTTGACTAGGAAATGCCGGAATTATTCCCAATATAAGTTTCCTCAATATGGAAATATCATTTGAGGTAATTCTACCATTTAAATCCACATCAGCAGACAAAATTTCATAAGCATTGCTTAAGCTTATTTTGCCAAGAATATGTTGTTGAATTTTTACAATATCGGCTGTTGAGACTCCAAGTAATGGTTCTGCATTTGAATTTAAACTCAACAGAAAACTCATTCCTTGTGGTATATCTTCAAAAGAATAAGAGCCATTGTGATCTGACTTTTTAATTTCATAATGAATTGAATCTTTCATTAGTATTTGCGCCTCTTCAATTGGATAACCCTTAGTTGAAACAATTAATCCTTCAATCTTATGGTTAATAATATTGGTAGGACAAAGATTATTTATGTCTATCACTGAGACAAAAGATTTTGTGATACTAAAATTCATACATTCATCCCAGACATAAATATCCAAATACTGTACACCCTTATCATCACAATTGTAAATGCGTATGGTATCATTAATGTCATTTGAAAAACTAAACCTTAAATGTTCAGGCTTTGTACAATTGTCTTCACTTTTACTATTTAAAATTCTCGCGGGAAGCATAGCCATAACTCTCCCATTCATTTCTTGCAAACTAATTCCTAGCCCATACAACAATAGGGCTGCAGGAGCTTTGCCATCTTTAACTTTTATTATTGCACTTGCAATTGTATGATTGTGACAGGAATCTTCAACGGTATATTTAACTACATGAACACCCATTGGAAACAATCCACTGGCATTTGATCCATTTCCGGAGCGATCTATTGTTCCATCACTGAAATAGTCTACTGTGTAAGAATATTTTAAATTATTAATGAGCCCACAATCCATTGCAGTGATGCTGTTTAAACTTACATTTGTAAATCCACAATCCGGTGCAAAGGATAAAATTGTAGTATCTCTTACATTGAATATTGCAGGAGGTATAGTATCAATTATTTTTATTTCCTGATAGTATGAATAGTAGCCATTTTCAGGAATATTAGGATTTGGACGCAATAATGGATTATAGATACACCAATTTATAACTTGCCAAAATCTTAAGAGTTTACCACAAACACCACCTCTATTAAAATAATATAAATCATCAGTCTTACTTACCTGTACATTATCACATTCTGCTTCAACTATAATTGGTTTTCCGGCATCAATTGTATCAACATCAATCCTACAAGCATAAACAGTTTTATTTTCCGGCCATTTAAGTTGCAAAGGATCCAATCCATTAAATATGCTATTCTGATTGATTGTTATTATTTGAGTACATATTGATTGTAGTCCTGATGAATCAGTTGCTATAAATTTTCTTTCAACAGTTCCAAATCCGCATCCGTTAATTTTCTTAGTGATTAGAGTTTGAAGTGTAACTGAATAACAATTATCAGAATAAACCGCAGGCATTGCAGAATAAATACTGTCGAGATCTGCTCCACAGTTTACGGTAACGTTCAATGGACATCTTAGAGTTGGCCCAATTTTATCTCCTATAGTAATCATTACCATGCACTCTACATAATGTGGTGCGAAGAGCGTATCTGGAATTACGCCATCTCCGGGATAGATGTCATAGACTCTTAGTATTACAGGTATTGGTGAATGGGAAATATCTCTGCAACAAAATTCAACTTCATCATCAAACTGATAATTCGGATTTAAAGCAGAGGTACATGAATAACCGATTGGCTTATTCATTCTTTTCACTTTAAAATAAACGTGCCCGCAATTATCAAACGAGCCCCCATTCAAGGTGTAGGCAGGAATTGAACCCTGTCCATCTGAATTAATATTTATTACGGTTTCTGGTAAGCAAGTTAGATTGGGAAGACTTGCATCAAAAACATAAAGGTTCATTGTATCACAGAAACTATTCATACAATTATCTTCTACACAATAAATGATTGGATAATAACCTGTATGGAAATTCATAGAACCTCCGTTGGAATTTAATCTTAAGAATGGAGAAGAAGTTGTTATTGAAACTATATTACATCCAGGCATAACATTAATAATAGCCGGAGGGAGATTTATAGTAGTATCACATCTGTTCGGTGAATTAATAATTATTGTAAGAGAATTTGGTGCTACTAAAGTTGTAAACATATTTACAGTAGCTTTCTCTGAATGTGCAGAGGAACTATTCTTGGCTAATAATGTATCAGTTGTAGCTAATAATAAATAACCGAGAATAGTTCCAAGGGATAGAATAAATCTACTTGCCTTTACTAAAGAGTTTAAAGTGCACATAAATGAATGTTTGCTAAATTCAAAAAAAATATCTTGTTGAACCTTTTGGATTCAATTTCTAAGTAATCCATTTGAAAGAATAAATAATTCTGTCAAGTAGATGCTTAAAATATATTTTATGTTTTTAGGAAGGGAATGATTGATTTGGCGGGATGTGTTTAATCAATCATATTGCAAATATATATTATATGTAATCAATTCACAAAGAATTATTTAACATATTTTTTTTGTATATCTATACTTTTTTAATATGTCCATTCACTGAGACCTTGATAGACAATCAAAATCTATACACTATATAGAAGATAGTGCAATGCTTGTAGAGTTGAAATGACGCGGTTTTGCTTTGTTGGTTTGTAATCAAAAAAAAAGCCCCCCTTCAATTGCTTGAAGAGAGGCCATCCCAAAAACCGATTTATTTTGTCACTCAAGAATACGCTGTATTAGATACAACGTATTCTCTTGTGATTGTTTTAATCTGTTCTGAATATTATTGATTACTCAATAATAACCATTCTTTTTGTTGCAGTATTATTAGCTGCATCTAGTTGATAGTATAATACGCCACTTGCATTCAAGTCTGACTTATTAACATTGTATGTATTTAAGCCCTTTTGGCCTTTTACGTCATACACTCTTACTACTTTACCAGTTACGTCATAGATTGTAAGTTTAACTGCTCCAGCTTCAGGTAATCTGTAGCTAATAACAGTAGACTTGTTAAATGGATTTGGTTCGTTTTGGTATAATTCAAATACCTCACTAGTTACAACTCCACGATCTGTGCGCACACCTAATTTAACACTTGCAACTTCACTTGCAACATAAGCTTCAGCAGCAGTAACATCACTGTTAATGTTGAATGATTGGCTTAGTTTAGCATTTTTGCTTGCTTTGAATACTAGTGTAAATAACACATCATCTTTTCCAAAGCTCAATGCTGTATTAGCATTCCAGCTTGTAGTGATGATACCATTACTTATTCTGTTTAATCCAAAGTTAGAAGCATCTGTATTTAAAACTCCAGCTTCAGTTCCTTCGAAAGTCAATGCAGAAGCATCAAATTTCAAAGTGAATTGGTATCCGTTTACATTTACAAAATCGCTTGATTTGAAGTTTACTTTGTAAGTTTCACCAGCAACAAGGGTATTCTCATCAATTTCGATGCTTAATTTACCGTTTGTTCTAGTTGAAGTTGATCCAAAGTTACTTGCTCTTGCGTTTTCGCTAACATCTCCCATTTTAATTGCTACGAATGGTAATGTCTTAGTTTCTCTAGGAACAGTCAATGAAACATTTCCGTCTCTAGGTGCATTCCAAGGATTTGTAACATCAGGGAATACATAAGCAGTAGGTACGAATGTCCAAGATTGAACTTTTGTAAACTCTGGTATTGTACCAAGAATCAGCTTTCTGATCTCAGAAATATCTGCAGAAGTTATTGTTCCACTATTGTTAACGTCAGCAGCAATTAATAGATAAGGATTATTAATAGATACTTTACCAAGGATATGCTTTTGAATTAAAGTAATATCCAAAGTACTTACTCCATTGATATGGTCGTCATTTCTTGTAGGTTTAACTACATAAGATTTCAACTCTAAGTCACCGAAGCTATAAGGTGATCCAATTGCTTCCTTAGTAATGTTTCCGTTATTCATTAACTTAACATCAACCGGATTAGTTAAATCTCCTTTATTCGTTTTCAATTCTCCAACGATCTTACCAGCTGATCCTGTATTAGGACAGATGTCAAGATTATCTTGTATGATAACGATAGTCTTACAGTAGTCTTTGTTACCTTCTTCATCTTCAACCCACATTTCAACATCTACTCTAAGTTCGTCATTTTGTTGAGCTGTAACGAAATCATCGCAGCAGATTCTGATACTTGGTTTGTTAGGATCTCCATCGAAGTAGAACTTCAAGTTATCCTTAGAAGTACAATTGTCAAATGATCCATGATCTAGGTCTTTAGCCCATACGTCAATACAACCTGAGCTTGGCATTGGTACAGTAATTACTCCAGTCAAGCAGTAAGGCGTTGGTGCTTTACAGTCTTTGATTTCGAATAAAGTACAGCATACTCCAATGTTTCCGCAACCGTCTTCAACGAACCAGCAGATTTTGTGAATACCTAATGGATAAGTACCACTTGCGTCGAATGGATTGTGGTTGTCATCAGCATAAGGATTGTGGCTATACTCTACAGTATCACCAGCAGCATAAGCTTTTCTAGTTAATGATCCTACGAAATAATCGTATCCACCATGAATTCCTTTTCCATCATTGTAAAGGTCAATTTTGTAATCCCATAACAACCAGTCAATAGGACTACAGTTATCAGTTGCTTCAGCATTTAAAGCGATGTGTCCAACACATACACCTAATTTAGTGCTTATTGTAGCTGGCTCACAAGGTCCAACAGTACAAGTAACAACTGGTTTGTTTTTATCTCTAACTTTGATAACTTGTAGTTTTGACCATCTTCCGAAGTTTGGATCAATGAATGGGTCATACTGACACCAGTCAATAACTGTCCAAGTTCTCAAGATTTTGAAACAAGCATCTGGTTCAATAGTAAAGATTTCGTCTTTGTATTCAATAGATAATAATGCGCAATTGTCATCAGCATTGTTAATTACCTGAGGTCTTCCAAGTTGTGGATTATCAGGGCTAACATCACCACCGCAACCTTCTACAGTTACTGGAGTCTGAGTACAAATTCCGTTTGGCCATAATAAGTCTGTGAAACGGGCATCATTACAAGTTAACGTGTCAATATAGAAAGGATCACAATCAACAACCCAGATAGTTTGGATTGCAGAAACGTTTAAGTTATTTGGTCCTATTGTTGAAATTACACGTTGAATCTGACCTTGTCCGCATTCTCTTAAGTCATTTACAGAGATTGTTGGTGTAGCACCACAAGCTCCGATTACATAACCGTCAAATCCCCATACTAAGTCATATTTACGATCCCAGTGTGCAGTATCGAAATAAGTATTGTAATAATCACATGCTTGGTTAGGAGCAGGCTTAGGAATTACGTTAGTAACAACATATCCAGGATATTGAGTACGTTGGTTTCTTTCACAGAATTTGTGACATACGATATCTGAAGTTACAACTTTCTTTCTAGCAGTTAAATCAGTAACTACACGTCCGAAAGTAGGATCATTAGGATTAGTTAAGTTAGCTATATCAAACCAGAAAGAGCAGCTTACAACGATATTTGGTGGAGCAACTACAGTCGGAACAGCTTTGTTCTGAACAGTTACTTCAATCATACAATCACTGAATCTACCATTAAGTACACTTGTAGTACTTGTCATTCTAGTTGGCGTAACTGGTCCAGCACCTGGATCTACGTCAAATACTCTCAATACTACCATTACAGAGTTATTCACATCTGCACAGCAGAAATAAGTACAATCATCAAAATAAACTTGATTTCCAGGTAATATTAAGTTGTCATCACCATTGATACCATTACAAGCTACAGTGTTATTAGCGTTAGAACCGTTGTTCGTACCTAATAATTCTGCCATTCTTATAACTTTAAAGAATACGTGAGGAGCGCAGTTATCATAAGAACCTTCGTCAAATGATTCAGCACAAACCTTAGCAATATTCTCACCAGGGCTTTGATTTCCATTGATACCAACAACAGTGCTGGTTCTACAAATTGCTTGAGGTGGAACTCTATCAATTACGTTAAGAACAACTCTTTTCTTAGTGATATTACCACAGCAATCAGTAGCAACGATATAACCTATTTGAATTCCTTCAGGCATATTTACAACTACATAACCAGAAGTTTCATTACCAAGAACGGTACCATCTTCTACTTCTACAGAGTAGTGTATTTCAGTAGAACAATTGTCAACTATCCAGGCTGGTGGAACTTCCCATCTGCCGAAGCAAGAATAAGACTCCATGTTTACTCTAGAACTATCCGGATAAAGAACTTCAGGTCCTTCTGGATCAGCAACTTTAATTATTTGGTTATGACCACCGATAGTGCTTGTACACCATTCAACAACAGTCCATTTACGCAAGATTTTATAACATCCTACAGGACCTGCATCACAACCCGGTGTAGCTAAGTTGAAAACAACATCTTCACAAGTTACTGCGAAATTGAAGCAATCAACACCTCCTGGTTTTCCAGTACCATACCACTCGATTCTTTCATTAGGTCCCCAACATAATGGGTTAGTAGCTGACCATTGTCTGTGTTGAGGATAGTAAACTGGATCAGAAGCCGGGTGACCGAACTTAGGATCAGTTACATCATCGATACAGTTCCATCCTAGTATTCTAGGTATTCTTCTGTTTGGATAAATATTTGGTTGAAGTGGATTAGCTCTCCAGAATACAGAGTCTAATAGGTATCCATCAACGCACTCAGGATAATCAGCCATATGTGGAGATACATCCTTGTTTCTATCAATTTTTTGATTGCAAGCCAACATTGGGTTTTGAATATTATCCCAGTTTGGTGGAACAGTTACATCAAAAATGTCACCGATTCCAACAGTAATTAATTGAACGCAAGTTGCTTTATTGTTAGATGCATCAACCGCAGTCCAAGTTCTAATTACTCTCTGAGAATATCCAAGAGGACAACTTCCTTGAGAAGCATTGTCTCTATAAGTCAAGCTATATCCACTACAATTTTCAACTACTGTTGGTGTACCTGTTACAGATGGTGAAGTACCAGCTGCACAAGCAACAGTAATATTTGGTGGACAAGTTAATCTTGGAGCAATTTTATCTTCAACAGTAGCATGAGACCAACAGCTGTTACCAGTTGCAGGGTCTCTAACTGTGATTTTTAATTCATGACCGATATCTGAACCGTTCAATTGAACTCCAGGTGTTCCAGGTAGACGGTCAATAAGACCACCAGTTCCAGTAGTAGACCAAAGTCTTGCTTCAACAACATAGTTGTTATAACATTTGTAAGGACCTCCTGAAAGGAACATACTTGGATTCAAAGTAATTAAACAGTTTGGATCTAAGCTTAATTGTACATCATTCTGACAAGCTAAAGCAAGTGTAGGATTAGCATAAGCATTAACGCAAACGTTAAATTCGCAAGTAGCAACGTTTCCTTGAACGTCAGTAGCTCTGTAACATAATTTAGTACAACCAATTGGGAAGAAACATCCCGGAGAATATGGCTGACCACAATATTGAACTGGAACGATCATATTAGCTCCTCCAGAACCACCTGCAACAAAGATGTCACCACTGAATCCAAAACTTGCACAATTGAAGGCACCTCCAATTTGAGCAGCATTGTTATTTGTGATATAAATACCACCTGATCCTGTAGGGTTAATAGTTAAAGTCGCATTACCATTTGGTCCTCCACATGCATTGAAGTCATTAGCCCATATTGAGTTTCCTGTTCCAGGAGCACCAGCGATTAAGCAACCTCTGATCTCTCCAGGTGCAAGAATCAAAGCAGTACCTAGTGAAGTATCTGACATTGTTACACCGCAGATTACTCTTTGGGTTACTTGAGCAGAGCGCAAGTCCATAGTATCATTATTGGTAGCATTAGCTCCAAATAATACCCAAGTTCTTGCAGATATATTAGCATCTCCAAGACGTATACCATTTGGAACTGCTTTATGAGTTGCAGTAGTTGCAGCCAAAGTCCACTGAGATAGTGGCCAGAATGCACCTGATTGACAACCTCCAGGACCAGCAATAGCACCTGTTACACCAGGTCTCCATGCAGTATTGGCAGTGTTTTTAATCCAGAATTGGTAATTAGCATCAGGAACCATTGTAGGAGGTGCTGAATGGCAGAACCATGAAGCAAGACCAACAACAGCAACAGATGAAGAACCCGGATTTCTAAGATCAAACATGATACCAGAAGCAAGCCCTTCAACAGAGGCAAAACGTCCAGTAGACGCGCATCCCTGAATTCTTAATCCACCACCTGATACAGATCCGGTAGTAGGACAGTTATCCATTGCCATGAATTGTGGAGCATCCCAAGATACTTCGCACTCTCCAGGACCAGCATTTAAACTAACAACACCACCTTTAGGGCAGGCTGGTACAAATGTTGGAGGTTCAAGATCTAAAACGTTAATTGGCAAAACTGCTCTTACTAACTGACAGTTAGCAGCAATTGAGCGAAATACGCGATAATACTTACCACCTACAGCAGTAAAAGTATCCAATGTAGCTCCAGGAGTCATGTTGCTGTCTACACAGGCAACATAAGCGCCAAAAGTCTTTAATTGGAAAGTAGGTTTACCTTCTCCAAAGCTAGTTGTACCCCAAGCAGTTGAAGGGCGTATGAAGTTGTTACCAACAGTATACAAAGGACCTGCAACAGGTAAAGTATACACCTGATTACCATTTCCAAGTATAATAGGTGGAGCAAGGTTAGTATAAGGTCCTCCTGCATTAGCTGCTATCTGTAAAGTATAAGCAGCAGCACCAAAAGTAGCAGTACAGTTGTTAGAAACAACTAAAGCAGCTGGAACACCAACGTGTGTAGTAGCACAAACTCCTGGTGGGGGAGTTGCGGGTGGAGGTACTGGAAAGGTTGGAGGCCCAACTACTGTAGTAGTAGTTTGAACCTGACATCCAAAACAAGTATTACATCCCCAAGGTGTAAATGAGCAACCTACTTCAGACGCATCAACAGCAGGGCCTGAGCTGTTTTGTTGTATTGAAGCACAACCCGCAACATTTAATGGCGGCTTAGGTACAGTAACTAATGCAGTACATGTACCAGGTGCTAAACCTACATTAATGGCCGGTAAGGTATCTTTGGTATTGACTCCACCAACGATAGTCTCTCCAACAAAGAAACAGGTTCCAGATTGGGGAAGGGTCTGGGCTGTAACCGTGGAGTTCCAAGAAAGGCAACATACTAAAAGTATGGCCAACTTGGTACAAAAAAGTTTTGTTATTAAATTTTGTTTCATGAGATAATGAGTTTTCAATTATATAATTGGATTAATGAATTAAATTAGGACTTAACTCTATCCAGAATTTCGATAAAGTAAATATTGTATTGCTGGTTGTTAAAGCCAGACATATTTACTGCTTCTGGGACAACAGCTAGACTATGCATATTTGTAATTGGATAAATTACGCGTAATAGATCATACTCGGATAATTGGGGTTGATCTTGAATGTAATTCAACAGCTCCATGTATGCTCCCATCAATGCAGCTATCCTTTTGTTACAAGGAGCGGTAGGGTCCTGACTCGTACAGGTTTGTTTTCTTTCTTCTGCTAATTTAAGAATTGCGTCATTTGCAATGGTTTGAATGTCTAGCTTAGATTTTAATAATGGCAGTCCATAAGTCTGGGCTTTTAATTCAGCTCCAACACTTAACAAACAAACCAATATTAACCCAAGGAGAATCCCAAACACGTTCGGTAGAGATTTAAAATTCGTCATTTTCATGAGATTTAGTTTGGTTAATAAATATGTTTTAAAAAAATAATTACAATACATATCAATCAATATGCCCTTAATGGCACATTAATTCACATCGTTATATCAGAACTTCTTCTGGCATAACATGCTCTTTTACAAGACATTACGTAAAAGGAAATACCCTTTTAAGAAATAATCTTAAAGAAATCATAAAAAGACTGGAAAATCAAGGTGGGTTTTGCTTCGCCTACGGTGAGAATCGAGTCTGAGTTTGGTTTATAACATATATATGTACACTACGTACACACACATACAGCTGCAAAGATATAGACAACATTTAGTATCAATATACCTATATTTAATAATTTTTTATATATAAGGTTTTTACAATATGACATTTTGCCATTAATTTAAGTCAGTTTTTATGGGTTGAATTCATCATATTAAATTTATTTGTTATTCTTAATAGATTGAATTGCAATTAATTGAAGAGAAGAATTGTTATTTGCTATCAAAATCATTGGAACACCAAAATAGGTCTTTCTCAACAAAGCGATATTTTTGACATCTCCATCTACATAAAGACCTGATTCAGAAGGAATTACCTCTTCAAACCAACCTTCTTTGGTCCCTTTCAGAAATAATCCTACCCCTGCGTCGGCATTCCCTGTTTCTACTTCCGATACCCTTAAATTACCTGCAACAATCAGATCCTTCATCTGATCGTTGTCAAAATCTTCGTAAATTATTCCGGTAATTGGAGAAATCTGCGCTCGGTTAGGCAATTTCCTTAATTCATAATGTCCTTTATTGTTCATCAATACAGAACTCTCAAAAGTCTGAGCCTCTAAGTGGTAAGCCCCATCTAAGAGACCTCCATAGACCTCAGAAAGAGTAGATTTACCAAAATCGTTATAGGTTTTAAATTTGTCTAAGATCATAGGCATCTGCTCGCTGGAACATTGACGACCTCTGACAGGGAATAAATTTCCATCCTTTTTATATTGACCTAAAATAATATCAGATTTATGGTTATTGTCAAAATCTCCTGCAAAAACCTGAAAAGGTTTTTTCATATTGGTCTTATATTTATAATTCATCCCAAGATTTCCTAGGATAAAATCCATATCACCATCATGATCAATATCGGCAGGAACAATTCGATTCCACCAACCAGCAGTCTTATCTAAACCCATCTCTTTAGTCTTATTGCTTAGTATCCCATTCTCCTGAATGAATGGGCTTACATTCATCCATTCTCCAACAACCAACAAATCCATCTTACCATCCCCATTAAGATCTGACCATTCTGCATCCGTAACCATACCGCAATTAGAAAGGTTCTTAGACCATTGGGAAGTAACATCGACAAACTTGCCTTTATCATTTCTCAATAGGTAGGAGGTACCTGGAAATGGATATTTGCCAGGACTTAATCTGCCTCCAACAAACAAATCCAGATCTCCATCACCATCATAATCTATAGCTTTTACACAGGACCCACTTCCGGAAATGGCAGGCAAGACACTTAGCTTTGTAAAATTTCCTTGCCCATCATTCTCATACATTCTATCTTGATACATGGCAGCCACATCCCATTCATTTCCACCGCTAACGACATATAAATCCAAATCACCATCACCATCTTTATCAAAAAACAAGGCCCCTAAATCCTCATATTTTTTATCTGCTTCGAAAGTAACTTTATTGGTTGGATTAAATAATCCTGAGGTATTCTGGATATAAACTGAACCAGCCTGATCGGCAGCACCTCCGACATAAAAGTCATCTGCCCCATCACCATCTACATCACCTACACAAATACAAGGTCCAAATTGCGACATTTTATGAGGCAATAGTATCTGGCGCATGTGATAATCGTCAAATTCATTTTCTTTATGCACAAAAGGAATTGAGAGTTGATTTGTTTTATCTGCGAATAATTGGTTTCTTTTATTCTGATTAATCTTCTCTGGTGTTTTGGAATCTGCATATTTTAAAATAAGAACTTGGTCAGCAGAAACATTTTTAAGTTCCTGGATTTTATGATCTGACCATTTAATGGTTAGTTTCTTTATAATATTCTGATTTCCTAATCCAAAGTAGAAATTATCATCTACTGCAGATTGATATCCACGGGTAGTAATTAATTCATCAAATTGTTTCCCATTTTCTGTCTCAATTTCCACCGTAGAGTTTAACTTATAGGCGTACTTTGGTGCTTCTAATTTTATTTTTAAAAAATGATTGTCGGATTTTTGAATCGCATTGTTGCGATAGACTAAAGCTGCTTCATCAATATTATTCACGACTAAATCCAAATCACCATCTCCATCTAAATCACCATATGCTGCGCCTGATGAAAATCCAGTATAGTTTAAACCTGATTCTGCAGACTTATCAACAAAAGTTAAATCTCCATTATTTTCATAATAATAATTAGGTACTTTAGTCTGATTCATACTTGCATTTTGTTGTCTCAAAAATCTTTTAATCGACTCCATTGATTCACCTTTATCTTTCATTTCTTGAGTGTGATTCAACATGGGTTTGAAAAAGTCTTTATTTAAAAAATCGCGATAATATCCATTTGAAATAAAAATATCTTTATTGCCGTCCAAATTAAAATCATTGAGCAATACACTCCAACTCCAATCTGAATTATGGACTCCGCTCATTTGACCAATTTCACTAAAATTTTTATTGCCATTGTTTAATTGCAACATATTCCTCATATATGCATAATGATATCCTATATAAAAATATCTCCAGAATCTGTCAATATCCATTGAAGTCATATTCACTTTTTCTCTGTAATTATCTTCGGCAAGCATATCCACAACTATAAAATCTATTAGGCCATCATTATTCATATCCGCTGCATCACAACCCATGCTGCTAAGACTGGTATGCTTAACCGCAGTATTAATTATATTGCTGAAATGACCATTCCCTTTGTTTTCAAAAAAATAATCCGGTTGTTCATGATCTACTGATATGTAAATGTCTGGCAATCCATCCCCAGTTATGTCTGAGGTTACAATTCCTAAAGTCCATCCGTAAGTTAACAATCCAGATTCTTTGGTAACATTGGTAAAATGTCCATTGCCTTCGTTCAAATAAAGATGATTTGAGGTCTCCATAGGTGGATTTTCCCATCTCTGATGGTGTACTAATTCTGAAGACATTCTATCAGGAGGATGATTCCCAACAATTAAATCCAAATCACCATCCAAATCCATATCAAAAAAACTAGCTACAATACTTAAGCCATTGTCGTTGATTCCCATTTCTTTGCCTTTCTCTGTAAAAGTCAAATCTTTGTTATTCATGAACATTAAATTCTCTCGTATACTTAAGTCACTCGTACTAAATGAACGACAAACATAAAAGTCAAGATATCCATCATCATTTAAATCCGCCACTGCAACTCCAGTAGACCATCCTTGAAAATTACCTAGACCTGATTTTTCTGTAATGTCTTCAAATTGGAAATTTCCTTTATTCAAATAAAGTCTATTCTGCACTCTATTACCAGTTAATAAAATATCTGAAAGTCCGTCGTTGTTTAAATCAAAAACCGCGACACCTCCACCATTAAATACATTAATATATTCAAATGGATTGGGTAAATTTTCTGGATCCAGTTTATTTTCAAATGTCACTCCACTGTTTTCTTTTGATATCAATTCGAAAGCAGGAAGATCTGGATTAGCCTTTGGTCTTTTGACTGATGTTTTAGTACAAGATGAAATAAAGAATATCGTTATTAATAATTGAATTACAAATTGCAAAAGTTTCATCTAATTAATTTTTTTAATTGTAAATATTATTTTATTAAAAATAATAAAATTTAGTTAATGACTTGATGATTTAATTTTAATGAGTTGTGCGAAGTTATTATTATTTGCTACTAACAATAATGGACTGTAAATATAGGTCTTGCGAATTAAGGCAATATTTCTGACATCTCGATCCAAATTTAAACCAGTTTGGTCGGGCCCAACTTCATCAAACCAGCCATCTTTATTTCCTTTCAGAAATAGACCAACTCCTGCATCTGCATTACCGGTTTCTACTTCGGATACCCTTAGATTACCAGCAATTGCTATATCTTTTATATTGTCTCCATCTAAATCCTCGTAGACTATTCCGTTAATGGGAGCAATCTGTGCACGATTTGGCAGTTTCTTTCTAAGAAATGTACCTCCTTGATTGATCAATACTATACTTTCGAACATTTGCGCTTCAATATGCAAGGCCCCAACAAGAACGTCTCCATATATTTCTTGAAGTGTCGATCTACCATATTCAGAATAAGTTTTAAACTTAGACTTTATGCTTGGCATTTGTTCACTTGAACACTGTCTTCCTCTAACGGGAAATAAATTTCCATCTCTTTTATACTGCCCTAAGATAATATCCGATTTATTGTTGTGCTCTAGATCTCCTGCATAAATTTGAAAAGGTTTTGATGGACTTGTTTTATATTTATAATTGAGTCCTAAGTTGCCAATAATAAAATCTTGATCCCCATCATGATCAATATCTGCGGCAACAATTCTATTCCACCAACCTGTTGTAGAATCCAGTCCCATTTCCTTGGTCTTAGAAATTAATTTTCCGTTCTCTTGTATAAATGGACTAATGTTCATCCATTCTCCAACAACCATCAAATCTAATTTTTTGTCTCCATTTATATCTACCCATTCCGCATCTGTTACCATCCCAACATGTGATAATTCTGGTGCCCAAAGGTCAGTAACGTCCTCAAATTTTCCATGGTCATTTCGAAGAAGATATGACAGACCAGGAAAAGGATATTTTCCCGGACTAAGCCTGCCACCAATAAATAAATCAAGATCACCGTCTTGATCAAAATCCGCTGCCTTCACACAGGAACCACTTCCTGTTATTCTTGGCATTGCATTGACTTTAATATAATTTCCTTTTCCATCATTTTCATACAATCGATCTTGATACATCTCTGGATCATCCCATTCATTACCACCACTCACCACAACTAAGTCAAGATCTCCATCATTATCTTTATCAAAAAACAATGCACCTAGGTCTTCATATTTTTTATCTAGAGTAAATACAGATTCATTTGATGGGACAAACTGTCCAGTAGAATTCTGTATGTACAATTCACCTGAATGGCCTGAGGCTCCTCCGATAAAAAAATCTTCTGCACCGTCACCATCTGCATCACCTACAGCAATGCACGGTCCAAATTGAGACATTTTATGTGGCAACAATATTTGGCGTTGGTGGTAGTCATCATATTCATTTTCAATATGTTCAAAAGGAACTGTAAAAAAGTTTTGTTCGCTAGAAAATAATAAAGGTGCCGCTTTTCCTTTTTCACTGACAGCCTTTTTAGAATCAGCATAATCTAGAATCAGCAATTGATCTACACCAACATCTTTTATTTCCTGAAATTGACGATCTGACCATGTCACTTTCAATTTTTTGATTTTAGTTTGATTTCCTAATCCAAAATACAAATTATCTTCCACTACGGATTGAAATCCTCTAGTGTTGGTTAATTCAGCCAATTGACTGTTTGCTTCAGTTTCAATTTCAACTTTGGCATTTAACTTTAATGCATATTTAGGCGCATTTAATTTTATTTTTAAAAAATGATTCTCTGATCTTTGAATTGCATTATTTCTGTATACGAGGGAAGTTTCGTCAACATTATTTACAACTAAATCTAAATCACCATCACCATCTAAATCTCCATATGCAGCAGCAGAAGAAAATCCATTATAATTTAAACCAGAACTTGCAGAGTGATCTGAAAAAGTCAAGTCACCATTATTTTCATAATAATAATTTGGAATCTTTGTAGAATTCATTTTTAGCGTTTGTTGTCGTAAAAACAGAGCTATGGATGATTCTGAATCACCCCTTTTTTCCATTTCGTGAGCGAGATCTACCATTGGTTTAAATGAATCTTTGTTTAAGATATCTCTATAGTATCCATTCGCAACAAAAATATCTTTGTATCCATCTAAATTAAAATCAGAAACCAATACACTCCAACTCCAGTCGGTGTTATGTATTCCACTCATTTGACCAATTTCGCTAAATGATTTATTTCCATTGCTAATTTGCAAAGTGTTTCTTGTATAGGCATAATGATACCCGGAATTTAAGTATGTAAAGAATCTCTTAATATCCATTGCGCCCATGTTTGTTTTTTCACGGTAATTATCCTGGGCCAGCATATCCATTTCTATAAAATCAATTTTTCCGTCGTTGTTTATATCCGCAGCATCACAACCCATCGCGCCAAAACTAGTATGCTTAAATGCTTCATTTATAATATTGACAAACTTTCCATTTCCCTTGTTTTCAAAAAAATAATCCGGTTGTTCATGATCAACAGATATATAAATGTCCGGATAACCATCTCCGGTTAAATCTGAAGTAACCAATCCCAAAGTCCACCCATACGAAAGTATACCGGAAGATTTTGTAATGTTTACAAATTTACCATTGCCTTTATTTTCATAAAGTTGATTAGAAGAATTAACATCCGGATTTAACCATTTCAAATGATGCTGATAATCACCTAAGTTCCTTTCCAACGGGTGATTACCAACTATTAAATCAACGTCTCCATCTAAATCCATGTCAAAAAAACTTGCATTAATGGAATATCCATTATCATTAATACCCATTTCTTTGCCTTTTTCTGTAAAAGTTAAATCTTTATTATTAATGAACATTAAATTATCTCTGTTGGTCGAATCTAAAAATGATCGACATATGTATACATCTAAATATCCATCATCATTAATATCTGCAACTGCCAGACCATTACTCCAACCACCGTATTTTGCTATTCCAGATTTTTCTGTAATATCTTCAAATTGAAAATTACCTTTGTTTAAGTACAATTTATTGGCCACGATATTCCCGGTCAATAATATCTCCGGTAGTCCATCATTATTTATGTCAAAAATCGCAACACCACCACCATTAAACACATTGATATAAACCAATGGACTTGGAAGATTCACAGGATCCATGGTATTAGAAAATGTCACGCCACTTGACTGTGGGGCAATTAATTCAAATGCAGGTAGATTAGGATCAACTACCCCAGTTCGTAGTGTTTTTTTACAAGACGATGCGCCTAAAATGAAAATTGAAAAAATCAAAGTTAAAGAATAATATTTTTTCATTAATTTCATATTCGGATGAAACAATTTTTCAAGATATTCATCACTGTACATTTCTAAAATAATATAAAGCATTGTTATTTATCCCTACTAAAATTCCATATTTTCCTTCTACCTTAATTGCTTGAATATCCTTTACATTGTAAGGAACAAAAAACCCAGAATCACCAGGAGCAATTGGATATTGCATTATGTTATCCTTAGTTCCTTTCATAATGAGACCAACAGATGCATCTGCACGAGTGGTTTCAATTTCGGAACCAAACATATTTCCGGCAATAGCTAAATCATCTATTCCATCTCCATCAAAATCCTTGGATACAATTCCATTAATCGTAGAAAACTGAGCCAACTTAACCAAAGGACTCATTAAAAATTTTCCCTTTTCATTTTTAAATAAAACACTTTCGAAAGTATTCGCTTTATATTTTACACCATTTTCTAATTCTTCTCCATAAATATCTTTAATACTTGCATTCGCATAAGAATTATAGTCCGGAAATTTATTTAAAATATTTGGAACTTGTTCCGATGAACACTGTCGCCCTCTTACGGGAACTTGTTGTGTGCCATTAAATTTCGATAATACTATATCGTACGTTCCATTTTTATCAAAATCATTACAATAAACCATAAAGGGTTTTTCAATACTTGTATGAAACTTATAATTTTCACCTAAATTACCTGCGATAATATCCATGTCGCCATCATGATCAAAATCAACAGAAATGATTTTATTCCACCAACCTTCTGTATTTTCTAGCCCATATTTTGCTTGTGGTGCTTTAGTAAGAATTCCTTTTTTATTTTCAAAAACAACAATGGGCATCCATTCTCCTGCAAGTATTAAGTCTTTTTCATTATCTCCATTTACATCTTGAACGATCGCAGAAGTTACCATACCAATATTTCTTAACTCTGGAGATTTTTCATCAGTGACATCTATAAATTTCCCTTTGCCATCATTTTCAAGATAGTAAGACTTGGGTGGATAAGGATATTTATTGGGGATCGTTCTTCCACCTCTAATAATATCTAAATCTCCATCTCCATCAAAATCACAAGAAATTACACAACTTCCACTTGATCTGATCTTAGGTAAATTAGATAAATCTTTTGAGAAATTTCCCTTTCCATCATTGATATATAATCGATCCTGATATATTGGCGTTTCATCTTCAAATTCAGTTCCTCCTGAAACAACATATAAATCTAAATCGCCATCACCATCTGCATCAAAAAAATTTGAACCCATATCTTCATAATCCTTGTCTTTCTCAAAGACTTGAATTTTTTTGGCTACAAACTTTCCTGAATCCGATTGCATATAAAGCTGTCCAGCCTTGAGGTGTGCCGCACCAACATAAAAGTCTTCTTTACCATCATTATTTACATCCCCTACTGAAATAAAAGGACCCAATCGACTCATGGAAGTAGGCAATAATTTTTGTTCTTTGTAATCATAGAAGTTATTCTCAACATGATAGAATGCCGGACTTATTTTTTCCAAGGTGTTCTCAGTAAAAATGGTCTTCTTTACATTTTGTGCAGGATACTTCTTAGTTCCGTTTTTGTATTCAACATTTACAACTTGATTTGTTTTGACATTCGACATTTCAACTTTTGTAAAGTCTGGCCATTCCACGATTATTTTATCTACTTTATCAATATTCGCTAAGCCAAAATGAGCAAATGGTTCACTAGCAGAAAGATAACCGCGTGAAGTTTTAATTTGTACATATTGGATCTGTTTATTATATTGAATGGTCACTTTCGCTCCTTCTCCCATTGGATTTTGAGGAGCACCAGTACAACGAATCCTTAAATAGTTTTCACTATTGTTTACTTTATTTTCATAAATAAATGCAGGGTCATCAACATTATTTACAACAATATCTAAATCTCCGTCATTGTCTAGATCACCTAAAGCTGCACCATTTGAAAAACTATTTTCTTTAATTCCCCATTGAGTCATCATTTTTTTAAAACTCAGATCTCCATTATTTTTGAAAACATAGTTTACTAGTTTAACAGATGGCAAAATTCCCAATATTTGTTCTACACTATCAATTAGGTTGTTATGTTCATCTAAATATTTTTTCATTTTAACATTGGTATCGCGATCATATACATCTCGTCGGTATCCATTGGTAATATAAATATCTTTAAATCCGTCATTGTCAAAATCCCCAAATAAAGCTGCCCAAGACCAATCTGTTTTATCTACTCCAGCCATCTGTGAGATATCGGTGAAAAATCCATTGCCAAAATTGAATTGCAACATATTGTGCATATATTGATAATGAAAACCCATCTGTTCAATTTTTACAAAGAATTCAGGTTGCATAGCAGGCATAGTTGTCTTTGATCTTTTATAATCATCAGGTCTCATTTCTACTGCCAGAATTTCTTCTTTTCCATCATTGTTAATATCTCCAAAGTCAACACCCATGCTGTAATAGGGTACGTGGTTGGTAAGTCCTTTGATCATCTCTTTCATCGTACCATTCCCTTGATTGATATACAGATAATCATTCTCAATAAAATCATTCGAAACATAGATATCTTGAAAGCCATCAAGATTCAAATCACCTGCAACAGAACATAAACCATATCCATAGGCTGGATAAATTCCGCTTGCAGCACTTTTGTCTGTAAAAGTACCATTGCCGTTATTGATATACAATTTATCAGCGGTCAGAGGATCATACTTTTTAGTTTTAGTGTAAGCCTCTTTAACTTGTGCAATGGTGTCTTCATGTATCCCCCATCGATCAGGTCTATTGGTCAAAAATAAATCTAAATCACCGTCATAATCAAAATCAAAAAATGAAGCAGATATGGAGTAACCAGGATCTGCAATTCCATATTTTTTTGCCTCTTCAGTAAAAGTTAGATTTTTTTGATTTATAAATAGCAAATTCGCATTTAAGTTGCTGTCATTTTTAAAACCACCGCGGGTGACATAAATATCCAGATAACCATCGCAATTAATATCAATTAAGCTAACGCCACTTTTCCAACCCTTAGGAATTGAAATACCTGCAGACGTAGAAATATCTTCAAATTTTAAATTCCCCTTATTGATATATAATTTGTCTGCTTCCTGATTGCCGCCGAAATATAAATCCTGTAATCCATCGTTGTTGAAATCTCCTATACCGACTCCTGCTCCATTATAAATATAATTAAAAGAGTAAATATGCTCCGTAGGTGTTTCGATAATTTTATTATTAAAATGTACCCCTGTTTCCTCCGATGATTTCAATTCGAAAACCTGACCTTTAAATGAATCTCCTGTCGCATCTTTTTTACATGAACTCAAAAAGCTACATAATACACTACATACGATGATTAAATTTTCAAAACTGTACTTAATCCTTTTATTACTATCCATCAATACTAAAAATTATGAATTATGACTTAATACTTATGACTTAATGACAATCGACTATTGACTAACGACTTACTACTTTCGACTTTTAACTTTCGACTTTTAACTTTTAACTTTTAACTTTCTCCTAATACCTATTTCACAAATCTCATTAACGTAAATATCGCATGAATTTCGTCTGTCATTTCATAAATTACGGCTTCTTTAATATCTCCGTTTTTATCAACAAATCCTTGCATATATCGAAGTCCAGGTCCACTGGTAAAGTAATCTTCTCCAACTTTTTCTCCTTTAAAATTTTTCTTTATAAAAGGAGTGTTAATCCTTCCTGACTCACCATATTCCAACATTTCCAACAAAGACAATTTTCTAAGATTTTTGGGAACATAGGTATTTTCGAATGTTGGGATCATAAATCTATCCCGGAGATTACTAGTAGACGTTGAAGAAGATTTGGGATCTGAATTGGTTGGCAAGTACCCTTTTTTGATCATCTTTTTAAATTCATCAGTCATTTCAAAACAAACTGCTTCAACCACTCTTCCTGAATCATTCTTGTAAAGTTGAGTGAATAATTGAATCCTTGAAGTTGCTATTGAATCCCAAGGTACTGGTACTCCTTTACTATCTTTAAAACTTAAATTTGTGATAGCCGTAGGCTTATTGTTTCCAAACTCCATAGTTTCTAGAAAACTCAATTTAGTTAAGTTCTGTGGAACATAAACCCCTTCTGGTGTCGGCAACATATATCTTTCACGATCAAATAAAGATTTATAATCTTGCTCTTTGTATTCGTTATCGGTATTAAAATTGGGATCAATTGAAGTCTTACATGCTGTAATACACAAGTTCAAAATGAAAATTGCCCAAATTAAATTCCTCATATCTTATAATTTACATTAAAATTGCCCTGATAGAAACTCAAAATTTAAAGGAATTTCAAAGGGAGGGCAAAGTTAAGCCATTTTTATCTAAATATCTCGGTATCTAAATTAATTTGACGAATCGACTAGGCTCTGCAAATGGCTATCTAAAATCATTGCATAAAATCCAATTAGTCTCTAAATATAAACATAAATATATTATTAACAATATTATACATATATTGTTATTATATATATGAATAATATAATTTATTCGGCTTACATTATTTTTAGCTAAAATAGACCCAATATCAAAGAGCAAAAGAACTCATGCATTTTAATCATTTATGGATTTTATAATGCGTTAAAATTCAATTTTTTTTCAAATTAAACTAATGTATTTTTAGCTTACGAATAGCAGTTAATTGATTTGCAAATTATTATAAATTAAATTTAAAATAGATGTATAAATTTAAAATTTGCATTAAAAATCGTTCATATTGATCTACCAGAATAGACTTTTAGCTTATGACTTATATTGTGTTAAATTATAGTTATAAAGTTATTATGGGCCTGCTATAAATTTAAGTTTTAAGTCCTCATGATTAAATACTCTTTAATAGTCAAATTTTGGTGATAGTGGATGAAATCCATAGTATATTTTGTAAATAGATCTTATTGGCAAATATTTTTACGTTTTTTGCAAAATCTATGACAAAAACAACGACTAATTAGCTATTAAACTATGATTCAAATTTTGAATTCACAATCAACCGATTTCATTCGCAAAAGCCTTTTTCATCCTCCTCTTAAAAACGAAGTCTTAACTTAAGTAAAAACAAATAAATATCAACAATGTCAGTATATTTCATGTTTATTCTTAAAAGTTTACATTATGCCATTTACATTACCAGAATTAAAATACGCAAACAACGCTTTAGAACCATATATTGATGCTAAAACCATGGAAATACACCATGGAAAGCATCATGCAGCTTATACGCTTAACCTCAACAATGCCACTAAAGATAGCCCTCTTGAGCATCTAAGCATCGAGGAAATTCTAAAAAACTTAGATATGAATAATATGCCGCTTAGAAATAACGGTGGCGGCTATTATAACCACAACCTCTTTTGGGAGATTCTATCACCAAAAGGTGGCGGAAATCCTTCCGGTGAGCTTGCAACAGCTTTGAATTCAGAATTTGGAAGTTTTGAGCAATTCAAAGAAAAGTTTGCTGCTGCAGCGATGGGAAGATTTGGCTCCGGTTGGGTTTGGCTTACTGCACAAGCTTCAGGTAAGTTAGAAATCGTTTCCACGCCGAACCAAGATTGTCCTTTAATGCCAAATACTGCAGGAGGTGGATTTCCAATTATAGCTCTGGACGTTTGGGAGCACGCTTACTATCTTTTATATCAAAATCGAAGGGCTGACTATGTCACAAGCTTTTTCAATGTCGTAAATTGGGAAGAAGCTAATAAAAGGTTTATCAATAAAATATGATCGCGTAAATATGATCGCTTAGCGATCATATTTAGTCGTCAGTCATCAGTCGTCAGTCGTCAGTTTGAGCGCAGCGAAAATCCTCGAGTTACGAAGTGACTCGGGATCGTCAGTTTGAGCATCGCGAAAATCCTCGTGGAACGAAGAGCCACTGGATCGTCAGAATAATAGTCGTCAGTTTGAGCATGAGCCGAAATCCTCGAGGCACGAAGAGCCTAGGGATCTTCAGTTGATAAATGCCTAAACTTAAATAGTAATTGGAAATAATGTTTTAGTATGGAGTATAGGAGCGTTCTATACAGCAGCGATTAAGGAAAGATTTTGGAAAGGAATTGTACTAGAAACGAAATAGATGTGATTTTATCAGTAGTATTAAAGTTCGCATTATTTTATTCCTAAGCCACAAGAAACATTAAGATCAAATCCTCAAGGAAGCCAAGAGTATAATAAAATACAGCGATCAAAATCTTTCACTTCGGAAAGCCAATAATGAAACAGTGTTTCAGGATTCTAAATCAAAGACAAGCTGCCTTATAGAATGCTGCGTTTTTGGTACTTTTTGCGCGACAAAAAGTACGAAGAACACGAACGAAGTGAGTGAAATATGATCGCAAAGCGATCATATTTAGTCGTCAGTCATCAGTCGTCAGTCGTCAGTTTGAGCGCAGCGAAAATCCTCGAGTTACGAAGTGACTCGGGATCGTCAGTTTGAGCATCGCGAAAATCCTCGAGTTACGAAGTGACTCGGGATAGTCAGTTTGAGCATCGCGAAAATCCTCGTGGCACCAAGTGCCACTGGATCGTCAGTTGTCATCTGATCCTCGTTTACAAGACAGCAAATCACATCCCAAGATGAAACTCTATTATCTATATTTCGCCTACAAATATTATTTCTTACATTTGATTCATGTCTGAAAAAAAAGTAAGCTTTGAACTTTGCTGTGCTGATATAAGAGCCGTTCAATTAGCAGAAGAATATAAACTCGATGGAATTGAACTTTGTATTAATCTTACACACGGCGGACTTACACCTTCTATAGAATTAATTAAAAAAGCAAGGTCAATTTTTAGCTCTGAATTGGCAGTTTTATTTCGAATTAGAAAAGGAAATTTTTATTATTCCAAAATTGAAAAAGAAATTATGTTGGCAGATATGCACACTGCAATTAATTTTGGAATCGATACTATTGTTTTCGGTGCATTAAATGAGGACCTTACTATTGATCAAGAATTTATCAAACAAGTTATCGATCAAAGCAATGGTTACAAATTATGTTTTCACAAAGCCTTTGATCAAACAAATTCTTTAATAGAAGCTTTACAAGTATTACAAAATCACCAGATAGATAGAGTCCTTTGCTCTGGTGGGAAAGGAACAGCACAAGAAGAAAAGAAAAATCTAAAATTACTTCAAGATAATTCTTACCATCAAATAGAACTTATGGCAGGAGGTAAAATTAACCCGACGAATGTAAATGAAATCCTTCAAGCTACAGGAGTTCAAAGAATACACGCAGCTTTGCTAGATGATTCAAATGAAACTTCACCATACGGTTCTGCTGAAATTGCTTCCCGAAAAAAAATTGAAGAACTATTGAACTGCTTGAGCAAGTAAAACTTAATATTTAATTCAAAAACTTTTCAATAAAAAAACCCTGCAGAAACTTAACGCTACAGGGTTAGAAAATAATCCTTCTATTTTCTTTATTAATTTGAGTCTAAGATCGATTTGTAAAATACTTTAATCCCATTTGAAGTAAATCATCCGTTACATTTCCGTCTCCATTCTTATCAAAAAGCTTGGCGAAAATATCCATTCCAGGAATCGACTCTGTATGTGTCTGAACAGTAATTCCTAGAACCTGTTGAATATTGGTCTGATCAATCTGTTTCTGTGCGCGAGCTTTGCCCAATATTCCCATTAAGATAGGAGATAGAAGTGTCATCAATGTGCTCAGCTTGCCTGAATCAATACCTAGAACTTGGCCCATACCCTGACTTACGTTCTGTTGGTTGTTGCCCAGAATATGGTTTAGAATTCCCATACCGTCTTGCATCAAGTTGCTTTGGGTTTCTCCATTTCCTCCAAACATTCCCATCAAATCATTCAAGACGCCTCCATTGTGATCTCTATCTAAAGCTGATAGTAATGAATCGGCACCATTTGCATCCTCTGTATTGTGTGACAGTCCTTGTAGCAAACTAGTTAGTATGCTCTTTGAAGCGTCAACTCCTTGTTGAGGATTAGATATACCTGCTTGTCCGGCAATCTGTGACAATAGATCGTCCGGTAAATGTTGTGAAATTAGATCCGTTAAATTCATTGATTTATTGTTTTAAAGTTATAAATTAGTAAAACACATCTCTTCAACTTAAAGTTTTGATTTAATCAAAAAGTAATACTGCAATCTTCTGAAAATTATTTCTACAAACATAGATTAAAATTAATATTTCAAAAAATAATTCCAGTTGGTAACATCGGTTAAACCCGCATTATGCAATAGAGTTTCGTAGTGAAAGTCAAAAGGTCAATAATCCCGATATTAATCGGGAAGTGTTTCCGCCGAAGGGCGGACAGGCTCCGGAGAATTTTTACCGCAAACATGGCCATCCCCATGGTGAGGATAAAAATTTGAGGAAGCGCTAGGATTTGCAGGCATTTTGGCTTGTAATAGAAAGTCTATTGCATAAAGCGGGTTAAACCCGCATTCATAGTTAGGATATTAAAAAAAATCCCCGTAGACAAGGAATGCTACGGGGACGAATTTCATGAAAACTTACCCTATTTAAATCATCTGATAGCGCTAAAATCTCTTGCTATTTCGATTCCTTGTTTTTGTCCAGCTTTTAAACTAAATCTGTAATGAATTCCACCAAGTAAATTGGAAGACAATACTTCATCAGCCATATCTTGAAAAGATTGATAAGCTCTTGGTGAACCATCAATGTCTTTGCGATATTCATATGTTCTATCTGTAAAAGCATAGTTATAATCAAATAAACTACCTAAAATTTCAGCTGCTGCTGAAGCCACTGCAGCTTGACCAGAAGAATATTCCGGAGTTGCAGTAGCATTACTTAAAGACAAAAAATCATGATCAATATATTGTCTGATATAAGTTTCAGGTCTCATTGTATAATAAGTATATTTTGTTTTCCAAGCAGCAATTGTTGCGTCGTGTAAAGTTGTTGCTAACTTCATCATCGAGAAGGCTGCAAAACCTAAATCTTTAGATTGGGATTTAAGAATTTCACCTAAGATAGCCAACATATGTCCAGCTGGAGTTATGGTTCCTTCTAAATCTTCGTTCCAATATTTTACAACTATTTCATCCTGACGATTTAAGTTAATTACAGTATTTCTAACTTCAAGAGCATAAGAGTAGAATACAGAACTTTTTTCATCGCTGAATTCAGGTGGTGCATTCATTTCCATTTCTCTAATGTTGTGCTTGCTAAATGTTCTCACTTCTCCCCAAAAAGGTTGAAGTGGTCTTTTATTGGTGTAAACTGATGGTGACCAAACTCCTTCACCTTGAGGAGCCACATAGCTGCTAGAATAATTAGTTAAGTAAGACTCAGACTGATTGTCTGTTATTGAATAATTAAATAGTGCGTTTGCCTGAGCAGAACCATAGTTTTTAGAATTATTCAATATTTCGTTACTTGTAGTAGAAACTAAATCAGTAATAACTTTTTGATAAAGCTTTTCAATTTCTTGATTTGCTTCCGGTGTCGTGTTAATATAGATTTTTTTGCAAAGTTGATAAGCACATTCATTCAAAGATGCTTGCCATGAAATTTCGCCAAAATCATTTGGGTTTTTCATTGTTCCCTTTGGAAAACCTTGAAATTTGCCTTGCATACTGCTGTAGCCGCTCATTCCCGGAACCAGAACTTCATATAGTCCTAGACTAAGATAGGCATAGCCTCTAGCAGCTACTGGAGAAGTAAAACCAGGTGTTTTTCTTGTTAGTTCTAAACTCAAATTAATCCATTGTGTCGCTAAATCACTGTTTAAGTTCTTGAGTTCTTGAGTTTTAATAAAACTGTTGTTGGTGTTTTCATTCTTAACACAGGAGGTGAAGAATAGAATGCTAGCCGTTGCAGCCATTAAGATTCTTGTAGTTAATTGAAAAAGCCTCATAATTTTAGATTTTATAGTTTTCTAGTAAAAAAATTTCTAAAAAACCTGAAACTCACAATGCGCATTTCAGGCAATGTGATTGAGGCTTTAAGTCTGACACGACCTAAAGACAAAGGGAAGAATACGGGTCAAAGATAACTCGACAATATGCTGACTCCAAACTTTTTGTCATTTATTTTAGAAAATCAGGGTTTTCCCCTAATATGTAAGTGGATTTTTATATAATGATAAATACTAATTCTTTTACCATTGAAAATCAAGAGTTTAAGCAATTGGTGAAGGCTACAAATTCTCTCTTCTTACGCTGAGATTATTATTAAATACGACTAAACTGGATATTCTTATAATTGATTGTCAAAAGCCTATATATCTGAGCCCTTTAGTCCTGAACGAACAACTCAAACTTGATATAAGTATTTTTAGGTTCTGTATTGGCTAGAACATCCACATCGACGATTTGAGGACCTGATTTGTCCTTGGAATCATAGGCTATTTTCAAGCTTTTTCTAGTTCCCGATGATATTGGCAGGACAGGCCAATCTACTGTAGTGCAGTCACAGGAACTAATAAGACTTATTTCAAGGTTTTCCGCTCCTACATTTTCAAAAAAGAGCTCAAATTTCTTTATCTGGCCTTTATTGATCACACCCAGATGATATACTGTACTATCAAATTTGATTTTGGCCGGACCGGAATAGTTCAGCTTTGAACTGCTTGTTATAACTCCTACTTGAGGCTTAGATTTAGATTCTAAATTAGCTTTTTTTTTGCCGGTTGTACAGGAGGTAAATACAATTCCGCAACAGATTATAAAAACTGCCCTAAAGCAACGACTCAAGCGTAGACTGCTTTTCATAATGGGTCAAACGAAAATGAAATTCAATTATTTTTTAGAAGCTCCGGCTTTTTTATTTAAAACCTCTTTCTTAACTTCTATTGTTGTTGGTCCTTCAAGTATTTTGAACTCTGTACGTCTATTGAATCTATGTTCATCATCCGTACAATCTTCTCCATTTGTACAACCATTTAAGATTTTTTGTTCTCCATAGCCTTTAGGCTTAATTCTTTTGCCATCAACTCCTTTAGTCATCATCCACCTCCTTGCAGAGTTGGCTCTTCTTTCGGATAGCTTTTGGTTATAATCATCATCTCCTCTTGAATCTGTATTAGAGCTTAATTCGATGATCATGTCTGGATATTTACTCATCAGATCTACTAGCACACTAAGGTCTTTTGCTGCATCCGGAAGAATTTTATCATCGTCGAAATTGTAATAAATGTTCGACAAACGGATAGGCTCATTAATCGTTATTATATCAAATTCCGACTCCAGTGGTAAGGCTTTTAAAACAAATTCTTTTTCAATGGTTTGATCTTTATCAATTCCCACCGTATTCAGTTGTATTTCTTGTGGGAAATAACCATCCTTAGAAACTATTATTTTATAGGATCTATCTTTATCTAAAACACTGCTAATTCTGTTTCCTTCATTGTTGGTTTTAGTCTGAACATCATTGTCTGCGTTGGGTCTTATGCAGATGAGTTGAACACTTGCACCTTTCATTGGTTTCATCAGACTGTCTTTGACAATTGCAACTAGCTCAATAACTAATTTTCTTTTGTTTACAGTGTAGATATCGTCACAGCAAGTTTTACTTTTAAGAGATTTTGATTCCGGATCCGGTCTGTTTGACACTAAGAATCCCTGGTCTCCTCCTCGGCTTACCTTATAAGAAAATTCATCCGTACAAGTGTTAAATGGCACACCCATATTCGTAGGTTCAGACCATTCCGTTCCATTCCATTTGCTACTGTATATATCTAATCCTCCCATCGATGGCCTGCCATCTGAAGAAAAATAAAGTGTACCTTCCAAATAATATGGTGTGATATCGTCTTTAGTCGTATTCAGACTGGCGAGATTAACGGGAGCGGAATACTGAGCTTCACCGATTTTATTTGCATAATAAAGATCCATACCTCCTTTGCCTCCCGGCATATTTGAGCTAAAAAACAAGACTTTAGATCCAAATAGTTCACCTTCTGCCGGATGTGAACTTAGAAATTCTCCATTAACTCCTAAAACTTCAATAGCTGGACTCCAACCTAAAGCAGTTTTGGTGCAGGCATAAATTTTACTTTCGCTTTTTAATCCTCCTTCAGATAAGGTCCTTGTGAAGAACATAATATTTCCGTCTAGACTTATACTGCTGTTTGTAGTGTGATATCCTTCGCGATTAATCTCTTCGGGCATTTCAACTCCTTTTTCAAATCCCTTTGCATCAGAGTATACTGCACTATATAATTTTGCATAATGGATTCCACCTTCTTTTTTATCCTTTGAGTGATCTGTCAATGAACCGTAATAAAGCGTTGACTCTCCATCCATTACAGGGCTGCTCTGTGCTTCCGGATTATTTATCATATTTCCGGCATTCTTAACAATAATAGCAGGATTTTCCTTCATCTTTTCCATCATTGTTATCCCCAATAGTTCATTTTGTGCAGAAGCTTTTAACTCTTCATTTGTACCGTTGGCTATATAATTGTTGAATTCTGCCATTGCTTCAGTTGACTGACCATTCATCTTTAATGCTATGCCATAATCTACTCTGTTTTCAAAAAACTCATTCTTTTTATCTCTGTTTAATATTCTTGCATACCAAGTAGCAGATTTGGCATAGTCTCGCAATAAAAAATGAGTTTTCGCAATGCGTAAGGTTACAGCTTTATCTTTTATTTCTTTATAGGATTTTTCATACAATTCCAGAGCATTGTAATACTGACCTTTAGCAATCTGCTCATCACCGGCCTGATTCATTTTAGCGGGAGTGTTGGTGCGGATAGGCTGTGCTAGAAGTCCACTAAGTGAAAGACTTACAAGTAGCAATAAGAGAGATAATTTTCTCATAATCTGAGTAGATAGATTTAATGAATAATTTTAGAATCGTGGACAGAAAACCTTTGGTTTAGGATTAGGTTTTTTGACCACACTTCCAGTGTATTTCACTGCAAGTTCAAGCCCACCAAGTCCGCTTGGTGATTGGACTTCTTTCAAACTTGAAAGTGTTTGATCAATGGCCAGTTGAAGGCTTAAATTTTTAATGTCAGCACCTAACATAACTTGTAAGGCATCGCCAATTCTATATCCCAATCCAGCATTCAATCGAATACCTTTTTCAACATTAAATAAGTAACTGGCAACGCTTTGTGGTATGAATTCACTATTTGATTTCAAATTTCTCAACCAGATATTATTTCTTAGATCAAGTTTTTGATTCAAATGATAAACAAGACCAAGGTTTGCAGTCAATAAGGTAGCTAATTTCTGTCCACCGCCTGTTGATAGTTGAGTTAAAGTCGGTTGGTTTATTCTTGCCGCATTAAGTCCTATTTCAAAACTGTGTTTGGCAGTTCCAATGCTGGATAACAGATTAGCCCCTACGGTAATGTCAGTATATTTAGCACTACTTTGCAATGAAATACTTGGATTACCGGGTATTCCTATTAAAGTACTTTCAAAGAGTGCTTTATTGGCGTTTTTTATATTATAGCTTACATTTCCATATTGACCTCCTAAGGAAATGGTAGTTCTTGTATTCATCGAAAGATGGTAAGCTGCCTGAGCAATAAATCCACCACTTCCCCAACTAATTTCACCACTTCTGTCTTGAATAAAATTAATTCCAAAGCCTACCCAATCATTCCCTCTTATCTTCCATGGGAAAGTTGCATCAATATAAAAATTGATTGTTTTGTATGCCCCTGAACTACTTATTGAAAATGCCTGATCTCTGAAAATTCCACCTATGCGATAAGAGCCTTTAAACAATCCTGCATTTGCTGGATTGACATGTAATGGAGAAAAGCTGTATTGGGTAAAATGAACATCCTGAGCATATGATGCTAATACTGTGAAGATCAGGCAAAAGCTAAAAATAAAACGTTTCATAAAAAATAATTCTGACAATCAAAGCCGAAATATACTCATTTTATATATTCAATCTTCAAAATTTGGGATAAATACTTCAATTTTAGGAATTCTAAATAAAATAACATTTCCTTAGTATTTCTTCTTGGTCTAAACATCTTAACATTGTATTGATTTGTAGATTAGTTCAATTTAGAATATTGAATTTCCGATCAAATCATTACGAGAACTATACTCGATTTGGATTAATATCCTACTTTTGGATTAAAAAATAATTCAAATCAGTATAACTTGTGACTAATTATTAAAAACTAAATTTAAATAAAATGAGTGAATTTGATGAAAAAGTCAACGAAGCTTTGGCTGCTGCAAAAACTTTAGGCATTGAAGTAGATTCAGTATTACTTAGCAAGGTTGCTAAAGGATTGGGGCCATCCATTTATAAGGCTGACGCATCTTTGGTTAGTAGTTCTGACACCGAAGAATTAGATCGTGTGAAAACTAATTTCTTGAAAGGAAAATTGGGCTGCACTAACGAGGCAGATATGGATGCTGCAATTACCCACGCAATAAATACTTTTGGAAGCAGTAATCGCAACAAACTTAGAATTTTATTCTATTACTTATGTGTTGTAAAACTTGATAAATCTTCGGTTTACTAAGAAATTTAATCCAAAATTACTGATTTAAACTTTAATTACGTTGCGATAATTTGCAATGGATTAAATGTGCTATAATTGTAAAAATTGCAGAATTGTTGGGGAAAAAAAATTAAGAAACTTTAAGCTGCATAATTAACTGTAGCTGCCCGTCTATGTTTAACGGCACTTTGTAAATTTACACGAAAGTATAGAACTTATTTTTTGTTTAGGATTGCAACCAGTTTTGTAAACAGGTTCTCCGATTCTGGACCTAGAAGTACTCCCATACTGCTGTCGAAAATCATTAAATAGCCTTCTCTCTTAGCAAAATCCTTGAGTATAGTATCCATTTTACTTAGAAAGGGTCTGAGAAGTTCTGCATTTCGTTTATCAAGTGATTCTCTAGCACTTTGTTGATATTTCCCAATTGCATTTTGTTCTGTTTCCAGATCTGATTGTATTTCTTTTTGCTGAATTCCTGTTAGATTTCCTTTTTTTACAGACTCTTGATAATTTGAATAATTTGTCTGAAATTTTTGAATCATTGATTCTCCAACATCGCTTAAAGACTTTTCGTACTTATTCAATTGATCATTAATTACTTTGGCACCATCAAGACTATCGATGAGTGCTCTGTAATTAACGTGTCCATATTTTTGAGCGCCTAATGACCCAACAATAAAATTAAATAATAAAAATAGCGGTAGAAAATTTTTCAAATTCATCAAGTAAGCTTTCAATAAATGAGTGTAGTAATGTCGATTCAGTTCTTATTTCTCAGAAATGCTTTTCCTTTCTGCCTCTCTCATTCCCTCTTTAATTTCTTCGTTTATTGAATTCTTGGCATTGTTAAATTCTCTTATACCAGTTCCTAAACCTCTCATGAGTTCAGGAATTTTTTTGCCACCAAATAACAACAAAACTATAAACCCAATTAGAATGAGTTCTGAACCACCTAAATTACCTAAAAATAAAAATTCCATATATATTTAATTAAGTTACAAAAATACTACTTTTTCAAACCAATTTCACACAATCTTTCATTCAAGTATTCTCCAGCTGTAATTGCTTCATAATGAATAGGGTTATCTCGATTTATGCAGCTGTCCAGACAACGGAGATTCATACTTCTTCTAGGATGCAGGAAAAAAGGAATTGAAAGCCGTGGAACATGCCAGAATTCTCGTGTAGGATTAACAACTCTATGCGTTGTAGATTTGAGCATATTGTTAGTCAACCTTTGAAGCATATCCCCGACATTGACTACTATTTCATTTTCCTGAGGTGAAATGTCTAACCAATCCCCTTCCTTAGACAATATCTGCAAGCCACCCGCCGACGCTCCCACCAATAAGGTTATTAAGTTGATGTCTTCATGTTGTTCTGCACGGATTGCAGAATCCGGCTCCTGAATTATGGGTGGATAATGAATGGCCCTAAGAATACTATTGCCGTTTAAGATATTGGCATCAAAGAATTGCTCATCAAGATCGAGTCCTAGAGCTATGGCTCTCAATAAATGAGCACCAGACGCTTCAAATTCCTTATATAGCAAATCTCCGGCCTTAGAAAACAGAGGTACATCCAATGTTTCAAGGTTGTCTGGGTAGTCGGAGCGAATGTCATCATCCCCAACTACGGTCTGTCCAATCTGAAAAAACTCCTTCAAGTCTGCTATATTACTGTGTTTGGCATGTTCTTTACCAAAAGCAGTGTATCCACGCTGGCCTGCCAATCCTTCTACTACATACTTCCTTTTAACTGATTCCGGAAGACTAAAAAATTGCTTTGCACTTGAATAAAAATCAGCAACCAATTGATCCGGAATTCCATGCTCTACGATTCCAACGAATCCGATATTTTTCAATGCCCAAGTTAGCTCGCTTACAAATGCATTTTTCTGATTTTGTTCTCCTGAGATAAACTCTTTCAGATTTAATAGCGGAATAGCCCTTTTCATGAAGTTGTCAAAATTAATTCATAAACTTAAGTATTAACGATAGGGCTTAAAAATTGTTTTGTACTCTATTCTTGATCAATATTTTGAATATTTCCCAGTTTCTTTTTTAAAGTATCAAAATTGGCCATTCAAATTAGTCCGATAGAAAAGCTGAGTAATTGTTAATTACTCAGCTTTTATTGCTTTATTTCTTAATTAAATTTATCAGTGCTAATCCTGAAAAATGATTTAGTATAGCCGATTTATGTTAAACCTATTACTTTTCAATTGAGCTCTTTGCAATATGCTTTTCAAAAGTACGTTTTCCCGAATAAGCCTTATTATTTAATAGTTTTGTCTGTCTTAAAAACTATTTTAAATTTTCTATTAAAATTGAGAAGTCCTTTTTATTTAAACCAAAATTTGAAAAGGAGAGCTTTCTTTTAAATTTATTTAATACTAAGTTATTCCACTTAACTTCAATCGTAGATTTATAATGAATTGTTCCTTATTGAATTTTAATCAATAAAAAATTATTCCGCTAAAAGATCCACTAAGTTAGATCCAAATAGAATATTAACCGACGTATAAGAACTATTAGGAAAAGGCTTAACTACCTCTTATAAGTCTTAAAAGGATTGCAATAACTGCAATGACTAGTAAAATATGAATTATCCCTCCGGCGTGATATCCTAAAAAACCAATGGCCCATAAGATAACCAAAATAACAGCGATTGTATAAAGCAAATTTCCCATTTTTAGGTATTTTAATTTTTAGAATTGAATCAAACTATTAAAAGATGGTTAAATATACAATTACTCCATAATCTGAGTTTATTTTTTTTTGACTTAAAGAATATTTCAAAAAAAAACCAGCACATATAATTAATTAAACAATATTAAATCCAGAAGAAAAGATCTCTGGGACAGGTCTTTGAATCAATTCACTAAATACTTTTTCTTAATGTACTGTTATTACTCTGTAAATACAGGCTAAGTACAAATTATCTGAATAACTCATATGAAAACAACTAAAGGCTTTTCTACTTATATTTGCAATTCAACACAAATATGTTAGAATTAGGAATTTACCATGATTTAGAAATACTTCGCAATACAAGTGTTGGTTTGTATTTAGGTGAGGAAGGGTCTGAAGTATTATTGCCCAACAAGTATGTCCCTGAAAATTACAATATTGGAGATGTCTTACGCGTCTTCGTTTATTTAGATTCTCATGAACGAATTGTAGCAACGAATATCGATCCCCTCATTTCCTTGCATAAATTTGCATTTTTAAAAGTTACTCAAATTAGTGAATTCGGCGCTTTCTTAGATTGTGGCTTAGAAAAAGATTTGTTTGTTCCATTTCAGGAGCAAGCTGAAAGAATGGAAATTCATAAGTACTACGTCGTATACTGTTATCTTGATTCCTTCACAAATAGATTACTTGGATCTAGCAAGACCAACAGATTTTTATCAAATCAAAACTTAAGTGTAAAACGGGGAGATGAGGTTGATCTCTTGGTTAGCCATCAATCTGAATTGGGATACAACGTAATTGTAAATGATCTTCATAAAGGTCTTATTTACATGGATGAAATTTATCGTCCATTGAATATCGGTGATCGCATTAAAGGAACTATAAAATTAATAAGACCAGACAATAAATTAGATATTTCTCCAACTGCTCTTGCTTATAAAATAATAGAGCCAAATGCTGCAATTATTTTAGAAAAACTAAAAGAAAAAGATGGCAAATTGGATGTACATGATGGAAGTCCGCCTGAAAAAATTTATACTCTCCTAGGAATGAGTAAAAAGAATTTCAAAAAAGCACTTGGTAATTTATATAAACAAAAACTAATTGTCTTAAAAGAGGATGGAATTGAGTTAATTTCAATGCCGATTGACAATGAACAAAATAAATAATTTCTGAATGACCTTTGATGATTTAAAATTAACTAAAGCCTTAAGGTCTTCATTAGAGGAATCTGGTTATGTAAATTTGACCAATATTCAAGCACAGTCTTTCTCTCCTATTCTTTCGGGTGTTGATGTATTAGGTATAGCACAAACAGGTACCGGGAAGACTATTGCTTATCTATTACCTTGTCTGAATCTTTGGGAGTTTTCGAAATCAAATGTTCCGAAAATTCTCATCCTTGTTCCAACTCGAGAACTGGTAACACAAGTTAAGGAAGAGGTCATGAAATTAATTAAGTACATGAGCATTCGCGTATGCGGAGTTTATGGAGGAACGAATTTAAGAACACAGGCTGCTGAAATTCAATTAGGTGCTGATATACTTATTGGAACTCCTGGAAGGATTCTTGATCTTACTTTAAATGGTTACTTAATTTTAAAAGAAGTTAAGCGGGTAATTATTGATGAAGTAGATGAACTTTTAAGTCTTGGATTTCGTCCACAATTAAATAGAGTTTTTGATCTATTGCCTAGGAAGCGCCAACATCTCATGTTTTCTGCAACCTTGACAGAAGAAGTTGAAGAATTGATAAGTACATTTTTTACGAATACAAAAAAAGTTGAGGCTGCTCCACCAGGAACACCATTAGAAAATATTCAGCTTACAAATTACAAAGTTCCCAATTTCTATACCAAGATCAATTTACTGAAATTCTTATTGAAAAAAGAGGAATATAAAAAGAATTTGATTTTTTGCAAATCCAAAAATCTCGCCAACCAAGTTTATGATGCAATCACAACCGAGTTTACAGAAAAAGTTGGTGTGATTCATTCTAACAAAGAACAGAGTCATCGATTCAGAATGGTTAATGAATTTAAGAGTGGGCAGTTAAATTCTTTAATCGCAACAGACATCATTTCAAGAGGTATCGATATTGAAGACGTAAGTCATGTAATTAATTTCGATCTTCCAGAATCCGGAGAACAATTTATTCATAGAATTGGACGAACAGGTAGAGCAGATAGAGAAGGAATCGCCATAAGTTTCGTAACACCATCAGAAGAGGAAATGCTTTTGAATATCGAAAATTTTATTAATAAAACTATTGCGGTATTAGACTTACCTGAGGAAATTGTAATCTCAGAGGTGCTCACTGAAGAGGAGAAACCCAAAAAAAATACAAAGGAAATAAAACTAAAACTTCCTAAAAAAGAGGATGTAAATTCTGCGTTTCATGAGAAGAGCAAAAAAAATACTAAAGTAAATCATCGTGTAAGCAGAAGAGAAAAAATGATGACTAAATATGGAAAGGCTCAAACAAGAGGACAAAAAAAGAAATAAAAGTATGCGTGTCCTTGATCAAACTCCGATACAGCAAACTAAAAATTGGATTCATAAGGTTGTCATTGGATGTAATTTTTGCCCATTTGCAGCAAAGGCCATGAACATTTCTGAAGGTGTACATTTTGATCTTTTAGATCCTTCGGATGAAACTCCATTTGATGAATATTTGGAACAACAATTCATTCAATTGGATAATCAATCTAGCGTTGAAACTAGCTTTATTATTTTTTCAGATTTAGGTATTGATTTTGAAAGTTTTCTAGGTATTGTAGACTTAGCAAATGAAGTACTCATTCTGAAAGATCTTGAAGGAATTTATCAATTTGCAAGTTTTCATCCAGAGTATTGTTTTGAAGGTGTAGAATCTGATGATCCGTCTAATTATACTAACAGATCCATTTATCCAATGCTTCAGATACTTAGGGAAACTAGTATAAGTAAAGTAAGAGAAACTTATCCTGATATTGAATCTATTCCCGATCGAAATATTGAATATGCACGAACTAAAGGATTGGATGCAATGCTTGCCCTACGGGCTTCCTGTATATAAATTTGGGATAAATTTATTTTGATCTTACAAATCCTACAGGCATATTTTCATCATAGTCACCTGCAATAACAGGACACTGTGCTGAGCCAGAATACTCTTTAACATTTTTGGAAACCCAATCAAATAATTCCCTGATTGTAATGGTTTTATTTTGGTTGCTGTCTGCCTCTCCTTTTAATCCTCTTATAAGAAAATGAGAAAAAATTCCTTGTCGCAAACCTCCGTCTTCTAAGGAGTATTCTTTGCTTTTGGAAGACATCAAAAATGCAGTTCCTCCAGTAGATTTATCCAATTCTTCATAGAATAAATTCAGATCAGAAGCAAAAGGACTTTTTGCTGCAAGTAGGCTTCCTGAATGACAGGCGTCTGCATAACAAACTTTATGTTTGGCATGACTTTTATTAAATAATTCTCTAATTTCATCGTGCTTTACTGCATTCTGATATCCGTCATAATCGATTGGAATAAAAGTTCCTTCAAGCCCATGTCCTGAGAAATACATCATGACTACATCGTTCTCATCTGCTTTTAAAGCCAATTCATTCAAAGAAGTAAGAATTTTATTTCTTGTCGCATCTTCGTCTATGAGTAATTTGATTTGATTGTCAGGTAATGCACCACCTTCAGGGCTTTTAAGAAATGCATATATTTTATAGGCATCATCATCTGAATATTTCAGACTAGGCATATGCTCATAACGCGAAACACCTACTACAACCGCCCAAATTTTTACTTCATCATTTTTATCTTCTTTAATGTTTGGATTAAAAACAAATTCCTGTTTGCTTGAAAGTTGCTTTTTTGCTGTACCGTGTTCCCATAGCGCTCCATAAATTAATCCAGATTTAAAATACATTACACCTTCACCATCCGGTGCATGGTTATTCCACATTCCTTCATATCGATCTCCATTTGCGTAGTAGCATATTCCTTTACCTTTGGGTTCTCCATTGATAAACTCACCAATAAACTTAGAGCCATCTGCATAATCCAGAGTTCCTTTTCCGGATTTACAAAATGCTGAATTACAATTTGGAATTTTCTCTTCAACTTTCTCTTTTACCTCAATTTTAGAGATAGTAGCATCATTTATTTTTGGTGCATTGGATGGAGTTTCAATAATTTTTGAGTCCGCAACGATCTCTAATTTTTTATCTTCTATAAGAGGTTCTTCTATTTTAGTTTTTGGTTTTTCAACATTCTGCACTTGTGAGATTTCCTCCTTTTTAGTAGCTGGAATTTCGCTTGAATCTTCCATGATAACAAAGTCATTATTAATATCAAAATCCGATTCTACTACCTGTGTTGGATTATCTTTTTCCCATTGTCCTGCAACAATTTTATGTTGTCCATCAAAATATTCACCATAACCCTGTCTTTGATCATCTTTCCATTCTCCTTCATACGTAGAGCCATTGGTGTAATACAATTTGCCTTTTCCATTGTATTTTCCATTTATAAATTCACCTTCATATCGCTCGCCACTTGCATAGTAATAAGTTCCTTTTCCTGATGGATTTTCATTTTTCCATTCTCCAACATATTTTTCACCATTCTTATAATTCATATTTCCAAATCCAGTAATTCTATCATTTTGAAATTTTCCGGAATAAATATTTCCATTGGCATAAATTAATTTTCCATCACCATGTTTTTGATTTTTTAACCAATTTCCTATGTATTTATTTCCATTTGCATAATAATATATTCCACGGCCATTCATCCATCCATCGACAAATTCACCCGTGTATTTACTGTTGTTAGGATAGACCATAGTGCCAAATCCGCTGTTGCAATTACCCCTAGTACAGTTCTGTGCATGAGTCTGAATATTTGCTATCAGAAGCAGAGAAATTACAAAGAGTCTTTTCATAGTATTCATATTTATGTTTAAAACAGCTAATTACGAGCAAATATATAATTAATTTTAATAATGTGTAGTAATTTATATATTAATCGTTTATGTAATTTTATTGCATATTGTAGGTTCAACCAATTTAGCTTCAACTTTGTTACTGAGTTGATAACAAGCTATACGCACTAATTATTATGTTTAATCTCAATATCTTTGCAAAACAAATAAAATTTATGAATTTGATAAGAATTTCTATTCTACTTTGCTTTCTTAGCTATGCTTGTAAGAACATGAATAAAGTAGAACCAGTCAGCATGAATGAAACTTCAGCTGTGAAGGTATTTGGAGACAGTGTTTCGGCTGTAGGAGCAATTAGTGTTGAGGAAGCTTTAATGAGTTTAAAAACTAAGGATAGCATTCCTTGCACTATACAAGGTTATGTTACCGGAGTTTGTCAGGTTAAAGGATGTTGGATGACCCTTAGTCAAAAGGCATCTGATACTTCTGGTTTCTTTGTAAAATTTAAGGATTATGCATTTTTTGTTCCCAAAGATTTAAGTGGATCTATGGTTACCATAAAAGGCTTGGCTTATAAAGAAATTACTCCAGTAGATGAATTAAAGCATTATGCAGAAGATGAAGGAAAGTCTAAAGCTGAAATTGATGCTATTAATTCTCCGCTTGAAGAAATGAAATTCATGGCAGAAGGTGTCTTAATAGCTCCTGAAAAAAAATAATTCCAATTCATAATATCAACGCAAATGACCTCATTAAATATTGAAGAAATTCTAGCTGACAAAGCGAATTATTATCTTAATCATCAATGTAAAACAATTGACAAATCATCTTTACATCTGCCTTCAGCTCAAAACATTGAAAAAATTTGGAAAGATTCTAATAGAAATAATCAGACCCTCAGAAGCTTACAATCTCTTTTTCAAAACGGCAGACTAAGCAATACAGGTTATTTGTCCATTTTACCAGTTGATCAAGGCATAGAGCACAGTGCAGGAGCATCTTTTTCTCCGAATCCAATGTATTTTGATCCTGCCAATATTATCGAATTGGCGATTGAAGGATCCTGTAATGCAATTGCTTCAACCTTCGGTGTAATAGGAATGCTTTCGAGAAAATATGCGCACAGAATTCCTATGATCGTCAAAATTAATCACAATGAATTATTGACCTATCCAAATAAAGCAGATCAGATACTTTTTGGTACCGTCCAAGATGCCTGGAATATGGGAGCTGTTGGAATTGGTGCAACGATCTATTTTGGTTCTGAAGAATCCGGAAGACAATTGGTTGAAATTGCTGAAGCTTTTGAACACGCACACGAATTAGGCATGTGCACAATACTTTGGTGTTATCTTCGAAATCCTGCATTTAAAGTCTCAGGTGTTGATTATCACGCTTCTGCTGATTTGACAGGACAGGCCAATCATCTTGGTGTTACTATTCAGGCAGACATCATCAAACAAAAACTTCCAACTAATAATGGAGGTTATCAAGCTTTGAATATGGGTAACTCCTCCTATGGTAAATTAAATCCTAAAATGTATTCTGAATTGAGTTCAGACCATCCTATAGATCTGTGCAGATATCAGGTTGCAAATTGTTATATGGGTCGTGTTGGTTTAATCAATAGCGGCGGTGAATCTAAAGGTGCAACTGATCTTCAGGAAGCTGTAACAACAGCAGTAATTAATAAACGCGCGGGTGGAATGGGACTTATTTCCGGAAGAAAAGCTTTTCAAAAACCAATGAAGGAAGGTATAGAGATATTGAATGCTATTCAGGATGTTTACCTTGATGACAAGGTTAGCATTGCGTAGTCAATTCTATAAATTCGAAAAAATATTTGTATAAAATGAGTGCGGCGATTTTTGCTCCGACTTTTTACACTAAAAAGGAGTATTTGGCAATAGGTTTACTAAATTATTACTTATAATAATTGGAATTATTACCTAGCCCTAAATTAGAACTCAGTACCAATCGAGTATTATACTCTTAATGATTTAATCTTGAATTCCATTTTGTTCTTTGGACTGCTTTCTAAATCTTTACAATATTATCCTAGATTTACTTCATCAGCTTTACAAGTTCCAATTATTGAATAAATGAGAACTATTCGATCAACAAGTTCATGTGCATTTTGCTTTGATATTATGGACTTGACATTTATGTAAGTAAAATCATATCTTTAGGCAACAAAAACAATTAAAAATAACTCATGTTACTAATACAACAGAATTAAAATTTCAGCCTAATGAGGAAAGTAATATTTTATTTACCTATTATTATGTTTACTATCTATAGTTCATGTACAAATGAACATGGAGAATTGAGTCTGACAGCAAATTGCGTAAACTTAGATTCAAAATACTCGAGCTCAATTAAACCGATTATTATTTCAACATGTGTAAGTTCTAGGTGTCATGATGGTGGAGGTATTGCTCCTACTAATTATATGACTTATGAAGGGCTGATGATCTCCGTTAATCTTGGAACATTTAAGAATCGCGTACTAGAAATAAAAGATATGCCAGTAAATTTGTCTCTTTCTGAATTAGAATTGCAAAAAATCAGTTGTTGGTTGAATGATGGTGCTAAAAATAATTAAAATTTTAAAATAGTATGATAAAATATTTGATGATTTTTTCAATGAAATTGGTATTGTTTAATACTATTTCAGGACAGGGTACATGGACTCAGAAAGCAAAATTTCCTGGTGTTGCTACTCATGAAGGAATTGGATTTTCAATAAATGGTAAAGGTTATTTTGTTGGGGGAACAATAGCATATCCAAATTGGACAAACGAAGTTTGGGAATACAACCCAAATACAGATAGCTGGTTAAAAAAAGCAAATGTGCCCGCCACAGGACTTAGAGAACCCGTATCATTCGTAATTAATAATAAAGCCTATCTAGGAACGGGAATGACTGGAACTTCACTTATTAATAACTTTTGGGAATATGATCCAGCTTTAGATAAATGGACTGCAAAAACATCTTTTGCTGGAACTCCAAGAAGGGATGCCATTGGGTTTGCCATTGGGAACAAGGGTTATGTTGGAAGTGGACGTGATGCTTCGGATGATAAAAAAGATTTTTACGAGTACGATCCTGCTTCAGATAAATGGACAATAAAAGCTAGTTTGCCAGGAACAATGCGTGATGCATCAACCGTTTTTACATTGGGAAATATGGCTTATGTAACTACAGGCAGAAATGCTTCAACTACTTTCAACGATCTCTGGGAATATGATTCATTACTAAATGTATGGAAGCAAAAAACTAATTTTTCTGGAATATCTAGGTCTGAATCAGTATCTTTTGTAATTGGTTCGAATGCTTATGTTGGACTTGGACACACCGGTGGATCTACAGATTTTTGGTCTTATAATCAAACTAACAATTCATGGAGTCCAGTTACTTCTTTCCCTGGAGCAGAACGCTCTGAATCGGTTTCATTTTCTATAGGAAATAAGGGCTATGTGGGTTTAGGATTTGTAGTAGGAAAAGGGACTTCAAATGACTTTTGGGAATATGATCCAAGTATTACAAGTACCGTGAAGCTTAGCACACAAAATGATGAACTAATAATATATCCTAATCCATCCAGAGATGAACTTAATATTTCGTTGCCTTCTAGAAATGGTAAGCAAATAGAATTATTCATATTCAACAGTTACGGACAAGAAGTTTATAAAAAACAAATTTCAAATTTGAACGGAACACAAAATTTAAATATTTCAGAAATTATTAATGGTGTTTATATAGTACATGCAACTACTGATAATGGAGTAGTTTATAATAAAAAAATAATTATTATGAAGTAAGTTTTAAAAAGTCAAAATCTAAAATGATGCGATAATTGTGTTTAAGAGCTAACATCATTCACTAGATTATTGGTAACTTCATTAAGAATTAGACAAAGTTTCTTACGAACTTTCAATGTAATCTTCAGGTTTACACTGTTTATCAGCAATAAACTAAAAATTAATTTATTTACGCCAAGAAATTCATATACTAAGCTTATCATACAAAATCATTTTTTCAAACTGATTATTTTCTTGATTAATGGTTCAATTAAACCCGCATTATGCAATAGAGTTTCGTAGTGAAAGTCAAAAGGTCAATAAAGACTAGTGTTTCCGCCAGTAGGCGGACAGGCTCCGGAGAATTTTTACCGCAAACATGGCCATACCCATGGTGAGGATAAAAATTTGAGGAAACGCTAGGTTTTGCAGGCATTTTGGCTTATAATAGAAAGTCTATTGCATAATGCGGGTAAAATCACACAAACCGGGTTCATAAGTTCACTAAATTGCTGAAAGTTGTTTAAATTCCTTCTATACAGAGTAAGCTCAAATAGGGAGTCTTTTATTCTGAATTTATTTTATAAATCAACTGTCTGATGCCCAGCTTCAAATAGAGCCTATAATTGCACATTTGAAAAGTGATTACAAGATGTACAGAAATTACTATAAAGACTTTGTAGGAGATCAAATAAAAGTACTTTTAGCTGCAGCAGCATGGAACTTCAAAAGAATGATCAATAAGTGGAAGACAAATTCACTCAATAATCCTTTTTCAAAAATACAAAGCAATATATTAAGCTTAATCAAACTATATTTCTTCCGAAAGTGGGAAACTTTATTTGCTATATAAATTTTAAAAAAATTATTTTTTAAGGATCGACTATGTATCATACTAATTGTTAATCTTTTAAACAAGATCAATAGAATTGTGTATTCAACTTGAACTGAATCACTTTACAAACTACAACGATCCTATTTTGCGAATTTTTTTATACACGAACTCAAACGAATAATACACTTATCATTTACGACATAATTCTAGTTTTACATCATCAATCTTAATAAGAAAGCCGACCAATCTTGCGATTAGTCGGCTTAATTCTTCGAATCCTTGTTGAAAGATTCTTAGATCAATCAATTCTTATCTCGATACAGTAAATCGTTTGTTTATAATTCCAGTTGAAGTTTTGATCTGTAAATTATACTGACCTGGAACGAACAATCCGGTATTAAGTGATTCCTTATAATACCCTGCTTTTCTAAATCCACTAAATGGATTTGTCAAAATGTTCTTTCCTGCTTCATCAAAAACTCTGACTTCTAATTCGCTGTCCTCTGCTATTCCAATTTCTATGAATAAAGATTCATCTGTTGGATTAGGATAGATGTTTAAGCTTAGTTCTTTACGAGAATTCACTCGAATACTAATTGTTTTACTATAACTGCTAATTCCATCTCTATCCACTTGTTTGATTCTATAAAAATATAAACCTGATTTATTTACATCATAATCATCATGATTATATTGATGTAATTTCTGATTTGCATCAGCACTAGCATCAACTTTTGCAATTACGCTAAAACTTGCTTCAGACTCGTATCGTCTTTCTACTTCGAAATGATCATTATTTAATTCAATACCAGTCTTCCAGTCTAATTCTGTAAAACTACCATTGTATCTTCCTTCGAAGCTTAACCATTCAAGTGGTAAAACTTGGAATACCAATCCCGCATCTATTGATGGACGATCATCACCAGTATTTATTCTGTATGTTCTTGTTGTTCCAAATCCGTTAGTTCCATCTGCATCACTGTCGATAGCATCATTACCAGTATGTGGGCTTGTGTAGCTATAACCTGAAGGAGCATCGAATTTTACATAATAATCTCCTTGAGCTATTCCGTCCAACATATAGTGACCGTTGACTTCTGTTTTTGATTCTGAAACCATTGTTCCATCTGTTCTATATGCGTATACTTTAACTCCAGAAATTGGTTGTTCACCTGAATCTTGAAGTCCATTGTAATTTGCATCAATCCAGACATAGTCTCCAACGGTTGCTTTTAATTGGAAACCTGCTCCAATATTCAACAACATATTGTCACTAACTATAGTGTATTTACGAGTTGTGTTTACTCCATTTTCATGACTAATGTCTGAATCTTTATCAGAATTTCCTCCCATATAAGCAGCACTTGAAGCTAAATGACCAGGTCTTTCAAAACGGACATAATACATTCCTGGTTTGACGCAAGTAAATTTATAGTATCCATCGTCAGATGGAGTTCCTGGTGTGACCTGAGTTTTAGTTTTGGCTACTGTAATTCCTGTCATTGCATCTACCAAATAAACTTCTAATCCATTTATTCCATTTTCGATTTGATCGAAAATTCCATCGAGGTCTACATCAAAGAATACTCTACCACCAATCGAAGAACATTTCCACAATCCTAAGTCCCAAGTTCTATCATCTTCTCCAGGGCTCAATAAGGTAGTTGCAGTTGTACCTACACCGTTCGAATTATTTACATCGCTATCTTTAAAATCAGGACCAAGATCAGGATCAGTAATATTCCATCCAGCAGGAGGAGTAAACTTAGCATAATAAGTCATTGGCATCAAGTATTTAAATAGGTACAACCCATTTGCATCCGTTGTTGTGGATTTAACCGGTAAATTTGTAGCAGCATCATATAGAGTAACTTGTACCCCTGAAACTCCTTCTTCACCAGGTTCTTGCATACCGTCTCCATCTTTATCATGCCAAACATAATCTCCATAAGTGGCTAATTCGACTAGACCTGCATCCCATGTACTGTCTCTTTCACCCCAATCTAAATGTGTACAAGGGCTTATTCCAGCTGAATTGGCATCACTGTCTTTTCTATCATCTCCACCTCTATCACTAAATGTCCAACCGTAATTGGAATTATACGGAGTCTGACTATAATCAAATTTCAAGAAGTAGTCACCGCTAACCAAGAAATCAAAACTGTAATTTCCAATATTATCAGTAGTATCTTTTTTGACTAGTGATCCATCACATTTGTATAAGCTAACTATTACATCTTTAATTCCAGGCTCACCTGGGTTTTGAATTCCATTACCGTCGGTATCTTTCCAAACAAAATCTCCCAACCAGGCTGTCACAATAACTTTTTCAGGATCGTGATCATCTTCATCTTCACCTTCTGATGATCCTTGACCATCAATTACATTATCCCAAGGATCTTCTGGTTTGACACTTCTCTCATATGGCGTATCAGAATTTGACTTACTATCTGCATCATCAAGATCACGAACAATTTCGTTAATGTCCTTCGATCCTTTTATTTCAGCATAGTTCCACCAACTTTCTACTGTAGCCCCAACAGGAACTGAAACAATCAGATTAAGTTGGAACTGCATACTATCTCCAGGATTAAGTATAGCAGATTGAGTTTTAGTTAAAGTCGTTCCAACTAAACTCCATCCACTATTTATCGCCGGATTAAATGTATATCCATTAAACAAATAATCATTGACTGTTACACTATTCATAATGGCATTTCCTTGATTAAATACAGTAATTGTATAAGGCACTGTTTCTCCAGGAACGTAATACGGTTTTTTATTTAATACCCATTTGCGCAATGCAAGATCAATTATTACAGGTCGTGCGGGATCATGATCATCATGATCTTTTATTCCATTAAGATCACCATCATTTCCATCATCATTAATATGATTGTCTGTTTTTGTATCTGGAATTCCACCCATATCATTATTAGGATCCATATCAAATTCAGAGTCAATATCCTTGGTCCTTGTATTACCCAAACTATCTTTTACAATTTTAATTTCACTTAGATTATCCCAGGCTTTAATTCCTGTATAATTAGGTAAAACTTTTAAGTTGATAGTTAACTTAGTGCTATCACCTGGTTTCAAGAATCCAGCATACGTACTAGTAGCCATTCTTGTAATTGTATTGTAAGTCCATATTGCATTTCCAGCACTTACCCAATCATAACCAACAGGAACATAATCTACAACTTGAATTTCTTTAGCCGTAGTGTTACCTTGATTAAAAACTGTTATTTCAAATGGTACTATATCATTATAATGTATTGGATAGTTTCCTTTATACACTTTTCTTAAAGCCAAATCAAACACTTCAATTCCCGCTGGATCATGATCATCTTCTTCACCAAATTTATCTCTGCTAAATATATCATCATCTTTAGGATCACCAGGTTTTACTGTTCGTTCAAGAGGTCCATCGCTGGAAGGTTTACTGTCTTCATCATCTAAGCTAACATCTTCATTTCTGGAATTTATAGATTTAGAGATCTCTGCATAATTTATCCAATCCATTCTTCCTCCTTGCGTTTGTTCAAGTTTTAGAATAATATTTGTTGTTAGCGTATTACCAGGTTTTAATGGTCCAGCAATTACTTTTTTAACAAGTGGTGAAACTCCAGTCCAGCCTACATTTCCAGCAGCAAGACTGTATCCTTTTGGAATATAGTCAGCAATTTCCACTTGATTCATGGTAACATTACCCTGGTTGATTACATCTATGGAGAAAGTAATGTTTTGACCATATGCATAAGGAGCAAGCGTAACTACTTTTTTCCTCAAAGCAAGATCGACAATTTCAACATCCTGGCAAACAGTATCACGTTGATCAGGGTTTCCATCATTATTTACATCTAATGTTGATTCATTGAATAATCCTTCTCCTTTACTTGGTATACCTGGAATTGTCGTTCCACAATAGTGATAAATCTCATCCCCTGCAGAAGAAACTGTTTGTAAATCAATTTTTAAATCTAAAGAAAGATTATACGTTTGTAAACTTCCAGGATTAATATTCTGATCATTTGCTAATAACCAAGGACCTGAATTAGAAATTGTCAATGGTCCAGGTGTTCCTGGATTACCAACAGCATCAGAACTATATTTAGCTGATAATACTTCAAAATCATCATCTAATCCAGGGTTATCGCTAAGGTCGTATTTTCCTGTTGCACCACCTCTGTTCTTGACTTCAATTTTATATTTTACCGTATACAATCCAAGACCAGTTTTAGTTACACTGGTAATAAATTTCTCGTGTTCAACATATGGTAAATCAGCACATACAGTATCGCGAAAATCTGCAATTCCATCATTGTTGAGATCTAATCTTGATTCATTAAACAAACCTTCACCAGCTGTTAATATGTTTGGATTGCTTCGACCACACTGATAATAAACTTTGTCTCCAGTACTTGTACTAAGGTCAAATTTCACATCAACAGAAAGGTCATAAGTATGCACTCCACCTGCTGGTATTGGGGCATTTGTTGATAATGTCCATGGTCCGAAACCAGCAAGATTTGTAGGGCCAAAGAATCCAGGTGCATTGCTTGTATATTTTGCAGACTGAATATCAATATCATTGTCAAATTTTGGTGCATCCGCTAATCCATAAGTTCCAGCAGCAGTACCAAGATTTTTTACAACAATTTTATAATCAACCTTAAATGTACGAGCACCTGTTTGGCTTGTTCCAACATATAACTTCTCATGTACAATATATGGCAAATCATAACAAACAGAATCTTGTCTATCCGGTGTACCGTTTTTGTCAAGATCAAGTAAACTTCTGTTGAACAATCCTTCTCCAACTCTTGGTACGCCTGGCACTGTTGCTCCACAAGATCTTAAAATATTGTCACCTCCACTTCCTGCTTCAAGACTTACACTTACGTCTACTGGTATTGTATATGTTTGTATTTCGTTTGCGTTAATATTCTGATTGGTTGCAAGTGTCCATGGTCCAACTAGGGCCAACACTTTTGGTCCTGGATTTCCAAGATTGCCACTTGCATTTGTGCTGTATTGAGATCCAAGTATTGTTATGTCATCATCAAATCCCGGTGCATCACTAAGATTGTAAGATCCTAGAGCTCCACCAATATTCTTAACAACAATCTTATAGGTTATTTTGTATTTGTTGATTCCAGTAGAAACAACATTGTCAATTAATTTCTCATGTACAATATATGGAATGTCTGTACAAACACTATCTCTGTAATCATAAGTACCATCGTGATTCACATCCAATAAACTTCGGTTAAAAAGACCTTCATTTTCTTTAGGGAATCCAGGCGTTCCTGCTTGACAAGCTGTATACTTATCATCCCCAGTTACACCATCTTCAAGATCAATTTTAACTCCTACTGTCAATGTGTATTTCTGTGTTGCCCCTGCTGTTATACTTTGATTATTTGCTAATATCCATGGTCCTGGAACAGGCAATGAATTTGTCAAACCAGTAACACTACTTAAATATTTCGCTGAAACCTGAGCAATATCATTGTCAAATTTAGGCTCATCTTTTAGATCATATTGACCTATTGCTCCTCCGATATTCTTTACATCAATTGCATAAACAACATCATAGGTATTGACTCCAGTAGGCGTTACACCAATGATTGTTTTATCGTGTATAATGAAAGGAAGATCTGCACAAACAGTATCTCGCATATCTGCCAATCCATCATTATTTAAATCTAAACGAGATTCATTAAACAATCCTTCACCGGCTGTGTAGTTGGTTGAACTTGATCTTCCACAGGCATAATAAATATCATCTCCTGATACTCCATCGATCAAATCAATCTTCACTTTTACAGCTAAATTGTAAGTATGAATTCCTCCTGCTGCTAAATTAACCAATGTAGATAATGTCCAAGGTCCAGATCCAACAAGATTCGAAGGACCAGTAAATCCTGGTGCATTGCTTGTATAGCTTGATGAGACAATGTCGATATCGTTGTCAAACTTTGGTGCATCTGCAAGTCCATAAATTCCATTTACAGTTCCAATATTTTTTACTGTAATCTTGTAATTAACTGTGTATTGGTTTGCTCCGGTTGGAACAACACTTACGATCTCTTTTTCATGAATAATGTATGGAAGATCGTAACAAACAGAATCTTGTCTATCCGGTGTACCGTTTTTGTCAAGATCAAGTAAACTTCTGTTGAACAATCCTTCTCCAACTCTTGGTACGCCTGGCACTGTTGCTCCACAAGATCTTAAAATATTGTCACCTCCACTTCCTGCTTCAAGACTTACACTTACGTCTACTGGTATTGTATATGTTTGTATTTCGTTTGCGTTAATATTCTGATTGGTTGCAAGTGTCCATGGTCCAACTAGGGCCAACACTTTTGGTCCTGGATTTCCAAGATTGCCACTTGCATTTGTGCTGTATTGAGATCCAAGTATTGTTATGTCATCATCAAATCCCGGTGCATCACTAAGATTGTATGATCCTAGAGCTCCACCAATATTTTTAACAATAATCTTATAGGTTATTTTGTATTTGTTGATTCCAGTTGGCACAACATTATCGATCAGTTTTTCATGAACGATATAAGGAAGATCAGCACAAACACTGTCTCTATAATCAGCCTTGCCATCATCATTTACATCCAATAAACTTCTGTTGAACAAGCCTTCATTATCTTTAGGAAATCCAGGTGTTCCCGATTCACATGCTGTGTAATGATCATCACCAACAACTCCATCTTCAAGGTCAATTTTTACTCTTACCGTCAAAGTATATTTCTGAATTGATCCAGCTGTAATATTCTGATTGTTTGCTAATTTCCACGGTCCAGGTATGACCAATGCAGTTGTTAGTCCAGTTACGCTACTTAAGTATTTTGCAGAAGTCTGAGTTATGTCATCATCAAATGCTGGTTCGTCTTCAAGATCATATTGACCTGTTGCTCCACCGATATTCTTTACGTCAATTCCATAAACTACATCATAGTTATTGATTCCAACTGGAGTCACGCCTATGATGGTCTTATCATGAATAATAAACGGTAGATCTGCGCATACTGTATCTCGCATATCTGCAACTCCATCATTATTTAAATCTAATCTGGACTCATTAAATAGTCCTTCACCTGCTGTGAAATGAGTAGAACTGCTTCGTCCACATGCAAAGTAAACATCATCACCTGACACACCATCGATTAGATCAATCTTCACATTAACTGCAAGATTGTAAGTATGGGTGCCTGCTGCTCCTAAATTCACATTGCTTGATAATGTCCACGGTCCATTTCCAGCAAGATTTGTTGGTCCTACAAATCCAGGTGCGTTACTTGTATAACTTGATGAAACGATGTCAATATCATTGTCGAATTTCGGCGCATCAGCTAATCCATAAGTTCCTGCAACTGCACCAATGTTCTTAACTGTAATTTTGTAATTCACGGTGTACTTGTTTGCTCCAGTTGGAATAACACTTACAATCTCTTTATCGTGAATAATGTATGGAAGATCGTAACAAACTGAATCTTGTTTGTCCGGTAAACCATTCTTGTCTAAATCCAATAGACTTCGGTTAAACAAACCTTCTCCAACTCTTGGTATACCTGGTATTGTTTGTCCACAATATTTCAATACATTATCTCCACCACTTCCGGCTTCAAGACTTACAGTCACATCTACTGGTATTGTAAACGTCTGTGTAACACTTGGACTAATGTTCTGATTTGTTGCAAGTGTCCATGGTCCGGAACCAGCTAAATTTAAAGGTCCAGGATTGCCAGGATTACTTGTTGCATTGCTGCTATATTGAGACGCTGTAATAGTGATATCATCATCAAATCCTGGTGCATCACTTAGGTTGTATGATCCAGCAGCACCTCCAATATTTTTAACAACAATCTTATAGATTATTTTGTATTTGTTGATTCCAGTAGAAACAACATTATCAATTAATTTCTCATGCACTATGTATGGTATGTCTGTGCAAACACTATCTCTGTAGTCATATTTGCCATCATCATTTACATCCAATAAACTTCTGTTAAATAGTCCTTCATTCTCCTTAGGGAATCCTGGAGTTCCTGTCTGACAAGCCGTATATTTATCATCTCCTACCACTCCATCTTCAAGATCAATTTTTACACCAACTGTCAAAGTATACTTTTGAGTTGCACCAGCAACAATATTTTGATTGTTTGCTAAGATCCAAGGACCTGGAACGCCTAATGCTGTTGTCAATCCCGTAATACTACTTAAATATTTGGCTGAAACTTGAGTAATATCATCATCAAACTTTGGCTCATCGCGTAAGTCATATTGACCTGTTGCTCCTCCGATATTCGTCACGTCAATGGCATAGACAACATCATAGGTATTTATACCTGTAGGAGTCACACCAATCAATGATTTGTCATGAATTATAAACGGTAGATCTGCACAAGCGGTATCTTTTTCATCAACTGAACCATCCGCATAAATGTCTAGTATGGATTCATTAAACAGACCTTCACCTGAACTTGGAGAATTAACGATTGCCTTCCCACAAGCGAAATATTTATCATCTCCTTTTACTCCATCTATCAAATCAATTTTTACGTTAACTCCGACTGTGTAAGTATGTGTGGTATTCGCATTGATTACCTGACTACCAGCCAAGGTCCAAATTCCACTGCCGACCAAATTTATCGGACCAAGATTTCCTGGTGCATTGGAAGTATAGCTGGCACTTGTAATGTCAATATCATTGTCAAAAGCCGTGCGGTCTTCAAGTTTATAAGTACCTGATCCAGTTCCATTATTTATAACATTAATTGTGTATTCAACTAAGTAAGTGTTCAATCCAGTTGAAGTCACTTTCTTTATTGATTTATTATGTGTGAGTTTAGAACCTGTAATGCTCGTAACATAATCTTCAACTTCACCGTCAGGTGCTGCACCAGTTGGTAACATACTAATTGTTGCATCAGTACTTAGACGGAATCTTACTCCAAGATTTGTATTGGTAGCAGCATTAACTGGTACCAAAATGCTCAAATTCAAAGTAGAATTTGTTCCAGGAGGTACATTAATTGATGTCATCTCTCCTGCATCTGCAAGACTTTTATTGTTGTTAAAATCAATGAACATTGTTAACTTAGCAGTGCTTGTTGTCAAGTTCATAACTTTGACTGGAATTGTAGCAGTATTACCAGTATTGAAAGCTGGTAAGGTTACTCCATCTTCATCATCAGGTGAAGTTCCATTGTTATCGTCACCATCTGCTAAAGTTGAAGATTGACCATCCCCTTCAGCATCTATTGTATTTCCAATCTTCAATCCATCAATAATTTTATGACTTGGTCCCACTCCTTCACCACCATTTGTTAGATTGGTTGGATAAGAACCTGAACCATTGTTTAGATCCAATAAATCACCATAGTCATAACCCATTATAGTGGTTAAATAATCTTCAACTTCACCATCTATTGCGGCTCCTGTAGGAGACATACTTTGTGTTGCATTGGTACTCAAACGGAATCTAACTCCCAATTCTTTGTTTAGTATAGCATCAGCTGGTACTGGTAAACTTAAGTTTACCACTCCGTTAGTTCCTGTAACAACGTTAGCACTAACCATTTCACCTGCATCATTAAAATCATGATCCAAGTTAAAGTCAATGAACATCGTCAACTTGGCTGTTGAACCAGTTGTATTCATTACCGTAACAGGTATGGTTGCAGTTTTCCCTGCAATCAACATTGGAAGCGTTACTCCATCCTCATCATTACCATCTCCGGTAGCAGTAATATTTGGTTGACCATCACCTTCTGCATCTATTGTAGCTCCAATTTTTAGTCCAGTTATTATTTTGTGACTTGCACCAATTCCTTCTCCACCATTAGTTACATTGGTTGGATAAGAGCCTGTACCATTATCAGTATCCGGAAGATCACCATAATCATAAGCCATAATTTGAACTATATAATCTTCAACTTCTCCATCAGGTGCTTCTCCTGTCGATTTCATACTTATTGTTGCATCTGTTGTTAATCTGAATCTTATTCCAAGATTCTGATTAGCAACTGCATTTACAGGAACAGCGATACTTAAATTAACCACTCCATTGGTGCCTGTTACAACATTTGCTGAAGCCATTTCTGATGCTTCATCAAGATTTCCATTTTTATTAAAGTCAATAAACATGGTCAATTTAGCTGTGGCACCTGTTGTATTCATAACAGTGACTGGTACCGTTGCTGTCTGACCTGCGATGAACATTGGCAATACAACTCCATCTTCGTCATTCCCGTCTCCAGTGGCTCCGGCATTTGGTTGACCATCTGATTCACTATCAATAGTATTACCCATTTTCAATCCGGTAATGATCAAGTGACTTGCACCAATTCCTTCTCCACCATTAGTCTTTGTGGTTGGATAACTATTTGGCAGACCACCATTTGTATCCGGTAAATCACCAAAGTCATAATATTTTGGACAAGGTGTCACCGGACCTACTTTTATTACTCCGGTAATACAATCCTTGTGATCTTTATCTCGGATAAATAAATCGTATGTTGAAATTCCATCTGGTTTGAATGGAGGTGTTATTGACGTTCCAATTGTAATTGATGAACCGTATGTTCCAGTTCCAATTACAACATTATTGTATACTACTTCGTATTGATTGGATGGACCAGCAGCACCATTTGTTGATGAAACGGTCACTTGAAAATAATCATCTGAAGTTAGGTATGGCGTTCCATTATCATTACATGCCGATGGTGTTGCACTTCCTGTAATACTACATGGAATCAATCCCATGTCAATGGTGTGATTTATATAACCGTATTCACCAGTTTTTACACAAAATTGAGGAAATCCAGCTGGCCGAGCACCAAGTAATGTAGATATATTTGTAAAACTAAAATCGTTATCATTCAGATCAGGATCAGTACCTTGACCTGTGTTGTATGCTGTCATTGAATAAGTAACCCCAGCTAATGTTATACTTCCTCCAACAAACTGTCCTACACCTGCAAGAATACAGTAATCTGTATTAGGAAGTATAGTGTGGCCAGATAATGTTGAAAAATAATAATTTCCGTTGGCATCAGTAGTTGCTGTAGCTATTAGTGATCCATCAGAAGATTTATATAGTTTTAAGATAATATCCTTAACTCCTATTTCTGCTGGATCTTGGATGCCATCTCCATCTACATCTCTCCATACATAATTACCGAGTTCAAGATAGGTGAGGTCATTTGTAGCAGCCTCCATATCTCCAATTCCAATACCTTTTGCAAAATTGTCTACTGTTGCGCCAGAAATGTAGGAGAAACCACCCGTATGATTACCAGTTGTATTGCTCATTCTCCTTACACCATTAGCATAAAGAGGACCTCCTGAAAAGTAATTAGGATCCACCATTCCTGCAAGGACCTCACCTGAGCCTGGCACTAAGACAAGCCCACCGGTTCCCATCTCAGTATGATACTTTACCCCTCCGTCAATATTGTCATTATAGAACTCTCCAAATCCAGGGCCTTGATTGTTGGTTGGATAAAAACCAACATTTGGTCCTGCTTTTGCTGCATTTTCTAAAACGTATGCGCCATTTGAGTAGAAAGCTCTCAAATAATCACCTCCTGCTGCAATAAATGCACCATCATTTAGTGCTGTATTGTCAAAATTCTCATGCCCCATTTGTTGTGGGGTTCTGTCCATCAAGGCGATAACCATGGTACCATCTAAATCAAATTCTATATCTGATAATATTGGTACAGGATGAAGAATTGCACCAGAACCGCTCCAAATATCTGAAATAACATCACTCCATTTATACCAGCCTACTTTGGATCCGTCTGTTTGATCAGGATAACCTTTTGGATAAGTTAAAGGAAAATCAAAAACATCAAACCATGTATTAGTTACCAAATCACGTCCTTTTACATAAGCTACCATATTGGATTTAGTCCCTGTTGATCCATCACAAACAAGTCCTACATAAAGGTTTCCATTATACACTTTTACAGCAAATGGTCTAAAATCTCCTCCGACACAACCTGGGTCAGGAATAGCAAATGAAACTACATTTGCAGCGGTAGGTAAGGTTCCAGTGTTCCAGTAATTTGTAAAATCTATTGAATAAATCTTTCGATCAAATAGGTTCATCAGAAAGAGCATGTTTCCATCTTCTGAAAGATCTATGCTTCCAATTCCAGCTTTACCTATAAGGCCAAAAACCGCACCATCCTTATTTGGTGTATCCTTATTTGCCAATAAACCTCTGGCAGCATTTGAGGGTATTGATGCTTGACCAACATTAATTCCAATAGTTGTTACATCAATCAAGTTAGTAAATACAGGTGATCCTGGGTTCGTGTAATTCAGTAAATACAAACCACCTGGACCTAGAGGTCCCATACCACTGTGTCTCTTTAAAAATGAAGAAACCACCAATTTTTTTTCAAATTTATTCCACGCTTTTCCCCATACACTACCAATTAATTTTTGTTGCGCTAATACGGTAATGCTATAGTCTGTATTGCTGTTGTAATCGTGAGATATTAACCCCGGTTCATTACCTGCAGAACCACCTGCTAATGGGTCTCCATTTGTATAAATATTGTTGAAAATCTTAGGGTTTGATTGTGAATAATTCAATGGATAAACTCCACCACAATCTATATTACAAGCTGCTGCAGCAACAAATCGAACACTCGATTTATTCCCTGTAATAGATGGTCCAGAATTTGCAGAAACGTTAACTGGCCAATTTGTAAATTCCAATCGAACTGGAAAGTTTGCTGCAGGAATATTATTTCCTATTATCGTACTAAAAGCATATCGTCCGTATCCATCAGAAGTTGCAGTGTATACATTTCCATTTTTATCAAATGCAGTGATCAAAGCATTGTCTATTCCTTGTGTTTCACCTGCATCATGTATTCCGTCTGCATTATTATCAAAATATACCATTCCTCCAAGAGATGTTCCAGAACAAGCAATTGGTGCACATGGACTTGGTGATGTTACAAATTTATCAACAGCAGATGCTTTAAGCACATTCGTAGATGAAAAAAGATCGGCTTCAATTTTATGTGAAATACCATCAGCATTAATTTCGAATGCTACAACTTGTGGTGTCACCATTGGTCCAGCAATAGCACTACCGGTACCTGGATCGTAAAATGATTCAGGTTTGATTGTTCTCGTAGTTGAACCATCAAGCACAACTTTAATCAGATCGCCATTAATAGCATTTGTCCAACCAACTTGAACACTTATGGTTGTTTTACTATTACCTCCATAGTAATAACAACCTGATGCAAAAGCTTTTTCAGTAGTTAGAGTCTGTGCATTTGAATAATTTATTGATAAAAATGAAATCAATAATGTTAAAAGCAATTGAATGCTATTTGATATCATTTTCAAATTGAAAGTAAAATGCTGAGAAGTAGAATTTTTCATTGGTAGTTTTTTTTGAGAAAAAAATTAAAAGCCGATAATACAGCAATACGTATATGTAAATACGTTATGTATAGATGAAAGAATTGGAAGATTTACTCCACGGCTTATAACACCTCTGAAAAAAGATTCAATAGAAAGTTATGACGACAATGCGCAGCAGTGGAAGAACTAAATCACTCCGATGCTGTCGTCTAACTTAATAAATTGGAAAATTGCAGTTGAAAAAATGGCAATGTGTTATAGTTGTCATCTTGACGCAAACACATTCCTGGCGGAAGGTTGATAAAATAGTAATTTTTCATTATAGACCAAATTTTGATTGAGATGGCAAATATATTCTTTGCTAATGAATTATTTAGATATTTCAACAATAAATAGTAACATATATTATTTTATATTCATAAAGAACTAAATTTCTAAATATTATACATTTAATTATTTCTAATCTTATTTTAACATTTTCGATGAATTCGTAAATTATTTCAACATTGTCTAAATAAATTTTTTATTAAACTATAAAAAAAGTATCAACTGTTAGATCTTATATAAATAATTTATATATAACATCATTTATTTTCACGAGCTATTTGTTACTTCGAAAAATCATTTACAATAGTATATTTTACTTCTTTTTGATAACTATTTTAACTTCTTATTTGAAATAAAATAGGGTATAATTAAAAATTTAATGAGTTTAAAGTTAAGTGACTTATGTTCTTTTCATTGAAAAGGTTGAAGGTTTTAATGAATCGACCTTGTTTTGAGTAAATAATTTATATATTTATTTATTAATAATATATTGTAAAAAGCTGTGAAAATTAACTTTTTAAGTCAGTTTAATCATTTATTCTATTGTTTGAATAAAATTTAGTTTGTATTTCTACTACCGCTTGGACAATTAATTTAGTCCTATTCTCACTAGCATTTCGCAGAGTATTTATTTGTATCTAGCGGCATTGAGCAGTGTAGTTTAATAAATTTGATCGGACTAATTTATAAATATATGTGTTTTAATTTTCCAATAACAATTTGAATTAAAGCCATTTCTTAACTTATTTTTTCTATTTTTTTAAATTCAAAATTATTTTTATAACATGAAGAAATTTGGAATGAATAAAAGTTCTTCAGTGTGATTCAATTGCCGACTTAACAATTCAGACATTTACAATAAAAAAAGCCGGTCAAATTATGCATTTGACCGGCTTGAATAATTTAGTTTATAAAATTTTAACGCGCTATGGTGAATCTCTTATTGACAGTACCAGTGTTTGTTTTAATTTGTAAATTATATTGACCACTCGCTAATAAGCTCGTATTCAAAGATTCCAAATAATGGCCTGCTTTTCTAAATCCACCAAATGGATTAGTCCATACATTTTTACCAGTCTCATCGAAGATTCTGACTTCCAATTCACTGTCATCAGCCAATCCTAAATCGACAAACAACAATTCGTCTGTTGGATTTGGAAAGATATTTAATCTTAATTCTTTGTTTGAATTAACTCGAATATTGATTACTCTACTGTAATTTCCTTGTCCATTTCTGTCAACTTGTTTGATTCGATAAAAGTAGGTTCCGATTTTAGTGACATCATAATCATCATATTGATATTCATGAATTTTTTGGTTAGCCTCTGAACTTGAACTTATTTTAGCAATGACTGTAAAAGTATTTTCAGATTCATGTCTTCTTTCTACTTCGAAATGATCATTATTTAATTCAATTCCGGTTTTCCAATCTAATTCTGTGAAACTACCATTGAATCTGCCTTCAAAGCTTAACCATTCAAGTGGCAAAACTTGAAATACCAATCCTGCATCAATTGAAGGTCGATTATCACCGGCTAGAATTCGGTAAGTTCTGGTCGTTCCGTAACCATTGGTACCATCGACATCATTGTCAATTTCATCATTTCCGACGTGGGCTGTTGTATAACCAAAGCTTGTAGGAGCATCAAATTTAACAAAATAGTCTCCTTGGGCAATTCCATCAAGATTATATTGACCATTGCTTTCTGAAATTGATTCAGAAACAAGTGTTCCATCAGTTTTGTATGCAAAGACCTTGACTCCTTCAATTGGTTGTTCACCTGAATCCTGAAGACCATTGTAATTGGCATCAATCCATACAAAGTCTCCTACCGTTGCTTTTATTTGGAAGCCTGCACCAACATTTAAAATCATACTACCACTGGTTAAAGTGAATTTACCAGTTGTATTAATTCCAAATTGATGACTTATGTCTGAGTCTTTATCTGGGTTTCCTCCACGGTAGGCATCACTTGCTGCTAAATGTCCAGGTCTTTCAAAAAGTACATAAAACATCCCTGGTTTAATGCAATTAAATTTATAATAGCCATCATCTGAAGGTGTTCCCGGCGTAACCTGTGTTCTAAATGAAGAGACTGTAACTCCTGTCATTGCATTCACTAAAAATACATTCAAGCCATTAATTCCATTTTCAGTTGGATCAAATACTCCGTCAAGATCAGTATCAAAGAATACTCTTCCACCGATCATTGAACACTTAAACAAACCTACATCCCATGTCCTGTCATCCTCTCCTGGAACCAAATGTGTACTCGCTGTCGTTCCTGCCCCGTTACTATTGTCTACATCACTGTCTTTAAAATCAGGTCCAAGATTTGGATCCGTATAATTCCATCCAGTTGGAGGATTAAATTTAGTATAATAGTCAATTGGCATCAGATTTTTAAACAGATATAATCCGTTTGCATCTGTAGTAGTAGATCGAATAGGTAAATTGGTAGAAGCATCGTAAAGAATGACTTGAACACCTCCGATTCCTTCTTCACCTACAGTCTGCATACCATCTCCATTTTTATCGTGCCATACAAAATCACCGTATGTTGCAAACTCAACTAATCCTGCATCTATTGTGCTGTCCCTTTCATCTGTATCTAGGTGAGTACAAATTGAAATGCCGGAAGCATTTACATCACTGTCCAAGCGATCATTAGCACCTCGATCTTGCAATGTCCAACCATAGTTGAGAGCAAATGGAGTTAAACTGTAGTCAAAACGCATAAAATAATTATCACTGTTTAGAGCATCAAACTGATATTTACCATTTACATCAGTAGTATCTTTTTTGATAAACAGTCCATCACAATTATATAAATTCACAATCACATCTCTAACACCTGGATCACCAGGAGTTTGAATTCCATCTCCATTTAGATCATTAAATACTCTTCCTGTAAATTGTGTAGAGACCACAAAATTGACATTTACATTTTCGAAATCATGATCATCTTCATCTTCATTTACAGCTTGCCCATTCCCGTCAATTTGGTTATCCCAAGGATGATTCTGTACAACCTGTCTTTCCCAAGGGGTATCCGAATTTGGTTTACTATCGGCATCATCATTATCTCTATTTACGTTTAATGTATCCGTTGCTGTTTTTATTTCAGCGTAGTTAAACCAATCTGAAATATTTGGAACTATTGCAACCTGAACTTTCAATATCAAATTCAATTGAATACTATCACCCGGATAAAGCTTGGAAATACTGTTGTAAATTAAAGTTGATCCAAACATTCCCCATCCTGGATTTATACCTGAATCGAAGGAATAGCCCGAAGCCAGATAATCGTTTATCTGAATGTTTGTTGCCGTAATATTTCCTTGATTAAATATTGTAATTCTAAATGGAACAAGGTCTCCTGAATTGTAGATTGCAAGTTTATTTGGAACATATTTTCTTAATGCAAGATCAAATACTGGAGCAATTGAAGGGTCATAATCATCTTCATCTGCAGGATCATTAATTGCATTATCAATAGATATTCCATCATCGTCTTTTGTGCCTCCAGGATTACTGTCAATATCTATTAGTGTATTTCCTAAAGTATCTGTTACAGATTCAATTTCAGCTAAATTATCCCAAGCATTTGAATTTCCTAAATTTGCTAACAATTCTAATTTGATAATAAGTTTAGCACTGTCACCAGGCTTTAACGTTCCTGTATAAGTTGCTAATGCTTCTCTTGTTCCTGAATTATAAGTCCATGTTGGATTATCAATTGCATTGAACATAAATCCGACAGGAACGTAATCTGTAATTTTAGGATTCAATGCTGAAATACTTCCTTGATTAAATATTGTAATTTCATACGGAACAATTTCTCCATAATTAAGTGGTAATGCGGCTGTACAAATTTTTCTTAAAGCCAAATCAAATACATTAAATCCCGCCGGATCATGATCGTCCTCGTTACCTCCTAAATCCATTGTAGTAATGTCATCATCGCCGGGACCTCCAGGCAATATTGCAAGTTCAGCTGCTGTGTTAGAATTAGGTTTACTATCCATATCCTCTAAGCTTCTGTCATTTCCTAAATTGTCTTTAAATGATTTTACTTCGACATAGTTAAACCAATCTTTATAACCACAACTCATGCTTACTTTTAATGTAATTGGAATTACAATGGATGAATTTACAGAGATATTTGGAACAGCATTAAATTCTAATAATGTAGGATTTATCTGACTCCATCCCGGAATATTATCAGTTGGGTTAAATGTGAAACCACTTGGTAAATAATCATTCAACACTATGCTTGTCAATGGAATATTTCCTTGATTAAATACTTCAATATTGAAAGTAACCAATTGACCATAACTATATGGTGGAGAAGTCACTAAAGTATTTCTAAGTGCTAAGTCAACGATATCAATGTTGCCACATGTCACACTTGTATCTTCAGCAATTCCGTCATCATTTATATCAATAACAGCTGTATTGAAAATGCCTTCACCTGATTGAGGAATTCCCGATATAGATGAACCACATTCAGTGTATACATTGTCACCTCCAGATCCAGGTCTGAGATCAAGTGTTGTTTTTACAGTAATATTGTAAGTTTGCGATGTACCACTTGCAATGAATTGATTATTAGCAAGAATCCATGGCCCTGAACCTACCAAAACTCCTCCAGGATTTCCTACTGCATTAGAAGTATACGATGCTGTATTTACAATTAAATCATCATCAAATCCCGGAACATCGGTTAAGTCATATTGTCCGACTGCACCGCCAAGATTTTGAACAATTATTTTATAATTTATGGAATGCATTCCAGATCCCAATGGTGTAATATTCACAATTGTTTTGGTTGATTTAATATAAGGTAGATCTCCGCAGGTTTCTACAGATTCTTCCGGAATTCCATCATTGTTTGAATCAATGCTTGATCTATTGTATAATCCTTCTCCAGGAGATAAATCACCTGGAATTGATGTTTGTCCACAGGCAGTATATATATTATCACCACTGCTGCTTGCACTTAGATCAAGTGTAAGATTTAAAGTAACAAAATAGGTATGAATAACATTACCATTTATTAGCTGGTCATTTGATAATATCCAAGGACCTGTGGTTCCCAGAACATTTCCCGGATTGCCAGGAGCATCAGAAGAATATGAAGCAGAATTAATAGTTATGTCGTCGTCAAATCCTGGAGTATCAAGCAGATCATATTGGCCACTACCAGCTCCTAAGTTTGTTACAACAATTTTATAAACTACATTATAAGAATTACTTCCTAGAGAACTAATGCTGTTTATTATTTTGGAGTTTACGATATAAGGAAGGTCTGCACAAGTCTGTGATGAATCTTCAGCAATTCCATCGTTGTTGATATCTACCCTGATCTTATTGAATAAACCTGCTTTAGGATTTCCTGTTGTTGGATTTATACTTCCGCAACTTGAATAAATATTATCACCACTACTTCCTGGGCTGAGGTCAAGTGTAACTTTTACCATCAGGGTGTAGTTGTGAGTTGCACCTACCAATATTGACTGATCATTAGCAAGAGTCCATGGTCCGAGTCCAACCAAAGCAGATCCAGGATTGCCTACTACATCTGATGTGTAACTGGCAGAACCTATTACAATATCATCATCAAATCCAACTTGGTCGACTAAATCATATAAGCCTGTTGTACCTCCTATATTTTTAACAGTCATTGCATAACTAACTGTATACATATTTCCTCCTAATGGAGTAATATTTGAAACAGTTTTGCTGCTAATAACATATGGCACATCTGAACAAATTGTATCTGTTTGGTCTGTTATTCCATCATTGTCTGTAATAATATAAGATTGATTAAATAGACCTTCTCCTGACATTGGTATTCCTGGATTGGATTCTTCACATTTGCTGTAAACATTATCACCACCAGAACCAGCTGATAAATTAAGCGTAAGCTTTACTGCTAAATTGTAAGTATGAATCGATCCTATACCAATACTCTGGTTATTAGCCAAAAGCCATGGCCCACTACCAGCTAATACTCCACCCGGATTTCCAGGTGCATTACTACTGTAAGAAATGGCTCCTACAATAAAGTCATCATCAAATCCTGGTTGATCAATTAGATTATATTGACTAGCTATACCACCGAGATTACTTACAACAATTTTATAATTTACCGTATACATATTATTTCCTAAAGGAATAATACTTGCTATAGTTTTGTCATGAATGACATAAGGTAGATCTGAACAAGTATAAGAAGTATCTTCTGCAATTCCATCCATGTCTGAATCTAATACTGACGAGTTATACAAGCCTTCTCCTTGAGATGGAGTTCCTGGAATTGTTGAACCGCAGGATTTATAAACGTTATCGCCACCAGATCCTGCTGTCAAATTAAGAGACACATTTATTGTTATGAAGTAAGTATGCGTACTATTTGCTCCAATACTTTGATCTGTAGCTAAAGTCCAAGGACCATTCCCAATTAACACATTGCCTGGATTGCCTAGTGCATCACTTATAAAAGAAGCAGAATTAATAGATACGTCATCATCAACTCCTGGAATATCAGTTAAATCATATTCTCCTACTGCACCAAAATTATTGACAACAATTTTATATACAAGATTATATGTATAAGGACTAGTTTGAGTTGCAGACACAAAAGTTTTATTATGTAAAATTGCTGAACTGCAAGATTCAGGAGCGATATAATTTGTTGACTTACTACATTGAGATCCATCACTGAAGATTGCAGTAACTACATGATTCAAGCCGTCTGAAATTAATCCATTTAGTGAATACATTTGTGGATTTGTAAATGGAGCAAAAAATACCTGTTGAATTGCACCAACACTTACAGTTAAAGTTCCTGTAGATGGAGGATTTAATATTGAAATTAATCCATCTAATGTATAAGTATTTGTTTGTGTATTGCAAGGTCCAGGAATTGCCGTTAATGACGATATTCCCTGCTCAAATATTGAAGTTGATGAAGTACTGCTACATCCATTCGCATCCGTAACTGTTACAGTAAATGTATTTGGCGACAATCCATTTATATCTGCTGTTAATTCTCCATTACTCCATAAATACGAATAAGGTGGAGTGCCATTAGCAGCCTCTGCATGTGCAGTTCCATTGTTTAATCCTACACAGGAAGGCATATTGGTAATAGTCACAGATGGTTTAGGATCCACAGTAACATCAACTGTAAATGTATTTCCTATGCAACCATTTGGTGCGATAGGTACCACTGAATATCTAATTATTCCAGATGCAGAATTGCTTGTATTATTTAATAACTGAACAATTGTGTTATCACAATTCATTACACAATCACTATAACCATTAATAACCGCGCCGGAAAATTGGGCTACTGTCCAAGTAAAAATCGTACCAGGCACTGTAGAGCTTAAGATAATATTCGTAGTAAATCCACTACAAATAGTTTGTGGATTGGCTGAACCAATTGGTTCTTCAATTACATTAATTGATACAGTATCTGTACAATTATCTGAACTTGTGAAAATAAAATTATAAGCTCCTAGTGAACTAAAATTAATTACCTGCGTCATTGAAGAAAGCGGTGAGACAATTGTAGCCGTACCGGGATTTCCTGCTTGAACAGACCAAGATCCAACTCCCGAACTGCTTAAATTTGCAATTCCTCCAGGAACTGTTGCACAGATAGACTGATCAACACCAGCATTTGGTTTTGCATTAACAGTGATGTTCATGGTATCAGAACAACTACCAGTGCTAAATATAAAATTATAGACACCTACAGCAGTTCCTGAATAGCTAACAATTGCAACTCCATTTAAGGTAGTTCCAAGATTTGCTCCTACAGGATTTCCTACTTGTTGACTCCATGTTCCATTGGTTGGATTTCCTATCAATATTACATCTTCCCCTGCGCAAATATTTTGAATATCTGCACCTGCGTTTGGTTTTGAAACCACTGTGATGCTCATCGTGTCAGAACATCCTGCACCGGTTGTGAAAATATAATTGTAAACTCCCGCAACACTGAAATTTGTAATCTGTGCTGTTGTACTATTTAATGTTGTAATTGTTGATGTTCCCGGATTGCCGGATTGCTCTGTCCATGTTCCTGCTATATCTCCTGTTACCACTGCCAAACCTCCAGGTAAACTAACACAGTTTAAGTTTTGATCAATACCTGCATTTGGTTTTGAATTTACTGTGACATTCATCGTATCAGAACATGCACCCGTAGTAAATATAAAGTTGTATACTCCTGATGAAGCATTTGAAAAACTTACACTAGCTTCTCCATTTAATGTACTTCCCAGATTCGCTCCCGCCGGATTTCCAGCTTGCTGACTCCATGTTCCACTTGTCGGTGTACCTGTCAAAGTAACACTTTGACCACCGCATATATTTTGAATATCTACCCCTGCATTTGGTTTAGACAATACCGTGATGCTTATTGTATCCGAACATCCTGTACCGGCTATCAAAATATAATTATATACTCCAGCAACACTGAAATTTGTAATCTCTGCTGTAGTACTGTTGATTGTTGTAATGGTTGATGTGCCAGGATTGCCTGCTTGTGCTGTCCATACTCCTGCAATATCACCAGTTACAACTGCAAGTCCTCCAGGTAATGCAATACAACTTAAATTCTGATCTACTCCAGCATTCGGTTTTGCATCTACAGTAATGTTCATCGTGTCAGAACATGTTCCTGTTCCAAAAATAAAATTATATACTCCTACTGCATTGTTTGCAAAACTTATTGTCACTACTCCATTAATCGTACTTCCTACTGTCGCTCCTATTGGATTTCCAGCTTCCTGACTCCAGGTTCCTCCGTTTGGTGTTCCTGTTACTGTTGTACTTGTTCCTCCACATACATTAACTATATCCGGACCCGCATAGCAACATACTAAACTGTCACCATTCGATCCTCTGGTATCCACAAAGGCTCCATAGACTCTTACTCTATTTATCAAACTTGCTAAACTGCCTGCTGATATTCTAACCTCATCATATGGTAATGTTGTCTTAAATCCAACATTGTGTACCCCAGGTCCCGGTCCTATAAATATTCCTAATAACGAAAGCTCTAATAAATTTGTACCACTCTTACATTCCTGTTGTACTCCATTATTATATGTGCAGATAGTTAATGAATTGAATAAAGACAATTGTATTAATGCATTTTCATCCAATATCGTAAAGCCTACACTGCTACCTTGTGGATAAGTCATGATCGCATCCAATACTGCAATAGATCCTGTTCCTAATGCACCAACCGTTGTCGTTATCTTTCCATAATCGCTGTTGCTACTAGTTATTACATTCGGTGCATCCATAACTGAACATCCTACACACGCTCCACCACTTA
>JBDTWI010000015.1:0-80460 GCA_040006775.1 Saprospiraceae bacterium
CAAAGCTAAATCACCTCACTATTGATGTCAAGTGGTACTTAGTTGTACGGATACCAAGTTCTGATGAATTTGACTGGTCATATGAAAGAAATCCTTTGCTTTCAGCATACCAAGGAAAGCAATGGAAATAAATTAAATTTAAATACTTATTAATATGAAATCAATATTTTTAGCATATCTAATAATTTTATTGTATGGTCAAATTCAAGCGCAACAATCCAAATTAGAAATTATTTCAGCTCTTATTGATTCTGTTTATAGTGATAAACATTGTTGTTCGGAGAGTGAATACAAAAAATTATTTCTTGCAGACTCTATCCTTTTATCAATAATAAATTCATCAGATACTTCACTGACAAACAAGATTAGTCAATATATTGAAGATAGATCTAACTATATAAATTTCGAATCTTTATCTGAAGTACCAATGTACGATTCAGAGAAGGAATTTTATAATCATTCAGTTGATTATATTGGAATGCAAAAATATATATTTTTAAGTGACAGTATTAAAATTGATAGTATTTTAAAAGACGACTTTTTATTTTTATTGGACTACATTCCTATTTGTCAAGATACACAATTTTTGGGTGAATTATTCAGAAATTCTAATAACACAGATCAACTGTCTTATGCATATGATAAACTTTATTCTATTTTAGATTCAGTTAAATTTACTCAATTTTATTTCTTAAATAATATTCATTTTATAAAAGATAAAGCAATTTTTGATAAATTATTAATTGATTTTAAAGAAAAACAAAAACCTATAACATTGTTGCCTAAAGCAGATTCTATTTATTTAGTATTGAATGATACAACGGAATTTTGGAATAATAAATATTATTTCTATATTTTTAATAATGGTATTGATCCAAGAGAAATAGACAGAGACAGCAGTCGATATTTTTATAACCTTAATGTAATGCAAGAATACGAGGAGCAAGATAGAATGAGATTAATCGAACAAGAAGAGTATTATCGCATCAATGATTCTATCAATATTGCAACGATATACGATCGATTCGAACCCTACTGGAAGAATGCCTATAGTGACACGACTTTGTGGGAGGGTAATGGTTCAGTGCCTGTATTAGAAGCAGATGATGGAATGAGATTTGATACTTTTCCGACTGAATATTTATTAAGTATTATTGATACTATAAGTTTTCACAATGTCTATGACACTATGCAAGATGGTCTAGACTTGAATCAATGTGTTATGATAATTCACCTTCGCAAGATCTTCCAAATATTAGGTGATCGATGTGCTTACGGATTATTTGTGCCAGACACAAGCCAAAGAATTATACTGAATCAATGGATTGATGATTATTATTTGATGGCTTGCAATGATACAATATATTATAAAAGATATGAGGCTTGTCATCAAATGCTTCGTATGTGGAGACTGCTCTTTCCTAAATTAAAAAACTGGATAGGCATTGAAAGTAAATGTGCTAATGGAATGATCTGTGTATTACAGCAACTAAGCAATATGGTAACTGAATCAATGGTGCTAGATATCATTGCAGATGGTGATGTAGCCCTAGCTTATGGAGATACGGCAAGAGTAGAGACCTTAGGATATTTTTTGGCTAGAGTTTGGAGAGATCTGGAAATTCCTGAGAATCAACGAATCCAGCGCCGTCCTGTCCGAACAGCAATAGAGACCCAGCAATGGGTAGATGCTTATATCTATCCAGCTTTGGTAAGATGGAACCATCCTACCAGTTGGAAGTAATTCAAACTAAAGATAAAAATTATGAAAAATATTTTGATTACTTCCGTTCTTTTTTTCTGTCTTGATCCATTGAATGCACAGATCTATATTCATCAAATAGTTGATAAAAATAATGATCCAACTACAGGTATGATTGTCTTAAAAGATCATTCACAAGGTTGTCCTCCATATATCATCCAAGTAAAGGGAAAAACTACTGGTTATGATGTAACAAGACCGAATCAAAATCCTGGACAAAATGGAAGTGTTATGTTTTCGGGTTTGGAGGCAGATAAGTATGATATTCTGGTGAGCAACAGTAATGGGTGTACTATAAGTTTGTTTGCAGAAGTAAAGAATTGTGCAGGTTTCGATATTAGTATGGATATTCCTTTGACTTGCAATAGCAATCATGCTTTGGTGCATGCTAATATTGAATTAAGTTTAAGAATTCCACCAATTAAATATGAATGGATTAATAAGAAGACTGGCTTAAGCGTATATTATTGGAATAATAATGGAGAGCATCTATATCCAGGGAATTATATCGTTAAGATCACCGATGACGGCGGAAATGGTTGTATGACGATGAAAGAATTTACAGTGGATAATTTCAGTTTCAATGTTTTGCATACTGAAACTAAAATCTGTAAAGCCAAAGACGATTGTCTCATTAAAGTGACGGATACTAAAGGAATGACATTTCCAAGCAGAAGCTTCAATTACTTGTGGTCAGATGGACTAAATGTTAACAGCAATTCTGTATCTAATCGAGAATTGAATGTGGCTTCAACATATACTCTAACGGTTACCGATCAGCTAACACAATGTTCAAAGACCATTATTATTCCTATAGGTTCAAGAGCTGCTTTGCCTGAATATACATTGGAGAATTGCAAATTATTCAGCTTAAAACATTACTATGATGCAAATGATAAGGGAACTGCTTCTTTTATATTCAATAGTCTACTGGTTCCTCCAATAACATGTCAACTATATTCCAAATTATCATCAAATGGTCAATGGATCATTGGAAATGTTTTTACTGTTAATAACATTAATGATATTCTTAAGATACAATGGATGTTGCCAAGGTATTATAAGCTTTGTATTATGGATAGTAATAACAAATGTGAAGAGGGATGTGTAGAATTTGAAATTCTTGAATGTGATGGCATTAAGAATAAGGTAGCTATTTCTATTACAGATAAAGTATTACCAATGGATGATCCTAACTTTTTTATTCAAGTAGGAGTTACAAATTCCGGTGGTCCTTGTAAGTTTAAGTATTATATGGGTACAGATCCTAATAATTCATATAATTACATACTGAAATCAGGCAATACCATAAATTATACCGAAGGTCTAAAAATCTTTAGATCAGGATTCATAGACCTAGGAATTCAAGCTATTTGTCCTTGCGGAATTTCAAAAATTTCTTTAAATGTATTTCCATGTAATAAAGATTGGAAACTTAAAGCTATCGAGGAATCAATTGTAAATTTATGTCATGGTACACTTCCGGATAATACTTCTTGCAATTACATTTTGACGGGATCTGTCAAATTAGTTATTGATGTTACTAAGAACTTTAATAAAACTGGAATCGGAGGATACCTGAAAAGTGTTAAATGGGATGACAACGGAATTAATGCACAACTGACTCAGAATGGTAATATAATCACAATTACTAGAGACTTTTCAATACCCGGAGATTATGATTTAACTTTTATTGATGGTTTGAATTGTAGATACACTCATAGAATAAAAGTAAAACAAGGATTTAGATATGAGACTCGTGGTGCTTGTACCTATGATGTATATTGTGATGAAACTTTTAAAGAAACTTTTAAGCGTGCTTCAATAAGTTTAATCAATTCTGCTCCTTGTCAGGCAAGAATAAGCTGTGGTGGATCTCTATATCAAACAATTAATGGTAGAAAAGTAAAAGGAGAGTGGATAGGGAATAAGCAGAATAGACAGTGTGAATTTCTATCCTATTGTGTATTTGACACTGAAGACGAATTTCTTAACACTAGCGATTTTGTTTCAAATTTTAAAATTTTGGGAAATCCTACATTTAAGGGCGTTGCATTTGATGTGGGAAATATAGAAGGAGAATGCTGTAAAGATATTAACTATTTCACTGAACAAACCATTTCAGCAAATTTACAAAATATTGATCACATTACCTTTGGTGAGTTTGGAATAGAGGGTGAACTTCCAGAAGGACTTTGTAATGCAATTTTAGAATGCATGAATGGGTATTATTTACTAAGTGGCAATGAGATAGGTCAATATCATTGTAAACATGGTAATGAATGTTATTTAATTACAGATTGTGAGTATACCAATGTTGGAAAAATAGCTGGGGAATATGTAACATTATCTAGTGAACAAGCTTATCTTAGACGATTGCGAAAAGAACAAATAACATCTAATAATAATTGCACTCCTGATTCACCTCCATGTATTGATATTGTTGTTCTGGATGACTTAAGCACAAGATCAAGTAAAGAATTAGTAAAGCTTGAATTAATTCCAAATCCATTTAGTGATATGCTTGAAATTAAGATAATATTACCACAAAATGAAAAAAAGTTTACAGTAATTGTCCATGATTTACTTGGCAATCAAATTTATACACAAAACTACTTCTTCAATGATTCACATAGAAATGAATCAAATAATATTCAAACTAGTACTTGGAAGTCAGGTATTTATTTGGCTACCATTCAATCAGGTTCTGTAAGTATAGTTAAGCGCGTAATTAAAATCTAATAAAATAGATTTAGAAAAAAATCTTGCTACATTATTCACAAAGGATCCTTCTACTAATTGAATAGGTACAATGCTGATGCTTTTGATAACCATGCTCACCAAAAGCGTCATTGCCCGACAACTCATTGTATAAAAATGAATATTCATTGGTCATTAAGACAAGAGTTAATTCTAATGACAATTGTAAGAATCATCAGACCATAGATATGATATTTTTCGGGATCTACTTAGTATTTTGAAATATTATTAAGCTTTCAAAGTTACAAAATGTTCTCCTTAAACTTAAAGCTTTCAATAAAAATTAAATTTTATTCTAAAAGTGAATACGAAACATGCTCCTCAGTACAGAATCTAAATCTGTCTAATTTTCTTCAAAGACATTTCAGCAATACTTAATCCAATTGATAAGGAAGAAGTAGCTGCCGGTGATGGTGCGTTACAGACATTTATAACTCTTTCTTCTTCTAGTATTAAAAAATCATCCACTAAATTTCCATTGGTTTCACAAGCTAATGCCCGAACTCCAGCTCCTCCCGGAACCAAATCATTTTCTTGAATTTCTGGAATGAGGGTCTGTAAGGATTTGGTAAAAGCAGATTTGAAATAACTGCGTTTGTATTCTTCTAGTCCTTGTCGCCAAAATTTGGCTGCCATCTTTCTAAATCCCGGAAAGCTTAGTGTTTCCCAAAATTCCTGTAAGTTGAAGTCTGATTTTTTATAACCCTCTCTTTTGAAAGCGAGTACCGCATTTGGTCCTGCTTCCAATGCGCCATCAATCATTCTTGTGAAGTGAACACCTAACCATGGAAAGTTAGGATCCGGAGCAGGATAAATAAGATTGTTTACCAAATATTTTTTCTCTTCCTTGATTTTATAATATTCTCCACGAAAAGGTAGAATCTGCATTCCGAGATTCTTGTGTGTAAAAGATGCGAGTTTATCACTGTACAATCCACTGCAATTGATCAAAAAATCTGCTTCATATTTAGTCTCTTCTGTGTAAACTTCAACCAGATTAGATTGTGTAACAATGTTCTTTACTTTTTGTCCAAGCAATATTTTTCCACCTGCTTTTTCTATTAAAATTTTGTAGGTTTCAGCAATCTGTTTATAATCACAAATTCCTGCCTGTGGAACCCAAATTCCTTTTAGTCCTGTAACGTGAGGTTCAATTTCTTTCATTTCAGAAAGATTCATCATTTTAATTCCGTCGAGATGATTGGCAACTCCTCTTTCGTATATCGTATGCAAGGAATTTAATTGTTGATCTTTGCTCGCTACAATTATTTTACCACAAATTTCATAGCGGAGATGATGTTCTTTACAAAAATCAAGGAGCATGTTATGTCCTCGCAAACAGTTGCTAGCTCTTAAACTCCCGGGCTTGTAATAAATTCCTGAATGAATTACACCAGAGTTATTTCCAGACTGATGCTTGCAGATGACATTTTCTTTTTCTAAGATTGTAATATTCAGATCCGGATCGATGCTCAACAATTGATGCGCTGTTGCGAGACCAACTATTCCCGCTCCAATAATAATGACTTTTTTTTCTTTCATAAATTTTTTGGAACCAATTATTTAATGAATAAAAAAACTAATTAGTCCAGTTAAAATGATTGCCCATCCAGTAAGAATTCCTGCGCGATGTTCCCAATGGTGTGAATCCAGTTTTTGAAAGCCCAACCAAAGAAAATTAATCCACAACATCATCGTAATTATGGAACTGAACATATACACCAATCCAATCATGAAAACATTAAAATAGCCATAAGATCCTGCACCAAAAAAGAATCCCGTTATTTCGAGACAGGGAGACAGAATCATGAACATCATCAGGGAAAGAAATAACTGTCTTTTTCTAATAGGTTCTTGCATCAATTCATCATCTACATGGAAGTGATGGTGTGTGTGATGTCTCCACAGAAAAAATATTCCGAATCCGATTAAAACTATTGGACTTAGCCAATGAAAAATTGCTTCATAGTTGTTTTTAAGACTTACGCCAATAAAACCTAGTATTAATCCAATAATCAAAGAGCTCAATACATGAGCACAAGAGAGGTAGAAACTCATCCACATGGTCTCTCTTTTGGTCCAATTATAGGTTTTCGATATGGATAATAAGGGTATCCAATGACTTGGAATAAGTGCATGAAGAATACTGACGACTAGAGTACCAGCAACGATTTGGATCATAGCACGACAAAGATTAAAAAAATCCTAAATGATTTGTGATATATAGGATATTTTTCTCTACTTATAATACTTTTGCAAAATATGACTGAAAAATGGTCCTTACTCAACGAAATAGCTGAAAAAAGGATTTTGATATTGGATGGTGCAATGGGCACTATGATTCAAAGATACACACTAAATGAGGCTGATTTTAGGGGAGAGCGATTTGTCAATAGCGAAATAGATCTCAAAGGAAACAATGAATTGCTGTCCATTACCCGGCCTGATATCATTTATAACATTCATAAAGAATATCTTGAGGCAGGATCGGATATTATAGAAACCAATACTTTTAGTGCCAACAGCATTTCACAAGCGGATTATCATTTAGAGACTCATGCCTATGAACTCAATCTGGCTTCTGCGCAAATTGCAAGAAAAGCCGTTGAAGATTTTGAAAAGTTAGACAATTCCAAACCAAGATTTGTAGCTGGAGCATTGGGACCGACAAATAGAACTGCCAGTTTGTCGCCGGATGTCAATCGACCTGAATATAGAGCGGTTAGTTTTGATGATTTATACCGCGCTTATTATGATCAGGCAAGGGGTTTGATCGATGGGGGAGTGGATATACTGTTGGTTGAAACAATTTTTGATACTCTGAATGCAAAGGCGGCATTGTATGCTTTGCAAGATTTATTCGAAGAAAGAAATGTGTTTTATCCGGTTATGGTTTCCGGAACGATAACGGATTCCAGTGGACGAACTTTAAGTGGTCAGACGGTTGAAGCATTTTACATCTCCATGTCGCATGTTGATTTGTTTTCGATAGGATTGAATTGTGCTTTGGGAGCAAAGGAAATGCTTCCTCATTTGCACGATTTAAGTAAGATTGCAGAATGTCATGTTAGCGCCTATCCAAATGCTGGTTTGCCAAATGAATTGGGTGAATATGATCAGACACCTCAAGAAATGAGGGATTATATAAGAGAATTTGCATCCACAGGTCTTGTGAATATTGTCGGAGGATGTTGTGGAACTACACCGGATCACATAAAATTAATGGTTGATGCTGTTGCTGAAATCACTCCAAGAAAGGAAATTGTAAAATCAACTTATACAACGCTTTCAGGATTAGAGCCTTTAATTTTCAGACCGGAATTAAATTTTGTAAACATTGGAGAAAGAACCAATGTAACAGGTTCAAAAGCATTTGCCAAATTGATTCTCAACAATAAAATGGATGAAGCAATTATTGTTGCAAAACAACAAGTTGATGCCGGTGCCCAGATTATTGATGTCAACATGGATGAAGGATTGTTGGATGGTGCAAAAGCAATGAAAGAATATCTTAATTTCATTAGCGCTGAACCAGACATCATTAAAATTCCGGTAATGGTTGATTCTTCAAAATGGGATGTCATCGAAAGCGGTTTGAAATGTTTGCAAGGTAAATCCATTGTAAATTCAATCTCACTAAAAGAAGGAGAAGAGTCCTTTAAAAAACAAGCTAAGAAAGTAAAAAAATATGGAGCCGCAACAGTAGTCATGGCATTTGATGAATTAGGTCAGGCAGATACCGTAGAAAGAAAAGTAGACATCTGTGAAAGAGCTTATAAAATACTTGTAAATGAAATTGGATTCAAACCTCAGGATATCATTTTTGATCCAAATATTTTTGCCATTGCAACTGGAATTGAAGAACACAATAATTATGCGATATATTTTATTGAAGCTTGCCGCAAAATAAAAGCTAAATGTCCTGGCGCAAAAATAAGTGGTGGTGTTTCTAATTTGTCGTTTTCTTTCAGAGGAAATGAAACCGTAAGACAAGCGATGCATTCCTCATTTCTTTATCACGCAATTCAAGCGGGAATGGATATGGGAATTGTCAATGCGGGAATGATTGATGTTTATTCTGACATTCCGGAGGATTTGCTTACTTTAGTTGAAGATGTAATATTCAATCGGCATGAAGATGCGACAGAGAAATTGACGGTATATGCAGAAGGAGTAAAAAATAAAAGCAAAACACAGGATAAGGTTGCCGAAGAATGGAGATCTAAATCTGTTCAGGAAAGATTAAAGTATTCTTTAGTAAAAGGCATCACTGAGTTTATATATCAAGATGTAGAAGAATCCAGAGTTGAATTAGGACCAGCTATTCGAGTTATTGAAGGTCCTTTAATGGATGGAATGAATGAGGTTGGAGATTTGTTTGGTGCCGGTAAAATGTTTCTTCCACAAGTAGTCAAAAGCGCTAGAGTAATGAAGCAGGCTGTAGCCTACTTATTGCCATTTATGGAAGCTGAAAAAACTGAAAAAAGTAAAGCAAAAGGAAAAATACTTCTTGCAACAGTCAAGGGTGATGTGCATGACATCGGAAAGAATATTGTAGGAGTTGTTTTAGCGTGCAACAATTATGAAATTCATGATATTGGTGTAATGGTATCCTGTGACAAAATATTGGATAAGGCAATTGAAATTGATGCGGATATCATTGGTTTGAGTGGATTAATTACACCTTCATTAGATGAAATGGTTTACGTGGCAAGTGAAATGAAACGAAGAAATTTTACAAGGCCATTGTTAATTGGTGGTGCTACAACTTCTAAGTTACACACCGCACTAAAAGTAGAACCTCAGTATGACTATCCAGTAATTCATGTCTTAGATGCTTCAAGAGCGGTGACAGTAGTTTCGAATTTGTTAAGTGAAGATGAAGCTATGAGAGCAAATTATCTTTCTGCAATTAAAGTAGATTATGAGAATGTTCGTATTCAAAGACAAAAACGAAATGACAGCAAAGAAAAAATAAGCATAGAAATTGCGAGAAAAAATAAATACACAATTAACTGGACGCAATCTTTAATTTCTGTTCCGAATAAAATTGGAATTCAAAAATTTGATTTAGATCTAAATGTTTTAAGAAATTATATTGATTGGACTCCATTTTTCCAATCTTGGGAACTTGCCGGAAAATATCCACAAATACTCAAAGACAAAATTGTAGGAGTTGAAGCAACAAAACTATTTGAAGAAGCCAACCTCTTTTTAGATGAAATTATAAAAAATAATTCTATTCAGGCTAAAGCAATTATTGGTATTTTTCAAGCACAATCAAGCGGTGACGACATCCTTGTTTATGATCAATCCGGGAAAGAAATAAAACGTTTGCACCATTTGCGACAACAAATAAAAAAAGCACCGGGCTTACCAAATTATTGCTTGAGTGATTTTATTGCGCCTGTAGATTCAAATGTGATGGATTATATTGGAGCCTTCGCCGTTTCAGCGGGATTTGGAGTGGAGGAGATGGCCAGTAAATACGTTGAGAATCTCGATGATTATCATTCTATTATGACAAAAGCTCTTGGAGATCGTATGGCTGAAGCAGCTGCAGAATATATGCATTATAAAATACGTTCTGAGATATGGGGATATCAGCCTAAAGAGAATTTGAGCAGCGAAGAATTGATCGCTGAACAATATCAGGGAATAAGACCTGCTTCAGGTTATCCTGCCTGTCCGGATCATACTGAAAAGGACAGCCTTTGGGAATTGTTAGACGTAAAAAACGAGATTGGAATTGAACTAACTGAAAGTAAAGCGATGTTTCCAACAGCGTCTGTAAGTGGATGGTACTTTGCAAATCCTGACGCAAAATATTTTGGTATTTCTGAAATTGGTGAAGATCAATTGATCGATTATGCAAGTCGTAAGAACTGGGATAAAGAAAAAGCTATTAAATGGTTAAGTCCAATTTTAAATTAACTAAAGGAAATGATATCTATGAGTAAATTGTTTTTGTTCCTAACATTTTTATCTTTTAACTGTATTTTAAATAGTCAAACTGCGACTAAAAGTCAAAAGAAACCTGTCTCAGATAAAAAGGAAACTGTCGTCAATAAACCAAAAACGACTAAGTCGGAATCCAATAGTAAAGTAAGCAGTGCTAAGCCTAAAAAGGAAACCGCGCAAACTTCGACGAAGTCAAATAAATCAAGCTCTTCAAATACCAAGAAATCTAGTACTGCTCAAAATTCAAAAAAATCAAATACTACAACTCAAAAGTCTAAGGTAAATAAAACAGAAAAGACTTCTGCAAAGTCGGATAAAAATGAAAAGACTACTGCAAAATCAAATAAAAAGGACAAAGAATCAAGTAAAAAAGTAGTTGAAAAAGGCAAATCAGACGTGGCAAGTAAAAATAAAAGCTCTAAAAATAAAAAAGTCAGCCCTGAGAAAAATAAAGTAGCTGTTTCAAAATCAAAAGAAGAACCTAAGTCTAAGCAAAAAAATAAAAAAGCAGAGAAGTCAGATACTGAAGAATCAAAATCTCAATCAAATTCAGGTACTGAAGTTCTAAGACCATTGGGACATGAAAATGAGAAAGAAGTAAGAATAAGGCCAACGAATTCTAAAGCTAAAGAAAGTGCTACTGAATCTAATCCTGAAAAAGAAAATGTGGATTCAAAAGCAAATTCCTCAAAAGCAGCAACAGGCAAGAGCAATTCAAATGAAAATTCAACAGATCAAATAATCGGCAATGATTCAAAAGGTAGAAAAATATTTGAAGGAGTGAGAGGAGGTCAGTATTACATTAATGACAATGGTAACAAGACCTATTTAGATGAATCTGAAAAAATTAAAAAGTAAAGACTAGAGAACATCCAATAAATAAGTTAATGAAGTAGAATTTATATATCTAGTTCAAATTTTATTGATTCTAATTGTATTTACTTGCGGTCTGCAAATTTCAATATTGTCTTCACAAGTATGTCCAGATCATCATAATTGGTATACACATTTGGCGTAATTCTAACTCCGTGTATATTTTCCCAATCAATTCCTACAGTATGAATTTTACTTTCAGCAAATAAAAAGTCAACCAATTCGGCTGGCGTTTTTCCTTCAACAATCACACCTGCAATTGCACCACTATAATCTCTAGAAAGTGGAGAAATAATTTTAACTTTTGGATGCTCCAATACTTTTTTTGTCCAATAAGTTTTTAAGTCAAAAAGTCGATTATACTTTCTTTCAGCACCAATCATTTTATAAAATTCTACAGCTAGAGCAATGGACTGTTCAATTGCAAATGAACGGGTTCCTAGACTTTCAAATTTTCTGATGTCAGTATTTTCAGGATCACCGGCAGCAAGTAAAGGGTAGAGATTTTTTATTTTTTCTTTTCGGACATACAACAATCCGGAACCAATAGGTGCGCTTAACCATTTGTGTAAGCTCGTTCCAAAATAATCACAATTCAATTCTGAAATCTTGTAGGGAATATGTGCAAATGAATGAGCAGCATCTACCAAAACTTCAATGCCTCGTTTTTTAGCTTCATCAGCTATTTCTTTTGCAGGAAGTATCTGACCATTCCAGTTTATGGCATGGGTTATATGTACAATTTTTGTTTTATCCGTAAACTTCTCCACATAAGCGTTTACAATTTTCTTCTTATCTTCTATCGGAAATTCAAAATTGATCCATTTCAGAACAATTCCTTCTCTTTTCTCTCTTTGTTTCCAGGCGTTTATCATGTTGGGATAATCCTGTTTAGTTAGGACTATTTCATCTGCCTTATTCAAGCGCAATCCGAAAATAACAGTTTCCAACGCTTCGGAGGAATTTCTGTTAAAGGCAAGTTCTTCAGGGTCACATCCGGCAATACTTGCCATATTGCGCCTTAAAGGTTCACGTCCTTGATCCAAAATTCTCCACATATAATAAGAAGGACCTTCATTGCATAATCTGTTGTAATAATCAAGGGCTTCCTGAACGACCCTTGGGGCAGGGGCTACTCCACCATTATTGAGGTTTATCATTGTTGGAGAAACAGAATACGCCGCTCTGATACCAGACCAAAAATCTTCATCGTCCTTATCAGACAAGGATTTCAAATGATCTAATCCGGAATGGTAAGATTCTTCAAGGCTTTTAAGAATTAGGGATGGATTGGTAAGTCCAACGGCTGAAACCCCTAAATAACGAAACATGTCTCTTCTTAGCATGAATTTAACTTTGGTCTAAAGCTACTGCTTTATTAATTATGAATGTCTTCATAGTTAATAAAAGATAAAGTTTGAGCGTCCTTTACTCCTTAGTAAAATACAAATAGTTTGCACTATTCAAATCAAAATAACTATTGTAAGCTTCATGAATATCATCTATAGTAATGGATTTATATCGCTCAAGTTCTGTATTCACAAGATTGGCATCACCAAGCCATTCAGAATAAGAAAAGTTAAGCGCTTGACTGACTACACCAATCTGAGAAGCGATATATGCACTCTCATTCTTATTTAAATATTTATCAAATGTATATTGGCTTATATCATTTTTCTTTAGCTCTTCTATAACTTCATCGAAAGCAGATAAAGCAACTTCGGTTGAAATACCAGGGTTCAATTTACCTTCAAAAATAATCAATCCAGGATCATAAGTTGATGTCATATAACAATCAACGGTAGAGAAGAGCATTTTTTCTTTTCTTAACTTGCTGTATAGTATTGAAGACTTTCCTTCTGATAGAATATCTGTAGCGAAGTCTAAGGTATAAAAATCTTTGCAATCCCTTTTGCTTGAAGGAAAAGCGATATACATAGCTTCTTCCGGATATTCTCCGGGCGATATGAGAACTCTTTTTTCTTTTTGCTTTGCTTCTTGTTTAAATGAAGTATTTGGTTTAGGTTCTCCTTGAATCGGTTCAAAATAATTTTTAACCAATTGAAGAACCTCTTCTTCTACAACAGCACCACTAACTACTAAAATTGCATTTGCAGGTTGATAGTATTTCTCATAGAATTCTTGAATATCCTGAAAACTTATAGCTGCAATTTGCTCTTGATTTTTACCAATAACCGGCCATTGATAGGGATGATTTTTATAGGCTAAGGGCATCAGCATGTGTGAAAACATTCCATAGGGATTGTTCAGATAATGTTCTCCAAATTCTTCAATGACAACTTTCTTTTGAATATTGAAATCGTTCTTTTTAATTTGAAATTCTTTCATTCTTGCAGCTTCTAATTGAATCATCATTTCCAATTGATTGGCGGAAGCCACATTGTAATATTGAGTTGTATCCTGGGTGGTAAAAGCGTTGCTGTCTCCACCGGCATTTTGCATTATTTCATCAAAATCGACTTTGTCTCCGCAGTTTGAAAACATTAAATGTTCAAATAAATGTGCTAGGCCAGTTTTATCTGGATGCTCATCACGAGAACCAACCTTATACAAGATGCAAACGCAAGCCATTTTGGTATTGTAGTTGGGAACCACCAATACAGTTAAACCATTAGAAAGAATTGTTCTACTGAATTTTTGCAAAATTGTAATTGAGGTTTAAATTTTACCAACCATTTGTTCCGGCTTTACCCACTCATCAAATTCAGCAGCACTCAGATAGCCAAGATCAATCGCAGTTTGTTTTAGAGTTTTACCTGATTTGTGTGCAGTTTGTGCAATTTCTGCAGCTTTGTAGTAACCAATTTTTGTATTCAAAGCAGTTACTAGCATCAAGGAATTATCAAGATTCTTTTTGATATTGTCATACAAAGGTTCAATTCCAACAGCGCATTTATCATTAAAAGAAACACAGGCTTCACCGATAAGTCGAGCGCTGTGAAGAAAATTAAAAATCATCATTGGTTTGAAAACATTTAATTCAAATTGACCACTTGAACCCCCAATATTTATTGCAACATCATTGCCCAGTACTTGTGCAGCAACCATAGTCAATGCTTCACATTGTGTTGGGTTAACTTTACCCGGCATAATGGAAGATCCCGGTTCATTGTCTGGAATGTAAATTTCACCTATTCCACATCTTGGACCTGAAGCAAGTAATCTAATGTCGTTACCTATTTTCATAAGACTACAGGCAACAGTTTTTAAAGCGCCATGAGCTTCAACAATGGCATCATGTGCAGCCAATGATTCAAATTTGTTCTCTGCAGTTTTAAAATTAAATCCTGTAAGTTTTGCAATATTTTTGGCAACATTTTCAGAATAGTTTGATGGTGTATTTATTCCTGTTCCAACCGCCGTTCCTCCTAAGGCCAATTCAGATAAATGAGATAAAGAATTTTCTATAGCTTTTAGTCCGTGAGTTAGTTGAGCGACGTAGCCGGAGAGTTCTTGACCTAAGGTCAAGGGCGTAGCATCCATCAAATGAGTCCTTCCAATCTTCACAATATTCATGAATTCCTGTGATTTGGATTTTAGCGTATCTCTGAGTTTTGTTATTCCAGGAATAGTACAATCCATTAAAATTTTATAAGCAGCAATATGCATTGCAGTTGGAAATGTATCGTTGGAAGATTGTGATTTATTGACATCATCATTTGGATGAATAACTTTTTTTTCATCCGTAAGTTTGCCACCATGAAGTACGTGAGCACGATAAGCTATTACTTCATTCGCATTCATATTTGATTGTGTTCCCGAACCAGTCTGCCATACGACCAAAGGGAATTGATCATTTAATTTATTCTCTAATATTTCATCGCATACACGAGCAATTAATTCATAACTTTCTTTTGATAAAATACCAGCTTCAAAATTCGTTTGTGCAGCAGCTTTTTTAACAAAAGCAAAAGCGTGAACAATTTCTACAGGCATCCTATTTGTTTCTCTTGCTATGTCAAAATTTTCTATAGATCTTTGTGTCTGTGCTCCCCAGTAGACATGTGCCGGTACTTGTACCGACCCCATAGTGTCTTTTTCAATTCGATATTCCATATTGTAGTGCTAAATTTTTTGCAAAGAAAACTTATTTTGACATATACAATGCTCATTTTAAGACAATTAAGTTGCGCTATGGTTCAAATAAATTAAAAATTACTGAATAAGAGACCCATTGAGCTTGCTTTACACACATTAAAGAGTAAATTTTCTAAAATCACTAGCAAATAGCTTAATTTTGCCATTTAAGATTGATCGGAATGAATTTAGAAAATTCTAATTGTTTGGTGATTGGCGGTGCTGGCTTTATTGGTGGATTTGTTGTAGCGGAATTGCTCAAACATCCAGTAAAATCTGTTGTCATTTATGACAATTTCACACGCGGAAAGAGGGCAAATATTTCAGAAAGTCTTAAAGATTCAAGATGTACAATTTTTCCATTTGGTGGAGACATAAGGGATATTGATATATTGAATAAGGCAATGGAAGGAGTTGATTTCGTATTTCATTTAGCTGCCATGTGGTTATTACACTGTAAAGATTTTCCTCGAACTGCATTTGAAGTTAATATTGGAGGAACATTTAATGTACTAGAAGCTTGTGTAAACAATAAAATTAAGAAATTAATTTATTCTTCATCTGCTTCAGTTTATGGTGATGCCGTTGAGGTTCCAATGACTGAAGATCATCCCTTTAACAATAAAAATTTCTATGGTTCTACAAAGATTTCAGGTGAAGCAATGTGTACTGCGTATAATGATCGTTATGGATTAGAAGTTATTGGATTGCGCTATATGAATGTCTTTGGCCCAGGACAGGATCAACACGCAGCTTATACAGGAGTGATCCCAATTATGCTAAATAAAATTGCAGCCAACGAACAACCAATTATAAATGGTGACGGATCACAGTCCTATGATTTTATCTATGTGGAAGACGTAGCACGATTTAATATTCTTGCAATAAGCAGTGACATTAAACATGGATTTTATAATGTGGGAACAGAAGTTCAGACAAGTATTAAAAAATTGTGTGACTTAATTTTGTCCCTTATGTCTTCTTCACTTAAGGTACAGTATAATCCCTATAGTGCTGATGATTCAAGAGCATTAGTGCAAAACAGAATTGGTTCCAATAAAAAATCTAAATCGGAATTGGGATTTGAACCTAAGTATTCTTTAGAAAATGGACTTCAAAGACTCATTGACTGGAGATCCCAAAATAATATTTAACTAATAAATTTATTATTCCCCAATCTGTTACTAGCAAAATGAGTAAAGAGGAAACAGCAAAACAAACACAAAATTCCTTTAAGGAAAAATGGCACAACAATCCAGGTGTAGCGTTTAAAAATACTTTAGATGAAAATTCTGATATTTTCAAATGGATAATAAAGCGAAATGGATTCCAAACCAGTTTAGATTTTAGAAACTATCTATCCAAATTTAATAGGATTCTCGATGGTGGGTGTGGCAATGGAAGAGTAACTGCTTTATTACGTTCATTAAGCAATGATGTAACTACAGAAATTGTCGGAATTGATTTTTCATCCTGGCCAGTTGCTAAAGAAAATCTTAAGGAATACAAAAACATTCACATCGAGCAGGCAAATTTGTTGGAAAATTTGGAACGTCTTGGCAGGTTTGATTTTATTTATTGTCAAGAGGTACTGCACCATACTGGAAATCCATACCTAGGTTTTTCAAATTTAGTATCTCTATTGAATCCTAATGGAGAGATTGCGATCTATGTGTATAAACTTAAAGCACCAATTCGTGAATATACAGATGATTTCATTCGGGATCAAATCGCAAAATTACCTTATGAAGAAGCAATGAAAGTTTGTAATCAAATTACTGATTTCGGGAAAGCACTTTCTATGGATGAGCAGGAAATAGATGTACCTCAACTTGACATCTTAGAAATTCCGGAAGGAAAGTATACAATGCAAAGATTAATTTATCATTTTTTTATGAAGTGTTTTTGGAGTAATGAACTTTCTTATGAGGACAATTCGGTAATTAATTACGACTGGTATCATCCGCAAGATTGCTCTCGACATACGATTGAAGAAGTGAGATCATGGTTTGCATTACAGAATCTTGATATTGTACATGAATGCGTAGATTTTTACGGAATTACGGTTAGAGGTAAAAAGAAATAGTTATAATAAAAATGAAGTACCTGAGATTGGATGAGAAATTATTAGAGATAATTATACCTGAAAATTATAAAATCAGGAACGATAATGTATTTGAAAAAATACATTTAAACTATCTTGAATTTGCATTGATTAATTTATAGACAATGTGTGGAATTGCTGGAGTTTTTAATTTGAACGGAGAACCATTTAGCTTGAGTTATCTCAAGAAAATGGCTCAGGTAATTGCACACCGCGGTCCTGACAACGAAGGATTTTTCATTGAAAAAGGAATAGCCTTTGCACACAGAAGACTGTCAATACTTGATACTTCAGAAAAAGGCAATCAACCTATGCATTCCAAAAATGGAGAATGGACGATTATTTTTAATGGATGCATTTACAATTTTTTAGAATTAAAGCAGGATTTACAAACTAAGGGACAAATTTTTTATTCTAAAACTGACACTGAAGTTATTGTTGAAGGTTTGGTAATTTACGGCATCGATTTTTTCAAAAAATTGAATGGCATGTTTGCTATTGCAGCCTGGAATTCTAAAACTGAAACGCTTTACTTATCTAGAGATCGATTCGGTGTTAAGCCACTTTATTATTGGTTTGATGGTCGTAAGATGGTTTTTGGATCAGAAGTAAAAGCTATTTTACAGCATCCTGAATATTCCATAGATGTCAACCTAGGGGCGCTAAATGAATATTTTACATTTCAAAACTTGTTTTCATTCAGGACACTCTTTAAGAATATTTTCATGCTACCTCCTGCCAATACTTTGAAAATTGATAAAAATACTGTTGACGTTACACATCAAAGTTGGTGGAATTATGATTTCTCAGAACCTGATGAGAACATGAGTTTAGAATCCGCAGTTGAAGGTACAAAGCATTATTTTCAACAAGCTGTTGTTAGACAGATGATTTCAGATGTGCCGGTTGGTAGTTATCTCAGTGGTGGAATGGATTCGGGTTCAATTACTGCAATTGCATCTAAACAGGTCGACAGGTTGTCAACTTTCACTTGTGGATTTGATATGAATGAGGTTACAGGTGTTGAAGCAAATTATGATGAGCGTCGTGATGCAGAAAGAATGGCCTCTATATTTCACACGGAGCACTACGAACAAATAATCAGTGCTGGAGATATTAAATGGAGTTTACCTAGAGTTGTATATCATCTCGAAGATTTAAGGGTTGGAATGAGTTACCCAAATTATTACATAAGTCGACTTGCTTCAAAGTTTGTAAAGGTGTGTTTGCAGGGAACAGGTGGAGATGAATTGTTTGGAGGATATCCCTGGAGATATTATAGAGTTTTTCAATCTCTGGACAACAGAACATTTTATAACAATTACTATGAATTCTGGCAACGATTGGTGAGTGATAAGGATAAAGTCAATCTTTTTCAACCGCATGTATTCAGTCAGATTAATATAGATGAACCGCGAAAGGTTTTTGAAAAAGTATTTACTTTTAATGAAAAACTAAAATATACAAGTCCTGAAGAGCATATAAATAATTCACTCTATTTTGAAATTAAAACTTTTCTTCCTGGATTATTGATTGTTGGAGACAAATTAGCGATGGCTAGTGGTTTGGAAGAAAGATTTCCATTTTTGGATAATGATCTTGTAAATTTTGCACAAAAAATTCCAGTTCGCTACAAGCTTGGAAATTTGGAATTAATGAAGAAAATTGATGAGAATACCGCTCAAAAAAAGAAAGTTTATCAGGAATACGATGATGGAAAAAATGTACTGCGAAAAGCCATGTCCGATATCCTTCCAAAATTTATAATTGATCGAAAAAAGCAGGGTTTCTCAGCACCTGATGAAAGCTGGTATAGGGGTCCAAATGCTGATTATGTCAAGGAATTACTATTGGACAAAAATGCATGTATGTCTGAATTTATAAATCCACAATTTGTTAAACGAATTGTGGATGAACATATTAATCAGAAAGTTAATCATAGACTCTTGATCTGGAGTTTCCTGAATTTCGAATGGTGGTGTAAAATATTTCTAAAAAATATTCATTATTGAAATTCCTAGTATCCATCTTAATTCCTACGTATAATCAGAGTGAATACTTGTTGAAAGGTGTTGTGAGTGCCTTAAATCAGGATTACTCAAATCTTGAAATTATTATTGGTGATGACAGTGATGATGAAAAGACCAAGGCAATTATTCTTCCTTTGCTTTCAGATAAAAGACTAAAATATCATAAGAACGAAATTCGACTTGGCAGATTAGAAAATTACAGGAATTTATTGCTAAATCAAGCTAAGGGTTCCTATGTTTTGATGATGGATGGGGATGATTATTTATTTGTTGACAATTACATTTCTCAAGCAGTTAAATTCATTGAATCAAATGATTCGATTAGCTATGTATTTTCAAGACACTGTATTGATAATCCTTCGAATTCTACGTTGCCACATTTTAAGTTGTTATCCGGAAAATCGCTATTGGAATCGCCATATTATTTCTTGTCAAGATTCTCTCATCTTACAACCCTGTATGATAGAGCTAAAGCAATTGAAGCTGATATTTATAAAATAAATGATGTTTTGGGATTCCTTTCCTTATTAAATGAAGGGAATATTGGATATAATAATAATTTTGTAGGAGTATGGAGAAAAACTTCAATCAATGAAAGTTTTAATTTTAATACCAATAAGGCTTTTTCTGATATGCATATGATTGATAATGCAGTGTACCGTTACAATATTAGATTGAGTAAGTGGGTTATCTTAAAATATAAAATGTACTATGTTTTTACCTATATTTTACTTGCTAAGATGAACAATTATAAATTTACAACGCAAGAAATATTAGATTTAAAAGGAGAATCAATTTCTAAAAGCAAGTTTCTTAAGTTTTACATTTTTTTAATTAACAATATTCCAATATTTATTATTAAATTACTTAATAAATTAATAGCAACAATAAATTTTCAATATGAACGGATTTTTAACTTATAAATTCAAACAATTAAAGCATTACTTATTGCCTGAATTTCTGGAGAGAAAGTATATTCTAAGTAAGGAGTCTAGTGAATCAAGAGCATTAAAGAATGAAATTCTTGATTACACCAGGGGAATTGAAATGGAAGACAAACAGGAAATAATTCAATTCCTTGAAAACAATCCTTTGACTGTGTATCCATATAATTTTACAGATAAATACAGTATTTTTAATATTGAGGTTTTTCATGACAATTCTATTAATCTTCCTTTTGTAATTTATTTAGACAAGAAATTATATTTCAAACGTGGTATGTCTGATTTGAATGTAAAATTTGCAATGAGAAATCTACTTATTGAACAAGATTCGGAATCACCACACAATTATGATAATTTTCTTAAAAAGGAAGTTTACGAAGACATTGTAATTGATGCTGGGGCAGCAGAGGGAATTTTTGTACTCGGCAATATTGAAAAATTTAAGAAAGTTATACTTGTTGAATCAGATAAAGAATGGATTGAACCTTTGCAGGCAAGTTTTAATAAATTTCCTCAAGTAACGATTATTAATAAATTTATAAGTGATATAAATGATGAGCAAAATATTTCTATTGATGAGTTAGTAAAAGACCAGAAAGTTGATTTATTAAAGATCGACGTCGATGGAAACGAAGATAGGCTTATCAAAGGAGCACATAACTTGTTGACAAAAGGCTGTAATGAAATATTGTTATGTATCTATCATGCACAAGAAGATCATGTGAAATACAATGATTTTTTCAAAAGTCTTAATTATAATACAACTACCTCACAAAAATATATGTTGTTTTATTTGATGGGAACATTTGAAAAGCCTTATTTTCGAAGAGGATTATTAGTAGCCAACAAATGAAGACCTGTGTAATTACCGGTGCTGCCGGTCTCGTCGGATCTGAGCTGCTGAGTTTGATACCAACGGATTGGAAAATATACGCATTATATAATTCAAAGAAGCCTCCTGTCTTAACTCATAATATCAGCTTTGTCAAATGTGATTTTAAGAATGGGCAATATTTGGAACGTTTACCGGAGAAATGTGATTGTATAATTCACTTAGCGCAATCAAATTTGTTTAGAAAATTTCCAGAAACTGCAGAAGATATCTTTGAAGTAAATACTTTGAGTACTCAGCAACTCCTGTCTTACGGTTTAAAAGCAGGTGTGAGTAATTTTATTTATTGTTCAACAGGAGGATTATATAAATCTACCAATGAACTATTGCTTGAATCTGACACAATTGATTTAGTGACATTGGAAAAAAATTATTATTATGCATCTAAATTTTGTTCGGAGATTCTATTAAAGAATTATTCTGAATACTTCAATACAATAATATTTAGACCCTTTTTTATATATGGTCCAAATCAAAATAGCGATATGCTGATTCCCAGAATTACAAAGAATGTAATGAGTAAACAAACAATTCGATTGGAAGGCAAGAATGGAATGCAATTCAATCCAATTTTTTGCAAGGACGCAGCAATAGCTATCTTTAAAGCAACTGAATATGATAATAGGCAGATTTTTAATTTAGCAGGCCCATCATATGTAAGTCTAAAGGAAGTTATAAACCTAATTTCTAAATATTTAGGTATTCCAGTTGAAATTGAGATTATCGATAAGGTAGCTTTAGATTTTAGGGCAAGCATTGAATTGCTAAGTAACAATTTATACATTCCTAAGGTAGACATAGAGGAGGGAATTGCAAAGTATCTTGAATCTTTGAAATTAAATTAGGAATAATTTTATTTGGTTTAGAATAAAAATTCTTATTTTTAAGGTTAATATATTATTTAATTTTTTTCAGTTAAATTAATTGTTATTTTTAGATTAAATTTAATAATTGTAAATTACGCAAGATATTATGACAATCCATAAATTAACGGCTTTACGAACCACTTTGAGATGCCTATTTTTTGTAGTATTTAATGTATTTTTTATTGGAATAGTTTCAACGCAGAAGCAAGGTAATAATTGGTATTTTTCAGAAAAAGCTGGAATCAATTTTAATACTATTCCTCCATCACCAATTAATCTTAGTCCATTAAATACTGCAGATAACTCATCAGCAATCTCTGATGCGAATGGACAAATATTATTTTATACAGATGGACTAAGTGTTTACAATAGACTGAATCAAGTGATGCCAAATGGTTTGAATTTGGCAGGAAATCATTCTGGGGGACAAGCGACATTAATAGTGCCTATTCCAAAGTCCAATAAATTTGTTGTATTTTCAGTGCCTGATGTTGGAAATAAGCCATTGTATTTTTCAATTGTAAATATGGGATTGAATAATAAAAATGGTGACGTTGAATTAAAGAATCAGATATTATTTAATAATTCTACAGAAAAAATTGCAGGAATATATTATTGCTCAGAAGATTTTTATTGGGTAATTACCCATCAATATGAAACAGATTTGTTTTATGTTTATAAAATTGATAAAACCGGTCTAAATCCTGTTCCAGTTATTTCAAGTGTTGGGATGCTTCATACTGGTGGTCCTATTGATGATGTAAATAATTCAGCAGGACAGTTAAGCATATCTAAAGATGGCAAACATATAGCATCAGCACTCTACTATTCCGGTGAAATTGAATTATTTGACTTTGATGTCAGTACGGGTAAAATTTCTAATCCTAAATTAATACCTAATTATTCAAGAGCTTGGGGTGTTGAATATTCTGAAGATGGGTCGAAATTATATTTATCACAATGGACTCAAACTAATATAACACAATTTGATCTAAGCAGTAATGATATAAACACAATAATTAGTAGTGCGATAACTGTTGGAAATTGTAGCGGCACTGGAGGATATTATTCTGGTTATTTGCAAAGAGGCCCAAATGGCAAAATTTATATTGCTCAATGGGATTCCGATTTCTTAAGTTATATTGATAAACCAAATGAGCTTGGATCATTATGCAATTTTAGTTTAAATGGGTATTCCTTAATTTTTGGTAAATCAAAAGCCGGATTATGTAGAGTAGTAATTCCAGAATTGGTCTCTTCAGATATGAAGTTTCTAGGTTCAGATACGCTAATATGTGAAGGTTCAAGTATTATATTGAAATCTCATTCAGATTCTACCCATTGGAGTACTGGAAGCATTGGTAATCAAATAGTTGTTAGTAAAGCAGGAATCTATTGGGCTGAAATTTTAACACCTTGTGGTAATATTCGAGATACTGTTGTAATAAACGCTCTAAAATGTGCTAATTTATGTGATATTCAATGCCATAATTTGGAATGGATGGATTGGAGTGTTGAAGCAAGTAATGTTCTAATAGGCAAGTCCTCAAAGGGAACGGTTAGACTTATAGAAGATGCAAATGTTGGAACACTTTATCCTTCACTGACGAATTACCAGCTTAATACATCAAAATTTACACCTTCCAATATTAATTTAATGCCTACACCTTGGATGCCTGGTAATCCAAGTTTCACAAGCTTAAAGCATAATCTAATTCTAGATGGTTTGAAGGAAAGGAAAGAATTGTTAATACTTCTTGGTGAATTTCCTAATTCCAACTTATATTCTAAGCCACAGATAAGTAAATTAAGAATTTTTGATAGGTTGAATAATTTATTAGATGTTTCCAATATTTGTCCTATATTCAGAGATCAAAGACCACCACATGATTCTATACTTTTATTTTATGGGAGTAAAGAATTGTGGTTTGATGTTAATGGTGTTAATCAGGCGGATGGTGGTATTATTGTGCTAACTAATTTTCCGGATAGTACTTATATAATTCAAATTGAACATAACAATGAGATAAGTTCTAAGGATGACGGAATCTATATAAATTTAGGATTACCAAATTGTTGTGTGAATGATACTTTTGTAATAGATACTTCAAGTTGTAACCCTATTGTTTTTCAAAATACAATCTTTAATAAATCGGGCAAATATTTTTCATATGAGCAGGCTCAAGGATGTGTTCATACTACAATTATCAATTTGAATTTAATACCCAAGCTTACATTATCATTACCTCCTGATACTGTATTATGCAATGGGACAAGTATTGCATTAACTTCCCCTTATAGCAATACTTTATGGAGTACCGGCCAAACTGGAAAGCAAATTGTAGTTCATTTAAAAGGCCAATATTGGGCTAGAGTTGATTCAACATGTGGTATTATAAGCGATACAATAGAAATCGGAATTAAGGATTGCCAAGTTGATAGTTGTGGGATTTCTTTAAAACAAACTTGCCTATCAAGCGGTCAGATTGAATTATCAGTTATTGATCAAAATGGAGTACTGGTTAATCCGTTTAAAAGGGTGACCGAATTATTCTGGGACATCAAACAAGGTGCTAATAACACAGCTTATTCAATAATCAATAAGAATCCAATATACCTTAACGAAAACACAAAATTCAGTATGACTTCCAAAATATATTCTTGGAAAGGAAATGCTCCCAAAACAATAGAATATGCGGATATCTGTCAATCCAGAATTATAGATCAATCAATTTCTAGTTGTTCTGGACCTTGTGAAAACTTTAAACTTATATTAGCATCATGCAACGATGACTATCATAAAAATAATTTACTTCATTTTCCAAATTCACTTTGCAAGTCAGTTTGTTCAAATGAATGTCTGTTTATCGTTGGACTGTTCGATCTTAAGGGAGATCTAATTAATTCATCTGAATATGATATAAAATGGTCAACAGGATCTACTGACAACTATGTAAGTCTAATGCAGCCTTATTATAATACTTTAAGTGTAGAAGTTAGGAAAGGCAGTTGTGTCTGGAACGGAAAATATTGGAAGAGTTGTGATTTGTATAAAAAATTCAGCGACGATACTGAAATTTCCAAAAGAACAAGTATTAGTATCAGTGATTTAAATAGAATACTATTAAAATCTTCGGTTTTTAAAATCTATGATATTAATGGTCAACAAATACCTGAACAACAATTCCACAGAGGTGACATACCTACTGGAATCTATTTTATCCAAACTATTGAAGGCGGAATCAGAAAATCTAATAAGTACTTCATTCAAAATGAGTAATAATGAAATACACTTGGAAATATGTTAAAAAATTTCTTGACTTTTGTTGTCATTCATTAACATAGGTGTTCAAACATAGATGGAGAATATTAAATTAGTTTAAAATATCTCTTTTTAGAAATGAAATATTATAGAGAAAGTAGATTTACATTAATTTTTTTGATTAAAATTAATTATTCTTAATAAGGACAAGATATTATGACAATCCATGAATTATCGATTTTGCGAACTAATTTGGTTTGCCTTGTCTTTGTTTTTTTAAATGTTTTTTTAAATGAATTTGTTTCAGCCCAGAAGGAAGCCAATAATTGGTATTTTTCAGAAAATGCTGGAATCAATTTTAGTACTATTCCTCCATCGTCAATTAATCTTAGTCAGTTAAATACTGCGGATAACTCATCGGCAATCTCTGATGCTAATGGACAAATATTATTTTATACAGATGGAATAACTGTTTACAACAAGCTGAATCAAGTAATGCCAAATGGATTTAATTTGGCAGGAAATCAGTCAGGCGGACAAGCTACATTAATTATACCTATTCCAAAGTCCAATAAATTTATTGTATTTTCAGTGCCAGATGTAGGGAATAAATCATTGTATTATTCTATAGTAAATATGGGATTGAATAATCAAAAAGGTGATGTTGAATTAAAAAATCAGAAGTTATTTGATAAATCGACAGAAAAAATCGCAGGAATTTACAATTGTTCAAATGATTATTATTGGGTAATTACCCATCAATATGAAACTGATTTGTTTTACGTTTATAAAATTGACAAAAACGGACTTAATCGTGTTCCAGTTATTTCAAGTGTTGGATTAGTTCATATTGGAGGGCCTTCTAATGATGTAAATAATTCCGCAGGACAGTTAAGCATATCTAAAGATGGCAAACATATAGCATCAGCACTTTACTATTCAGGTGAAATTGAATTATTTGACTTTGATGTCAGCACCGGTAAAATTTCAAATCCTAAATTAATACCTAATTATTCAAGAGCTTGGGGTGTAGAATTTTCAGGAGATGGATCAAAATTGTATATTTCACAATGGACTCAAACCAATATTACACAATTCGATCTAAACAGTAATAACATAAACACAATAATTAGTAGTGCGATAACTATTGGAAATTGCAGTGGTTCTGGAGGATATTATTCTGGTTATTTGCAGAGAGGGCCAAATGATAAAATTTATATTGCACAATGGGATTCTGATTTTTTAAGTTATATTGATAAACCAAATGAGCTTGGTTCATTATGCAATTTTAGATTAAATGGATATTCCTTAATTATTGGTAAGTCAAAAGCAGGATTATGTAGAGTTGTAATTCCAGAACTGGTTTCTTCAGCTCTGAAGATTCTAGGTTCAGATACGCTAATATGTGAAGGTTCAAGTATTGTATTGAAATCTTTTTCTGATTCTACCCATTGGAATACTGGAAGCATTGGAAATCAAATAGTTGTTAGTAAAGCAGGAGTCTATTGGGCAGAAGTTAATTCTAAGTGCTATTCAATTCGAGATTCTATACTGATCTCTTATCAGTCAGAACCAACATTGGACTTAGGCTCCGACAGGCAGATTTGTCCAAATGATGTGGATACCATTTGGTCTAATGATGTCAACACTGTTTGGCAGGATGGAAGTGTTGGTTCATATTTTATAATAAATAAATCAGGAATTGTTAGTGGTACACTAAAGAGCAATTGTGGTGATGTGGTGGATAGTATTGTGGTAAGTTATTATTCAAGCATTCCATTCTCTTTGCCAAAAGATACCTTACTATGCGATGGAGAAACATTACAACTTAGCTCTCCTTTCGATTCTACAACATGGATTGATGGTACGATAGGAAAAAGCTTAATTATAAATAAACCAGGAATATATTGGGCAGAAGTTAATTCTAAGTGCTACTCAATTCGAGATTCAATACTAATCTCTTATCAGCCAAAACCAACATTGGAATTAGGCTCTGACAGACAAATATGTCCAAATGAAATGGATACAATTTGGTCTAATGATGTAACCACTGTCTGGCAGGATGGAAGTATTGGTCCTTATTTTATAATTAAGAAAGCTGGAAAGGTGATAGCAACAAAATCAAATATTTGTGGATCAGTAAGTGATTCAATTTTGGTTAGTTATTTTGTTAATTCTAATGTTGATTTAGGGCCAGATACAACTATTTGCGAAGGGATATTATTGACACTGAATTCTGGTTCGATAAATACCATATGGTTTGATAATACTACAGGAAGTACAAAGCAAATTTTAAAAGCTGGTACTTACTGGGCAAGCATTGTCTCATCTTGTGGAACAATTACTGATTCAATTAGAATTACGGAAATGAAGGTGTTTGGAAATCCTTATCTTCCAAATGATACTTTTGTATGTGAAGGAATAAATTTAAATCTTTCAATACCAATCATAGATGAGCTGTGGAACAATCAATTTCTCAATTTGATCAATATTAATGGTCCGGGAAAATACTGGTATTCTTTTAAGGATATTTGCAACAATCTTGGAGATACTATTGAGGTGTTCTATGATTCAATACCTCAAGCCTTTCCTTCAGATAATCTAGTCTTTTGTGGATCGGAGGTATATCGTTTTTCAACCGGTAATTCAAAGACTGTTTGGTCAGATGGAACTGTTGGTTCTGAAATTAGAATTAGTAAGAGTGGTATTTACCATTATTTAGTTTCTAACTGTTGTGGAAATTTTAGTGATTCAATTCAATTGGAATTCATTGAAGATGCAAATTTTTATTTACCGAATGTATTTTCTCCTAATGGCGATCAGGTAAACGATGTTTTCCCGGGGCCACAATTTACTGCAGACTTTGAAATAGAAATTTATGATCGCTGGGGTTCCCAGGTATTCAAGTCAACAAATATTCATTGGACAGGTAGTTTTAAAAATCAAAATGTTTCTCCCGGGGTATATTCGTATATTATTAGAAGTAAAGCGTGTTCCAATCAATTGAAATATGGCAATGTTACAGTCGTAAGATAACCTACAATATACGAAGTTTACAAATTTAAAATCAATAAGTTCTTGATTTAGACTTCATTTATTAATTTTACAATTATTATTCTTTAATTATTAATTAACTGGTTTTATTAAATTTGTATAATAGTAAAGTGATTCGTATAATTAAATTTGCATTAGGAATGAGTGCTTCTAAATTAATAGTTGATATTCAATTTAAGTTTTTATGAGAATATTACACTATGAGATTGTAATGAATTCTTTCGGTTTAGCAATGGCAGAAAGAAAATTAGGCCACGATAACATCGTTGTGGAAAGAAAAGGAGGCTTACACAGACTACCTGTCGATAAAAACCTTCAACTTGATAGAGGTAATTATTTTAATAAATTATTTAAATTGATTACTTATTTTTTAAAGGTCAGAAATAGTTTTGATATTTTTCACTTTCAATTCGGATTGTCCTTTATAGATTTTGAAATAAAATATTTTAATCACCTTGATCTTCCATATTATCCAAAAAATGTAAAATTGGTTTTTACTTATAATGGTGATGATGCCAGAATGAATTATTCAGTTGTAGATGGTATAGATTTTAATGAATACCTTCGGGACTACACTATAACAAAAGCTCATTTCAATAAAAACAGAAGACTTCAAAAGATAAAAAAAGTTGATCGATACGCGCATCATATTTTTGCAGTAAATCCCGATCTAATGAATTTTCTTCCTGAAAGGACAAGTTTTTTGCCCTATACCATGTGTAATTTTTATACTATTGAAAAAGTAAATAAGAGATTTGATAAAGAGAATTTTACTATAGTTCATGCACCTACCAATCGCATGGTGAAAGGAACAGAATTTATTGAAAAAGCATTGGTAAAACTTAGAGAAATTTATCCTTTTGTTCAAATAGTTTATGTAGAAAATGTTACAAATGCTGAAGCATTAGAAATTTATAAAACGGCTGACTTATTAATTGATCAGGTAATTATTGGTTGGTATGGTGGATTAGCTGTTGAAGTTATGAGAATGGGAATACCAGTTGCTTGTTACTTAAGGGAAGAAGATTTTCATTTTGTTCCTGAAGAAATGATATCAGATTTGAAGAATGCAATTATTCAGATTAGCCCTTTAAATATTGTTGAACCGATCCAAAAATTAATTGAAGACAGAAAAAAGCTTAGTGAATATGCTGAGCATGGTTTTAACTATGTGACAAAATGGCATGATCCATTAAGAGTAGCTCAGAAGGTTGTAGAAGTTTATTCAAGGACATTAAAACCTAGGAATTAGTCTAGTTCCCTTAAGAATTTACAATCAATAAATTAACTTGTTGTTTAACAAAATTTTATTCAATTTTCCAATCCTACATAAAATAAGGAAATAATAAATCTTAAGGTTCATTAATTCAAACTATAGACATTCCAAAGCAAATATTTATGTATCTTTAAATTTATTATTTTGTTAAACGTTGAATTGAGTATTTAATATTTTGAATATCAATTTATTATGAGAATTAATACCCTTCTGTTTTTTCTAAGCTTGATTATCGTTCAAAGCGAAATCTTATCTTTTGGCATGAATCAATTAGCTTATATCAAGGGACAAAAGAAGGAAGCTTTATTAACAAAACAGCAATTTGAAATTCAAAAATTATTTGAAGTTTCGGAATTTTTTAAACAATCAAATTTTAATATTCATTTAAGAAATAAAAACTTAAGTGGTCTTAGTGAAATCAAAAGAACCCTTTCTTTTGCATACCAATATCCTAATATTAATCGCTCTTTTTTATCTGGAACAACAAGTAATCCAAGCTTGGATTACTTAATTAAATTCAATTCAACTCAAAATTATTTATCCTATGAATGTGATAAAATAGCATGGTTAAACTGGAATAGGATTTCTACATTTGAGTTTGAAGGCAGATACAACGCTCAGATTGCTACACTTAAGATGGATATAAATTCTGGCCTCATAAATCCACTTTTAAATTCTTTTAGACTTGAAACTAATGTTTTCACTCCTAAGCAAATTAGCAATATGCCAACTCCATGGATGCCTGGAAATGCGAATGTAAAAATTCTCAAACATAAACTAGTATTAAATAATGTATCAAAGCCAGAAGAACTTATTTTACTTTTAGGATCCTTTCCAAATGCTAATTTTTTTATGAATAAGCAACCCGGTAGATTGAAGGCATTTGATATTAACAATGTCCAAATAAATATGGGCAATGTAGAAATTTTACTTCAAGATCCAATAGAAGGCAATATTTTAGTTCCAACAACAATAACAAATAAAGGCACTGAAATTACTTTTGAAGTATTGCAAGGTGGAACGACTCATGGAGACATAATCTTACTTCATAATTTTCCAAAGAATACTTCTTATTTTGAAATAGAACATTACAATGAGTTAAGTCGTTCTGATGATGGAATATTTATTAACGTAGGATTACCAGATTGTTGTTACTCAAAGGTAAATAGGATAGATACAACTGTTTGCAATAAATTATTAATTAATGGTAAGACCTATCTAAGTTCTGGTTCTTATTCGGACACTTTAAAAGCTAACAATTGCGATAGTATTGTTAATTATGTAATCACCGTATTGAATACACCTGTTTTAGATTTAGGTAAAGATACTTTGATTTGTGAAGGGGTATCATTATCATTATCTTCTCCTACTGATTCTACAAGATGGAGTAATGGAAGCATTACAAAAACAATAATTGTAAGTAAGCCAGGTGTTTACTGGGCAGAAATTTCTACACCTTGTGGTATCGTTAGGGATACTATTGTAATAAGCGCCCAGAAATGTAATAATTCCTGTAATTTCCAATGTACTAAGTTTGAATGGATGAAGTGGACCATGAAATCTAGAAATACCTTCACAGGAAGTTCTACTAAAGGAACTGTAAGTCTAATTGAAGATATTAATGTTGGTAGCTTGTACGCTTCACTTACGAATTACACGCTTAATACGGCGAAATTTACTCCTGCTAATATAAACTTAATGCCTACTCCATGGATGCCAGGAAATCCAAGTATCACAAAATTAATACATAATCTTATTTTAAATAATTTGCAGGAAAGAAAAGAGTTGTTATTACTTCTTGGTGAGTTTCCAAATTCTAACTTATATAGTAAGCCGCAGATTGGTAAATTAAGAATTTATGATAGGTTGAATAATTTGTTAGATGTTTCCAATATTTGTACGGTATTTAGAGATCAGAGACCACCTCATGATTCTATACTTTTATTCTATCAGAACAAAGAACTTTGGTTCGACGTTAATGGTTCAAGTCAGGCAGACGGAGGCATTATTGTTCTAACTAATTTTCCGGATAGTACTTATACTATTCAAATTGAACACAACAATGAGATTAGTTCAAAAGATGATGGAATTTACATTAACATTGGATTGCCTACTTGCTGCACAAATACTTTTAATAAGGTAGATACTATAGTATGTGAAAAAATAATTATTAAAGGAAAGACCATACTTAATTCAAGTACATACTCTGACACCATCAAAACAAGTAATTGCGATAGTATAGTCGATTATGAAATTACGATATTTAATAAGCCATTCATAGAACTTGGAAAGGATACCATTATCTGTGAAGGTGATTCATTAAAGTTAAATTCAAATTCTAATTCAACAAGCTGGAGTGATGGCACGACTGGCAAAGAAATAACTGTCAATAAAGCAGGTCTTTATTGGGCAGAATTAACCAATGTCTGTGGTGTGATCAGAGATTCAATATTCCTAAATATTAGTTCAAAACCAATATTAGACTTAGGGTCAGACAAGCTTATATGTCCCAATCAAGTGGATACCATTTGGTCCAATGATGTAAACACCATCTGGCAGGATGGAAGTGTAGGGCCATATTTTATTGTCAATAAATCAGGAATTATTAGTGGAACAATAAAGAACATTTGTGGAGAGGTATCGGATAGTGTTGTTGTAAGCTATTATTCAAGCATTCCATTCTCTCTACCAGAAGATACTCTATTATGTTCTGGAGAAACTATCATTTTAAACTCTCCTTCTGACTCTACAACATGGATTGATGGTACAGTAGGAAAAAATTTAATTGTAAATAAACCAGGAATATATTGGGCAGAAGTTAAATCACAGTGCGATATTCTACGTGATTCCATATTGATTTTATATCAATCAAAACCCATTTTAGACCTTGGTTCAGATATACAGATATGTCCAAATGATGTGGATACGATTTGGTCGAATGACGTCAACACCATCTGGCAAGATGGAAGTGTTGGTCCATATTTTATAATAAATAAATCAGGAATTGTTAGTGGAACACTAAAGAGCAATTGTGGTGATGTGGTCGATAGTATTCTAGTAAGTTATTATTCAAGCATTCCATTCTCTTTGCCAAAGGATACCTTACTATGCGATGGAGAAACATTACAACTTAGCTCTCCTTTCGATTCTACAACATGGATTGATGGTACAATAGGAAAAAGCTTAATTGTAAATAAACCAGGAATATATTGGGCAGAAGTTAAATCACAGTGCGATATTCTACGTGATTCCATATTGATTTTATATCAATCAAAACCCATTTTAGACCTGGGCTCTGACAGAGAATTATGTCCAAATGGATTTGATACAATTTGGTCTAATGATGTAAGCACTGTCTGGCAGGATGGAAGTATTGGTCCTTATTTTATAATTAAGAAAGCTGGAAAGGTGATAGCAACAAAATCGAATATTTGTGGATCAGTAAGTGATTCAATTTTGGTTAGTTATTTTATTAATTCAAATGTTGATTTAGGGCCAGATACAACTATATGTGAAGGGATATTATTGACATTGAATTCTGGTTCGATAAATACCATATGGTTTGATAATACTAAAGGAAGTACAAAGCAGATTTCAAAAGCTGGTATCTACTGGGCAAGTTTAATATCACCATGTGGAACAGTATCGGATTCAATAAGAATTACGGAAATGAAGGTGTTTGGAAATCCTTATCTTCCGAATGATACTTTTGTATGTGAAGGAATAAATTTAAATCTTTCAATACCAATCATAGATGAGCTGTGGAACAATCAATTTCTCAATTTGATCAATATTAATGGTCCGGGAAAATACTGGTATTCTTTTAAGGATATTTGCAACAATCTTGGAGATACTATTGAGGTGTTCTATGATTCAATACCTCAAGCCTTTCCTTCAGATAATCTAGTCTTTTGTGGATCGGAGGTATATCGTTTTTCAACCGGTAATTCAAAGACTGTTTGGTCAGATGGAACTGTTGGTTCTGAAATTAGAATTAGTAAGAGTGGTATTTACCATTATTTAGTTTCTAACTGTTGTGGAAATTTTAGTGATTCAATTCAATTGGAATTCATTGAAGATGCAAATTTTTATTTACCGAATGTATTTTCTCCTAATGGCGATCAGGTAAACGATGTTTTCCCGGGGCCACAATTTACTGCAGACTTTGAAATAGAAATTTATGATCGCTGGGGTTCCCTGGTATTCAAGTCAACAAATATTCATTGGACAGGTAGCTTTAAAAATCAAAATGTTTCTCCCGGGGTATATGCCTATATTATTAGAAGTAAAGCCTGTTCCAATCAATTGAAATATGGCAATGTTACAGTCGTAAGATAAAATTTATATAAGCAATTTTATTTATTAAATATCCTCCATGAGCAGAATTTTATTTGTTCAGCAAGCGATTTTCTCAGTTCTCAAATCAGTACTTCACTTAGAATAATTGAAATTTATAAAACGCAAATTCTTTTTTACCTTTAAGCTTAGTTCAATGTGAAAAAAAGAAATTTACATTCTGATGTTTGTATAATAGGAGCGGGTATAATGTCTGCAAGCTATGCCATGCTGCTACATGAACTTGAGCCTGACATTAAAATTTACATTTTTGAGCGATTAGAAGCTCCAGCATTGGAAAGTACCGGAGTATTGAACAATGCGGGAACCGGACATGCTGCCTATTGTGAACTTAACTATACCCCCATCAAAATTGATGGCAGTATAAATATTGATAAAGCAACATTGGTCACCAAACAATTTGAACAAAGTAAATCCTATTGGGCTCATTTGGTAGAAAAGTATAAATTAATAAGACCAGAAGATTTTATTCATCGAGTACCGCACATCAGTTTTGTATGGGGTGATGAAAATGTTTCATTTCTTAGAAAAAGATTTGAAGCTATGCAGTCTAATCCCTTTTTTGAAGCAATGGTTTTTTCTGATAATGCAAGCGAACTGAAAGAATGGATGCCCTTAGTAATGCAAGATCGAACTACTAAATTATCTTGTGCAGCAACCTATATGAAGGAAGGTACAGATGTTAATTTTGAAAGTTTAACCAATGCTATCTTTAAATATCTTAATTCCAAATATGTTGTTAAGATTTTTTTAAAACATGAGCTTAGAGATATTAATAGGAATGTATCCAATGAATGGGATTTGTGCATTTGTGATTTGAATTCTGAGGAAGAATTTGTGATTACTACTCCATTAGTTTTTGTTGGCGCAGGAGGTGGAGCACTGGATATTTTGGACAAATCCGGGATAGATGAAGCTGACGGATATGGAGGATTTCCAATAAGTGGACAATGGTTGCGATGCACAAATCAAGCAGTCATTAATCAACACAATGTAAAAGTCTATGGTAAAGCAGAATTAGGTTCGCCTCCCATGTCTGTACCACATCTAGATACAAGATTTATATTTGGCAAAAAAGAATTGTTATTTGGACCATTTGCAGGACTTACTACTAAATTTTTAAAAGAAGGATCAAAATTAGATTTGGCAGCATCTTTAGATTGGGATAATATATTATCAATGTTATCAGCCGGTTGGCACAATCTTGATCTGACTAAGTATCTCCTAGAACAGTCGCAACTAACCCATGAAGAACGAATAATGATTTTGCGTGATTACTATCCTAATGCAAATGGTTTAGATTGGGAATTATGTATTGCCGGTCAACGCGTGCAAATAATAAAAAAAGATGAAGATCAAGGTGGAATTTTAGAGTTTGGTACAGAAATAGTAGCTTCAAAAGATGGGAGTATTACTGCAGTATTGGGCGCTTCTCCGGGTGCTTCTGTGTCAGTTTCAATTATACTTGAAATCCTTGAAAGGTCAATGCCTTATAAATATCATACAGATGAATGGCAAACTAAATTGAAAAACATAATTCCATTCATGGAAAAAATAATTGAACCGGAAATGGAAAGTATTCACAGCACCAAATACAAGAATAATAAAATTTTAGGTCTAAATTAATTTATGTAATTCAAGGTATATTGATTTCGCAGTTTTCAATTAAATAAATTTGCACTTGGATTCTAATTCAAAAATCTGTTTAAAAAATTTAATATTTTTTTAAAGCAAAAAAAATGATTTAATGTTCAAATTAAATTCTCACTGAGTTTAATTTTAGGTGTCTAGCATGATCTAATATCAATCCTGCCAAAGATAGTCATCGTATTGAATGTTTTTTTTGGGGTAGAATGTTGGCATTGGTGGTGTAGATACGTTTTCTTCCAAATGTCTTCTTCTCAGCTCTAATGCCATACTTTCTTCTCCCTTTTTCATGGCCCAGTGATGGTTGGCTGAGAAAATCGGTCTTAGGAGCCAGCTAAAGTTTCTAATTAGTTTTTTTTCTGCCTGAATTTTCCAATCATATTTTACATAACACATTCCAGTAATTGGATCATCCGTTAAGGTCCAAACACCTTTGCCCACAAAATCACCCAGTGCTTCAATTGTAAAACCATATGGTGCTTTGGTTTCAACTACTTTGAACTTCCATTTTAAGATATATGGCAACCATCCCTTTGTAATCAGGCCAACCTCTTTGCCTACTCCTCCGACTTCTCCTTTCTTAAGAATTGATACATCCAGGTAAACACTTGGCCACCAAGTACTTAACTGTTCAACATCCTCTAAAATTTCATAAACTTCTTTACAATTTGATTTGAATTTCCATTCTGTTATAAAGTGATAACTGCTCATACTAGTCTAATTTCTTTTTACTTACGAAATGCCGTTTAGTTTGGATTATTATTTCAGGATTATTTTTAATTTTACTTTCAAATTGATCTGAATTCAAAAAATATGAAATGGTTTCTGAGGAGTTGCTAATTGAGAGTCTTCAGAAGGGTCAAGCTCAGGCTTACTCAAGACTCTATGACCAATATGCTGTTAATCTGTATAATATCATTCTAAAAGTTGTGAAATCGGAGTCTGAAGCCGAGAGCCTCCTTCAGGACAGTTTTGTCAAGATTTGGAAAAATATCTCCCAGTATGACTCCTCAAAGGGTAGATTATTTACCTGGTTAGTTACCATTGCAAGGAATGTAGCCATCGATTATTGCCGAAGTAGTTATTTTATTAAGAAAAATCTAATCCAAAATGAGTCTAATTACGTAGATAATAAAAAGCTAAGTAGTGAAATGTTCGAATTGGATTATTTGGGAATAGACAAAATAGTAAATAGCCTGGATGATAAATTGAAGCATATTATTGATTTGCAATTCTATTATGGCTATACCCAAGCTGAAATAGCTGAAGAGTTTAGTATTCCTTTGGGTACAGTAAAAAGTAGAACCCGAGCTGCGCTACTCCAATTGCGCAATAAGTTAACTGAATAAATATGGACAAAGAAAATATAATTGATACCGGCAGACTAGAGGCATATTGTCTTAATCTTTTAAGTGACCAGGAGAACAAAGAAATTAGTCTATTGGCGAACCAATATCCTGATATTCAATCTGAGATTAATCAGATTATCCATTCCATGCAAAGCTTTACTAACGCAGAAGCAGTTAATCCGAATTTAAAAGCTAAGATCATGGAAGCCTTAATTTCTGAAGCTGATGCCATAAGATTAGATTTAAATAATCTTCCCTTGCTTCATAAGGAGAGTGACCTTAAGGCTTGGAATATATCAATTGAGCATTTTGAGGCTCCGTCTGATATCAACGCAATCCATGTAGAACCAATCTATGAATCAGACAAAAAAGAGGTATTTTTAATGTGGTTAGATACAGTGATTACTGAAGAAGCGCACGATGATGATGGTTTCACTGAAAGTTTTTTAATTCTGGAAGGAGAGTGTGAGTGCAATTTTGATGGTAAAGTCTTGCGTTTCAAAGCCGGTGACTATTTTGAAGTTCCTGCAAAGTCAAAGCACACCATTACAAATATTTCTAAAAATGGTTCTTTAGTTAAAGGCTTAGTTCAGCGTTGTATGGCTGCGTAATGAATCCCATTTTCTTGATATAATCCTTAGATTAATTAGAATTTAATTGATCTATATCCAAATTTTTTTAAATCCTTATACTTTCGGGATATATAAATTTTGGAATATTGCCTATTTTGTGTTATATTTGTTTCTTTTGAGCTGGGAATTTTTATTCTATTTTACACTTTATATCGCTTAAATGAAAATTTCTAATACTTAAAAACATAATTTATGAAAAACACGATCACATCATTTTTAGTCCTCTTTTTTTTAATTTTTACTGCTGTTTTAAAGGCAGAGAATGGGCAAATGCTATTTGTTGCAGAATTGCATTCAGACAATCAAATTCCACCCTTGCAAAGTGACGCAATAGGTCTAGTTACATTTTTACTTTCAGAAGATGGTAAAAAGATTTCAGTACATGGATCATTTTCAGACTTATCCGGTGCCATTACAGGTTGTCATATTCATCTTGGAGATTTTCAAACCAATGGCCCGGTCATAATTAATTTAATGAATTTTGTTTCCGGGAATAGAATCAAAGGAGAACTAGTCACACCTCCGGATTTTTTGGCGAATGCCTTATATGGTGATTTTTATGTTAACGTTCATACAGCATTAAATCCTAATGGTGAAATTCGTGGTCAATTAAATTTCAAATCAGAACTATTGTTTCCAATAGTTTTACAAGGTATAAATGAGTTGCCTCAGAATGGATCCACTGGAATAGGATTAGGGGTATTGCGATTTTCAAATAATTTAACACGTTTTAATTATCAAGTTTTTTATACTGGATTAACCGGACCTCCTACAGGAGCCCATATTCATAAAGGAGACAATCAAACCAATGGACCTGTGCTTGTGCCTTTAGTTACTACTAATATTATTCAAGGAGATGTTACAGATGAAGCATTAGTATTTGAAACTTTTATTAATATCTTAGATTCAGGAGCTTATGTTAATATTCATACCGCAGAATTTCCTAATGGTGAAATTAGAGGTCAGATTTTATATCCAGAAGCCTTATCATCAAGTTCTATATTAAACGGATCTCAAGAAACTCCTCCTGTTAATTCAACTGCCAATGCTTATGGATATTCATTTTTAAATTATCCTACATTTGATTCATTGTTTTATATTGTTCTTTCCGAAGGAATTACAGCAACCAATGCACATATTCATAGGGGTCCTGCTGGTACCGCCGGACCAGTCGTAGTTGGATTGACAAGTATTGCACCAGGTATTTATTCAGGCACCGCAGCACTTACAGATCAACTTAGAACTGCATATTTGAAAGATGAACTTTATTTCAATATACATTCAACATTAAATCCTAATGGTGAAATAAGAGGACAGCTTGAGAATAATTTGATGAAATCTTTTGCCTTCGATCTTTGTGGTGATCAAGAAAACCCTAAAAAAAATATTCCAGCTTATGCCGCTGCATATGTAGCTGTTAATAAATCAAATACTGAATTAGAATATTCTGTATTAGTAAATGATCTAACAGGTGAAGCTACTGCAGCACATTTTCATGGAGCTGCTTTTGGACAAAATGGTTCTGTTATCCTCCCTATAGATGTACCTAAACCATATGCAACGGGAGTTTTGGATATTACAGGAACAATTGCAAGTAAGATAGATATGGATGGTGCTTACATGAATGTTCATACTGTTGCAAATTCAGGTGGTGAAATTCGAGGACAGGTCAGAAGAAGTTTAAGCTGTGATATTAATACTGGTCTCTCAGATCTCAGTATCAATGACATAAAATTCACTCAGGGTCAATCTAATGATTTAATTTATTTGCAAATAGAAGCAGATCGAAACATGGATTTAAATTTTGACTTACTAGATATTAATGGAAATTTAGTTTACAATACCACTCAATCTATTTATAGTGGAGTAAACCAAGTTAAAATTGACGTGCAAAACTTCACCAACGGATTCTACTTCCTACAGGTAAATAAAAGTGGCAAAATGGTTAAAAACTTCAAATGGATTATTGCTAATGAATAATTAAACATTTTTAAGAGTATTTAAAATTTCTAAAATTTATAACTCATTTGTGCATAAAGAGATCTTCCTCTAGTTGAGTATCCATTTATTTCAGAATACTTAGTGTCCAGTATATTTTCTAGTCTAAGGTACAGATTCATGTTTTTCATGCATCTGTACCTTAAATTGAAATCAAATAAAGTATAGGCATCAAGACCTGTAGATGCAAGCGCACCAAAAGGCCCGAGATTGTTATTGTAATAAATGTCATTTCTTGAAGCTACGTATTTAAAAATGCCTGAAAGCATTAAACGAGAACATATTGCATATTCGATAACAAAATTTGCTGTGCTTGGTCTTCTAGTTAATCCAGATTGATGCTGATTCTTATTTATGAACGCACCGTTGGAATACAACTGAGCAAGATTTGATTTAATGTGTGAACTGTCAATGTCCGCATTACTGTAATTTATTTCTCCTTTTATTATATTAATATTAAACTTGCATGAAAGTTTCTTATTAATTCTAGCGTTCAGATCCAATTCAATTCCTTGAGTTATCCTACTACCTAAATTAATATAACTGTCACCTCTATAGTCCGTATAATCCAAGTTTGCAATTTCTTTATCCTTACTCCATAAATAAACATAATCTATATTGTTCTTTGTTTGGTTTCTGTAAAAAGAAAGAGTTGAATTAAATTTATTATTCCATTCATATTTTATTCCTAATTCTATTGAATTGGATTCCTCCGGTTTTAAGCTTGGATTTCCACGGGTAATTCCACTTGTAAAATCCATATCCGGTGAATACAATTGATAAAGCGAAGGAGAAACAAAGCCACTTGAAAAATCAGCGTATAAAAGTATGTTCTTACGCAATTTATAAGAAGGATTTATGCCATAACTTATTTGATTTCCAAATTGCTCATGATGCGTATTTCTTAGACTGAGAGAAAGATTCAAATTGTCCGGTATTTTTTGAATGTTATTTCCATATAAATTAAGTTGAGCAAATTCACTAATAGTTTGTGCAGACAAGTTAAGCTTATAAAGATCAGTTAAATATTCAAAAGAAACAAAGCCATTCGAGAAATAATAACTTTGAAAGCCCATTGACTCATATGATTGAGCAAGACCCAGAATTAGATGAGCATATTTCTTTTTCATATTAAATTGCAATTCATTGGCATAAGTTTGTGCTTTGTAATTTCCTGAAGTGTATTCTTGATAAGTAAATTCAGAATTTTTAATTACTGATGTGTCATCGACATACTGATAAAATAATTTTGTGTAAGAAGATAATAATTCGAAAGAAATCGAATTATTCAATTTATAATTCGCTTGAAGAGCGATAATTTTACGTTGAAATTTTGACTTATAATTATTGTCATCGCGGTAAGCGCCTCTGTCTAGGTCAGTGTTTTGATCTGCTGTTTTCAATTGAGCTGCAACGTCCCATCTGGAATGAATATAACCAAGTTTGTAAAAGCCATCGAGCTTTCGAAAATCGTCTTGATCTGCTCTTTGATAATAGTAATTGTTCTTATCTGTTATGGTATCAACAGTTGCATTTATACCCTTAATATTACTGTTGAATAATCCTACACTAGCATACAACCCAGATGTGTGCCTGTAACTGAGATTAGCTACTTGTTCAAACAAGGAAGTTTTCTTTCCAATTGTACCAAGCTTTAGAGCCACATCGCCATGAATTCCAAGGTTTGAATTTTTTTTAGTAATAATATTAATTGTAGCTCCAATTGAAGAAGAACCAAACAAACTGCTGTGGTTTCCTTTAATTATTTCAATATGATCAATGTTAGCCAAAGAGAATTCAGAGAGATCTACAAGATTGTCAGTGGAAGAAGGATTAGAAATTTTTACTCCGTCCAATAAGATATTGGTTTGATTTGAATTAGAGCCTCTACTAAAAATTGTACTCAATTGACCTGGACTCTGACCGGCGCCAACAATAAATATTCCCGCCTCTTGGCTAATAAGTTCTGAAAAAGAAATGGCATTTGATTTCTTGATTTCTTCCTGAGTAATGATCTTAATACTTCGCCCAACTTCGTTTGGATTTTGATCAAATCTATTGGCTGTATAAATAACAGGTTCTAGAAATTGATCAGAAATTGAATCTTGATTTTGTGCGACACAAATACCTGAAACAATTATTGTCAGATAAAAAATTTGGAATATTTTCATAATTAATATTTATTCAATTAGAATTCTAATAATTCTTCACGCATAAATATTAATTGAAACAGGCATTGTAATTTAACCCTGAATTCATTTAACTTCTTTCGCGGAAGTAATGACTTTACGTTAACCCGGCAGGTCTCCTGACTCTTCCACTTAAGTCCCTTCCCATTCCAATATTAATTTGGAGCAGTGGCAATATACTTAAGCTTTCCTCAGCTTACGCTGAATGGAATTACAGTTGCGCGACAGTTCGTGAGTTACACACGATTCCCTATTATCTCCAATCTCAATTGGAGCACCTTGTTAATAAATAATGAACTTAATATAGCACCAAAGGTATTAAGAATTTCTATTATTTACATAATATTTCAATTTAAAAAAATCCTTCTTATGTTGACTTGTTTCTGTAGATGTTATTAATTTACTAAATTTCAGTGATCAAATAATTAAATGTATATGAAGTAAGTTTAAAGACTTAATTTTAAGCTTAAATAAGAACAAGTCAATCCTAATTATACCTTGTCAAGCGAATTCAATTTAATGTAATACTATGTTTTTTTTTGGACAACTCATTAAAACTGGAATTAGTCTTTCAGTAAAATCAGCCAAGGACCGCCCTAATCCAATTAATCTTCAATTCAAAACGCTTAGAAAGTTATTGCGCACAGCAAAAGACACGGAATTTGGTAAAGAATATGAGTTTAAAAAAATTCTTAAAGAGGAAGATGAACTTATCCAGCAATTTCAAAAGATGGTTCCAATTTCTGATTATAATTCAATCTACAAGAATTGGTGGTATAAGTCCAAGCAGGACAAAGAAAATATATGCTGGCCTGATAGGGTTCCATATTTCGCTTTGAGCAGTGGAACTTCGGAAGCTGCTTCGAAGTATATCCCAATAACCAAAAGCTTTATAAAATCTGCTCGGAAAGTATCAAGGAGAATGTTTCGGGATATTGTATCTTTTGACCTGCCTTCCGAACTATTTAACAAAGAAATGTTGTTGGTTGGAAGCAGTACGCATTTGATTGAAGAAGGTATGCATTATGTTGGAGACCTTTCCGGCATTTTATCTTTAAATAGGCCAATTTGGCTAAAGCCATACTATAGACCAGGTTTCGAAATCAGCAATTTGCAAGATTGGAATAAGAGAATTGAACTCATTGTTGAGAATGCTCCAAGCTGGGATATTTCTTTTGTAATTGGAAATGTAGCTTGGGTTCAACTTATTTTTGAAAAAATAATTGAGCATTATAAATTAAAAACCATACATGACTTATGGCCTAATTTTTCGCTAATCGCTTTAGGAGGTATTTTTTTTGAGCCTTATAGAAATAGTTTTGAGATGTTGTTAAGCAAGCCCATTATTTACATAAATTCCTACATGGCTTCAGAAGGTTTTTTTGCATATCAACCCGATCAAAATATAAATCAAATGGAATTCATTGCTAATGCAGGAATATTCTATGAGTTTATTGAATTTAATGATAATAATTTTGATTCAGAAGGAAATATTAAACCGAATAGTCAGGCTATAACTATGGCAAACGTTAAATTAAATATAGAATATGCATTAGTCATCAGTACTAATGCAGGATCTTGGAGATATTTGATTGGTGATACTTTGAAATTTGAAAACTTAATGAATTTCGGATTCAATTTAACTGGAAGAACGAAGCAATATTTAAGTGTAGTTGGTGAACATATTTCTATAGATAATCTGAATCAAGCAATTCTGCATATAAACAAAACCTTTAACTTAAATATCAAAGAATTTAGCCTAATGGCTGTAAATTATGAAACTCATTGGGCCCACCAATATTATATCAGTTGTGCTGACAATACTTTTAACAAACTCAAACTTGCTAAAGAATTAGATGAATACTTGCAATCTATTAATGATGACTACAGATGTCAACGCAAACACCAACTCAAAAAAGTAATGATTGAAATAATACCGGTTGAATTATTTTATGAGTGGCTGGAACTAAATGGAAAACTCAATGGACAAGCTAAAATTCCTAGAATAATGAAATCTAACATGCAGACACATTGGGAATCTTTTATTAGTACTAAATTGAATGTAAATGAAACTTACGAAACAATTAACTCCTCTCTTCCCGGTCCAGTAGAAATATAACTGATAGGAGTGTTCGAAGTTTGTTCAATATGACGAAGCAAATGATCCGCAGATTCAGGCAACTGATTCTTAAGTTTGCAATGTGACAAGGATTGATTCCATCCTTTGAAAGTTAAGTGTCCAACTTGATCAATAGTATTCAAATCAAATGGAACTTCTTGCACTTTTTTTCCTTCTATTTGATACGAATCAACTAAATTTATTTCATCAAAAGAATTTAACACATCAATTTTTGTAATACAAAGATCTGTTACCCCGTTGAGAATTATACTGTAATTCAGTTGAACTAAATCCAACCAACCACAACGACGTGGACGTCCTGTTGTAGATCCAAATTCCTTACCTTCAGTGCGAAGTTTTTCTCCAATATCATCTAATAGCTCAGATGGAAAAGGTCCTGAACCTACCCGTGTACAATAAGCTTTTGCAATACCTATAACTTTGCGTATATGTTGAGGTGCTAATCCAAGTCCTGTGCAAACACCCGCTGTAATAGTATTTGAAGAGGTAACAAAAGGGTAAGTGCCATGGTCAACATCGAGCATAGTGCCCTGAGCGCCTTCTGCAAGTATGAGCTTTCCGTCATTAATCGCTTTATGCAAATAATATTCTACTTGGATAGTTTTTAATTTTCTTAAGCAATCCAAACTGTCGAACCATTGCTGTTCTTGCTCTTTTAGATCAAAATCAACTTCGGGAAATTGCTTTAGAAATTGAAGGTGTTTTTCTTTTAGAGTATGATATTTAATTTCCCATCCTTTGGTGAATAGGTCTCCTACACGCAATCCATTTCTTCCCGTTTTATCCATATAACACGGGCCAATACCTCTCAAAGTAGATCCTATTTTTTCCTTGCCTTTTGCATTTTCGGACGCTAGGTCTATCCATCGGTGAGACGGAATAATTAATTGAGTTTTATTGGAAACAAAAAGTCTATCAAATAAATCAGGAATGTTTGGTAGCAGTTGTTGAATTTCTTTTTCAAGTGTAACTGGATCCAGTACGACACCGTTACCTATTATGTTGTCAACTTTAGTTCTGAATATACCGGAAGGAATTGTATGAAGGACAAATTTTTTTCCGTCTATGTAAAGCGTGTGGCCTGCATTTGGCCCTCCTTGAAATCTACATACAATTTGATATTGTTCAGCGAGATAATCAACTATTTTTCCTTTGCCTTCATCGCCCCATTGAAGGCCGAGAATTACGTCTACAGGCATGAGTATTGGTTTTTAAATCAGTTTGCGAAGGTAGTTATAAATTAGCGATTCAGGAATTTAGTTATTAACATTATTCAACAAATTGGATTTATTTAGATGAATAATTTGAATAAAAGTAGTTTGATTTATTTAGCTTATTGAAATTCTTTTTCAAAAAGTTGATGAATAAAATCTGTTTCAAAATCACTTGAGAAATTCTTATGGTGAAAGATGTTTTTGTGGTCGTCATGGTAGTAATTCTCCTCTAATTCTACGTGGTTTTTTGAAATGTATTCAATGGCTGTCAAAATCGTATTTATTTCTTCGTCGGTTTGTGTTGGATGCAGAGAAAGTCTTATCCATCCGGGTTTGCTAAACTGTTCTCCTGCCTTAATTTTATTAATAATATTAGTAGATATTTCCTGATTGATATTTAACAAATAGTGACCGTAAGTACCTGCACAGGAACATCCTCCCCGAACCTGAATACCATATAAATCATTCAAAAGTTTAACTCCCAGATTGAAATGCAAGTCTTCAATATAGAATGAAATAGCACCAAGCCTGTGCTTTAAATCTCCCGCGAGTATGTGTAAATTTGGAATCTGACCAAGCCTATCTAGGACCAATTCTACTAATTCTTCCTCTCTCTGGAGGATATTGGCAACGCCCATTTCTTTCTTTAACTTAAAACAAAGCCCGGCTTTTATTCCCTGAAGAAAGGGTGGTGTTCCTCCGTCTTCACGCTCTTCAATTTCATCTATATATTCATGATACTTCCAGGGTGTTGTAAATTTTACTGTTCCACCTCCTGAATTATCGGGTACAATGTTATTACAAATTCGATTATTTATAACCATAATTCCTGGAGTTCCCGGACCACCTAAGAATTTATGTGGAGAAATAAATACTGCATCTAAAAATTGTTTTGGATTTTCAGGATGCATATTAATATTGACATAAGGAGCTGAACATGCAAAATCTACAAAGCAATAACCACCGGCATCATGAATCATTTCAGCGATTTCATAATAGGGAGTAAAAATCCCGGTGACATTAGAACACGCAGAAATAGAAGCTATTTTTAATGGGCGATTTTTGTATTGTTCCAACAATTCTGCAAAATGATTAAGATCCACTAATCCATCTGCATCAGGATTAATAATTTCTACATCTGCTATGGTCTCAAGCCACGAAGTATGATTAGAATGATGTTCAAGATGTGTTATAAAAACAATGGGTCTTTCCGACTCTATTTTTCTCTCGATTAAACCTAAATAAATGCCTGCTTTTTCAGGAATTCGAAGTCCTAATATTCTTTGTAATTTATTCACAGAGTCTGTCATTCCGGAACCCGAGAAGATGAGAATATCCTCAGTTTCATGCGCATTTAATTCGTGTTTAATGAACTTCTTAGACTCATGATAACTTATAGTCATCAAGCTGCCTGTAAGGTTGGTTTCGGTATGTGTATTAGCGCAATAAGGAGCTATGTGATTGCGCATAATGTCTTCAATTGGTGCATACAATCTTCCGCTGGCAACCCAATCGGCGTAGATTATTTTTTTAACTCCAAAAGGCGTTTGAATGCTTTGGTCAATGCCAATGATTCCCTTACGAAATTTTGAAAAATAGGTTTCTGACATCAATGACATTAAGCAACAAAATTACTTCATTTTGAACGAATCCCCAAGGTGGATTCAGAATAGGGTAAAATTGACCATTTAGAACCTGATTTTGTATTAATTTTGATTTTTTCAAATACACTAATCATGGAATTTAAGGTTGAAATTAAACTAAATGCAACTCCGGAGAAAATATACGAGGCTTGGCTAAGCTCGAAAGGACATTCCTCCATGACTGGTTCGAGTGCATCGATTAAAGATCAGCCTGGAACAAGATTTACTGCTTGGGATGGATACATAGAAGGCGAAATCCTTGATTTGGAGAAAGACAAACGAATTGTTCAGACTTGGAGAACTTCAGAATTTAAAAAGAATCAGGAAGATTCCTTGGTGGATATTGAACTTACAGCTATAGATGAACATTCAACTAAATTACAACTAAGGCATTGTAATTTACTAGACAGTGATATGCAATATAAGCAAGGATGGAAAGACCATTATTTTGCTCCAATGAAAGCATATTTTGGATCATAAGAAGCCTAGCATTAGACTTATATATTGACAAAAAGCAGCGAAATTGAATTTCAACGCATCCTTATGGAATTGAGCTTCATTGAATTCATATTTGGTCATAATGCCTGTAATTAATTTTTTCATTTTTTTTATAAATTCGCTTACATTCAACTTAGAAAATTGGCTTATTCCACCAACTTCTAATCCTCCTTGTACCAATAGTATTGGACAAATATCTAAGAACATAAAACGAAGTTGTGAAAATGGATCAATAGAAATTATTTATAATGCAACTAATCAGATTTTGGATAGTATTCCAAAGGATACCCTTATCTTCTTCATCTATTCGGATAAAAATAATCCAATAGGTTCTACAATCACTCATGCAAAAACGCTAAAAATTATCAAACAGACGTGGATGCAATTTGGAGTAGAGTATTATGTTGGAGTTAAATTAGGAAGAACAGATGGAAAAGGTGATATTGACTCATTAGCGGGATGTTTTAAATACGATTACGGAACTCCATTTGTTTTTTATGAAATACCGAAACCGTATGCTGGTCCAGATGAATCAGTATGTGGATCAAGCTATGATTTGAAAGGAGTACAATCTATTGCAGGAACAAAGATAAACTGGAGAGAAAAGAATGGAAGGAATGTATTCTTTAGCAATACCAGAGATCCGAATTCAGAAATAAATATAATAGATGGATTTGGAACTTACTGCTTTATTTTGGAAGAAGACAATTACAATGGTTTATGTGTTCAGGAAGATGAGGTTTGTATTACCTTCAATCCAAATCCGGAGTTAATTAATGTAATAAAATATTGTACTAGAGACCTAGGTGGTTTAAGTTCAGATGACAGATACTTAGTAAAGGTAGACATCACTAAAGGAAAGCCAGATTACACATTGGTGATACCACCATCTACAGCAAATGGAAGCATTATTGGCAATCAATACTTCTCTGATACCTTAGCATGTTTGGAAGATTTTATAGTTGTCGTAAGAGATGCGAATGGCTGCGAATCACAATTGTTGTTGGATACTTACAATTGCAATTGTGGTACAATCGATTGTGGAACAATCGATGCGGGGAGTCTAGATACAAGTTTGATCAGCGTATGCCAGGATAAGTGCGTTCCAATCGCGAATTTAATTCCTGAAACGATTAATTTGAAGGAAGATATTGCAATGTATGTTTTGCATACAGCTTACGCAAATTTCCTTGATCCAAAAGGAGTTTTAGATACTTTCTACAGCATAAATGATGTGATCTGTTTTGATCCACAAACAATGAAAACCGGATACTTAAATTCAATCTTTCTAACAAGAATTGTTGGAGATGATTTAAACCCTAAGGATGGAATAGTAGATGTCAAAGATCCATGCAAAAGAAATTCAAAACCAATGCAAATCATTTTTGAACCTAACACAAATCCAATTGCGGGTCTAGATGATACCATTTGTGGATTAAAATATCTATTAAATGGAAAAGTTACTTTTGGAAACTCAAACTGGAAATTAATAAGTGGCCCCGGAAGTACTCAAATTGCTAATCCAATTCAACTTCAGACGACAGTGCAGGTAAGCAAAGATGGTATTTATAATTTTGAATTAAGCGGCGATAAAAATACTTGTAAAAGTTTAGATACGATTCAATTGGTATTCAGCAATCCCAAAAGCACAATAAGAGCTAAGAGATTTATGGATAAAGAAAATGAAATAATTACTTTATATGGATCAAATTCATCAAGCTCTAACACATCAATTTTATACTCATGGAGCACTATTAATGGGCAGTTTATTCAGAATTCAAAACTGAACGATCAGAATGTTCAGATTAATAAACCAGGAACTTATTTTCTGCAAGTGATAGATTCAATTTCAACTTGTTCAAGTAAAACAGCTTTTACGGTATATAAAAAAATTAATAGTACGGATAAAAAAGAGAACCGAATAGATTCATTTTTAAGGAAGAATTATAATATTCAAAAATCAAACGGAACAACAGTATTAGGATTAATTTCTGAAGATATTAGAATTAAATTGGAGAATAATTCTGTGGTAAAATTTAACTTATTTGATTTAAGTGGAAGAATTATCTTAAGTAAGACCTCCTCACAAGGAATTAGTTTGATGAATTTAATTGATCAGTTAACAATAAGCTCTGGCTGTTACTTTTATAACAGTAGCTTCCAATTTGAAAATACAACTTTTGAAATTCGAGGTAAATTATTGGTACTCAATTAAGAGATATTTTATAATCAAAAGTATTTAGTATAATGCAGGATAATACTAATAATACTTCTGCCAGAATTTATAAGCTCTTGGAATTAAACAATATTTTCCAGATGTTAAACTTCTATCCATAAACAATAAGCCCCATCGCAAAGTTTCCAAACTACATTGGAATTCATTCCTTATTATCAATTCTTTCCAGGCTTTATACATTCCTGTTGACCAATGTATATCGTCCATCACCAAGATTGCATTTTTACTTAAAAGTGGAATTAATTTATTTACAATTGAAATGCTTGCTTCATAACTGTGATCGCCATCGAGAAATACAAAATCAAATTCCTTATTCTTCAATTCATTGAGTGCAGAATCAAAAGTTTCATTTAAAATTTTAACATTAGTAAGTACATGATTTTTTAATACTTGTTCTGCAATTTTTGAAAACTGTGTATTTCCTTCAACACTTATAATTTCTGATTCTCTGGCAGCCAATCCAAGACAAAGTGTACTGATGCCCATGCAAGAACCCAATTCCAGAATTTTGGATGGTTGATACAATCTTACGAGCTTATAAAGAGTATTTAAGAAAGCAGGCGAGTGCAAGGCTTTTGCAGCAAAAGCAGACAGTGGAATTCCAGATTGTGCCCTTTTACTTGCAAAAAGGGAATCCTCTACAATACCCTCTTGTCTTAATAAAATCTGATATTGTTCTAAAATGAGGTCAGAATCGTAATAATGATCCTTATTTTCAAAAACTTTTTCATTTAGTTTATAGAGTCCCGGAGGGTGAAAACGATAAATCGTATCAGATTTCCAAAAAAATTCTAAAAGACTGTTAATTTTGCCGACCAAAGTATCGTTTATTAATAAAGCGCTAATATATTAATAAATTATATATTTGTATTTTCTTAATATGAAACAATTAAAATCTCCTCTTTTATACGCTTTCATATTCCTGTCAGTATTGATTTGGGATACTACACAGGCTCAGATAACTTTTCAAGAACAGAATACGCGCAAGGACATCCATTCAGGTATCGTTTGTGGAGTAGTTGATATCAATGGAGACTATTACGATGATCTTCTTGTACTTGATCAAACCAAAAATCTATGGTTGGGGGTTAACAATGGAAAGGCCTACTTTTTCTGGCAAAATCTCGGTTATTATTCCTCTCAATCTATTTGGTCAGTTGCGGTTGCGGATTTAGATCGCAATGGGCAGAATGACATTATTTTAGGAGGTGATTTTTATGGTATACAGGTATTTTATCAGAACAGTAAAGGATTTAGAAGAGATACTGTAGAATCTTCTGCCTTCTATTCTCAGGCATCGAGTTTGTACGATATTAATAAGGATGGTTGGATTGATTTTACGATTTGTGATGACAATGCCAAAACAAGAGTTTTTGAAAACAAAAATGGTGAACTTATTAATAATTATTCCTGGTTGGATCTATCTAAAGAAGACAAAATAAATGAAGAAGGAAATTACGGATGTCTTTGGACTGACCTTGATCAGGATGGTGATGGAGATTTATACATTTCTAAATGCAGTGTAAAAGCAAATGAAAGAACAGATCCTCGCAGAATAAATCTTTTTTATCAACAAGAAAATAAAGTCTTTACCGAACGAGCAGAAGACTACGGATTAAATTGTAATGAACAGAGTTGGACTACAGTAAGTGGCGATCTTGATGGTGATGGCAAATTTGATCTCATTGTTGCTAATCATCATGGACCAACTGTTGTCTATATTCAGAATAGAGATGGCAGATTCGATGATCGCACTATTGATTCAGAAATATCACTTAGTTCGATTCCATTTCAACTCGCATTAGAAGATTGGGATAATGATGGGGACCTTGACTTGCTCAGTGTTGGATCGGGAGTTGAACTTTGGTTAAACGAAGGAACCGGAGTATTTAAAAAGTCAAAATTAATAATGGATTATCCTGATTTCACATCCCTGTCCTGGGGAGATTTAAATGGTGATGGAAGTCTGGATATGTATACAAGTTATGCAGGATTAATTAACAATCCGAGCATAACAAAAGATAAGTTGTGGTTGAGTAAGAAAAATGAAAATCATTGGGTAAGTTTTGGTATCAAAGGAAGGATTTCCAACGACAATGGAATTGGTGCATTAATGTATATCCACACCGGAAATAAAATGCAAGTAAGAGAAGTACAAAGTGGCACCGCTTATGGATTGCAGAAAACACTAAATGTACACCTTGGTCTAGGAGATTACAATAAAATTGATTCCATGTTTATACATTGGTCTTCAGGAGTTGTAGACCGATATTTCGATCTTCCCGTTGACCAATTTTATTTAACAGGAGAAGGCTCTTGCATAACGCCAAGAAATAAAATTAATCCGAGAGGTATTGTGAACTTATGCTTGGGTGAAGAAATAGAGATTTCAAGTTATGTACAATACGACAAATTGCTATGGAATACAGGAAGTACAAGTGATACCATAATAGTTGACAAGAATGGAGCTTATTTTTATACAGCATTAAATAAATTTAACTGTCCAATTGTATCAGAGAACACAACCTTAATAATAGATCCAAATGAGAAACCGGAACTGAATATTTCCGGAGAAAAAATTCTGTGTGAAAATGAAACGCTGAATTTGAAAGTCAATGGATATAGTAATCTCGAGTGGAGCAATAAAGAGGTCAGTTCAAATATTACAGCAAATAAAGAAGGGTTTTATTTTGCAAAATACCTTGGTTTATGTAGGGAGTTTATGAGCGACACTTTAATTTTGAAATACAACGAAGCTGCCGTCAAACCTAATCTTAGAACAGATACTTTATTGGGTCCTTCTAAAGCCATTTTAAATTCTGATTTGGACAGTACAATGTGGTATAATACTGCTACAGAAACTGCACCTATAGGAATTGGAAAAGATTATGAAACGGACAAGATAACTGCGTCAAGATCTTTTTGGGCAAGGAGTTTTACAACCACAAAACATACAGAACTTAAAGGAGGGATGAAAGAACCTTTGATTTTAGGTTTTGCTTATCCGGGAAATTTTTTGAATCCGAAAACATATTTTGAATCCTACAAAGACCTCATGCTTGACAGTATAACAGTCTATACTGATTCGGTGGGTGAGCGAAAATTTGAAATAACCTTAAGAGGTGATACCTTAGTTGTAGCAAGTAGGACTCAAGATCTTGTAAAAGGTAAGAACAGAATTTACCTTGGTTTCCTCTGCAAAGCCGGACTCTTGTACAGCTTATCTACAAATGCAGAATTGAATCAAAAAAACTTTGGTTACAAAAGTCCAAGATTGGAAAGAAGTAATTACGGATTTAGTTATCCATTTATTTTTTCTGACATCTGCAAAATATCAAGTTCTGAATTTGGCGACACTTATTATTATGGATTCTTTGATTGGCAAATTCATGAATTGGACAATGTCTGTTTCAGTGAATACGTAGAGTTACCGGTTGTCTTGTTGATTACATCTACGAATAATTCTGAAGATCCAGAATTCAATATTCGCTATGACAATCAAAGTCATACTTTAGAATATGTTGGAAAAAAACTCCAACTCAAAGAAATGAGTATATTTAGCATGGAAGCCAAATTAATCGCAAAGACCAAAGGCTCTGAACGCATCTCAAACCTTAATCTCATATCAGGAGTATACGCCATTCAAATTCGAACTACTGATGGACAATTATTTACAAGAAAACTGGTCATTCAGCAGGATTAATTCCGTAACGATTTTAAGCGTGAGATTGGTAGCATAAAAAAACCCTTAGAAAAGTTCTAAAGGTTTTTTTTTCGAGGGTGGTAGACCGGGCTCGAACCGGCGACCCTTGGTACCACAAACCAATGCTCTAACCAACTGAGCTACAACCACCATTTTAATCTCTTTTGATATAAAGCTTCAAAAGGAGTGCAAATATATAAAAATTTAGTTTTTATTGCTGATTAGGTTCCTTCTGAAGGGTAAATTTTCGCTCTACAGGATTCAATGGTGTATTCACCAAAACCCCGTTAGAATCGATAAGACTAAGTATGATCTTGTTTTCACCCATTGGAAGACCTTCAATATAATAAGGTTGCCAGTGATCTATAAGGAATGAAGTGTCGTTTACTTCTGCTTTAATCTTATACGAACTGCCAAGTTCACAGTTGGCTAAATAGAAGTCCAACATGACCTTTTTAGTATCATTTCCTATGTAAACGCCTTTTGGTCTGCTGTAGAAGACCATAGGATTATTTACGGGAACAATTTTCTTAAAACTGTGATTTTCAACTGTCGCAAAGACCAGTCTGTTGGCTGTTTTGGTTTTTATGCTCTCGTGATAAGATCTTGAAAGAAAGGATAGGATATAATGCTCACCACTATCAACCGGATAATTGAATGAAGAGGCATATTTAGCTTCGTAGGGCTTATTGTCAATGATCAGATGGATGTGTTGGCCCTTATCGGAGTTGGCGCACATTTTTTGAGGTGCGTCGGGAGTTTGTTGACCAAGCGTATAGTTACCAGTTATTCCAAACTCAAATATGCTGTCTTTATAGTACATGGAACTAATGGTTGCGTCCTGAAATTCCTGAGAAGGGGAGAAGGGAGTGAGTGTTATTATGCTTGGCATAGCCTTCTCCATGTTCTTTTGATCAACAGGGTTCTTGCACTGAATAAGGATTAAGTTACTAATTATTAGGATAATACATATTATTTTTTTCATATTTATGATTTTGCTTTAGATGTTAAAGTTAATCAATTCAATACGAAATGCGACGAATCTTAATTGTGTGAAGGAAGAGATTAGTTAAAAGGAGTGTTTAATGGAATGTCAGAAGTCTCGAATAGAGTATATTTTATCAAAAAATTATAAAAGTGATGACAATCTGTGATTTTTAGCGATGGACTATTAACTTTGCGACCCAAATCAAAAAAGCCGCTTTTTTGATTATACGGAGGAATGGCAGAGCGGTCGATCGCGGCGGTCTTGAAAACCGTTGACTGTTAAAGGTCCGGGGGTTCGAATCCCTCTTCCTCCGCTTTTTGTTTATTATTGAAAAATATAAGAATGGTTCGAACGCTGACGAAATTGCATAGCAATTTATCAGCATGCTGACATTTATGCTGATGCTTGCGATCAGCATGCTGACATTCATCGTCAGCATCGTCAGCATCCCTCTTCCTCCGCTTATTATTTATCAGCATGGTACATATTATAATTAAATTTAATTTGAAAATTTAAAAAGTGCTAATCTTTCTTACTCTTTAAGAAATGTTTTTCGTTTATATATTGTACTCTGAGAGTTCTGATTTGTTTTATGTTGGGCATACTTCCGATATCAAAAATAGATTGAATAGGCACAATTCCGGCATGGAGAATTACACTTCAAAACATTTACCTTGGATAGTAATGTGCTCTATTGAAAAACAAACAAAATCAGAAGCTTATCAATTGGAACTAAAGATTAAAAATCTTTCTAAAGTTAGAATAAAGACATTTATTGAAAAATATAAGACTATTTCGAATGCTGACGAAATTGCATAGCAATTTATCAGCATGCTGACATTCATCGTCAGCATCCCTCTTCCTCCGCTTTTCATTATTTATTGAAAAATATAAGCGTAGTTCGTATGCTGACGAAATTGCATAGCAATTTATCAGCATGCTGACATTCATGCTGATGCTTGCGATCAGCATGCTGACATTAATCGTCAGCATCGTCAGCATCCCTCTTCCTCCGCTTATTATTTATCAGCATGGTACATATTATAATTAAATTTAATTTGAAAATTTAAAAAGTGCTAATCTTTCTTACTCTTTAAGAAATGTTTTTCGTTTATATATTGTACTCTGAGAGTTCTGATTTGTTTTATGTTGGGCATACTTCCGATATCAAAAATAGATTGAATAGGCACAATTCCGGCATGGAGAATTACACTTCAAAACATTTACCTTGGATAGTAATGTGCTCTATTGAAAAACAAACAAAATCAGAAGCTTATCAATTGGAACTAAAGATTAAAAATCTTTCTAAAGTTAGAATAAAGACATTTATTGAAAAATATAAGACTATTTCGAATGCTGACGAAATTGCATAGCAATTTATCAGCATGCTGACATTCATCGTCAGCATCGTCAGCATCCCTCTTCCTCCGCTTTTTTTCTTTGAAATTAGAAAATAGTTCAATTGGCACAACTATTTTTAGTTATATTAAACGACGATCAGCTTAAGTGCTCCAGTAACTCTCTTTATTATAAAATTTTGCTAGGTTAAAAATTAAAATTAGGATCCAACAAGTAAGGATCAATTAATTTCCCCCTTGCTGGCGCAAGTTTGCAACTACTACCAACTGAAAAAACTACTTGGTCATCGATTAACTCTACCATTGATCATGCAAGTTTAAAACTTGAGCAAACTATAAGAATTTTCGAAGCCCTCAAAAAATCAGAATGATTTCGAAGATCACTATTAATAAAATAAAGGCACAAGTTTTAAACTTACGCCAATATAGTAAGCTTTAAAAATGACTAAAGAAGCCATTGAATTGTATGTTGAAGAATTACAGTAAAGAGGTGATGCAATTCCCGATGATAGCAATACATTGGAATACTCTTTAAACCCCTACTTAGCATGAATCTAAGTCCAAAGAATCTAATATATTTTTAGAAGAAAACGGTTTCAATCTAAGCGATCGAAACTTGAGTATATTCATGTTTCTAACTTACAAAGCTAAGTAAAATGGATAAATGTTCAGCAACTTTAAAAAAAACGAAGAATTGTGATAGATTTGTAGATATAATAAAATTATTGGTCAGCGTTTAATGGCACCTAAGACAACTTTTTAATAGTAGGTTAAAACAAAAATATTAAATTTGATAAAAAAATAATGCAATGAAAACGAATGAACAATCATCACAAATGGAGAGTCTTTTAGATCCTAGTGTTAAGCAAAGATGTATCCGACTAGCACAGAGTGTCATCGCAATCCAGGTCTTGTTTACTTTTGGGTGGATAATTGCAGGATTCTTAGAGGATAATGGATACTCTATTGCAAACCATGATATCAGTGATATGGGTGCATTGACTGCTCGTAACCCATTGCTTTATATGGTGCCAACAGGCATTACTGGAATAGCTACAATATGGTTTTGCATTGGTGCATTGCACCCTATTCTGAAAATCTCCGGTGTACGAAGACCTATTGGCGCATGGTTCTTGGCTCTATCACTAATGGGACTTGATAATTTTAGTGATATGATCTTTCGACTTGATTGCCGCGCGGCTGACCTTGGATGTACACAAGAAGTCGCGACCGCCTCTCTACAAGGTAAACTCCATGTTATTATAGCTTTAGTGAGCGTTTTGTTTACTGTAATAGCACCTTTTTTCCTATCGCGACACATGCGAAACTTAAATCGTTGGAAAGATCTCAAATCAAAAACGTTCATATTCGGGATATTCTTTTTGATGGCTTTAATTGGTTACATATTGACAGACGGAAACTATGGTCATGGATATGTTCAACGGATCATGTGCCTGATGCTCTCGTTTGGAATTATTGTGCTGGCAAGGAGAGTAATAAAGATTGCAACACTTTAATCTGGCGTTTGTAAAAAAATATGAGAAAAGTAATTTCGTTTACGCACTGTTGCTGTCGCAAGTTTGCAACTTCTACAAACTAAAAAGCTATCTAGTCATCGATCAACTCTACCATTGATCATGCAAGTTTAAAACTTGAGCAAACTATAAGAATTTTCAAAGCTCTCAAAAAATCAGAATGATTTCGAACACCACTATTAGTAAAATAAAGGCAAAAGTTTTAAGCTTGCGCCAGCATGGGTTAACCCACAGTTAAGTTTATAATTATGAAAATATTTAAAATAATAGTTTTAAATTTTATTAGCTTTTATGCCCATGCGCAGATTATAATATTTGAAGGTCAAGGACCTGGTGATAATCCTTTTAAACGACCTATAGATACTGTAATATTTGGATTTAGTAATGGAGCTAGTCTAGGAATTGATCCTAGTTATGGTGAGGAAAATATTAAAGACAAACCTACAGATAGTTTAGAATTGAGAGTAGTTCAAAGAAGTAAATTAAATCACAATTGTTTAGTTGATACTTCTAACAATAATATTTACTTTCCAGAAGATCTTGAATTGCGAAAAGATATAAGATCACTAAATTCTAAAGGAAACGAATGTTATTTTGAGGTAGTTAATTTAACAGATAATTTCACTGAAGGATTTGTTATAAATTTATCGAAATTTCATACCGCAAGCCATAAAAGTACATATTTAGCGTTTTCAGCTATTTCAGAATGTGGAAGAGATACGGTTTATTACTCAAATATATTGAAAGGCCTTGATTCATCAACTTTTATTGGCTCTATATTATTGTACCCAGGATTTATTTTAGACACAGGTTATAGAAATTATAAGCATTTTTATTTTCACTTAAAACCTGATTTTTCTAACAATGCTAACGAAACGAATTCCGAAGAATCATTGATAAAGGCATTCCCAAATCCAGCTAATAATTATATAATAATAGAATGTGAAGAAGCTATAGAAATAATGGATATAAAGGGTAATATACTTTTTTCTTTTCCGCGACAAGATGAAAAAAGAATAGTAGATTTATCATTGCTTCCAATAGGTACTTATATAATTTCAAAAACTAATTCCTTTGGAAAAACAATATCACATACGAAATTTATGAAAATATGATTTTAATTTGTGAATTCAAGTAGTTGAAAGAAGTGATGATAATCACATCTGATAAAACAGTGTATGACGATCATGGCGCTTAAGGCGCCACGTCGCATACACTTAACCGTTAACCCTCATATTTGCGCATCGAAACAAAAAATATTATGCAACAAGACGAATGTATATTTTGTAAAATAGCCAACAAGACATTGGACTCAAATATTATTTGGGAGGACGAAAAACATATGGCTTTCCTTTCAATTTTTCCAAACACAGACGGGTTTACTGTTGTAATAACCAAAGACCATTACCCCAGTTACAATTTTGACCTTCCAGACAATATATTAACCGAGCTTGTTCTTGCATCAAAAAAAGTTGGCAAACTTCTCGACAAGTCCTTCGAAAATGTTGGTCGAACAGGCTTGATCATGGAGGGATTTGGAGTTGACCATGTTCACACTAAATTAATTCCAATGCATGGAACAGCAGACATGAAAAAATGGAAACCTATTCTTTCATCGATCAAAACATTTTTCGAAATATATCAAGGCTATTTATCTTCACATGATTGTGACAAAGCGGACGACAAAAAACTCTCTGAAATTGCAAATAAAATTCGTGAAAACAATAAAATGTGATGGTGGACTTAAATTGTGTCGTTGCAAGTTTTAAACTTGCCCAAGTATAGGAAGCTTTAAAAATGACTAAAGAAGCCATTGAATTTTATGTTGAAGAATTACAAGAAAGAGGTGATGCAATTCCCGATCATAGCAATACCTTGGAATACTCTTTAAACCTCGTATTTATATGAATCTAAGTCCAAAGAATCTAATATATTTTTAGAAGAAAACGGTTTTCAATCTAAACCATCCAAACTTGAGTATATTCATGTTGCTAACTAACAAAAAAAATTAGAATAGATAAATTATCACCAACAGTTAAAAAAGCGAAGGATTATGATAGATTTGTTGTGGATATGACAAAGTTATGCGCAACCTTAACGCTCCGAACAAACGACATTGCAAACTTGAAAGTGACTAACAAATAACAAATATTAATATGAAAAACGAATTTAAAAATTGCCAATCTTGTGGAATGCCTTTAAAACGAGACCCAAAAGGTGGAGGAACAAATGCCGATGGAAGTATCAGCAAAATGTATTGTTCTTATTGCTACGAAAAAGGCGAATTCACTTATAAAGGAAATGATGTAAAAGAATTTCAAGAATTGAACAAACAAAAAATGATGGAAGGCGGACACTCAAAATTCTTCGCTTGGTTATTTACAAGAGGGATGAAGCGATTAGGAAGATGGAAAAACAATTAGCATTTTTTTTCACCGCAGACAATAACTCAATAAAGATAGGGTTCATTGCTTCTAATAAACTTCTCTGCGGACTTCAAACAGTTGCGCTTCGGACGAACATGAAGGCAGCGCATAACATAAGATTAAAACTTCTTTAATCCCTTCTTCGTTATACCTGATCCATTAATAAAAAATATTAAAAATAAAATAGTATCTTCGTGCGTTACTATTGTTCAACATTAGTATGATTGTAAGTTTCGGAGACAAACCAACAAGTTCTATTTGGGAGGGGTTTCCTACTAGTAAACTACCTTTGAAAATCCAAAATATAGCAAGGCGTAAGCTAAGAATGATAAATAACTCCCAGAATTTAAACGATTTAAGAATACCTCCTTCAAATCATATAGAGAAATTGGTGGGAAAACTTAAAGGAATGTATACAATACGAATAAACGACTCATGGAGAATAATTTTTGAATGGCGAAATGGGAATGCATATTTGGTTCAAATCATTGACTATCATTAAATTAATATATGGCAAAATTAAAAAATATTCATCCCGGTGATGTCCTAAATGAAGAGTTTCTTAAACCTATGGAAATATCTGCTTATAGGTTGTCAAAAGAAATACTTGTACCACAAACTAGAATTTCAGAAATCTTAAAAGGGAATCGTAGCATTTCAGCCAACACCGCTTTAAGGCTTTCAATGTATTTTGGAAATTCAGCAAAATTTTGGTTGGGTCTTCAAAATGATTTTGATATCGAAACACAACTTCACGAAAATAAGAAAGATCTAGACAAAATTAAGGAACTTAAAATGGACTGGGTATAAGAGGACTTTACGATATTCATTCAGACATTGTAAAGTCGCAAACCTTTGTAATCATTACACACCATCTCCACCTAAGAGAATTCAATGATAGAAAAGAAAAATATTTTTGCAATTATTGGAAGTGCAAGTAAAAATTCTGCTAATGAAAAACTTGTAGAGAATTTTGCAGCATTGACGAAGGACGATTTCAATTTGACGGTATTTAAAGACTTAAAATTTCTTCCTCATTTTGATCCTGAACTTTCGACAGACAATCCTCCGGCAAAAATTATTGAATTTAGAAAAAATATTGAATATGCGGATGGAATTATCATTTGTACACCGGAATATGTTTTTAGCATACCAAGTGGTTTGAAAAATGGAATTGAATGGTGTGTTGCTGCGACTGTTTTCACAGACAAGCCACTCGGAATCATTACCGCTTCGGCACATGGACTAAAGGGTCACGAAGAACTTCAGTTAATTATGAAAACACTAATGGCAAAATTCACAGATCAGACAACTTTGTTGATACAGGGAATAAAAGGAAAAATAGATGAACAAGGACAAATAAAAGACGAAAAAATGAAAGTTGATTTTATAAATTTTATTGAAGCATTTAAAAACCTTATGACATAACAAACTAGATCAAAAAGAAGTACCAAACCATCAGATCACAACTAAGGCAAAATCGTAAATTAAAATCCTATTATCTATGATTTCTAAAGGACATTAAGCGTCGCAGCATTTTATTGTCATTAGCGACTAATAATTTTACTATGTAATAATATTGACACTAGAAATTAAGATCCCGGCATGTGACCAGATGGTAGCAGTAAACTTAGAGATTCTGACTACTTAAATAAAGAATCTGTTGATCTTCTTATAACTACTAACTTGTAAATATTTTTTCAAGAACAAATGGATAGACAAGAGCAAAACCTTCGTATTTTTATATTCTAAATTACCTAGTTTATGAATACCGAAGACAAGAAATTCCCATTACCACCATTTAATATGGAAACGGCTCTTCAAAAAGTACAGATTGCAGAAGATGCCTGGAATACAAAAGACCCGGAGAAGGTTTGCATGGCTTATACGATAGATACAGAATGGAGAAACCGTACTGAATTTATAAACGGAAGAGAAGAAGTAAAGCAATTTCTAAACCGCAAATGGGAAAAAGAATTAGATTACAAACTCAAAAAAGAATTGTGGGGCTTTCGCGAGAATCGCATGGCTGTTCGTTTTGAATACGAATGGCATGATAAGAACGGACAATGGTTCCGAAGCTATGGAAACGAATTATGGGAGTTTGATGAAAATGGTTTAATGCAAAAGCGATTTGCCAGCATTAATGATTTAGCAATTGATGAAAAAGATAGAAAACTAAAGTAAGAAAAAGTCAAGCAAAGTTCAATTAAACGAACCCTTATTGAAAATAGCCTAAGCAATTGTTCAAGTGTTTATAACTATTTAAGCAAAGTATGATCTATACTTGATTATATTCATGTTTCAAACTTAAAAAGCTGAGTAAAATATATAAATATTCATCAACACTTAAAAAAGCGAAGGATTGTGATAGATTTGTTGTAGATATAACTGAGTTAGGCACAATATTCAAAGACAACATGACACAATAAATGAACAAGGAAAAACTTGACAAAATTATTGAAATGCATAAAGCACAACCTGTTGGACATGGATATATAGATATTATAGTATCAAGAACCAATTACAAATTATTTATTAAAGACTTAATTGAAAATGGGTTCAGGATTGAAAGTATAAGTTGGTGGGAATGGTGTCTCAATAAGAAAGAAAGTAAGTTTGGGCTTGGTGGACCAGAAAGCTATTATTATGACGGATGGTTTTCAGAACTTCCAATTGATGTTGACGACCTGAAACAAAAGGGAGACATACATTATGAAAATCTAATAGGTGAAATAACATGCAGAATTGAAGAAAAGACAACTTGTTTCACAGACGAGATTGTGACATTCAGCCAGAGTAATTGGTTGACACCAGCAATTTGGTTAGACGTTCCGGATGATTGGAGAAATAAATACTGTGCCTAACCCGTGGCAAGCAAAATAGCGGCATTTGTCTTGCCTCATAATTTTTCTTGTCATTTTATTTTGTCTAACCTGAAAGTTTGCGTTTCTTTAACTCCGCTACTTCGCCTGCCACGAAACCGTTACCTGTAACAGTAAACTGACGGACACGACAAAAATAATTTTGCCTCTGCTTTGTAATGTGGGAGCTATGTAACTTATTTTCCACATCTTGTAACACTCTCCTTTATTTTTATACTCACCTTTGTGGCATCAATTTTTAAACACAATTTAAAACAATACATAAAATGGAAAAAAATTTATGGCTCAATCTTCCGGTGAAAAACCTTAGTAAATCAAAAGCATTCTTTCTTGAACTTGGATTTAAACTAAACCCGGAATTCGGAAACGCAGACAATTGTGCAAGTTTTATTGTAGGAGACAATAAAGTTGGCTTAATGCTTTTTGAAGAACCTACATTTAAAGGTTTTTCACAAAATGAAATTGCGAACACAAGCAAGGGAACTGAAGTGTTGTTTTCAATTGGGGCAGAAAACCACAAAGAAGTAGATGATATGGCAGCAAAGGCAGTTAAAGCGGGAGGCAAAGTTTTTACCGAGCCAGCAGCCAAAGACGGTTGGATGTATGGCTGTGGCTTCGCTGATTTGGACGGACATAGATGGAACAGTCTTTATATGGATATGAGCAAGATGCCGAAGAAGGAAGAAGTAATTGCTAATTAATAAAAAACAAAATCATGGAAACACCAGTAATCAAAACAAAAACGATTTCGATTAATAAAACATTTAATCTTCCGTTAACCACCCTATGGAAATGTTGGTCAGAGCCGGAGAGTTTCAAAAAATGGTGGGGTCCAAAAGAATATACTTGCCCTGATTGTAAAATTGAGTTTAAGGTCGGTGGCAAAATGTTGGCCTCCATGCAAGATACTAAAAGTAAAAAGATATGGTCAACCGGCACATACCAGGAAATTATTCCCCAAAAGAAAATTGTTGTTACCGATAGCTTCGCTGATGAAAAAGGTAATATAGTTTCTGCAACATATTACAACATGCCCGCAATGGCATTGGAATGTTTGGTAACAATTCAAATGGAAGAAATAAATGGTAAAACAAACCTCACCATACAGCACGAAGGACTTGCTCCTGAAATTGCCGATGAGTGCATTAAGGGTTGGCAGTCATCATTAGATAAACTGGAGGAGAACATCAAGTAAATTTTATGAAAGCTAAAAAGATATGGGCAAATCTAAGCATAGAAGATTTAGACCGAACAACTAAATTCTATACTGAATTAGGATTTAAATCTAACGGTGCTTCTAAAGAATTGACAAGTTTTTTGGTTGGCGAAAATGATTTTATAATTCATTTCTTTTTCAAGGATAAACTCAAATCCAGTTTTAAAGGCGAAATAGCCGACCTGAAAAATGGAAATGAAATCATGTTCACACTTTCAGCTACAAGCAAAGAAGAAGTTGATGATTGGCAGAAAGAAGTTAAAACAGCAGGCGGAAGAATTATTTCCAATGCAGAAGAATTTGGAAAAGGATATTATGGTTTTGTTTTTACCGACCCAGATGGTCATAAATTTAATGTCTTTTATATGAAAGGTCTTTAGTTAGATATAGAAGCACCAACATAAAACTTGGGGTGTTCTTAGTAACGGTGTGCTTATACTTCAATACGAAATGAAGCTTAAGTAAATAAAGTTATTGATACACTGCCAGGAATTAATATACTTTTAAAATAGGAAAAATGAAAGAGAACTTGACAGCTAGCGCATCTATCAGTCTTGATGCTACACCTTCAAAAGTTTGGGAAGCACTTACAAATCCCAAACTCATTAAACAATATATGTTTGGCACGGAAGTAACTACTGACTGGAAAGAAGGAAATCCAATTACATGGAAAGGTGAGTATGAAGGGAAATCCTATAAGGACAAAGGAGTAATCAAAAAGATTGAGGCAAACAAAATATTACAGCACACATATCTAAGCGGTATGACTGGCAAAGAAGATAAGCCCGAAAACTATGCAACGGTAACTTATAAATTGTCCAAAGAAAATGATAAAACCATGTTATCTCTTTCACAGGACAATAACGAAAATGAGAAGGCAAAAGAGGGAAGCACAAAAAACTGGAACACTGTTCTTGCAAAATTAAAAGAAGTTGTTGAAAATAAGTGAGGCAACATTGGTAAACCAGTTAAAGATAAAATTTGACTGACTGCGATTTTAAGTTGTAAGAAGTAAACAAATATTCGTTGAATGAAAGTCCTGAAACAAAAGTTTCGGGACTTTTTTTTTATTTAGCTGAGCCATGAAAAACCAGTCTGCTAAATTGAAACTGCACCGTTTCGGACGAACAGCAAAACGGCAGCTAACAAAAAGATAAATGCAAATTTTAAAAAAATGGGGCTTTATCGGTAATCAATCCGCCAACTGGCGGAGCTTTCTAATTTTGTGCGTAAACAAACAGTTGTGCTTTCTATCCCCCTTTTTAAAAACTTCATTTATCCCTTATGCGGTTATCTCGGATTAAAAATGCAAAAAAAGTTTCACTATAGTGAAACTTTTTTTATCTTTGCACTATGAAAGGAAGAAAGCATCGAAAGGTTGTTTACTTCAAAGACTACTTTAAGGAGTTTTTTAAAAAACAAACTATCGTTGTAAAGAAAAAAATCGTTTGGGCTTTAGAATTGATTGAAGACCTTGAGTATATTCCAGAAACCTATTTAAATCATATAACTTGAACCGATGGTCATTATGAAATACGAGTAAGTCAAAGAACAAACATCTATGGTATTTTTTGCTTTTTTACTGGTAAACAATTGGTTATTCTTATGAATTCATTTCAAAAGAAAACTCAAATGACACCAAAAGCAGAAATTGTCAAAGCATTAAAAATAAAGAAAGAATATGAGCAAGAAAATGAATAAAACGGGAAATCTTGAAGAGCTTAAAGAAGAGTTCTTTGGAAAGAAAGGCACAAAAAAAAGCGACGAACTCGAAGAAGGTTACCAAAACTTCAAAATAGGTGTAATGCTTCAAGAAGCAAGAATTAAAAAAGGACTAACTCAACAAGAACTAGCTGATAAAGTCGGAACAACAAAATCATATATATCAAAGATTGAAAATTCAGTCAAAGAAGCAAGAATATCAACTCTTGAAAAAATTGTTAGTTTCGGCTTTGGAGGCAAATTAGAAATAAAAATTAAATTGAATTAAAACCGCGAGATAGTAATGCACTGAACGTACAGACTCCCTAACGGTCGTCCGTCACCAGTGCAAGTCGTCCTAGGCAAAGTTAAACTACTTCTAAGAATGATGGAAAACAACAATTCGAAAGATTAATTTAAACAAATATTAATATTATGAAAAAATTACAATTCAAAGTAAGCATAAACGCATCAGCGACTAAGATATATGATTTTATGCTTGGCATTAACAGTAAATCAACTTATGAGGAATGGACTGCTGTGTTCAATCCAACATCTAGCTATGATGGAAGTTGGGAAAAGGGAAATAAAATTCTATTTATTGGTGCTGATGAAAAAGGAGAAAAGGGTGGTATGGTTTCCAAGATAGCTGAAATCATTCCCAACCGATTTGTTTCAATTCAACATTATGGTCTTTTAAAAGCGGGCAAGGAAATTACAGAAGGACCAGAAGTAGATAAATGGGCAAATGGATTTGAAAATTATACTTTCGAAGAAAACAATGGAACTACTACAGTTACTGTTGACTTAGATACTACAGAAGATTTTTTAGAATTTATGAATCAGACCTACCCAAAAGCACTCGTCAAGTTGAAAGAAATGTGTGAAAAATAGAATGACACGAAGACAAAACAATTAACAAAGAAAAAACACAGCCAAATACATCGGATTGGCAATAAGATGGCTTAAGCAGTTTATGAATTATTTGTGCAAGCTTCAACAGTATGAATTCTATTGAACCAAATTTCGTGTGGTGTGAGTCCAATCGTTGTAGCGCTTACTTATTTACATACTTGCTAAATATTCACCAGCAGTTAAAAAAGCGAAAGACTGTGATATATTTGATGAAGATATTACAACCGTTGCCTACTACTTTTCGACACATTCTTTAACTTGAACAAGCTAACAACAAATGAAAAAGATATTCATAATTACAATTGTACTTTTTGTTTATGGGCACAGTTTCTTTGCCCAAGAGAAATTGACATTTATTAAAGCTACTTCAACTAAAATAAAAATTTTAGACGGAGATGATTTGAGAGAAGGTGACTTAGCACCAGAATTGAAACCAGATATTTATGCCTATCACAAATCATTTAGACAAAAGAAAATTGTGTTTTATACTGATGTTGATAGTATTTCATTTGTAGTAAATCCAGGCGACATTTACAATTTTGCTGTTCTACTAAACAATAAAGACACTTGTTATCAAAGACTTACTTTTGAAAATCCCAATAAGGTATTTTATTCCAGATTATCCCAAAAGAATTCTCTAACAAACGATACAATCCAATTTGTTTTAGGTGCAAACAATGCAATTCACATAAAAGGGAAATTAAACAACTCAGACATACTTGATTTAATATTTGATACCGGGGCAAGTTTAGGCGTTTTATCAGAAGAAGGTAGTAGGAAAAAAGCAAGATTAGACAAAGCCAATAAAAATAAGTTTGAGTTCTCGGGAATAACAATTGAAAACTCACCAGCTATTTTTGTTGACTATAACGGTGGATTAAAAGCAGATGGCGTAATTGGATATAATGCTTTTGAAGATAAAATTGTGGAAATCAATTATGACAAAAGCATAATCGTAATTCATAACTCAAATGATAATATTAGCAAATCATATTCAGTAATTGATATGATATGGAGAGGTAGCGGATTGTTTATTGAAGGAATATTAAACATCAAAAACAAAAAACACAACGGACTGTTTTTATTTGATACAGGCTCTAAATTTGCACTTTCGTTAACAAAAGACTTTGCAACAACAAATCAACTTTATGATGTTATGCCCAAAGTTGGTACAAGGAGAGGTAGAGGAGTAAACGGAAAAACAATTAAAAGCAATACAGTTAATTTACCACAATTAATAATAGCTGATCTTTCATTAGAAAATGTTCCAATAGATTTAGAATTGCAATCAGACAACGAAGGACTTGACAAAAACATCTTAGGTAACGATGTCCTCAAAAGATTTAATGTAATTCTTGACTACAAGAATGGTTTGATTTATTTACAAACTAATAGTTTGGCGAGCAATGCGTACAGTAAATCTTCAGACGAATATTTTATTTTAATTGCTCTTGGTATTTTGTTAGGACTTTCAATTATCGGCTTTATTATTTATAGAAAACGAAATGCAAATCGTTAGGCAAAAAATAAAACAGCAGGCTAAATGGTATTGACAATATTCAGGCCGACAGAAGTAATTGAGCATTTGAAATTCTATTTGGCTTTAGTTCGGGCAGTAGAATTACTAATGATTATTAGGTTTTTAACTTCGGCATTTGTACTTTTATTGTGCGTTGGTTACGGTCTGACGTTTTTCAATTTCCTCAAAATTGGAAATACCTAAACCTTAGCTGCAACTGCAAATCGAAATACGATGAAATTAATAGCTTTATTATGGTTTTCACTAATTGCGTTTTTTTCAAATGCGCAAACTAAAAATCCTTTTGACACTTTAAATTTTGACAAAATAATTATGTATGACCTTGAAGGTGGCAAAGGAATAGATTTATATATTGTTGACGAAAAGGGACAACTTGCAAAATCAATTAGTAAACAAATTCAATTAGATCAAAATCAGATAAGGCAGCTAAATAAAAGATTAGGAACGAAAGATTCTTATGGTGGTACAACAGCAGCTTGCTTTGATCCTAATTTAGGGTTTGTATATTATCTTAAAAATGAGCTTGTAGCTCATGTTACAATAGGTTTGGAATGTAATAGACTTCATTCTAGTATAGAAATACCGGGACAAAAGCAAGGCAAAGTTTCTGTAGGAACAGATACTTATTACACTGGAACAGGACTTAGTAAATCTTTTAGGCATTTTTTAAATAAACTTTTGCAGCAAAATAATTTTTCACACCAACTATAACAGACCAATGCAGCTTGCAGATAACAAACGTATTGCTCAATTGAGGCAGAATGTCCCTTTCTGGTGTAAGTTTATTACTTGTGTCAAGCAAAAAACTTTCAATCCATTTGTAACATCTGAATGATTTTGTAGTCCGCGCACAAGTCAGGCTGTGAAAAAACTAAAGCTCCATGATAGATTATTCGGATACCTATTTTTAGAAATTTTGAAATATTCAAGTCTAAAAGCTTATGTTTTTAGTATTTTCACACTCTGACCTTGCATGTAAGCAAACAAAAAATAATTCTTGTATGAAAATTATAACTATTGTATTTCTCATTTTCATTTCGGCGATTAATTGCTACACACAAGAATTTGGAACCTTAAATTCTGAATGGATATATGATTATAATGGATTCTGGGCACAGGGAGTAACAATTATTAGATTTGAAAAAGATACAATTCTCTCCGGTGTTCTTACACAAGTCTACACCAAAAGAGCCATTAGAAGAATCAGTCATTCGGCTGATACAACAAGTTTCAACCTTACTCCAATATATATCAGATCTAAGGATGGTATAATACTAATTTCAGTAAAAGGAGAAGTTTTTGATACATTAATAAACTATAAGGCAGAAATCGGTCGATCATGGAATATCAATAAACGATATAATGATAATTCCATAGCCTCCTCAATTAAAATTACTATTTTGGATACTTTTAGAACTAATTTTTCAGGAGTAAATGTATTTACACAGTCTGCAAGGTATACTTGGCCTCAATTTTTAGATTATGTTGATACAGTGTACGAATATATGGGTTCAAGATTTCATTATATTAATCCATTTGATGAACTTGAAGTTGCTGTTGATGGCGGAGAAGGTGGGGAAATTAGATGTTTTCGAAATGATAAAATTGGTTTGGTTTCCTTTCGTGATCTGAGATTTGGTAGTAATTATCCTTATGATTGTCAAAATCTTTCTGCAAATGGTGATTTTACACATGGAAATATAGGAATGCCTTTAAGTGTAACTTATCAAAATTTCATTCTACATATTGAAAACAGCTCAAGTGAGACTTATAGACTCAATATATCCGATATAAATGGGCGACTAAAAATGACTGATTATATTTATCCCGGTTTAAATACTTATGAATTACTCAACATGCCTAATGGAATCTATATTCTATCCGCAAATGAAAACTATTTAAGTAGAATTATTCACTAATTTGCACGCCTGCAAAATAGCAAATAATAGATCTTGCAAAAAATCTTTCACCATTCACTATTGATTTTGAGATGAGAAATAAATGATTTACTTTTGGCAGTCAATAAAAGCAAGTCTGCTTATGTGCCAGGCCTTTGAACATGTTCTTTAGCGATTACATATTTATATACTGGATAAATGTTCACCAAAAGTTAAAAAAGCGAAGGATTGTGATAGATTTGTTGTAGATATAAGAAAGTTAGCTGCAACATTACGAACGACTCCTAACGGACAGTAAGAGTGAAAACATTAAACATAATAATTATGACATTTCTTAAAACAAATTTTATCCTGCTTCTTTTTACTTGCCTTTTCACCAACATCTCGCAAGCACAAAAAATTGATAGCACAGGAATAACCATTGCTGAGATTAAAATAATTCATTCAACTATCTTGAATGAGGACAGAAAAATTTATGTTTATACTCCTTTAAATCATTCTGAGCCACTTCCAGTTATCTATTTAATGGATGGAGAAATGATTCCCTTAGTGGCTGGCATTGTAGATTTTCTCTATCAAGCAAATCAGCTTCCGCCTATGATAATTGTAGGAATTGGAAATTACGAGTATGACCGAGCCCGTGATTTAACCCCAACCCATAGCCTCTTGAAAATGGATGGAAAAACAGATAATCCTGGTTTTAAAAGTTCGGGTGGAGGCGAAAATTTTCTGAAATTTATAAAGGATGAACTAATGCCTTATGTAGAGAAGAATTACAGCACTTCGCCCAACAAAATATTTTTTGGTCATTCATTGGGTGGTTTAATGTCTTCTTATTGTCTGTTAAATCATCCCGAAATGTTTAACTCCTATATTGCTATTAGCCCTTCTCTTTGGTGGGACAAAGAATTTATTTTCAAAAGCTCAGACATACTTTTTAAAAACAAGGACTTTAAAAATAAGAACATCTTTTTTAGCGATGGCAATGAAGGCGCTGAATATCATAAAAGTGTTATTGAACTCCAATCATTAATTCAGCAAAAAAAAATAACAGGATTAAGATATAAGTATATTCCTTATCCCGAAGAAACACACAATTCAGAAGTAGTTAAGGCAACACAAGATGGATTAAATTTTATTTTTGAAAATTGGAAACCTGCTAAGTCCGACACAACTTTTGACTTGATAGTAAAGTTCTACCAAAAACGCTCGGAGCAAAATGGATTTCAGGAATTGCCACCAGAACAACTAATTAATGAAATGGGTTACAATTTTTTAAACGCACCAAACAAATTAGATGAAGCGATTAAATTGTTTGAATTAAATACTAAGAATTATCCTACTTCATTTAATGCTTTTGACAGCTTGGGCGATGGTTATGCAGCAAAAGGCGACAAAGAAAAAGCAATCGCAGCATACAAAAAATCAATTGCAATAAATCCAAATGTCGCGGAGACACAAAAGAAATTGAAAGCACTGCAATAAATGCAGCAGCTAACAGCCGTTAAAACTCATGCCAGTATTTGTCTTGCCTCATGTTCAGTTTTCTTTTTTATATTTGTCTTGCCGATAAATTTCGTTTCAAAAGTCCGGCACGAAGTTTTAGCGGCAACCCCTTGCTGATGCAAGTTTGCAACTTGTGCATAAACCAACTAATTTTTTAAATATCTCAAAATATCTTAATAATTTTGAAGTCCGCATTAAATAAATTCAATTTACAATATATAAACTTACGCCATTATGGTAACCAAGTAAAACAACCAATAACTAGCAATTTGGCAGTAGTAGGAAGCTAATCTTCTTGTCAAATTCGCAGACTCAACTTATTTACATACTGGAAAAATGTTCACCAAAAGTTAAAAAAAGCGAAGTATTGTGATAGATTTGTTGTAGATATAAGAAAGTTATGTGAAATTTTATATTATGAAAATAATTATTACTTTAACAGTTGTTTTAACAATATTTGTTTCAAAGCTTGAGGCCAAAATACGCCATTACAATCTTTTTGAACTAATCGAAAATTCCAAGATCATCTTATTGGTAGAATTATTAGAAACTACCGAATATTATATAATTGAAAATGAGGACAGATTAAATTCAAGAATTAAATTACCAAGGTATGCACATTATAAAGTATTAAATATTCTTAAAGGCGATTTTAAAAGAACTACTCTATTATTGGACTATAAAGTTACAAATGAAAAATATGAGCCATTCATATGTAGACCAATTGCATCGCCGATTGACTGCGAGATAGCGGTACTTTTCTTAGAAGAAGAGAATTTATTATTTGAGGGATTTCAAGGAAGACAAATATTGGAAAAAGAGAAAATCGAAAGTTATACAAATTGCTTGAAAAAAATTATAGCAATCAAAGAACTCAATAGTCAACATGAAAGGGACATTTCCATTTTGGCACTTTACAATACAAAAGATAAGGTTCAAAAATTAATGCTTAAAATGCAATTGCAGAATCTTGGGATTTATCAAGACCTATTTTTGGACCATTTTTAGAATCAATATTAAAAAATAAATCAGAAGATTCAATTTTAAGGTATAGAGCAGCTAGAAAACTTGGTGATTTAAAAGACAATAGATATTTACAAGTACTAACTCAAAGTTTAAATGATTCGGATTTGATAGTTCGTAAAGCTTACATAGAAGCATTAGGCGAATACAAATCAAAAAAAGTAATACAAATACTTAAAGAATATATTAGAAGGGAAAAATGGGATATTGGCAAAGAGTATGCTAATAGAATAATATTAAAAATTGAAAGCGAGTTAACTTTCGGAAACTAAGTCAACTTCACATAACACAGCACTAAACAAAATCCGCTGGTTCGTGGTTTTTGGTTTAGTAGAAAACTGGATAATTTGGCTGAAATTTCTATCTTTGGCTGAATGGACAGCGGAATTCGTCAGTGCCAACCGTTAGTCAGAATTTAAAATACCACCATTATGAAAACAATTATCTTATCAGTTTTATTGACACTTGGTTTGGTTGCTTTTGGACAAAGTGAAGAAAGGCAGGCATTAAAAGCAGACAGCCTAGTGGCAGGAATACAGGATTTGTGTTGGTCGCCTGACGGGAAAGCTATCTATTTTTCCGGTATATGGCATAAGAAGGACTATTCAGATTTTAAGCCCGAGAAATGGAGTATTTATAAATATGACTTTATAAACAAATCGACAACTAAATTCATTGATTCAGCATATTATGTTGCAGTTTCTCCATCAGGGAAACAAATTGCGACAGGAAAAATACGTGATGGTAATCGTGATATTTACATTTACGACAGCGATGGAAAAAACTCAAAAAGGATTACTTCGCACCCCAAAGCTGATTATATCGCCTCGTTTTCTCCTGATGGAAAAAGAATTCTTTTCAATTCCACACGTAATGGGAAACCCGATATATATGTTGTAAATTTAGACACGACCGGACTGAAAAGATTAACTTTTTCAACTTCTGATTCCAGTTGTAACAGTCCTCAATGGTCCCGAAATGGCAAGAAAATTGTTTTTTATCTTGGAACTCCCAAAAGGAAAGACCAATTATTTGTTATGGATGCAGACGGTTCAAATGCAAAAAACATAACTAATGACACCTTGCAAAATTTTTACCCAAGTTGGATTCGTAAAAATGAAATAATTTATACCCAGGAGAAAAATGGAATAAATCAAATATTTTCTATTTTACCAAATGGAAATAGCAAAAAACAATTTTTTCAAATTGAATCATTTTATGCCCGAATTTCTCCAAATTTTAAAATGATTGCATACGTGGACACAAAGGAGCAATGTATAAAAGTGATTTCTTTAAAAGGAGAATTAATAAATCGAATTTTTTTAATTTGACAATAAACGACCGCTCACACGCGGTATAGCCAATAAGGGTTTCAGTGGTATGCGAAGGTTTGTAGCCCGCTTCAACTTTTCGTGTAACTTGACAGGAAATCCCCCGCAATCCCTTACTGGCCATACAGCCAACGTTATAAAATGAATCAATCTACAAAAATAAACCTGCAAATATTTGAAAATCTGTATCCAAGTGAATACATTTGTGCGTGTATTTATTAGAAAAAACTCTCGAATTCGATAATTGGCTTAGAAAACTGAGGGATTACAAAGCTAAAGCAAAAATTTTATTTCGATTACAACGGGTTGAATCTGGTAATTTAGGAGACTTTAAAAGAGTTAGTCATGGATTGACTGAATTAAAAATTCCGTACGGAAAAGGTTATCGAATATACTTTAAAAAGACCGATAATCAATTAATCTTATTATTAATCGGTGGCGATAAAAGTACACAAGAAAAAGACATAGATAAAGCAAAGAAGATTTGGGAACAATATCAAAAAATAAATTAATTATGAAAGCAAGCAAATTTGACATAGCAGAATACTTGGAAGATGATGAAATGATTAATGAATATTTAAATACTGTACTTGAAGAAGGCGATTCAAATGATATTCAGATAGCTTTAGGTCATATTGCAAAAGCTATTGGCATGACCAAAATAGCGGAACAAACGGGTATGAGTAGACCAAGTTTATATAAGGCATTATCAGAAAATGCAAAACCACAATTTGACACTATCCTAAAGGTATTACGCGCAATAGGAGGAAATTTAAAATTGAAACCTACCTTATAAATTTATAACGTACAATAACAGACACTTAGCTCCATTTTTCTGCCGCATCCGCAACACAGAAAAACGGCGCCAAGCGTCAGCCGTTCATAGAAAGACCATAAAAGTTTCAAAAAAATAGAATAAGTATTCCCGTTCCTAATGCAAGTTTTTTGATAGATAATCCTAACCCAACTAATTCTTCAAAGCTTTCAAAAAATCTGAATAATTTTGAAGGCTGCAATAAATTAACTCATTGCACAAGTTAGAATATTGGACCAGCAAGCCAGATCAAGACCAAACTTAAGAGAGTTCCTTAATTTTATTATTTATAGCATCAAAATATTGAAACCTTTGATGTCCGGTTCCAACCCCTAGTGAATAAGAATGTTGTTTAATCTTTTCATACCACTGTTTGGAATATTGCATTAATTCTATGTCTTCAGTGTAGATGTAATTTGGATTGTCGAAGGTGATAAACATGAAGTCCTTCTCTTTAGTATTCACCATTATCTGGTTACTGGTATGCAAGATCTTGTTTTCATAAAGTTGGAAGTTCGTATTTTCTGTTTTCAGACATTTAGAACCTACTCCAGCCATTTTATTACAATGATCCATAACCTTAACAATAGAACTTATAAGCTGTTCGGAACTTGACTTATTTATCTGACCACAGTTTCCAAAGAACTGTAACTGTTGAAGTGTGCTATCCAAGATATTCGAAGTCCAATATTCTTCGGTATGCAATTCACTGTACATGGTCCAAATTTTATCCGCAAGAACAAATATTTCCGGATCAAACAAATCCATGCTAAATGGATTCTCAACAAAAAGTGGAATCCCCCAAACGGTTTTTGAAAAAACATAAAGCTTAAAAGCCAGGAAATCATGGTTGAGACAATAATAAAAAATGGGCAGTTCCCTTGTTGTGTATAGGATATAAGGGTTATTTAGAGTTTTGAGTTGTAAAAGATTATTTTCTAATGTTTTTAAATAATCTAAAGGAGTCTTTATTTTTCTATTAATAAATGGAGTAGTAAATTTGATAAAATCATGCTCTGTAGAATGATTGATTTCATTATAACTGATGTGATATTTTTCACATAATATTAAAAATTCAGTAAGAGAATAACTGGTTTCGAATCGGGCCTTCTTATAGATTGCGTCTTCGCTTAAGTGTAAAATACCGGCTAATTCTTTAACCCAGTGCTTTTTGTCCACAATTCTTTCGAGTACAAGCTCATGAAATCTTTCTACAAAGGCCAGGTTCTTCATTAACTATTAGGAAAATTTAGGTCAAATACTACACAAATTTTAGACTACCTATATAAAATAATATAATATGTCAAATATAAAGCCATTCTGGGACAATTGGCAATAAAAGCTAGAGAAAAGATACACATTTTATTCTTTAAATATAGCTTTTTTCTAATAAAGGTCTTAAAAAGCTCCTGAAATTTGTTCTTGATAAAAAATAATAAAAAACAACATACAATTGGAACTCATTGATTTATTAATTAAAAATGAAATATTCAGGTTGAAATTTTGAATCAATATTATTCTTTTTTTAAGATCACTTTTAAACATTAAACTAAATAAAACACTATGAAAATTAAGCACACTGCAAACTATTTTCCTTGACACATCAACACTTTGTCAATTAAAATAAATTAATTTTTAACATTTAAAAAACAACCTCATGAAAAAATTATTAACCCCAATATTATTACTTTTAATATTTACTATTCAATCTTTTTCTCAAGAAACACTTCGAGAATACAAGAAAATAGTTGAATATACTGAATATCAATACACCCATTATTCAATTCCACTAGGATCAAATCTTGATAGTTTGGATAATATGGACATTGCTGAAGCACTGCCATATTCTGCAATAATTAAGCATAAATTAATGATAGATCAATTTAATAGATTAACCATTGAAAATAAGTACATGGATGGTCCGACTGGTTTGAGTATTTATCATGATTTATCCAAATTAGAATCGTCTCCAAATGAAATAAAAATGTTTAACAAGGATAATCAACCCATTCCTTACAATTCAGATTCTTTTATTTCAAGGAATCCACAAGTTCCAATAGATGTAGAACACTACAATCATTTAGGATTTTATCAAAATATTACTTCACCAAGTGCATCAGATATTGAAGCTTTAAATGATTCTGGAATGAACTGCTATATTAGTGAAGATGGCAAAACCTATATGAGTGGAGATGGAATTAATATCATATCAAGTAAACCGGAAAATATGGTTGAATTACGTTATTTTATTGGATCTAGAATTGATCGTGTTCTTGCTAAATATTTTTTGGATATTGGAAACAATAGAGCTCTTCTATCAAAAACAATTGAAAAGACTTATAGACTTTTAAGTAAGAACATGATAATGGAAATAGCCACAGTATCCTTATTCTCCGATCTTAAAATTGTAGAAAATGGACAAATTATCTATTATCAAACAAATCAGGATGACAATTCAAGTACAATGCAGTTAAAATCACAAGCAAAAATTAGTCAATTTCAACCAATTCAAAAAATAGTTCGAAACTTAGAGATCATTTCAAATAACAATTATTACATCGAAGTTTCATTGCCGAATTTAACTGAAGGAATCGCAACTTTAGTAATGCTTGACATGTCTGGAAAATTACTTCAGCAAATTGATGTAAGCAATTTAAATTCAGTAAAAATGCAACTTTCTGATATTCCACAAGGAACTTACATTCTGCATTTCTATGACAAACTTGGAAGACTTAGCAAACAATTTATTAACTATTAATTTATATATTATGAAAAATCTACTCAACATTATAGTATTAGGATGCCTTATTATTGGAGCTCTAAAAGGGCAAGTTATTAATAACAATGGCTCTGGACTCTCCGGAACAAATGGATTTACATTAAATAATAATGGCACAAACATTCCGTTTAATCCAACTAGCCCAAACGCACCTTCAAATTCCGGAGCTCCTCAAGGGCTTCAAGACAGAGGTGTATTTTGGCTTCATGGCTTAGGAGGTGATCATCATTCATGGTCAAAAGCTGCAGATGCTTCTCAACATGGCAGAGCATTAAATTTTGCTTCAAAGGGTTACAAAATCAATTCACATACTACAGGACTAACTTATTCAGAAAAGAGTACTTTATTATTGGCTGCTCAGGATGTACGTGGATTTATTGGTCGTGAGGCTACTCAACAAAGGCAAAATGATGTCGATCCCAAAAATAATTTTATTATTGCCCATAGTCAGGGTGGATTGGTTTCTCAAGCTTTGTTATACAAAGATTTTTGTTTTGATCCAAATATTGGTGGACCTGATTATGGAGGAATAGTAACATTCGGGTCTGCACATCAAGGCGCGATGATTATTAATAATGCAAAAAAAATTCAAAGCTGGGTTGAATCAGGTTGTTCAGATCTTGCAGCAGGCCCTGCTGAAAACTTAAGAAATAGCTTTGTGGGCTTCTTGCTTAAATTTTTTGTTGACGAAAGTAAAAACCCTTTGAATCCAGCAAATATTGATTCACTGTGTACTAATTTTGTTGGTAAGCTAATTGACATAGTTGATTTACTTAAACCAATAACAAAGGATTATATGGTTCAAGGAAAAGATGGCGTTCTTAATGAATTCAAAGAATGTATCGAAGCAAATGCTGATGAAATAAAGAAGGTAGCTTTCTATGGCATTGAACCTACAAAAGATCTACCTTGGAGAACATTACAATGGATGATGGTCGAAGATGTCAACTCAGTAGACAAATTCCAGGCTAATGATGATAAAAGTTTTGCAGAAGTAATTCACAATATTAAAAATGATTATGTTAAAGAAATTGTTGTTCGACAGAATACTGTATCCTATTTAGAGACTGTTCATGGAATGCCATGTTCATGGTTGGACTGGATTTTAAAGTTAAATCTTTGTTTAACATACGATAAAAAATATTGGCAACTAAAAGATGAAATTGGAGAATATCAAAAAGGAGTTAGATGGTTTGACTCAGCAGATGACAAGTGGGAAGAAATAATTGGTGCCTTGCAAATTACGGAGAAAAAGAAGTATTTTTGTGAATGTATTTCTAACAACAATGAAGAGATAAAGGAAATTACTGATCCTGCAGAATGTCCTTTAAGAAAAGGTTCAAAAAAGTGCCATATTTTAGAGGAAATTGAATATATTAAATCCTATAAACCATCAGATGGTGTCGTTCTTGCAGAAAGTGCATCAGAATTTCCAGGAGCCACTACCTTGCAACCTGGAGGTCCATCCAGAGAGCTTACGAATTCATCACATATGCAGATGAGAAATGATGATAACTTGAGACAGAAATTAACGAAATTATACAACGGTGATTATAATTTGTTTTTTAAAACCTATTTAAGATAAACTATAATTTCAAAACTATAATAGTAAATTTAAATTGTTGTTATGAAAAATAAAATAATAAGTTCGATAATTCTAATTTGTCATACTTTTTTAAGTTGTTGTGAACCAATAATAGATCCACCTAAATCAAAAAATTGTCAAGAAGATACTGTCTTCACTGCTTTAAAACCAATTTGGAAGGTTTTCAACTGGGAAGATAGCAGTCGTCAAACGATGATCGAAGCAGTGTTTTACAAGAATTTTATTATTTATGGTACATATAACAATTACCCGGAATCTAATCTGATGATGAGAGATATAAATACAGGTCAAAAAATCTGGGAGTCAATAGATCCATCACTTAGAGATGTATTAGGAACTTTAGACAGGGTGATTTATAAAGATAAATTATTTATTATTAGCTCAGCAGGAAGCGCTACTCCGGAAATCAAGGTTCTTGATTTAAATAATGGAAATATAATTTATAAGGAGTTTGTTAGTTATGTTGATCCTAGAATATCATGGTTTGGTAATTATATCTATTATAAAATTCCTTATGGAAATGCTCCAGTTTCAGATAGCATTCAGGTATGGAGATTTAATATGGACAATTACCAATCTGAGTATATTCTCAGCTTAATCAATACACAATATGGACCTAGTATAGAATCCATGGTTGAATATGTCTTAAATAATGGTGATTCTGTGATATTTTTTCAGAATAGACAGTTGAGTTCAAAATTAAAACAAAGAATTGATGTACTCGCATACAATTTGACCCAAAGGAAATATATCTGGCGTCATGACTCAGTAGATTATTTAGGTAATTCTTCAGTATGGCCAGCAATCTATAAAGATGGAAGAGTGTTTTTTAAAGCAGCTGCGATGTTGTATTGTTACGATGCAGAAACGGGTGTAATAATTTGGCAAGATGACGTAGGAAGGAGAGTGGGTGGAGATATGATTCTTGGCAATATGATACTAGCAGAAGGAAGGCTAATCGTTCACAGCAATGGTGGAAGTGTCTGTTGTTTTGATGAGCTTACAGGTAAACATCAGTGGACCGCATTAAAATGGGCAGATACTATTGGGAAGATGGACTATTACAAAGGGAAAGTTTATGCAGCTAGTGGAGCAAATGGCAATATTCATTCACTGAATATTTATAATGGCAATAAAATATGGAATGAGATTAGTCCGAATTTTAATTGTTATGAATACGATGCCAATTTTGGGACCTGTGATCTTTCAATAGATCCAAATACAGGTCTAATGATCATTGGAGATTATTATTATACTATGTGTATTGACCTGAATAAGTAATCTTTTGATTTTTATATTCTGGATTTTAATCCTGTTAAAATTCAGAATATAATTATCGAATTGCAAACTTATAACAAGGCCATTTTCATTCGAATGAATGTGAATTTCTTGTACCTACAAATGTATCCGTACAACTAAGTACCACTTGACATCAATAGTGAGGTGATTTAG
>JBDTWI010000016.1:0-77216 GCA_040006775.1 Saprospiraceae bacterium
AAATTTGCAGCTTGGAAAACTACAGCCACCTTCACAGGAGGTTGTGGCGGTGTGCTATCCAATAGCTCAGGATCTGCTCCACCTTTCTGCGGTGGTTCAACAACAGTAACTTTTACAGTAACTAGTGATTGTCAGGCTCCAGTAACTTGCAATGCTACTTTCACTGTTACCAATGCACCTGCGGTTGCAATTACTTGCCCTGCTAATGTTACTGAAATGGCCTGTCAAACTCAAGCTACTATTGATTCCAAGTTTGCACTTTGGAAAGCTACAGCTTCCTTCACCGGTGGTTGTGGTGGCTTGCTAACAAATAGTACTGGAACTGCTCCAAACGCTTGCGGTGGAAGTACATCTATTACATTCACTGTTAATAGTGATTGTCAGGCTCCGGTAAACTGTACTGCTTCATTTACTGTTACTGATGCGCCTGCTGTTACTATAATTTGTCCTGCAAATACTACCGAAGCTGCTTGTCAAACTCAGGCTACCATTGATGCTAAGTTTGCACTATGGAAAGCTACAGCTTCCTTCTCTGGTGGTTGTAATGGAGTTTTAAGCAATAGCTCCGGTTCTGCTCCTTCTTTCTGTGGCGGTTCAACACCTATAACCTTTACGGTAACCAGTACTTGCATCCCATTAACTACGACCTGCGTGTCTACTTTTACTGTGACCGATGCAACTCCAGCCAGTATAACTTGTCCAACTCCTATAACCGAAGGACCATGTCAAACTCAGGCTGCTATTGATGCCTCATTTGCAGCTTGGAAAAATACAGCAACTTTCACTGGTGGCTGTAATGGTGTTCTTTCGAATAACTCAACTACTGCACCTAATGCCTGCGGTGGTACAGCAACAATAACCTTTACTGTAACCAGTACCTGTGCCCCAATTACAACAACTTGTAATACTACTTTCACAGTTACCAATGCGCCTACTCCAGTAATCACCTGTCCAACTCCTGTAACGGAAGTGGCTTGTCAAACTCAGGCCGTTATCGATTCTAAATTTGCTTTATGGAAAACTACTGCAACGTTTACCGGTGGTTGTAATGGAGTTCTAAGCGACAATGGAGCAACTCCTCCAAATGCCTGCGGCGGTACAGCTACTGTAACCTTTACAGTAACCAGTACTTGCGCACCATTTACAACAACTTGTAACGCAAGCTTTACAGTTACAGCAGCTCCGGCAGTGGTCATAACTTGTCCTACTCCAGCAACAGAACTGGCTTGTCAATCACAGGCTGTTATCGATGCTAAATTCGCAGCTTGGAAAAATACAGCCACCTTCACTGGTGGTTGTGGTGGTTTGCTCACCAACAACGGAGCTACTCCTCCAAATGCATGCGGTGGTACAGCTACAGTAACCTTTACTGTTACCAGTACTTGCGCACCATTAACTACGACTTGTATTGCAGCTTTCACAGTTACCAATGCACCAACAGTTTTACTTACCTGCCCAAGTCCTAAAACAGAAGGACCTTGTCAGACTCAAGCTGTAATCGATGCTTCTTTTGCAGCATGGAAAAATACAGCAACATTTACCGGTGGATGTGGTGGAATTCTTACTAATAGTGGTGGTACTGCTCCTCCTTTCTGTGGAGGTACAACAACACTTACTTTCACTGTAAATTCTGATTGTCAAACTCCGGTTACTTGCAATGCTACTTTTACAGTTACCAATGCACCTGCTGTAGTTATTAACTGTCCAGCACCTAAAATTGAAACTGCCTGTCAGACTCAGATTGCAATTGATGCTTCTTTTGCAGCATGGAAAACAACTGCAAGCTTCACTGGTGGCTGTGGTGGAATTCTTACTAATAGCAGTGGTACTGCGCCTCCTTTCTGTGGTGGTGTTTCCAATATAACTTTTACAGTAAACAGTGATTGTCAAGCTCCAGTGACTTGCGTAGGAACATTTATTGTGCTTAGTGCACCTACCGTTGTCATTACCTGCCCTAATCCTGTTACTGAAGGACCTTGTCAATCTCAAACCGTAATCGATACTAAATTTGCTGCTTGGAAAACAACTGCATCTTTCACTGGTGGTTGCGGTGGAATGCTTACCAACGGCTCAGGAACAGCTCCTCCTTTCTGTGGAGGTAGTTCAACTATAACATTCACTGTAAACTCTGATTGTCAAACTCCGGTTACCTGCAATGCTACTTTCACAGTTACCAATGCTCCTGCAGTTGCCATAACTTGCCCTGCTCCGGTTACCGAAGCAGCTTGTCAAAATCAGACGACAATAGATTCCAAATTCGCAGCTTGGAAAACTACAGCCACCTTCACCGGCGGTTGTGGCGGTGTACTATCCAATAGCTCAGGATCAGCTCCACCTTTCTGCGGTGGCTCAACAACTATAACTTTTACAGTGACTAGTGATTGTCAGGCTCCAGTTAATTGTAATGCTACTTTCACTGTTACTGATGCACCAGCGGTTGCAATAACCTGTCCTGCTAATGTCACTGAAATGGCATGTCAAACTCAGGCTAGCATAGATGCTAAGTTTGCTCTATGGAAAACTACAGCTTCCTTCACCGGTGGTTGTGGTGGCTTGCTTACCAATGGTTCCGGAACTGCTCCAGACGCCTGCGGCGGAACAACTTCAATAACTTTCACAGTCAATAGTGATTGTCAGGCTCCAGTGAACTGTACAGCAACTTTCACAGTAACCAATGCTCCTGCTGTTACTATAAGTTGTCCTGCTAATGTTACCGAAGCTGCTTGCCAACTTCAGTCAGTAATAGATGCAAAATTTGCGATATGGAAAACTACGGCATCATTCACAGGTGGGTGCAACGGTGTTATTAGCAATAGTTCCGGAACAGCACCTTCTTCTTGTGGTGGTTCAACACCAATAACTTTTACTGTAACAAGTACCTGCGCCCCTTTAACTACAACCTGCGTGTCTACTTTTACAGTAAGCAACGCAACTGCTATTAGCATAGTCTGTCCAAGTCCTAAAACAGAAGGACCGTGTCAAACTCAGGCTGTTATAGATGCGTCTTTTGCGGCTTGGAAAACCACAGCTTCTTTTACAGGAGGTTGTAATGGAATACTAACAAATAACTCAACTACAGCACCAAATGCTTGTGGTGGAGCGGCTACTATAACTTTTACAGTAACTAGTGATTGTGATGTTCCTAAGACATGCAATGCAACTTTCACTGTTACCAATTCTACACCTGCTGTAATTACTTGCCCAACTCCTGCTACGGAACTGGCTTGTCAAACTCAGGCTGTTATCGATTCTAAATTTGCTTTATGGAAAACTACAGCAACGTTTACCGGTGGTTGTAATGGAGTTCTAAGCGACAACGGAGCAACTCCTCCGAATGCTTGCGGTGGTACAGCTACTGTAACCTTTACAGTAACCAGTACTTGCGCACCATTTACAACAACTTGCAACGCAAGCTTTACGGTTACGGCAGCTCCGGCAGTAGTTATAACTTGTCCTACTCCAGCAACAGAACTGGCTTGTCAGTCTCAGGCTGTTATCGATTCTAAATTCGCAGCTTGGAAAAATACAGCCACATTCACTGGTGGTTGTGGTGGTTTGCTCAGCAACAACGGAGCTACTCCTCCAAATGCATGCGGTGGTACAGCTACAGTAACATTTACCGTTACCAGTACTTGCGCACCATTAACTACGACCTGTGTTGCAGCTTTCACAGTCACCAATGCACCAACTGTTGTACTTACCTGCCCAAGTCCTAAAACTGAAGGGCCTTGTCAGTCTCAAGTAATTATTGATGCTTCTTTTGCAGCTTGGAAAAATACAGCAACATTTATAGGTGGCTGTAATGGAATTCTGGTCAATGGCGCAGGTTCTGCACCTTCATATTGTGGCGGAACAACAACTTTAACCTTTACAGTAAATTCTGATTGTCAAACTCCTGTAACCTGTAATGCTACTTTTACAGTTACCAATGCACCAGCTGTAGTTATTAACTGCCCTGCACCTAAGATTGAAGCGGCGTGTCAAACTCAGGCTGTAATTGATGCTTCTTTTGCAACTTGGAAAAATACTGCAAGTTTCTCTGGAGGTTGCGCAGGTATGTTAACCAATAACAGTGGTACAGCACCTTCCTTCTGCGGTGGTGTTTCCAACATAACTTTTACAGTTAACAGTGATTGTCAAACTCCTGTAACTTGTGTAGGTATATTTATTGTGCTTAGCGCACCTTCCATTGTTATTACCTGTCCAACTGCAGCAACTGAAGTGGCTTGCCAAAATCAAACCACTATCGATACGAAATTTGCAGCTTGGAAAAATACAGCAACTTTCACAGGAGGTTGTACTGGAATCTTAAGCAATAGTGGAGGTACTGCGCCTCCTTTCTGTGGTGGCTCAGCAACAATAACATATACTGTTACCAGTGATTGCCAAACTCCTGTCACCTGCAATTCAACTTTCACTGTTACAAATGCTCCTGCAGTTGTCATGACCTGCCCTACTGCGGTTTTCGAAGCGGCTTGTCAAAATCAGACGACAATAGATTCCAAATTTGCAGCTTGGAAAAATACTGCAAGCTTTACCGGCGGTTGTGGTGGAATACTAACTAGCGGTTCCGGAACAGCTCCAAATGCTTGTGGTGGCAGCACATCAATAACTTTCACTGTCAATAGTGATTGTCAGCCACCGGCAAATTGCACGGCAACATTTACGGTTAACAATGCACCAGCGGTTAATTTAACTTGCCCTGCAAATGTCACAGAAGCAGCTTGTCAATTACAAACTACTATCGATTCAAAATTTGCAGCTTGGAAAAATACTGCCACCTTTACCGGTGGTTGCGGTGGACTTCTCACCAGTGGTTCAGGAACAGCTCCAAGTGCCTGCGGTGGTAATACACCAATTACATTCACAGTTACAAGTGATTGTCAGACACCTGTGAGTTGTAGTTCTACATTTACGGTTAACAATGCAACTTCAATTAGCATTATATGTCCATCAACTGTCACTGAACCTGCATGTCAGACTCAGGCTGCAATTGATGCTAAGTTTGCAACTTGGAAAAACACTGCAACATTCTCAGGAGGTTGCAATGGTGTACTTACAAATAATAGTGGTACATCACCATCGGCTTGTGGAGATTCTAAGTCAATTACATTTACAGTTACCAGCAATTGTGATGTGCCGAAAATGTGCACCGCGACTTTCAATGTTGATATTGCAGCACCATTGGTTTTAACCTGTCCAACAACAGTTACGGAAGGACCGTGTCAGACTCAAGCATCGATAGATGCTAAATTTAATATTTGGAAAAATACAGTCACGTTTACCGGAGGATGCAATGGAGTAATTACTAATAACAGTAGCACTTCTCCTCTAGCATGTGGTGATATGAAGACAATCACATTTACTGTTACAAGTACATGCGCTCCATTAACTGCGACTTGTAGTTCAAGCTTTAATGTTACCACTGCACCGGCAGCAGTTATAACCTGTCCGACTGCAGTTACAGAATCGGCTTGTCAATTACAATCTGATATAGATACTAAATTTAATAATTGGAAAAATACAGCAACGTTTACTGGCGGTTGCAATGGTGTAATTTCGAATAACAGCAGCACCTCACCACTTGCTTGTGGTGATGTCAAAACAATAACCTTTACTGTTACAAGTACTTGTGCACCTTTAACAACAACATGTATGTCTACATTTACTGTAACTCCTGCTCCTTTGGTAGTTCTGAATTGTCCTGCTCCTGTTACAGAACCTTCATGTCAAACTCAGTCTATAATAGATTCTAAATTTGCAGCTTGGAAAAACACTGCAACATTTAGTGGAGGTTGCACAGGAATGCTAAGCGACAATGGAACTACTTCTCCTAATGCTTGTGGTGAAGTCAAAACGGTAACATTTACTGTAACTAGTACTTGTGAACCTGTTAAAACTTGTACAGTCAACTTTACTGTAACGAATGCTCCTGCTGTAGTTATCACATGTCCTACTCCTAAAACGGAAGTGGCTTGTCAAACTCAGACAGCTATAGACGCTTCATTCTCTGCTTGGAAAAATACTGCAACATTTACAGGAGGTTGCATTGGCACACTGACAAACGGCGGTGGAACAGCTCCTTCATTCTGTGGAGGTTCTACAACTATAACCTATACAGTGACTAGTAATTGTGATGTTCCAAAAACATGTAATGCTACTTTCACTGTAACTGCTTCTCCTTTAGTTGTTTTGACCTGTCCTACTAATGTCATTGAAACTTCATGTCAAAATCAAGCAACCATTGATTCTAAGTTTGCAACATGGAAAAATACGGCAACCTTCTCGGGAGGATGCAACGGATTAATGACGAATAGTACCGGAACTGCTCCTAATTTCTGTGGTGGAGTTACTTCTATTACCTATACAGTAACTAGCAACTGTGATGTTACAAAAACTTGCACAGCAAGTTTTACAGTTAATGCTGCACCTGCAGTAGTTATTACCTGTCCTGCAAATGTTTCTGAAATTGCCTGCCAAACACAAGTTGCAATTGATGCGAAATTTGTTACCTGGAAAAATACAGCCACATTTACTGGTGGATGCCTTGGAGTAATGACAAGTAGTTCCGGCACAGCTCCCTCATTCTGTGGTGGTGCTACAACCATAACTTTCATGGTAAACAGCAGCTGTGAATCTCCAAAAATATGCATGGCAACATTTACAGTTGTAAGCTCTCCTACAGTTATACTTACATGTCCTATAACAGCAACTGAAAATTCATGTCAAACACAAACGACAATTGATTCTAAATTCGCAACTTGGAAAAATACTGCCACCTTTGCTGGTGGTTGTGGTGGAATAATTACGAATAGTGGTGGTGTTGCTCCTCCATTCTGTGGAGGAAGTACAACAATTACATTTACCGTTACAAGTAATTGCGATGTACCAAAGACTTGTACCTCTAGCTTTAATGTAAATGCGCCAGTCGCTGTTGCAATTACCTGTCCTGTTACTTCAACTGAAGCAGCTTGTCAAACGCAAGCAGTTATAGATGCTAAGTTTGCCACTTGGAAAAATACAGCAACATTTACAGGAGGTTGCAATGGTGTTCTTACAAATAATGGAACAAGTGCACCTAATGCATGCGGTGGAACAACTACTGTTACATTTACAGTTACTAGTAGTTGCGAACCTGTAAAAATTTGCACCTCTTCATTTACAGTAAATACTGCTTCCTTAGTAAATCAAACATGCCCTAATGTTCAAAATGAAGTGAGTTGCCAATCTCAAGCATTAATAGATTCTAAATTTGCAACTTGGAAAAACACTGCAACATTCTCAGGTGGTTGCAATGGAGTTCTAACAAATAATGCTACGACGGCTCCAAGTGCATGTGGTGGAGTTGCAACAATAACATTTACAGTTACAAGTTCTTGCGAACCTGTAAAAACCTGTACTTCTAGTTTTACAGTTGTTAACTCTCCAACATTAGTACTTAATTGTCCTGCTAACAAAACAGAAGTGAGTTGTCAAAATCAGGCAGCAATAGATCAATCTTTTACAGCTTGGAAAAATACTTTCAGTTTTACCGGTGGTTGTAACGGAGTTAAATCAGATAATGGAAATGCTGCGCCAGCTGCCTGTGGAGGTTCAGTAATTGTAACATTTACAGTGACAAGTACTTGTGATGCTCCTAAAACTTGTAATGCTACATTTACCGTAACTACAGCTCCTGTCTTGGCTCTTACCTGTCCTACAGCTAAAACTGAAGTAGTATGTCAAACTCAGGCAGCAATAAACACTTCATTTGCCAATTGGAAAAATACTTTTACCTATATGGGAGGATGCAATACCCTATCAAGTGATAATGGACCGTCTGCTCCAAGTGCTTGTGGTGGAACAATCAATGTAACTTTCAGTGTAACTAGTTCCTGTGAACCAGTGAGAACTTGTACTTCTACATTTACAGTAACCACTGCTCCAGTAGTAGTACTTAATTGTCCTGCAAATGTTACAGAACTTGCCTGTCAAACTCAGGCAATGATTGATAGTAAATTTGCAACTTGGAAAGCGTCTGGCACATCAAGTGGTGGATGTAATTCCAATTTTACAAGTAGTAGTGGAACGGCACCACTTGCCTGCGGTGGAACTACTACAATTACTTACATGGTTACCAGTGATTGTGAACCTGTAAAATCTTGTAATGTAACATTTACAGTTACAGCAGCACCGAATGTTACTATAACTTGTCCAACTGCAGTTACTGAAGCGATTTGCCAAACTCAAACGGCCATTGATTCAAAGTTTGCAACATGGAAGAATACGGCTACATTTACCGGAGGTTGTAATGGTACATTAACTAGTTCTGCAGGTACTGCTCCGACTTTCTGTGGTGGCTCTACAACAATTACTTTTACTGTGAATTCTAGCTGTCAAGGCCCAATAACCTGCAATTCAACTTTTACAGTAAACAGTCCTCTAAGTGTTGCACTTACTTGCCCAAGCAATCAAACTGAAATTGCTTGTCAAACTCAGGCAAATATTGATTCTAAGTTTGCAATATGGAAGAATACTGCAACATTTAGTGGAGGTTGCAACGGAGTTATAACAAGCAGTTCAGGAACAGCTCCTGGATTCTGCGGAGGCGCAACTACTATTACTTTTACAGTTACAAGTTCTTGCGAAACTACAAAGACCTGTACTTCGACTTTCACTGTTACAAATGCACCAGCAGTCGTGCTTACCTGCCCTGCAAATCAAATAGAAATTGCATGCCAAACTGAAGCAACGATTTTATCAAAGTACAATACTTGGTTAAACTCTGTTTCCGCTACGGGTGGTTGTAATACAAATGTTAGTAATAATTCTACCGGTGCTCCAAGTGGTTGCGGAGGTTCAAAAACTGTCGTTTATACTGTAACAAGTTCTTGTGAAAATTCTAAATCTTGTTCAGCTACATTTACCGTGACAGATGCAACTCCGGTTGTATTAACTTGTCCAAACAATGTGACAGAAATAGCATGTCAGACTCAAACTCTAATTAATACCAAATATGCTGCTTGGTTATCAACAGTAACTTTCAATGGAGGTTGTAACAGCGTAGGAACAAACAACAGCAGTGGTCCTCCAAGTGCATGTGGTGCATTTAATTCTATTACATTTACTGTAACCAGTGACTGCGATGTGCCTAAAACATGTAATGCTTCATTTACTGTAAACAATGCACCAAGTCTAATTGTAACCTGTCCAATTAACGTTACTGAAAATGATTGTCAGACTCAGGATACAATTAATTTGAAATATACGAATTGGCTAAACACAGTTCAAACTGTTGGAGGTTGCAACGTTCTTGTAACAAACAATAATTCAGGCAATGCCCCGAGTTCATGTGGAGAATCAAAAACTATTGTATTTACAATAACCAGTTCTTGTGATGCTCCTAAAACTTGTACTTCCATTTTTACTGTTAAAACACCACTTCCATTAAATTTAACTTGTCCAATTGACAAAACTATAAATGGCTGTCTAACACAAACAGAAGTAAATGATCAATTTAATACTTGGTTATTGACAGCTTCTGTAACCGGAGGTTGCAATCCTGTAATTACGAATAATAATAGCGGTGCGCCATTGGCTTGTGGAGGTATAAAATCTGTTATTTTCCAAGCAAGTAGTTTATGCGTTACGAACACGAATTGTACAGCAATATTTACTGTTACTTCGCTTCCAATTCCATCCATCATTTGTCCACCTGCAAAAACTATCAATTGCAATGCTTCAATTAGTCCTAATTCAAATGGTTTTGCGACTGGACTCGATGCATGTAATTCTCCTGCAACAATTACTTTTACTGATCTAACTCTACCGGGAGCATGTATTAATAATTTCAAAATAAATAGGACATGGCTTGCAACAGATAAATGCGGAAATACAAATACTTGCTTACAAGTTATTACTGTTCAGGATACCTTTAAACCTACATTTAATAATCCTGCTGATGTGACAATTTTTAGAGAATTTTCTCCATCAGGAACACAATTGTTGGTTAATTACGATTTCAATAAAGGAAATTCTTATCTGGCTCTTGCACCATTTTTATATTCACAAATCAAATCTAAAATTGACACGAGCTCTGTAGTCTTCATGAGAGATACGGGTACAGTTACAGGAAATCTTGCCTTTGCAAATAATAACTTTGCAGGTAAATCCTTAAAAGTAGAAAATTCAAAAACTGTAGGTCATTGGCAATTTAATATCAGTGGACCAAACTTACCAATTTTCACAAACTTTGAAGTTTACGTACAAGCATTGCGATTAAGTAATGGATCTGCTAAAACACTATTAATGGATTACAGCTTAAATGGAACTGTTTGGACTAATTTTAGCAATACCTTATTAACCAAAGCGCAATGGACACAATGTAAAGCTTCAGTACCAACAGTTTCCTATCCTACAAAATTGTATATTAGAGTAAGATATACCGATGCTAATGATTCTGTTTCGAAAGAGTTATATATTGATAATTTCCAAATCAGAGCTTACAAAGATGCAGAAGGTTGTGCGTTTGATGATATACCTAACAAAACCGGATATCCGGATAATATTTCGCATCCTTGTGATCCAAATCCAACAGCGAATTACTCAGATTCTCTTGTACTTGGTTCCTGTACTTCAAAAGTATATAGAACTTGGACAGTTACAGACGATTGCGGAAATTCAAAAACTGCAATTAATAAACAGATCATAACCATAAGGGATACTACAGGACCTGTGATTACCTGTCCTGCAGGAAATCTTATAAGTCGCAAAGCAGACACTATGGTATGTTATTACACTGCCGATACTTCTTTAGATGCAAAAGCATTTGATGCTTGTACATTGGATTCTGTATCTATTACAAATAATTACAACAGTAAGAGTACCTTAAAAGGAGAGAAGATTTCATTTGGATTGCATTCAATTACCTGGACTGCTACCGATCAATGTGGAAATACATCAAGTTGTAAATATCTATTAAATGTATTTGAAACTGAGCGTCCGATTGCAAGATGTAAAAATGATACTATTATACTTGACTCCATAACAGGAAAGTTTGTTACACATCCGGATAGTGTGGATAATGGATCCTCAGACAATTGTTCTATCAAGAGCAAAACACTCGATAGAACTAAATTTGGTTGTGATGATATTCCAATGAGACAGGTAAAATTTGTTGTTACAGATTCCTCAGGTTTGACAGATTCGTGTATTGCGACATTATTTATCCTTGATAAGACGGCACCAAAAGTTACTTGTAAAAACATCACCATAAGTTTACCAACTACCGGTGTTAAAACGATCACCGCCGATAGTGTGATATCTTCCTCGTACGACAATTGTGGAATCGTGACTAAGACCGTAAAACCAGATACTTTCACTTGTAAGAGTCCAAAAGTAACTACAGTTGTAGTGACCGTTACCGATGCGAGTAACAACAAAGGAACTTGTAGTTCGACGGTTACACTAAGTACAGGAGATGGGGATTGTGATGGTGTAAATGATGTCTGCGATGTGTGTCCGAAAACAGATGATACTGTGGACAACAATGGAGATGGTTTACCCGATTGTAATGTTATTCCACCATTCGCACAAGTATTATCTACGTGGAAATGCAGTCAGGTTCCCCAAAGGGTTTACATTTCAGAAATAGTTAATGGAGTATGTACAACAAAATGTGTAGCCTATTCTACCTTCGTTTCAACTCGAAAAAGTAACCAGTATTTAGGAATTTGTGCGATGTGTGCAACATCTTTGGAAGGAAATCCTAAAAAAGATACTTTAGCAGAGGAAGCATTTGATCCAAGCAAATTAAATAAAATAAATATTGCTGATCCATCTATAGACTTCCATGTTATTCCAAATCCAAATAATGGTAGCTTTGATATCGTTTTTGAAAATCCTGTTGAAGATGGAATGTTAGAGATATACAATATGCTAGATCAGGCAGTTTGGAAAAAAGTAATTGACAGTCCAACTGAACGCGTAAAATTAAGCTCGATAGACTTTAACCAAAATGCATCCGGTATGTATTGGGTGATCTTTAAAAATAAGAATACCAAAATCATACAATCAATGCTGATTATTAAATAGGCTGAGATTAGCTAATTAAAAGCGATCATGTTTTCAAAAATATGATCGCTTTTTTTTATCTCAAAATTCACATTTGAATATACACTTTCATAAGGCCGATGAATTCCATTTTATTCTATTAATTATTCGGTGCTAATGCTTGAGGTAAGCATACTGACCAAATGACTATTTTATTTATTACATTAGCTCTGACATTGAAAAACCAAGCAACACTTATTTCATTCCTTAGTATAAATTTTAAAATTTGATCGTTAGCAAAAGGTAAAAAATGCAATTGAATTTTTTAGATCCATTTCAATATTAAAGTAATTTGATAGATTTTATAATTAACCATAAAACTTCAATCAGGAAGTATATTTGAAACGGAATTTTTGCAGAACAATTCACAAACTTTAGCTGATGCTTATTTTAAAGTAACTTAGCATTCATAAACGATTGAATACTAATTTGAAGCAATTAAAAATGGATTAGAGTTGTTAAAAAAGATTCAATTAATATTAAGACTTATAAGGTAATCCATAAAGTCAGATATTTTGAAAAATCAATTTTTGTATTTAAGATAAACACAAATTGCATCGATATCATCTTTGCTCATTGCTCTTGTGAACTTATGCGTTTCATTTCGAATTTTAATATTTACAGCATAATTTCTAATTTGATTCTCAGTAAATTGTCTTCCTCCATCCTGACTGGCATATTGAACGCCATGACAAGCAGAACAATTTGTTTTATACAATTTGCTTCCAAGTTTTATAAACTTATCAAATTCTGGTTTTTCTTTTTCAGCAATATTTGGTGGATAAACATAAGTGAAAGATTTCTTATTGCAATTTAATGCTAAAAAAATGGTACACGTTATAGATATAATTGTTGATCTTTTCATATTAGTATTCACCTCCTTTAAGTCTTGAATTTAAACTTGCTTTCTTTGATTTCGCTAATTCAAATTCCGAAGTATCAAAAATAATATCCTCGGACAAGGATTCCAAAAATAGAGTTAACAAGTTTAACTCATTCTTGCTTAAATCCAATTTACTTTCAGAAAGAGTCTGATTAACTAATTTTAGACCCTTTCCCTTTCCTCCACCTTCATTATAGAAATCAAGGACTTCTCCTATGGTAAAGAAAACTCCATTATGCATAAATGGTTTAGTATGTAAAACATTTCTCAATGCCGAAGTTCTAAATGCACTTTGGGTTTCCGGAGCTTCTAACACTTTCCATCTACCCTTATCTAAGCTTAACATTTGAAATGTCGTATCTGAAGGAATGCCTAATACTTCGAATTCACTGTTTATAAATGGTGGTTTTACCCCGTTAAATAGAGGTACAAAATGACAGGTTCCGCATTGTGCCTTTCCCATAAATAAATTAAACCCTGCTTCAATTTCATAGTTTGGTGCTTCCTCCTTATTCATAATTCTATCAAACTTAGAGTTGTATTTAGAATAAGAACTTAAGTAACAACTTAAAGCTGAGGAAAGGTGTTTAAATGAAATCTTTTTTTCAGTACTCAATTGAGCAAATCTCTTCAGCTTAGTTTTATATTCCTTGCAGCTTAAAATTTTTTTTAATATTTCGTTTTCATTTGAATTTAATTCTATCGGATTTAAACTTACATCCTTCATCTGATTAAAAATACTGAAATGTTTTCCATCTTGCATTAGAAGATGGTTAAATTCAACATTAATTAAAGAAGGTGCATTGCGCTCTAATTTTGATATCATATTGAATTGAATCGCTGTACTTGTTGTAGTATCGGTAAAATAATTATTTAGTTTGTGGCAAGAAGCACACGAACGTTTATTATTTCCTGAAAATAATGGTTCATTGAAAAATTGTCTTCCCATCTCTACTATTTGATCCATAGTTTTCTTATCTGATACAGACCTATAGACACCGAGCATATCCTGACCTGCAAACAATGACTTGCTAAAAATTGAACTTACTTCATTGTTTAAAGTAAACTCATTATAACTGATAGACTTAGCTTTATATTTTCTAATATAGGATTGATTAAGGGAAAACAATGGATTTATAAAATCTTTAATAAAGACCAAATGATTAAATCTATCATAGTCATTTTTATTTTCGGCAACATAAGCTATAGTCTTATCAAAAATATCCAAATATTCTTTATCTATATTATAATCAGGATATGCTTTGTTAAACACGAAATAGATATCCCTTGTATTTAAAAGCATCTCTTCCAATTCAATCAAAACGCGAGATCTATTCGGACATTCAAAGCCTGTGGTATACAAAGCACTCAGATTTAACAAAAATAATCTGTTGGCTAAAATAAAATGATCCGGGACTGCAACTTCCTCTTTAATACTATCGGATAAGTAAGATTTAGTAGCAACAATACTAGAAACCAATAAATTTTCAATATTTTTAAACTTTACTGAATCTTTATTTAATTCATTTTCAATTAAGCTTAATCCTGAGCCAATGCGTTTATATGGTTTTTCAAATTTTTCAAAGACTTCAATTTCCCATTCGATATTAAGAGGTCCATTTATTTTCTTGTATTGAATTGGATCAAAATATCTCAACCATAGGTCTATTTTCTTTAGGGTAATTCTCAGTTGATAAATTTTTTCCAACAACACTGACTTATTGTTGTTATTGCTAAGGTTCAATTTATCCAATCTTGTAAGCAATTCAATTTGTTCTTCCTTAAAATTTTCAATTGAAGAAGTATATAAATCTACATATGGATTATCATTGGTTTTACTTCCCAAAAAAATTATTACAAGCAAAACAATGAAAACGTTGAATTTGTAATTCTTAAAATTCATATGCATTCCAATACTACCAAGCATTAATTTAATTAAATAAAATTAAATTTCCTTTGGAAAAAAATATTCATCAAGATGCAAAGAATTCCATTCAACTTCTTTCCAATTAGAAACCTTGCAACTGAACTTCAATATTGCGCATGTAGGAATATTTTCATTGTAAGAATTTTTCACTTTTGAACAAAAATATTCAATTTTGGGATTGTGCCCAAAGATTGCCACAGCATTAAATTTGTTGTCTGTATTTTGAGCTGCAATAAGATAATCTTCTTCAGACCCAAAATAAAGATCTTCATTTATTTCAATTTCCTCCTTTAGATTGCACGCATCTCGAAAAAAATTTGCTGTCGTCAATGCTCGATTTGCAGGACTTGATATGATCTTTAGATCATCTTTTATAAGCGATGAGAATAACTTTGCCATTTTTGGAGCATCCTCTAAGCCCCTATCATTCAATGGTCGGTTAATATCTTTCTCATCATTTGCCCAGCTGGACTTAGCATGTCTTACGACAAATATAAATTTTTGCATACTTTATAAGTTACTATGTGCGTAAATTTAGGGTTTTATTTCTGTGTACGACCACTTTTTCAATTTATGAAAATCATATTAGACCAAATTGAATTCATGTTACCTGAAGCAACTTACCGTTTGGTCAGTAGTTCTCATGCATTGGGTCGCGTTAAAAAAGCCAATGAAGTATCTAAAAATATCTGGAATTACAATATTAAATTTGAAGATTCATTCATAGAGTGCGAAATTAAATATGGACGCAATCAAGTCAATAAAATACAATGCGCTTGCGGAAGATCCAATACAAAACACCCCTGTCTACATGCCTGGATTGCAGCTTACTGGCATTATAAAGAAGTGGTTTTGCCTAAATCTTCAAGCAACACAAAAGCTGATAACTTTAAATTAACAAAATTCGATTTTTCAGAATACAGCCAGGAAGAATTAATTCAGTTTATCAAATTAATCCTTAAGATTGATAGTAAACTAAATCGCTGGACCGAACTCTTTTTGGTTAAAGCTTACCATAATGAAGATCTTTTTAATTTTTGTTTGCGCGTATTTAATAAGTTTGAATCGACAGATACCATTAATAAGGCTTCCAATAAACTAAAACTCTATAAAGAACAAGTTCAATTACTAGAATATCTCTATGAACAGTGTATACAAGACTATATTCAAGGAGACATTAAATCAGCTTTTTATAAATGTCTAGCCAACTTAATAAAAACGGATCAATGGCTTAGTCTTTACCAAAGCAACAACCATTTAAAGTTATTGAGACTGTATGAAAATCAGCACAAGGCCTTAGAACAAATTCTGAAAGGAATAAAGGCTGCTGAATTGTATGAAGTTTTTCTAGAGTTTACAATAAAGATTCTCAATGAGAACAAATACCTTATTCGAAATAAAACAGAAAATATATATAGTGTATTGCTCAATACAGCGAATACGAAAGCACAAAGCAAAATTATTAACGAATTAATAGTTTCCAAAATTCAAAGTAAAGAAATTTTTGAAGCCAATGAGTTAGAAACCATCTTGTTTATTATAAACACTTTGGACATTAAGGTATTTAAGAATTTACTAAAAAATGAATTGGCTGCAAATGTGTCCACTCAATCTTGGTTAATGATGATTGAATACCTTAAAGAAAATCAATTTATTGAAACTTTCGAGGAGCATCTTTCACTTATTAATCAATTCGTGAATAACAAAGACGTGAAAATAAAGGCAGCTGAAAGTATTATTACTCATCAACTGATGAGTAATCAAATTGAAAAATGCATACAAAATGCTAAAAAGTATGCAATTCAATTGTCTCATTTGAATTTTGCAAAATTGTACTTCTCTAAATTAGAGAACAATCCGTCCAACATTATGGAATTCATTAATGAATACAAATCAGCGAATTCTATACTAGATCAATATTTTATTTTAGATATATTTACCTATGTGGATGAAAAAGAGTTTCTTGTCAATGAAATTGAACTGTCAAATTCATTGGAAATAACGATGAACTACGATTCCAGCTTATTTAAAAATCATTGGAATCGTCTACTTGCAATCTACTATAAATTATCTGAACAATTTCTAAATAATCATGCAGGAACACAGGCTTTTTTATATATCGATAAAATTAGAAAGCACATATTAAAATACGGCAAAAAATCTATGGTCGATGAATTCTCAAATGAAGTTCAGAAACTATTTCCTGAAAGAAGCAAATTACTTAATATTAATTCATAACAAAATGTTCAAAAATCTTTTTTACTTAATTCTTATAAGTTTTACTTTTATCCAATGTGATTCATTTAATGTTAAAAGTGAGCAGCCTCCATCCTGGCTTAAATCTGCTTCAATTTATGAAATTATGCCAAAAAATTTCAGCCTAAAACACAATTTATTAGGAATTAAAGAAGAGTTTCCAAAAATAAGATCCATGTTTGTAACGGCGATAGCCTTAACACCGATTACACCTAATGATCAATTCAATGCTAGCTACAACCCCAATGATCCTTATGCTTCGCTGGATTTTATGAATATGGATACGAGTTTAGGCTCAAAATCAGACCTGACTAAATTTGTAGAAGATGCACATCAATTTCTGTTTAAAGTAATTCTTGAATTTGATATAAGTTATACCGGACCTAATCATCCTTGGCGAGAAAAAAAACCTGAATACTATCTTTCCTCAGAACAAAAGATCGATAGTCTGTACAATCCAAAATACATTCAGCTAAACTATAGCAATAATAGTCTGAGAAAGGAAATATTGAAATCTTTGAAATCCTGGAAATCAAAATATCATATAGATGGAATAATACTGTTGAACACTGATGCCTTACCCATGGATTTTTGTGAGCAATTAAGCAATGAACTAAAGAGCAAAGAGTTCTTATTAGCCAGTGGATCGAATTGTCCAGACCTAGTAAATAAAAATATATTTGACAGTTACCTAAATCAAGATCTTTATACGGTTTTAAAGAAAATTTCTAAAGATGAAGCTGTTGCATCAGATTTTAAATCTTTCATCGAATTGAATAAAAATGCAATAAATAAAGGCACAACGATACAATTTACAAGGAATGCAAGAATTAATGAATTGGATCCTTCTGAAAATCAACTGTTTCCTTATTTTTTCAAACTTCCTGCAATTATTAGCATTGCACTAGGGGGCGTACCATTAATTTTGAATGGTCAGGAAGAACCTATGTTTGAAAAAATTGATGTTAAAAAACCAACTTATGTAACAAGGAAATATCAGTACAATTTGGATTTTTACCGGTCCTTGTTTATTCAAAGAAAAGAAAACGAGGCTTTTAAGTCACTACAAAATAATATCCCAGAATTCATTACTGATTCGGAAGATGTACTTGCTTTTGAAAGAAAAATTGAAAATACTTCTATAGTCCTCATGGCTAACTTGAAAGAAAAGGAAGTTAGCTATAAAATTAATCGTTCTTACAATCAATATCTTGAATTTTTTAGTCGAGCTCTAGTAGATTTCCAAAGTGGTCAAGAATACAAACTCGGCCCCCATCAATTTCTATTGCTGACGAACAAAAAGTAAAATGGAAATTCAATTGTGGTGGATCGGTAAAACAAATTTTAAATATCTTGAAGATGGGATTTTGGATTATACCAAAAGACTGAAGCACTTTTGTAAATTTGGAATTTTAGAAATAAAAAGTACAAAAAGCATCACTAATCCCAAACAAGTTCAAGACATTGAGGGAACTGAAATAAAAAAAAGAATTGATTTAAAAGATTTCATCATCATTCTGGATGAAAAAGGAAAAGAATTAAGTTCCAAAGAATTTGCTTCACAATTAGAATTAATTCAAAATACTGGAGTAAATAGAATTATTTTTATAGTTGGTGGAGCCTTTGGTTTTGGCGATGAAATAAAATCAAGAGCCAATCTAAGTTTATCTTTTTCAAAATTTACCTTATCTCATCAACTCATAAGATTGTTTTTTGTTGAACAATTGTATAGAGCCTATACAATAATACATCATACACCCTATCATAATGAATGAAATAACACCTTACATCTCAATTACAATACTCTGTCTAATTGGTATAATCTCTTATATGGGATTTAACAATTACACTATCGTGGAAAGATTCAGACATTATCCTTATGAAGAAAATCGATCAAAATCTTTTTATCGTTGGATAACTTGTGGCTTTGTGCATGGAAGTTATATTCACTTAATAATGAATGCATTTGTTTTGTGGCAATTTGGATTTATCGTAGAGAAATTGTACGTTTCCATGTACGGCTTCGCAATGGGTTCAACTATTTATACCATTGACTATTTGTTGATTCTAATATTATCTTGTGCTCCCAGCTATTATAAATACAGGAACAATTCTTCCTACGCTTCAATTGGAGCTTCAGGTGCCATTTCCGGTATACTTTTTATTTATATCTATTACTTCCCAACAAATATATTATTACTTTATGGAATTCTTCCACTTCCAGCTTTGGTTATGGGAATTCTTTATCTCATCTACTCTTGGTGGGCAGCAAAAAATACAAATGATGGAATTGACCACAGTGCCCATTATTATGGAGCAGTTATTGGTCTTAGTCTGGCATTTATTGTAGATCAGTTTTACAAATAAAAATCCTAGTAAATTGAAAATTAAATATTTATTTATCTTCCTATATTTTTTCTCCTGCATTAGTACCCCAAAGCAATATAATGTACTAATGCCAGGTATATGGAGAGGAAGCTTAATTCTTAATGACTCTAGACAAATTATAGTTACCAGAAACATTTATAAGGTTGTAACAAGAGATGTACATCCTGAATCAATGCAAATTGTTATTCCGTTTAATTTCAATGTAGTGTATACCAGTGATCAAGATTTTTATATCGAGATAATTAATAATACAGAGAGGATTAAATTTGATGGCATAAAAAAAGGAAGAGACATGCGGACCGGAAATGATACTATGGTAATTAGTTTAAAACCCTATGCGGCAGAGATTAAATGCATCTATGAAAATAATAAAATGTCTGGTGAATACATAGTACTAGACAAACAAAATTATAGCATTCCTTTCACGGCTTCCTATGGTCATAGTTATAGATTTGAAAAAATTCAAGATAAAACAGATCAAAATATTAGTGGAACCTGGCAAGCAATATTTGAAAAAGATTCAATTGATGAATATAATGCTATCGGCGAATTCAAACAAGATGGAAACCTAGTCAATGGAACCTTTCGAACTGAAACGGGAGACTATAGATTTTTGTCCGGTGAAATTAGTGCAAATAAATTAAAGTTATCCACATTTGATGGAGCCCATGCGTATTTATTCCTAGCAGACATTGTTGATTCTATGATGTTTGGAACCTTTTATTCCGGTAAAAATTATTCGTGCTATTGGGAAGCTAAACGAACTGATGAAGTTCATCTTATCTCTCCGGATTCGGTTACAAAACTTATTAACAATGATCCATTGATTTTTAATTTTGAAAATACAGATGGCAAGTGGGTAAGTAATACTAATCCTCAATATCAAAACAAATATAAAATTATTCAAATTTCAGGTACTTGGTGCCCAAACTGCAGAGATGAAACAGAATTCATTAAAAATTTTATTCAAGAACATCCTCAATTTGATGTTCCAATTTTTGCAATTGAATTTGAACGATATCACGACAGAATCCAAGGAATCAAAAGAATTGCTCAATATAAAAAAGATATGAAAATTCCTTATGAAGTACTCCTTGGTGGCAATAACAATAAGGACTCTTCCTCACTCTTCTTTCCACAACTGGGGAAAATTGAATCTTATCCGACCTTACTTTTTTTAAATAAAGACAACAGAATAATTAAAATTCATACCGGGTTTAATGGTCCAGCAACTTCCAAATTTTTAGAATTTAAAAAAGAATTTGATGAAACTGTATCAAAAATGAAATAAAAAATGAATAAAACAATCTTAATTACAGGAGCAAGTTCCGGAATTGGAAAAGCTACTGCGATAAAATTTGCAAGTGAAGGATGCAATCTTATTCTTTGTGGAAGAAGAAAAGAAATACTAGATCAATTAGCAAGTGAACTGAAGGAACAATTTAAAGTTAATATTTATTGCCTAACTTTTGATATTCAAAATTATAATGAATGTGAAGATAGTTTGCAATCTCTACCAGCTGAATTTTCGAAAATTGATGTCTTGATTAACAATGCAGGCTTAGCCCTTGGTCTGGATTATATTCATGAAGGAAGTTTGGATCATTGGAATACAATGATTGACACCAACATCAAAGGCTTGTTGTATATGACCAAGATCATTTCGAAAAATATGGTTCAAAATAAGAGTGGTCAAATAATAAATATATGTTCTACTGCTGGCAAGGAAACTTATCCCAAAGGCAATGTTTATTCAGCAACAAAATTTGCAGTTGATGCCTTAACAAAATCCATCCGACAAGACTTATTTCAGCATAACATTCGCGTATCTCAAATTAGTCCGGGTCATGTCGAAAACACTGAATTTGCAATCAATAGATTTGAAGGAGACACAATCAAAGCTAATATCTATAGTGATTTTAATCCACTGACATCTGCAGATGTGGCAGACAGCATTTTCTTCATCTATTCAAGGCCTGAACATGTTACCATTCATGATCTAATTATAACCGGAACTCAACAAGCTTCTTCAAGCTTAGTTGACCGAAGTGGCAGAAGATTCGATAAGTAATTAATCTAATTATGTCTTATCAAAATCTTCAATCTGCTTTAAACTCATTACACAAAAATAATGAACTACTAGTCATAAAGGATTTAGTGGATCCCAATTTAGAAATGGCCGAAATTCAAAGGAGGATTTATCAAAAAAAAGGCCCCGCGCTATTATTTGAAAATGTATTGGGCACTCCTTTTCGCGCTTGTTCAAACCTCTATGGAACAACAGATAGATGTGAATTTTTATTTAAAGATGCAATAGCTGGAATAGAACATTTAATCCGACTAAAAATAAATCCACAATTAGTATTTAAAGAATTTGCAAAGACATTAAAGCATCTGCCATTTATGCTTTCTGCAAATCCAAGAAAATCATATTTCAAAAAACCTATATTACAAAATCAGTGCCTCATTAGTGATTTACCTCAAGTAATTAGCTGGCCTGATGATGGAGGAGCATTTATAACCTTACCGCAAGTGATTAGTTTTCCACCGGGTTCTAATAAACTTTCAGAAGCAAATATTGGTATGTACAGAATTCAAATTTCCGGAAATGAGTACATGCAAAATAAAGAAATAGGTTTACATTATCAGTTACACAGAGGCATTGGAATTCATCATACAGCTTACAATTCTTCAGAATACGATTTTAAAATTTCAATTGGAATTGGAGGGCCACCCGCTTATGCTCTTGGATCAATATTTCCCTTGCCGGAAGGATTGAGTGAAATTTTATTTTCAGGATTATTGAATAATAGAGCTTACAGATATTTTTGGAAAGACAATTATTTTATTCCTACTGATGCAGATTTCTGTATAGTTGGAAGTGTAGTGAAAAATCAATTAAAACCTGAAGGACCATTTGGAGATCACTTAGGTTACTATAGTCTGAAACATGATTTTCCATTTGTTAAAGTTGACAAGGTCTTTCATAAAGACAATCCCATCTGGCATTTCACCGTAGTTGGGCGACCACCACAGGAGGACAGTGGTTTTGGTTTTCTGATTCATCAAATGGTTAAAGAAATTAGTAAAAATGAATTTCCAGGTGTTAAAGAAATTCATGCTGTAGATGTGGCGGGTGTTCATCCGCTACTACTTGCAATTGGATCGGAACGATATATGCCTTTTCGAAATCAAAAACCGGAAGAAATATTAACACAGGCTAACCATATTCTCGGTAAGGGTCAGACATCACTAGCAAAATACTTGTTTATTACTACTAATCTTGATGACAATAATCTCAATATTCAAGATATTGAACAATTCTTATCGTATATTTTAGAACGCGTAGACTGGACTCAGGATCTGCATTTCCAAACCAATACAACCATTGATACGCTTGATTATTCCGGTAATGATTGGAATGCAGGATCAAAATTAATTGTTGCGTGCAACAGACCTAAATGTCGAAACTTAGGTTCAGATTTAACAGTATTTGCTTCAGTAAAAACCTCTATCTCAAAAATAAAATTATTTCGAAAAGGAATTGTATTGATTCAAACAAATAAATTTACAAATTATGAGACGGAATCTCAACTGATCCAAGAATTATGTGACTCCCTTATTTCAGCAGAACTTGATTCACTCCCGCTTCTAGTTATTGTGGATGACCTAGACTTTTGTGCTGCAGAATTAAATAATTTTTTATGGGTAAGCTTTACAAGAAGTAATCCTTCATATGATGTTTATGGAATTCAAAGTTTTACGGAACACAAACATTGGGGATGCAGAAGTTCCTTAATTATAGATGCAAGAATTAAGCCTCATCATGCACCAGTATTGGAGACTAATTCTGTCATCAGTAAAAAAGTCGACCAACTATTTCAATCTAACAAGGAATTAAAAAAATATTCTGAATGATAGTTCTCTCGGAAGATTTTAAAAAAAGAACTAAAGAAATACTTCACGAGGAATACGAAAAACTTGAGCATGCCCTTCAATCGCCCTGCCGGACAAGTATCCGTTTAAATCCAAATAAAAATAAACAAGAACTTAAGCTAAGTAATCAAGTACCTTGGTGTTCTACCGCTTTTTATCTTGATAAAAAACCAAGTTTCACCTTAGACCCATATTTCCATGCAGGAAACTATTATGTTCAGGAAGCAAATTCAATGGTCTTAGAAGAAGTCATTAAAAATATAGATCTACCTAGGAATGCTAAAGTTTTGGATTTATGTGCAGCTCCTGGAGGTAAATCAACTCATCTATTAAGTTTATTACCTGAAGATGCAATTGTACACTGTCATGAAGTCAATTCATTAAGAGCAGAAATACTGAGACAAAATATTGAAAAATGGGGCTATCCCAATGCACTGGTTACTTCAGGTTCTATAGAAAAATTAGTTCGAACTGGAAACAAATACGATTTAATTTTAGTTGACGCTCCCTGTAGTGGAGAAGGAATGTTTAGAAAAGAAACTGAAGCGATTAAACAATGGAATATTAATAAAATAAACCATTGTGTTGGATTGCAAAATGAAATCATCAACTTTGTTCCTCGCCTACTTAAAAAGAATTCATTTCTTATTTATTCTACATGCACTTATAATTTAGAAGAAAATGAAAATATTGTTCAAAAATTAATTGAGACAAATAAATTTGAAAGCATTCCCATAGCTGAAAGTTTAACAACAAATTTATTTCATACTAAAATCAATCAAATTCATACTTACAGATGTTTACCCCATAGAATGGAAGGAGAAGGTTATACTTTCAATGTGATTCGAAACAATTCTGAAGATCCGGAAACAACAAGAAAACAATCGCAAAAATCTCGTCAACAGCAGATACAAAACCATTTGTTGAATAACTTAAAAAATGGTGATAAATTTCAAGTAATAACTAATAATTTTATTGATTTTGCAGTTTTACAAGACCAAGCTCAATATTATCAAGGAATTATAGATTCCGGAATAAAAATTCTAAGTATGGGAATTCCTTTAGGACATTTCAAAGGCAAAGATTGGTTCCCACAGCATGCCTTGACTCAAAATATTTATGCGTCTAGGCAATTCCCAAAAATTAATTTGAAACTCGAAGAGGCTTTGCATTATCTTCGTGCAGACAGTTCTTATCTTCCACTTCCGGAATCAGATGAAATATGGCATATTATTGCTTATAATGACTCGAACCTCGGATGGGCAAAAAGAATAGATAAGAAACTTAAAAACTACTTGCCGAAAAATTTAAGAATTCATTCACTTTAAACTATTTAGTGTGAAAATTAATTTAAGTCTTATCTCCATCTTACTATTTAACAATTTCTTATTTGCGAATCAAATACCAGTTTTGACACAATGTAATGTGACTTTGGTAAACAATACGCTAGAAGTACAATATGAATTAAGTGACGCTGACAATAGCTCACTTGAAGTACAGTGTATTTTGTATTATGGAGATGGGTCTAAAAGAAATGAAAAAGTTCTTATTAAATCCATAAGCGGAGACGTTGGATTCCCAGTACTTGCCGGTCCATACAAGAAACTCGTTATTACTTTAGAAGATTTGGCAGATCTTAATAGCAATATAAGGGTTTTGCTTTCAGCCTATGATAGAGAACAATTAGATATTAGTGAATTAATAAATCAAGTAGATAAAAGCAGAGTTTATAATGAATTAGCCTTATTACAAGGGAAGAGAAATGAATCTTCAGATAAGGCCTTTAAAGACAAATCACGTCAGTATATTACAGATCAGCTAAATTCCTATGGATATGTAAAAGCTTTCCAATCAAAAGTTGGAAATTTTAGCAACATCAATTATGAAAATTCAAGATGGGGAACAAATGATCCAAGCTCTATTGAAATTGTAGATGCACACTACGATTCCTATGGTCAGGCACCTGGTGCAGATGACAATGCTTCCGGCGTTAGCGGGGTATTGGAAATTTTTCGAATTCTAAGTCCTTATGCTTCTAAAAAAACAATAAGATATATTTTATTCGACCTTGAAGAAAGTGGATTGGTTGGTTCTAATTTATATGTAAACAATCAAGTGAATCCAAATGATAAAATTAATCATGTTATCAATTTTGAAATGATTGGTTATTATAGCGATCAGGACAATACTCAGGAACTGCCAACAGGGTTTAATTTACTTTTTCCTGAAGCTTATAATGATGTAATTGCAAACAATAGAAAGGGTAATTTTATTACCAATGTTGGAAATACTGCATCCAAATCATTAATTGCTTTATTCGCTCAAGCCGCAAGTAATTATGTTACTAATTTAAAAGTAATAAGTCTTGAAGTGCCGGGAACCGGTACACTTGTACCGGATTTGAGAAGAAGCGATCATGCCAGCTTTTGGGATAAAGGATATCAGGCTTTAATGATTACAGATGGTGCTAATTTTAGAAATAAAAATTACCATACTCCTAAGGATAGTCTTAATTATTTGAACATGGATTTCTTGACCAATGTCTTGAAGACTACCATTGTAACACTAATTAATTTGGCAGAAATTGAGCATGGGACTTCTGTGGAAATTAGTTATGCCGGATCAACTTACACTGAGCAAATAAATAAAAATTTATTCACAAGTTTTCAAACTGGAAATTACTATAAGATTATAGCAGAAAATGAAGGAGAAACTTATACAGTTAAGTTTATAAATTTAAATGGTGAACTGCTTTATACTAATATTTTTAGTAAGAATTGTGAAATCTCTTTAGACAAGATCGCCACAAATGGGGTAATATTTCTTTCCTTAGAAAGCAAAAATAAAAAACAAATTAAAAAAATATTTGTTTCTCACTAATTGTGATTGGAGACAACATTCATTTACTTTTAGGAACTAATCTTGGAGATAGATTATCAAATCTATCCACAGCTAAAAAATACATTTCTGAACTAATTGGGTCTATTGAACTGCAGTCATCTATTTATGATACAGAGCCCTTTGGAGAGCTACCACAAGATTCTTATTTGAATCAGGTAATTGCTTTAAAAACAATTTTAAAACCCATGGAGGTCCTAAATAAGATCCATTTGATTGAAGAAAGGATGGGTCGCAAAAGGTTATTAAAAAATGCTCCCAGAACGATTGATATAGATATTCTCCTCTGGGATTCGCTTATTCTTAAAGAAAATTCACTTGAGATCCCACACCCAAGACTTCATTTGCGTAACTTTGTACTTATTCCACTGATTGAAATTAGTCCAGATTTTGTTCACCCTGTCTTTAATTTGAGCATAGAAGAACTCTATGATCGATGTGAAGACGAACTTGAAATTGTTTTACTTGATGACAACTAAAATTCCTTATCAATACATATGCATTGAAGGTAACATTGGCGCAGGCAAAACAACTTTAAGCCAAATGTTGGCTGCAGAATTCAATTGCAACTTGATCCTGGAGCAATTTGCTGAGAACCCGTTTCTCGAGTTTTTCTATAAAGATCCCTTAAGATATGCATTTACAGTAGAGTTATCTTTTCTAACAGAAAGGCATAAACAACTACAAAATGCACTCCTGAGTAAGGATCTTTTCAGTGAATTTTCTATTTCAGACTATTCTATGGTTAAAAGTCTATTGTTCGCCCGCCAGAATCTCGGAGATGATGAATTTAGATTGTTCCAGAATATTTTCAATCTACTTTCAAATAAGATTCCTAAGCCTGATCTTATACTTTATCTTCATAGACCGATTGACAGAGTCAAAAGACACATTATGGAACGAGGAAGATCTTATGAATTAGAGATACAAAACAGCTATCTAGAACAAATTCAAAATGCTTATTTTGAATTTTTCAAAACCCAAACTTTAATACCAGTTGTTGTTCTTGATGGAGAAAATATGGATTTTATAAATAATAAAACTCACTTTTCAGAAATAAAAAATATTCTCACTCAAGAATATAAACCCGGATTACATCATCTAAGAATTATTTTTTAAAATAAAATTATGACACAGTTTTTTAAATTTCTTTTTGCTTCGTGCTTAGGTACAGCATTAGCTTTGATATTAATATTTTTTATCTTTTTATGGATTGGCAGCAGTCAACTTGCAAAAGAAACTAGCAATCCTAAAGTCTCCATAGTAGACAACTCAATATTAAAAGTTATCATTCCTGAACAGTTGCCGGAACAAACCAATAATGTAAGTATGCAAGGTTTTAGTCTTAAAACCGAGAAAGTTATTGGCGTTCACGATTACGCGAACTGTATTATTAAAGCGTCTAAGGATCCACAAATTAAAGGTATATATCTATATGGATCACTTTATAGCCATGGCTACGCAAGTTTGAAAATAATTCGAGATGCCTTATTAGAATTTAAAAGCAAAGGAAAATTCGTGATAGCTTACAGCAATTATTATGACCATAAAAATTATTTCCTTGCTTCCGTTGCTGACAAGGTACTTATTCACCCTCTTGGATTTCTTGAATTAAAAGGATTTGGAGTTTCAATTCCTTTTTATAAAGAACTTATGGAAAAAATTGGACTAAGTTTTAACATCTATTATGCAGGGGAATTTAAGTCTGCAACTGAGCCATTTAGATTGGCGAAAATGAGTGATCAGAACAGGCTACAGTTAAGGGAATATCTCAATTCACAACTTCAGGTATATATCGATCAGGTGGCAGCAAGCCGAGGGATTTCTAATCTAGAATTAAAAAATAATTTTGATCAATTTCTAAGTTACTCGCCACAGAAAGCAGTTGATAATAAATTAATGGACAATCTTGCTTATGAACAAGATGCATTTCAAATAATTAGAAAGAATTTAAATATTGAGACAGATAAAAAAATAAATTTTGTTTCCGTTGATGATTATTTTGCTGCAAAAGGAAATGAGACAGACTATTCTGCAAAAAATAAAATTGCAGTTGTCTATGCAGAAGGAAATATTATAGATTCAAAAGGAGATGAGGGAGAAATTGGAAGAAAATATATCAAAATTCTCAGAGACATCAGAACCAATGATAAAATTAAAGGACTTGTACTTCGAGTTAATTCACCAGGAGGGTCCGCTTTAATGTCGGACGAAATACTTCACGAATTAGATCTCACCCGAGCGGCCGGAAAACCTATCGTTGTAAGCATGGGAGATTATGCAGCTTCCGGAGGATACTATATAGCTTGTCATGCAGACAGTATTTTTGCAAGCCCACATACCCTTACCGGATCTATTGGAGTCTTTGCTATGATTCCAAATATTAAAGTAATGACAGATCAAAAAATTGGAGTAGACTTTGATACGGTAGGAACCGGAGCAATGTCGAATAAGTTCAACTTAACAGCAAATTGGGGAGATGAAGAAGCCAAAATAATGACGGAGAATATTAATAATACATACAACACTTTCCTTAAAGTTGTTTCCGATGGTCGCAAATTAAGTCTTGAAAAAACTGCTGAAATTGCAAGAGGTAGAATTTGGGCCGGACCTAAAGCGGTTGAGATTGGCCTGGTTTCAAGATTGGGTGAATTGGAAGATGCAATAAAATGTGTGGCCGGCTTAGCTTCTATTGATAAGTATAGAATAACTGAATACCCTGTACAGCTTGATGCGTTTCAAAAAATAATGAACAAAATTCAAGGTAAGGATGAAGAAATAAGTTCTAGCATGAGTACGAAAATCCTTCAAACTGAAATGGGCCAATTCTATCCATATTATAAGGAATGGAAAGAAATTCAACAATTGAAAGGAGTTCAAATGAGACTGCCTATCAAAGTTATCTTCTAATTATGTCCACTATTGTTAAACTTCGGCCATGGACTCTGGCTGATCTTAATGCTTTATGTAAGTATGGCAATAATCCTAATGTTGCCAATAATTTGATGAATAGATTTCCTCATCCATATACCTGGGACAAGGGAATGGAATTTATTTCAAATATAAGCAAGCAAAATCCCAGAGAAGTATTAGCAATTGAATATAAATCTCAAGCAATAGGCGCAATTGGATTGCATCCACAAGAAGATATTTTTTTCAAAAATGCAGAACTTGGATATTGGATTGCGGAAGACTTTTGGGGAAAAGGAATAATGAAATCGACAATTCAATTAATGCTTGATTATGCATTTAGTAATTTTGATTTCGAAAGAATATTTGCAAGACCATTTGGCAGAAATCTGGCTTCTCAAAAAGTTTTGGAAAAATGTGGCTTTACACTTGAAGCTAAATTATATAAAACCATTTTTAAAAATAATCAATATGAAGACGAATGGATTTATTCTATGCGCAGAGAAAATTATTCGGAATTAAAACTCGAGTCTCAATCTCAGATTAATTCTTCTCGAACTTAAGTAATATGGAATGGCAAATTCGTAATTATAAATCGATTTAATCCATCTTACTGAAGCAGCATTTTTGACTTGAAGTAAGTTGAAGACTTCGGCACTTATCCAAGCGTTTCTTGTTAACTTTAAGAATCTATTAGAACTTGATTTTTGACGAGATTCATCCCACAATTTATAAGAAAATCCAATGTCTACACGATGATATGGCTTGAAACGATATTCATTTCTATAGACGAGATTATCTCCTTCTACTCCATAAGGAAATCCACTTGCAATGGTCGCCTGAACATGGGTCTTGAAATTTTCATTGTTTGGAAGATAGTCCTGAAAAAACATACTTAGAGCAAGAAGCTGATCTGTTGGTCTAGGAACATCTGCTACTGAAGTTCCTGATCCATCACTTTTGCGGTCAATGAGATGTTGAATTCCATCTAAATTTTCGCGGGTTCTTAGAATGGAAAAGTTTACCCATGATTCTGCTCCCGGAACAAATTCTGCATTAATTCTATTATCCCAACCTATTGCATAGGCTTTGGAATCATTCTGTCCTGAATATCTTATTCTTACATTTTCAAGATCATAAGAGATTTGATCCCAGGATCTTTTATAATAAATTTCTGAAATCCATCTAAATTTTGAAGCACTAAGTTTTTTCCAATTAAAATCTTTTTTAGTTCCAGCAATTATGTGAAATGATTTTTGTGCTTCAACATCAGGATTAATCACACCTGCGGGAGTTCTCAATTCTCGGTACAAAGGAGGTTGATGATATAGTCCAATTGCAAGCCAGGTTCGAAGATTTGATTCTGAATTCTTAGGAATTGCCTCTAACTTTAATCGGGGGTTGACGATGAATTCATTATTTAAATTATTATAATTAAATCGAATACCTGGAACTAGATTAATATTCCAATTTTCTATTTTATTTAAAGCTATTGCGTCCTGAAACCAAAGGATAAATTTTTCGTTGCTGAGAATATTTTTTGATTTAATAACTTCATTAAATACAATGCTGTCCCCATTTCTATATGGTACCGAATAACCCGCCGAGTCAATTCTCTCCCATTCATTTATTTGATCTCGAAAATTTTCTTTTCTAATCGCTACTCCTGCTTGTACTAAGTGGCTTAAAGCAGTTTGACTGGAGCCGAACTCCATTCCAGTTCTTAATTCGTATTGCTGAATTGTAGATTGCAAATAATTTCTTCCATAGCGATGCTGAATTCCTTCACCCCATAATTTTACTTCCTTTCCTTCTTCATCTTTGTTGTTTATTTCTAATTCAACTAACCTATAATATCCACTTATGTCAAATTGCTCTGCTTCATTTCCTCCCTGCACAGAACTTTGCAATTTGATAAAAAATTTATTCTTAGATTCTTTTGGAAAATACAAAAAGGATAATCCTGTCATCGCGGTGTTGAAATAATCCAATTCCCTACCTTCATAATAACTATTCAAACTAAGTATTCCAAATAATAATGAACCTCGTGCTTGTGCGCTTGATTGTGGAATTAAACTAAATTTACTTGTATTGATATTACCTAACCAAGTTACTTGCAAATTTTTAGAAAGATCATAACTCAAATAAGATTGGGCATCTACAAATCTCGGAACATACTCCCCTTCTATATCCTGAGAGTTCAACAAATATTGATTGGATTTATAACGAAGGCCAAATAGATATCGCAGTTGATTAGATTTATGCTTATTTAATTTTAAAGATCCTTCAAGATGTGCGGATGCTCCTAAGAAACTTGCCTCCAAACTATATTTTTTAGCTTCAGGAACTTTATATTTTATGTCTAATACGGAAGATTGCTTATCTCCATACTTAGCTTCAAAGCCACCTGATGAAAAACTTAGATCACGTATTAGATTTGGATTAGGAAAGGACAATCCTTCCTGTTGACCATTTCGAATCAACTGTGGTCTGAAAATTTCAAAATCATTAATGTACATTAGATTCTCATCATATGATCCGCCACGAACACTATACTGTGAAGATAATTCTCCTCCTGCACTACTTCTTAGTCCTAATGCAATACTAGGGAGAATGCTTTCAATATTACCACTAGCGGTAGGAAGTAATTGAAATTCTTTAATCTGTTCGTGAACCAAATTATCTGCATTATTTGAATTACCTGTAATAACGACTTCCTCTACCAATAAGGCTTTTAAACTGATGTCAACAGTTTGTTCTTTTTTGCCTTTGAGATCTTTTAGGGTAATTGACTTAGTTTCGTATCCGAGTCTACTTATTTTTAATAACAATGATTTTTGAGATGGAACCTGAATTTGAAAATCTCCTATATTGTTGGTCTCCGTATAATATTTAGTTTCTGGTATATATACATTGACAAATTCAATTCCTTCACCTGTCCTTTCATCCTTAATCTTACCAAAGACTTTTGTAAATTCCTGTGCACTTATATAGCTCAGATGAAGCAGTAAGAATACTATAAGGCTTAATTTCATTGTGAATGAACGAAAATAACTAAAGGAAAATTACAGCTTACCAATCGCCTTAAGTTTTGAAATTACAAGTTGGGGATCCGGATCAGAAAAAACCGCGTTTCCTGCTACAAGTACGTCTGCACCGGCTTGTAAAATTCGTTCTGCATTGTGCAGACCAACTCCCCCATCAACTTCAATTAAGGTATTAAGATTTCTTGAAGTAATTTCAGACTTAAGCTCTTCAATTTTTTGCAAAGTCCGATATATAAATTTCTGTCCCCCAAAGCCAGGATTAACAGACATCATAATGACTAGATCCATGTCTTCAAGAATATCAAATAATAAGGAAACTGGCGTATGGGGATTGATTGCTACACCGGCCTTACAACCGAGGTCTTTAATCTCCTGAATGCAGCGATGCAAATGGATACATGCTTCAAAATGAACGGTAATTTGATTTGCCCCGGCAGCATGAAAAGCTTTAATATATCGCTCTGGTTGAACAATCATTAGATGCACATCATTCACTTTTTTACTTTGTCGGCAGATGGCTTCAACAACAGGAAGACCAATAGATAGATTTGGCACAAAATTGCCATCCATTACATCAATATGAATCCAGTCTGCCTGACTCTGATTTAGCATTTCCACATCCTTACCGAGCTGAAGGAAATTACAAGAAAGAATTGAGGGTGAGATAAGATGTTTTACCATTATTTAGTATCTGAGGGCAAAATTACAAAATTCCAGCCTTCTTTAATTTATGATTTCCGATACAATTGCTCCTAATTTAATATTTCCTGTCCCATATATAGGTTTCATTCATTTCAACGTTTATAGAAAAATCCTTGTTTTGAATAAAAATTTTATTCTATTAACAGCTCTTATTAGTTTGATTTTATGCTCAATAAGCCTGTCTGGTCAAAAATACAATACTGCCTTAGGAATCAGGTTTGGAGAGGATTTTGGTATTACTCTCCAACAAAGGATTGCAAAGAAGACAAGTATTGAAGGAATAATCAACCTTTATCCGAATAACAAAGATTTGGGATTTAAAGTATTACTAGAGAATCATAAATCCATTATAACAAGAAGACTAAACTTATATCTGGGATTTGGATTGCATTCTTATAGATTATCAAACGAAGTAACCTCTTATCCAGGTGGATTATCTTTTGTTCTTGGTTCAGAAATTTCAATAGGACGAATGAATCTTTCTTGGGACTTTCTTCCTTCTATTAACTTATGGAATACCCCAAACACAAACTTGCATTATTCCACTGGATTTTCATTTAGATACGTCTTAATCAAAGAACCCAAGAAGAAATTTTTTCGCAAATACTCTAGCAGGCATTAATTATTCCTAATTTTTCTATTTCTTTTTATAAATTTCAGATAGAATTTTTTCAGGAACAAAAGCAGAAATATCTCCTTTACCTAGAATGAGTTCACGTACAATAGTAGAACTAACATGACTTAATTCCGGCCTAGCTATAAGAAATATTGTTTCCAATTTTTTGGTAACAGCATAGTTGATCTGCGAAATCGTTCTTTCATAATCAAAATCTGCTGCGTTTCTAATTCCTCTAATTAGAAATTGCGCTTTAACTTTCTTACAATAGTTCAAAGTTAGTCCTTCAAAACAATCAATTTTTATCCTCGATTCATTTTTAAATAATTTGTGTAACCATTTCATCCTTAAGTCTAAATCATAGAGATAAGTTTTTTGTGAATTAATACCAATCGCTATAATTATTTCGTCAAACAATGGCAATGCTCTTTTAATGATGTCAACATGTCCGTTGGTTATTGGGTCAAAGGAACCCGGAAAAACTGCTATTTTCATTTATTAATTTTAATTGTTTTTGTCAACCAATTTTCCACCTTTCAAAGTATCTTGATAGGCAAACAATTCTTTCCATTTACCCTCATCAGCCATTCCTGCTTGATAAGGCCAGGTCTTTGGATCTGCAAGTTGAAATCTGTCACCGGCTTTTCCAAGAATGGCTCTTATTCTATCTTCGTCTGCGTTTGAAAGTTTGACCCAGGTATCTATTCCATTTTCCATTAATATTTTTTCAATTTTTGGACCGATACCTTCAATTGCTTTCAAATCATCTTTGTCAAACTTTTTAAGCAATCCAAGTTTAACGAGAATTTTTTCCAATTTGGAATCTGTTACTACTGTGCTTGCTTTACTTTTTCCAGCTGACAAATGCTTCTGATAAGCAATAAGTGCATTCCATTTCTTTTCACAGGCCATTTTTGCTTGAATTGGCCATGAATCCGGCTCGAGAATTCTATATTTTGGATCTAATTTTTCTAATTTAATTTTGAGTATTCCTGCGTCTTGTAAAGAGAGCTGATCCCAGGTATTCACACCTTCAGATTTAAGAAAACTTTCCATCTTTGGACCTAAACCTTCGAAAATTTGAAGATTGCTACTTACCAGTTTATTGAATATGTTTAAATCATAATTGGTTTCTAATACCCTGTTTTCGTCATTTGTTTTGTCTGTATCCTCAAAGTCTAATCCTACTTTGTTCTCAGCATTTACACTACTCTTAAATTCTATAAGTTCATCCTTGTGCTTTATCGATGAGAAATCATCAAGTTTTAAATCTTTATTTGAAGGATTTTCAGTTTTTTTATAGTGTGAATCTTCATTCCTGTTATTGTTCATTTTATTTTCTGACAACAACATTTCCATTTCAAATTTAGAACGCTCCAATGCCAAGTTTTTCTTATTTGATTCCACTAGCTTGGATTCAAATTCAAGATTGATCCTATTTAAGCGACGTATCTCTGCCTCATTTTGCTTTGGCTCAACTGGTTTAAATAGATCTTGAACTGAATTTCTTTCGGATGTTTGAATTATGGATTTTTCTCCATTAATTATTTGCGATAATATCCAGCCCAATAGAAATGGCAGTAACCAAGAAAACAATATCTGCCACCAACTTAAATCACATAATGCAATCAATAAAATCATAATATACTAATGAATAATTTTATTTTGATCATTTAATTTACTTGCATGAGATCTAATTTCAATCCTATGCGCCACATAACAGGAATCAAATATAAAAGAGACCGTGTCTAATATTTCAGTTCCTACTAATATATGTAATGTCGAATCTCTTTCATTAAAAAGTCTTTGAATGTTACTTGCACGTGCATCAGCCAGAAAAAAACCGGTCTCACTTGCATACTCTTTAACCTGACTAATTCCAGTAATAACAAGCTCCTTTGTTGAGTCCATATCTGATACAATTGAATCTACATACTGATTTATAAAACGATTCCTTCCAATCTGTTCTGAACCCCAACAAAAAAGTATAGGATTCGCTCTATCCATACTGTCCTTTCGCAATTCCATAATTAAAGCAGCACTTCTATTCTTACAACATTCAGATTTATTACTATGCCAAATATAAAAATATAGGATCAAAAGCAACACACTTAAAAAGATCAAAAACCACTTCAAAGGAATAAAATTTTGCACTAAGTTAAGCATTCATCCTGATCTCTAAATTGGTTTGATCCAATTATTTATTCATATTAGATAAAATAATATCTATTATTCTCAAATTTTGGGAATAACTGGTTTTATTAAATGAATAGATTTGATTTGAATAACATCTAGAACCCTAATCTGATGCTACTAAATAGTCTTATTTCCAGACCTTTTGTATCACTTTTAGTGCTCTTTCTCATTTCTATTAATTCTTCAACATTTAATTTTTTGACTTTAACCATAATTAGTTTTATTGTAAGTCTATGTTTTCGATATTACTATAAGTCGAAGTATGGATTTTCTATAGATTGGATAATCTACATACCCTTGATCATGCTTTTATTTTGTTTAAGAAATATGTTGCATCAAAAGTCTGAACATGAATCCAACTTATCAAAGAGCATTAGCTTAAATAATTATCCTGCAACCCTTAAATCTATTGAACAGAAAGAAAAGGGTCAAAACCTAACAATTAATTTTAACTATGAAGGAAGGAAGCTCAATGCGATAGTTAAATCGAATAAAATTATTGATACCTTAAAAAACTTCATTGGATATCAGATCTTAGTTAATGCAGAACTTACAAAAAACATTGTACAGGAAGAATATGAAAGTTTCAATTACTCTAAATATCTGAATTGGCAACACCTTAGTTATACTGGGCAATTGCATTCGGTAGATCTATCCAAACAAAACAAAGAAAGCTTTAACTTATTGAATTCATCCGCATCTTGCAATTATAAAGTTCAGGAAATATTTCTTCAACATATAAAGGACAGTTCATTGGCTTATCTTTTAATCGCCATTTTGATCGGTGACAAATCTCATGTTAGCGAAAATGTAAAGCAACAATTTATTGCAACCGGAACTGCACACATACTTGCTGTTTCAGGAATGCATATTGGAATACTATACGCCATACTTAAATTTCTTTTTTCAATGATATCTCTTAAGAATAAGAAGTGGAATTCATTCAAGAGTGCCATCATCATCCTTGCAGTTTGGGCTTTTGCTTTTATTAGTGGCTTAGGGGCATCAGTACTTCGGGCGTCTGTTATGTTTAGTTTGTTAGAACTCGGACTTCAGTTAAAGCGATCAAGTGATTCGATCAATATTATTTGTGGCACTGCATTTATTATGCTCTTCTATAATCCTTGTATGTGTTATGATGTAGGCTTTCAGCTTTCCTTTTTTGCGGTGTTGAGCATTATACTCTTTTACCCTCTGTTAAGGCGTATTTTAGTAAGCACGAACAGCAAAATTAATTATCTTCTAGAGACAGTCAATGTCAGTCTTGCAGTTCAGTTTTTAGTTACTCCAATATCCATTTATTACTTCAATTGCTTTCCGACTTATTTCCTACTCTCTAACCTTATTTGGGTACCGCTTTCATTTTTACTTATGCTTGTTGGCCTCGGGATAATTTTCTTTCATTACATTTTTTTGTTGGCTTCAGATTTATTTGGATTGTTTAGTGAATATTGTTTAAAACTAGGATTGAAAGTTTTTGAATTGCTCGAAAACCTCCCTTATTATCAACTCACTGATCTTTTTATTTTTCCAATTCAAGCTTTGTTTTTAATCCTGTGCATTCTTAATATTCATTGGTGGATCAAAGGACATAATAGTAAATTTCTTTTCCTATCCATTTCTACTTTAATCTGTTATCAATTAAGCCCAATAATTATCGGAAAATTGTTGAGTTCCAAAAATGAGTTGGTGGTATATAAAAGAAAGACAGATCCATTATTGGATTTTCATATTGGAACAAATATAATTCGTATTGCGAGACCCGATTACAATCCATTGCAATTAACCTACTATCAAAAACTATTCCCATACCACAGTTTGCAAATCTATTATACGAACTTTCATGAACAGTTCATACTAAATAATATCGGAGACGATCTTGGAAATAATAAAATTAAGTTAGCTGTAGATAGTATTTCAGAACCGGCTAAAGATTATAAATTTCTATTTATTCAAAATAAAAAATTTAAACCAGAGGAATTATGCGAGTATGCAATTGATAGCATTATACTCTTACCCTACGCCAATTTCAGAACTAAGTTATACTATTCAAAGATCAAAGATCAAATTGATTCAAAAATATGGATACTAGATTATCGAACAGTGAATATTGATTTATAGTCAAATGGATAAACTATATACAGAACAGGCATATCTAAGTAAAAAAGAGCGATTGGGTGTTCTCATCCTGTGTATTATACTTTTACTATGTACTATAGTTCCGTATCTTTTTAATAAATCTAAACTCGTAGTACATGAAAGTTCAGTTCAAGGTACTTCTAATTCAAAACAAGTAAAAGATACAATCTCATTTATGCAACATGATGTCAGATCTTCCAAAGGTGAAAAAATTAAGACTTCGTCATTAATTTCATTTTCTAAATTTGATCCAAACAGCTTAAATGCTCAACAAGCAAAACAACTTGGAATTCCAAAAAAGACTTTTGCAATATTAGAAAAATTTCGAAATAAAGGTTTCAAATTCAAAAAAGCTGAAGACCTTAAAAAGGTTTATGGACTGAGTGAACAACTTTATTTAAAACTCCTTCCTTTTATTGAGATTCCAGGAACGAAATCTGATACGCTTAAAACTGTAAAAGAAAATTTTAAAGCTAAATTTAATCCAATTGAAATAAAGCCAATAGAAATTAATTCTGCCTCACAAGAAGAATGGATAAGCCTCAAAGGAATCGGTGAAAAACTTGCGGATAGAATTATAAAATTTAAAAATTCACTAGGAGGTTTTCATTCTGTTGACCAAATTGGCGAAGTATATGGAATTGCAGATTCAATACTAAGGCAGTTAAAACCACAGTTAGTCTGTAATCCATCCATAGTACCACTAAATGTAAACAGTTCAGATATAGACGAATTAAATGCCCATCCTTACATTGACTACAAACAAGCTCTTTTTATTGTAAACTACAGACGACAACACGGAAGAATAAAGTCCTTAGAAGAATTAATGGATTCCAATTATTTTAAAAAGGAATGGAAGACTAAATTAGAACCCTATCTAAATTTTGGAGAATGAAGTAATAATTGATTGAATTACTTTATGTGAGAGAATATTATTTTCATTCAATCCACTTAACTAATTTGAACATACTAAGATAAAGGAATGATAGAACACCAATCAAGAAATAATCTGCTTTGACCAGACAAATTCGAAAGAAGATTTTTATTATTTATAATGCTTTCTACTTTTAAAAAAGGAACATTTTATTATGATTGACTCATAAATTTTAAACATCTGCTTATTATCCTCTTTTTAGAATCAGCAATTTATTTATTTCTTAAATAGCCTTTAACCTAATTGGTTGATTACGCATTAAATTTATTAATAAATGTTTAATGCTTCATATTTATAACATTGATTATCTTACTTTTATATATATTAATAATAAATATTAAAAAATAATTCATGTATAATTTGGTATTTATTTAAGCCCGTTTGTATCTTTGTCCTGTAGATCTACACACTGTAGCTACAACCCAACCTTAACGCAATATTTCTTTTGCGTGATTTTCCATAATGATAATTTAACATACTGAAGAAACATCAGGTCGATACCTTAAAGCAGTTCTTCCTGATTCGTACTGTAAAATGATTTTAAAGATTTGAACAGCGAATTCTAATTCAACGTCCAGATCCTAACCTTTTAATTTTAAAGCAATGATACCTTACATCGCAACATGTTTTGGAGTGAGAAAACTACGCCCTGCGGGGTCCTCCAATGTGTTCATCGGGCTAATATTTTTATTGGCTCTAATTCAATCATTACCAGTTCAGTCACAATGTGCATTGGCATGCAAAGGGAAAATCAATGTTTCCATAGGAGAAAATTGCCAGGCAATTTTATTGCCAACTCAAATTCTGACAAATGGCCTAGATTGTCCTGATGCAAGGTATCGGGTAGATATTTTTGATTACAACATGAAGAAAATTCCAACCAATCCGGTAATCACATTTGATTATTTGAATATGGTTGTTATTGCCAGTGTTTACGACAGTACCAGTCGCAATTCATGTTGGACTCATGCACTCATTGAAGAAAAAAATGCTCCCATCATCTTTTGTAGAAAAGATACGGTCTACTGCAATGACAGTATAGTCCATTATCCACCTTTTTTCTTTGATTGGTGCGATCCGTACCCTACAATTAAAAAGACCTTTGAAGAACACACTATATTTCCGTGTGATTCTCATCTAATAAAACTTATTGTTCGCGGTTGGGTAGCAACGGATTCAAGAGGTAATGTCTCACTACCATGTATTGATAGCATTTGGTTAAAACGCGCAGAAATTGATTCCGTAAAATATCCGAAAAATTGGACTGTAGCAGACAATTGCAATTTAGAATGTAACGGTCATTATCCTCTAGATGCTGAAGGTCATCCGCATCCTGATTATACGGGCTCTCCAACAATTGGTGGAAATCCTCTGTGGCCTACATTCAATGCCTATTGCAATCTTGCGGTTAGCTATGAAGACATTGTCATCATTAAGAATACCTGCAAAACAAAGATTTTAAGAATCTGGCGAGTTGTAGAATGGTGGTGCAGCACTGCGAATATCAGAACATATCAGCAATACATTGAAATTGCTGATACTCAAGGTCCGTCACTACATTGTCCTTACGACATTACTGTGAGCACTTCAACCGGTTATAATTGTCAAGCTTACTTTCCATTCCCACCTGTTCAAGCTGTAGATTCTTGCCAAGACTCTTTAGCATACGAAATATACTCAGATGGATTACTAATATCTAAAATTAATGGTGGATATGTTACTTTAGGTTTAGGTGATCACGATATAGAATATCGGGTATACGATGCTTGTTACAATTCTACAAGTTGCAGAATAATTGCAACGGTTGAAGATAAAAATCCACCGGTTGCAGTATGCCAACAAGGAATAGTTGTGAGTATGTCGCGTTCAGATTCAATCCATGTTTATGCTGAAGTATTTGATGATGGAAGTCATGATGAGTGTCATCTAGACAGCTTCCTTGTAAGAAGAATGGACAATGGAGCACCTTGTCTTTATCAGGATAAAACGTTTAGACCATACGTCAGTTTTTGTTGCGAAGATGTCGGAAAAACAATTATGGTTATTTTTCGAGTAACGGATCAAAGCGGAAATGTAAATGACTGTATGGTTGAAGTTGAAATTCAAGATAAATCTGCCCCAGTTATTCACTGTCCTCACGATTACAGTATTGACTGTTCCAAACATATTGATACTGTAGACTTAAGCAGATTTGGCTTTCCAAGTTATTATGACAACTGTGTTGTGCATATGCATGAATATGTAGATACTTTCTTAAATCAGTGTGGACTTGGTTATCTCCGACGGAACTTCGTAATAGAAGACAATATGCTTCGCCGTGATACCTGTTCTCAAAAAATATATGTAACTAATCCTAGACCATTTCAAGGAAATCAGATTGTTTGGCCAAGAGATACTATAATCTATCAGTGTGCTAGAAATGTAGATCCAAAGAATTTACCTGATGGATACAATTATCCTGCATTCTTAAATGTTGAATGTTCACTTCCTGGACATAACTATGTAGACGATGTATTTAATTATATTCTGGATTCTTCTTTGTGTTTTAAAGTATTGCGCAAGTGGACCGTTATAGATTGGTGTCAAGAATATTTTGATGCTGACAGTAATAGACATTTTGTTAGTTGGGAACATCTTCAGATTATCAAAGTGTCAAACAAAATTCCACCTAAAATTGAAGACAGATGTGATACTATAAATATGTGTCTAACAGGTAGCAATTGTTTTAAAGAAAGAGTAAGAATAAGTCATACTGCTCATGACGATTGCACTCCTGATGATCTTTTGCGTGCAGGATTTAAATTAGATTTATATAATAACGGTTTCATAGATAGCATCTACAATGCAAATGGTAATGTAGCAAGTTGGGATGGAGAACTTCCATTGGGAATTCACCGCATCATTTGGGTATTCGAAGACCAATGTGGAAACAGACAGGTCTGTGATCAAATTATTCGAATAATCAATTGTAAAATTCCAACTGCTTACTGCCTTACAGGAATTGCCGTCAACCTCAGTTCAATAGATGTCAATGGAGATGGAATACCTGAAGGTGTTGTTGATGTCTGGGCTGCAGATGTTGACCATGGTAGCTACCAGCAATGTGGTAATCCAATTACACTTTCATTTTCCACAGATACACTGGATAGATATAGAAGGTATACCTGCGACAGTCTGGGTAACAGACGAGTAGAATTATGGGTAACAGACAGGCTAACAGGATTCAAGGACAGATGTATAACTACTATAACCATTCAAGATAACAATAAACTTTGTAAAGGAAATATTACTTCAGGAAAAGTAGCCGGTTTGATTAGTACACCAGATGGCAGAGCGATTCCTGCGAGTATAATAAATCTTGAGGACCAAAATAAAATCAATGAGAAGATAGCTTCATCAGATTATTCCTTCGAGAATCTCAAACTCGGTAATGATTATAAAGTTACGGTAAAAAATGATCAGGATTATCTTTCAGGAGTAACAACTTTAGACATTGTCAAAATTCAAAAACACATTCTTGGAAAAGAAGAATTTGAAAATGTTTGGCAATATTTAGCTGCTGATGTTACGAACGATGAGAAAGTAACTTCCGGAGATATTTCTGCTTTGCGCAAATTAATTCTTGGTATTGATTATAAATTTAAAAATTCATTATCCTGGAAATACGTAATCAGTAACTATCAATTTCCTGATCTTACTAATCCTTGGCTTGAAGCAATTCCGTCAACATATTACTATCCTTCTATTCCGGGCGATATGAATTATACCAATTTTTACGGTATCAAAACCGGGGACGTAAGTCAGTCTAATTGGAGCAGTTTAAAGCACAGTCCAGAAACAAGAACAAATTCAAGCCTGACTCTTTATGCCAAAATTTTAGATGACAAAACGGTTCAGATTTATTCAGAGAATGAGCAGGAATTACTAGGAATGCAGTTTACAATGAAGTTCAACAATTCATTGAATCAATTAAATCGTGTCAGTCAGGGAAGCATGAACATAGACAATTCGAATGTGGCTTATCAATATATTCAAAATGGACTAATACTTGTTTCTTGGAATAATGCAGAGAGTATTAAAGTTTCTAAGGAAAGAACTTTGTTTAATCTGGAATTTGATCAGCCCATCACAAAAGAATTGTTGGAGAGCCTAGAACTCAATTCAGATGTTGTTCAGGCAGAAGCCTACGATGACAAAGAACAAATTCTAGATTTGAGATGGTCTGGTAACAGCAACATTTCCAATCCTGCAGATTTACAGATTGGATCTCCTGTACCAAATCCATTCAATGATGTAACGACAATAGTATTAGAGGCAAGAAAAAATTCAGAATTCAAATATCAGATTAGTGATGTGAATGGCAATCTTGTAATGTCGCAGGAAGGATTTGCAACACAGGGAAAGAATTATATCAAAATTAAGGGAAGTTCCTTACCAGTAGATGGAATTTACTTAATTAGAATTGAAGCTTCAGGATTGACAAAAAGCTTCAAATTGATCAAAATGCACAATTAGGCTTTAAGGTTAATATCATATTTACAGGGCCCTTCTGTCAGCAATGCCAGAAGGGTTTTTTTATAGTTTAAATGGGTTAAAATTTTGAAAGGTTTAACTGAAATCTAACTCATAATACAAGGCCTATTTTTGCATCTGACTAAACTGCATTAAGCTTAGTGTTCACTAATTTAGCTTTAAATGAAAGCATCCAATTGGTTTAAAAAGCTCTAATAAATGTCAAAACATGGATATATAGGAATTCATATATATATTATTTTTATCTTTGTCCCTCAATTCAAAAATATGTCATTTAATATTCAGGGTAAACTCCACAAGAAATTTGAAATGGAAAGCAAAACTGCGAGCTTTCAGACCAGAGAATTCGTTATACAGACTCAGGAACAATATCCACAATTCGTTAAGTTTCAATTGGTTCAAGATAGATGTGGCTCAATTGATGCCTATCAGGAAGGAGACATGGTTAATGTTTTCTTTGATTTGCGAGGTAGAGAATGGCAGGAGAAGTATTTTACCAATCTTCAGTGCTGGAAAATTGAGAAAGCTGGAGAAAGCACCACCGCAGCTGGCGAGAATCTAGTTAATAAATCTGAAGGAACTGATAGCTTCTCCGCTGCAGCAGATAATTTTGATGATCTACCTTTCTAGACCACTAATACTTTTAGTATTTTTAATTGGAACTGCTCAGGCGCAGAAGATAAAATATGTCTCTTCTAGATCAGATTATAAATTGTCTGAATGGCTTCTGTACGACAGTACTGAAACTGAAATTGGCACTTTAAATTTTGCAGGTCTGGCGCGAGATGCTTTCAGTACATGGAATTTCAGATTAGGAGAAAGTTCGGGTTTTATTAAATTGAGATGGAAGGAAAATAAAAATGAATGGGATATGCGATTTGACAACGAATTGCTAAGTTTCAAACCAACCTGGCCCAATCAATTTGATCAATGGACCATCAATCAAGATGGACATAATTTTACTTTTAAGATTCTGCAAACAACTAGTGGAATAAAAGCTGTACTTCAGAATACTTCTGATCAGGAAATATTAAATTTTGATGATGATTTTGATTTTGATCCGAGGGATTGGACCATACATAGTTTTGACCAATACAATGATGCACAAGCAGTATGTGGAACATTTATTCTGGCAAATTATTTAGAGGTTTTGAGAAGGAGATAGAGTGCTTTTTTGTCACCATTTTTGCAAATGATACGAATTTGAACTAATATTTTACCTAAAATTAACTGGTGTCATACCGACAGACATTGGTTCTTTATAAGCTTATTGCATTGATATAAATGTCTCGTCGGTATTTCACGCAAAAATGCGGCCAATAAAAGGTGGCTTATTGAAGCTTCCAGCTTCAATTCATATGTAACCGAAATGTTTTTGTCACCATTTTTGCAAATGATACAAATTTGAAATAATATTTTACCTAAAATTAACTGGTATCATACCGACAGACATTGATGCTTTATAAGCTTATAATATGGATATAAATGTCTCGTCGGTATTTCATGCGAAAATAATGATCGTTGCATAACTTGTAGTTTCGTATTTAAATTCTAATTTGCGTTGCTATTTTTGTCACCATTTTTGCAGATTTCATGCAAAAATGTCGCCAAAAAAATATTTGATTATTTTGTTTTCTAAAAATATTTTGCACTTCCAGTGCAAAAACAAATAAAGATCGTCGCAGTTTGCAACTGCGATACGGTATGTGTATAATTTGAAAACTCCAATAAAATTCATAGCCAATCATAAAATCATTCAAATCATAGTTCAGACAATGAACTGCAATGCAATATGTCTAGAATTTGTATTTCTAAGTTCAATTCTCGCTAATCTATCTCACAAGACTGATATTGCCATAGTCTTTTCTAATTGTACCTTTCTGGTCAACTAGCTCCAGTTCATAGACATAAACGCCAGGCAAACATGGCCCACTCTTAACACTTCCATCCCATTTAACCTGATCACTTGATTCATATACTTTTCCACCCCAACGATCAAATATTTGGCAATGAAGTAGTTGGTATTCAGTTCCAATAATACCTTCCCAGTAATCATTAATTCCATCTCCATTAGGAGAAAAAATATTGGGGAAATAAAGTTCGTCACTTCTCTTAATAATTACTTGTAATTTTCGGATGATCGTGCATCCATATTCATCTTCGAAAGTGATTTCATACTTCTGATCTACAGTTGTATTTATTCGAATTCCATCATTTCCTTCCAAAAAGATATTTTCATTAGGTAAAAAAGAAATGCTCTTTAACTTTCCATTTATTGAGATATATTGAATCAGCACAGATTTTCCAGCATCTATTTCTATTTTTTCTACTATGCTCACATCAATTCCCGCTGTAGCCAAAATGTAAAGACTATCTGTTTCTTTGCAACCTTCTCCATCCACAATTTCAGATATATACAAGCCAGGAATTAATTGGTCAAAGACTCCATTGCGGCTTTCTATACCATTAAGAAAATATCGGATAGGTGCAATTCCGCCTTGGCTAGCTTTTAGAATGATTCGACCTTGGTCTGATTGACACACTGGATCATAGACTTCTTTCTCAGAAATTATAATTGGAGCTTCAACTATTTGAATACTAGCGGAATTGGTGCATCCATTCTGGTCTGTTACCGTCAAGACATAAGTTCCGGAAGTTCCACTGATCTCAGAACTCGTTTCATTTGTATTCCACAAGTATGATTTGAAATTTGACTTACTGGAAATTAAGCTTGTTGCATTCTTACAAATAATTGTATCTGCAGTCAATGAAAATATAGGAAGTGATAATCCTATAATTTTAATTTCTAAAAAAGTATCACATGATAATATAGAGGGTAAGGTATCTTTAATCAGATCTCCTGGAACATAGTTATTATTCTTGTAATTCAAAACTTGATTCGCGCAGAGAAATAATTCTTTACTAATCAGATTTCTATTGTTAACAGTTATATATATACTGTCTCTGTGATTACAAAAATTAGAATTTGTAACCTCAAGCCAATACAATCCAGTTTTCTTAATTATTTTTTGAGCTGATTGCGTACCATCATTCCATAAATGTTTTACTCCAGCTAAATTAGATAAAATAATTAAACTATCTCCTTCACAAATGCTGGTATCCTTTCCGAACTGAAAGAATGTGGCTTCTGATACATTTACCTGAACTCTAGCGGAATCATAACCACAATTGGAATCTCCAACTACATAATAATATATTGAATCTTTATCTACAGCTGCGTCAAACATTCCTGCATTTGCTGGAGCAGGCCACCAAGTTCCTCCTTTTGTATAACAATTGCCGAGATAATTTTCTAAGAGAATTGGTGCGTCATTACGACAAAGCTTTACAAGTCCATACTGACCCGCATTATAAAAAGGACCTTCCACCTTTAAGGTACAGTATGCGGTATCTGTAATTCCATTTTTAAAGGTAATGAATTCAATAATTCGATTGCCTACTGTAACCATACAAGAATTATTCTCATATCTCAGACTCTGAATCGCGAATTCAAGACTGTCATTTGTCGCAAGCCCAGAAGGATATAAACTCATCAAATTCCCTGATGATGTGGACATAACCTGGTATCCACCTGAATAAACGAAACCTTCTTGAATCCCATCTAGAGGATTCAGAATTTTAATTCGAAGCGAATCCATGATTCCATAATCTGAAAAAATATCAGGATCCCTGTCTGAAAGAAATGGCCTGTCGTCCTTACAATTATAAGTTGTTATGAATCCATTCTTAGTATCACCTGAACTATTGTCTATGTCAAGATCAATAAATACATCACAATCTCTTGGATCATATGGCCAAGGAGAAGCACCTTCGAAAACCATACTATATCTTGCCGGAAAATTAATATTGCATATAAATTTAATCGTTCCAGTCTTTATTTCTAGCTCATAAAATTCAGAAAAATTTGATAAAATTAATCGATTGTTTCCACAACTGATGTGCAATGGAATAATACTTATAAAATTAAGATTGTTAGGAATTGTAATAACTACTCTTGAAATTTTTGGATCTAAGGTATCAAATTCAACTACCATTTGTTGTGTTGGATTTGATTTATAGGTACATATTGAATAATACTTCCCATCAAGAAATGTTGATCTAAATGAATTAAAAAGAGTTCTATCAATTTGACCTTTGAAATCATATAATGTACTCGGTGGATTTACCTTTACCATACCTAATCCATCAGGTCCGAAAAGCCATACATTTCCATATTTATCACTTTCAGCCGAAACTGAAATGGTAAGTTCATTAATAGGAAATATTACTCCACCCCACTTCATTCGCTTACACTGGTTCATTTGATACCAACCTGTAACTATCAAATTTTCAATCACCACCCATGTGCCGTCTGGTCTAATTGAAAAATCTTCATAGGTTTCATTATCACATTCTAGATTATAAGTACAATTTGAAAGATCTAATTTAAGAATATCATTATAACGGTCAACATAGTCCTCTGTAGAAACATAAATTACCTGAGAAAATAGTGGGAGTATAAGAACTCCCACTAAAATATATGTAATAATAAACTTCATTAATTAGACTTAATAAAGCTTATATTGATTTCTCCTGAACTATCTTTATATTTAAATAAATAAACTCCAGCACTTAAATTAGTCACATCAAGAAAATTTGAATTTAAATAATACTAAAAGCAAATATAGTTCAATTAGATAGAGAATGCAATAAAGATAATATTTATTTTTATTAGATATTAAGAATATTTGAAATTGAACGCAACAATTTACAAAGCGATCCCCATACTTCTAGACATTTTATTAATCTCTTAATTTGTGCTTAAATGTTAACTGTATCATTGCTATTTTTTGTCACCATTTTTAAGATGAAACGAATTTGAAATAATATTTTACCTAAAATTAACTGGTGTCATACCGACAGACATTGGTTCTTTATAAGCTTATTGCATTGATATAAATGTCTCGTCGGTATTTCACGCAAAAATGCGGCCAATAAAAGGTGGCTTATTGAAGCTTCCAGCTTCAATTCATATGTAACCGAAATGTTTTTGTCACCATTTTTGCAAATGATACAAATTTGAAATAATATTTTACCTAAAATTAACTGGTATCATACCGACAGACATTGATGCTTTATAAGCTTATAATATGGATATAAATGTCTCGTCGGTATTTCATTGCGAAAATAATGATAGTTGCATAACTTGTAGTTTCGTAATTAAATTCTGATATGTATTGCTATTTTTTGTCACCATTTTTGCAAATTCATGCAAAAATGTCGCCAAAAAAATATTTGATTATTTTGTTTTCTAAAAACATTTTGCACTTCCAGTGCAAAAACAAATAAAGATCGTCGCAGTTTGTAACTGCGATGCGATATGTCTTCTATTGTTTTATTAATTTTTTAAAAAAGATGTAGTGACCATATTGATCCAATATTGGCGGATGTAAGCGCAAAAAAAACTAGATTAGTATTTCTATATTTCCCTATTACCTGGAAACAGAAAAATTCTTATTTATCAAACCTGAATTAGTCTTAATCTGAAGAATATATTGCCCCCCGGTTAGGCTTGTGGTTTCCAGAAGTTCGTTGTATTTTCCTTTTGTTTTATAAACATTGAAAGGTGCAGATAATACTGCTTTCCCATAGAGATCAAAAATATTTACTTCTAATTTGCTATCTTGAGGGATCCATAGTTCGACATTCAACTGATCGCTAACCGGGTTTGGATAAATGAATGCCTGCAAAGCCTCTTCTAAATTATCCTGAAAAAAATAGTCATTAATATTCAGAATAGCATTTGCATTATAATACTCCTTCTGTTTATCACTTAAAGGTGCTGCAATATGAAATCCTGCTCCTACAAAAGAAATCACACTGCCACCCAGTACCGTATATTTCTTGGTAGTATTTACTCCATTTTCGTGTGTTATGTCACTATCTTTATTTGGATTGCCTCCTTTGTATGGCGCACTTGCTACAAGAGGATATACTTTTTCAAATTTTACATAATACATACCAGGTGCAAGATTATTTACAATGAAATACCCATCATAAGATGCTGCTCCTGGTTTCATTTTAGTTGTAACGGTAGCAACAATTGCACCCGTCATCGCATCTATTATATAAACCTTATAACCATTAATCCCTTTCTCTTGTACATCGTAAATACCATTCATATTTGTATCAAACCACACATCTCCACTTATGCTACCTGTACATGGAGGTATTTCGATTACAGATTTGCTGCATACGCTCTTGCATCCATATGAATTTGTTACAATAACAGAATATGTGCCTGCTGTATTTACTGTTATGCAATTTGTTTTTGCACCATTGCTCCACAAATAATTAGAATATCCAGAGGGTGCGCAAAGCGAAGTTGATGATCCTTGGCATATGGTGCTACTTCCTGTGATGTTGCAGGTAGGAGCAGGATTGACGATTACATTTTTGCTACAAATACTTGAGCATCCTGATTTTGTCACAGTTACACTAAACGTTCCAGCACTATTAACTGAAATACATTGCGTTGTTCCTAAGTTACTCCAATTATAAGAATAACCAGTTCCGGCTGGTGCACAAAGTTGGATTGATTGACCATTGCAGAGTGTACCGTTTCCGGTAACGAGGCAGCTTGGATAGTTGTTTACGGTAATGGTAACCGAATTTGATTTCTTGCAGCCTGTTGCTGTGATTGTTTCTGTCAATGTGTAGGTTGTTGTTATAGAAGGATTAGCTATGGGGTTGGATATTGTTGCTGAACTCAATCCCGTCGCCGGAGTCCATGAATATGTGTGTCCTGCTATAGGAGTACTACCAATTGCTATACCTATTCCACTGCAAATACTTGCATTGCTTCCCGTTATTGCAGTTGGTAAAGGGTTAATTGAAACAATTATGTGATTTGAAGTTACGCTACCACAACTGGTTGTATTTGTAACAAAATAGTCACCAGCACTAGTTACAATTATGGATGGCGATGTTTCTCCGTTACTCCAAGTTCCACCATTATTTCCTGAAAGCGTAACATTATCACCTTCACAAATTGATGTAGGTCCACTTGCAGTAATTGTTGCTGCTAAAGGCAATTTAGCTACATTAACTATATTCTCTTGCAAGGAAATAGCTCCTGCAGTTGATAATGCTCTGCCAAAAAGCGATGCACTTTGTAATAATTCAATAGCTCCCTGAGCAATTATGGTCCCTCTGAAAACAGAATTCACTCCTAATGATACAGCTCCATTAATACGCCAGTAAACATTACACAAAGAAGCTCCATTAGTAAGAATAATATTTGAGTTTGTATTTGTAGATAAAGCTCCTTCAATTTTAAAAATAAATAAAGCATTAGGGTCGCCTCCCCCATCCAAAATCAAATCAGCATTTAAAGTTGATGCAGCCCCAAGGCAATAAACATCAGGAAGAAGAACCTGGCCATTTCCTAATGTCGTTCCTATAACAGTGCCACAGGTAATTCCGGTCATAAACATGTAGGCAACCATAACATCAGTTGCTGCTTGTGCTGAAACCACGTCGACAACATGCTTTTGTCCTATTAATGTCCCCGGTGGAAATGCATTGAAGGCACCACTATTAGTGCCTACATCGCCAGTTACTACTGTTGATGCTCCAACATTATTAAATGCTCCAACTGCAGTAAACAATGCAAAATCTGATGTAACTCCTAAGTTAGGCGCTTGTCCAAAAATTAAATTTTGTATTAAGAGCAATGTAATAGCAATAAGGATAGTTTGTAGTTTTAATTTCATTTGATGGCTATTAAGTATTTAGTAATTGAGTACAATACAAGTAAAAGTAATTTAATTAAATTTCATTTGCAAATAATTAACATGTTATTAACTTTTAACCTCAATTTATATAAAAAATATTATTATTGAAGTTCAGACTATAAACGCAAGCTTTGATCGTCGCAGTTTGTAAAGCGTTCCGATATTTCTAGAATTTGTAATTCTTAATAAATCAGAGTCTATCAAACAATCATGTAATTCACAGTTCAGACAATGATCTGATGCATTAATAGAAAGAAGATTCTCTAAAATCCTCCCGTGAAATTTTGGTTACTTGGAATTTTGATAAACTCCAATGACCCGGGCTTAACTCCAATAAAAAAAGTGAAAGATTTTCTTTCCGGATAATATTGAAATTTCATTACCCAACAATGCAGATCTCTTTCAAATCCAAAGTCAGGATAAGTCGGTCTCATATTGAGCAGATCATAACCAATCTGACCAATCGTAATTCTCCACTTCGGTGTTAATTGAAAATATCCTGTAGATGAAATAGAATTTATTGCGAGGTAAAAACTATCCACTCCCCTAACATTTCTTACAAAGGAATATTGCAATTGATGATAGATCGAGAAGGTCTCGAATAAGGAAGCAAAAGTTGGCAGGTCATATGTCTTCAAATCTTTACCCTTGACCAACCTAATTATTTGCGGAATGGTGAGACCGCTTGCAATGCCAATATTCGCATAAGTTAGTTTAGCAAGTTTCTGCTTGGTATCATATAAATAAACATCCTTCCTTCTTTCGAGTCCGTTTACAATTTCTCTTGAATAGGGATCAAAAATCATTGAGAAATTAACGGAAGTAATCCCCTTAAAATAAGTCATTCTTCCGCTTGCGCTTATGTTTGAAAGTTTGAATGAATCTGCCATGACATTGTAATTCCCATTTATCGCTAAATTATCGAGTAAGGTAAGTTTATGCAAACTGGAATCCTTCCGGGCGTAGTACTTCATCTCTACTCTATTGTTTACCCCAAAGTTAATGTTGAAGTTTTCTGCAGGAACAGTACTTGTTCCAAATGGACTATTGTAATATTTTAAGTATTCCTGATTTTGGTTGTAATTTGGTCTGGAATCTGTATCCACATAAGAAAAATAGTTGAAAGGGTCTTTTCTGTAATTTGGCGCAAAATTTAATGACACCGATGGTGCCATAACATGTCTTATTCCTCTAAACCAACCTTTCTTTGATAAGAGTTGACCATAGATCTGAGTATTCATTGCGACCGAAGCACTCATAGTTCTCAATGAAGCAAAACCATTATCCAAGATTCGCTCTTGTATACCATAAGTTGTATCCACTCTCCCTGAAGTATCTGTTTTGAAAATGGTATCTGAATTAAAAACCAACTGTTGCTTCTTAAAAAACCATTCTTCATCATATCGAATTTGTGGAACGACATTTAAGTATTTTAATAATTTGAAATTTACATCTACAGAGGCATTGTGTATGAATCCGTATTGCAATTTATCTAAACTTTCTTTTTTAAATAAAATAGAATCAAATGTACTGATCTTATTAACAAATCTGCTGCTGTAATTTAATGTAATTCGTTCATACCAATTTTCAGATTGAGATATTTTATTTGGATGTTTAAACGGATTGATGGATTTCATACTGAGATTCACTGTTGGCAAGCTCACATTGATTACTCTCGTATTTATATTTTGGTCGTGACTGAACCCTGCAGCTAAGGAGAAAGGAGAATTCTGGAAATTATAACTATAATTAAAATTTGAAAATAAGGTATTGTTTGTAACGCTGTGATAATCTCTATAAACCAATCGGTCGAATGGGTTTACTGAAATTTTTATTCGGCCTCCCAAACTTCGATAAGGATGCGCACCGGGTAATTGTCTGTGTGACCAATCAATCGCGAAAGTTCTTGTTGTAGTTTTCAAATAAGATTCCGGTAATTCACGTTTCAGATCTGCAAAATCCAATGAAATGAATCCATCGTATTTATATCTTAATTTATAATTAGAAGTCGCGTTGAGTTTGTAAGAACCTTTGAACCAAAACGAGCTCAACAATTTTAAATCTATATAATCACTCAGTGGAAAATAATATCCCACATCTTGTAATCCGAATCCCAGGTCCTGATCATAGACATAATTTTTTGGAAATAACAATCCGGAACTTTTGTTTTTTGAAATAGGAAAAAATCCAAATGGAAGTCCTAATGGAGGAGCTGGAATTCCATGAATTTTAACAATAGAAGGCCCGATTACAATGAGTTTGTTAGGAATTATTTTTTGACGCTTACTATAGATTCCAAAATGAGGAACCGGTGCATCACAAGTAGTGAAAATACCATGTTCGTTGTAAATTATATGATCTTCATTCTTGGAATCATCCTTAGCTATAAACTTACTTTTTTCACCATGTATGAAGATGTCAGTTTCCTTTGAAACTACTTCAGTAACCAATCCCCTTTTCGATTTGAAATTGTAGCGAATACTTTGGGCCTCAAAATTTTGATCTCCGTCCTTAAATTTGGGAATACCCGTTCGCATTCCGAGACTGTCTTTTAAAGGATTCGCCTGAACAATACTGGTATTCATATCTATGCTTATATAATCAGCTATAAGATCTATGGTCTGATACTGAATATGGGCGCCGCCATATAAGTAAATAAACTTGTTCGACATATCGAAAATAATACTGTCTCTGGCGTCATACTTCACAGGAACATCGATGGAATCCTTTGAAACGATATATAATTCTGTGCCTTTCAGAATCAGACTATCTTGATTCTGTTGTGTGGAATCTTGTTGTATGCGAACCGTATCCTGGGCAGATAGCAAACTAGTAAAGAGGAGAAAAAATAAAAATCGACCCAATGAATAAAAAATTTAAGACAAGATATATGAATTTCTTTAATATGTATTAACTTTGTTCCGAACTAAGAACTCAACATGATAAACTACAAAATAGGTTTGCGAAAGCTTAAACCTATTATTATATGCATCTTGGCTCTAGAATTTCTAATTCAAGCTATTCCTCATAACGACCCAAAAGTACGAATTATTGGTCATCCTACTATTGTCCTTGACCCAGGTCACGGAGGACAGGATCATGGTGCTAAAGGATCCCGATCCAAAGAAAAGGATATTAATCTCCTTGTTGCACTAAGACTAAAAGCACTTATCTCCTATTATATTCCGGAGGCTGTTGTAATTCTTACGCGAGAGACAGATGAATTCATTCCCCTAAACCATAGAACTGAGATTGCCAATTCTAATCAGGCGGATCTATTGATTTCCTTACACTGTAATTCCAATACCTGCGGTAGCGTTCAAGGTGCAGAAGCATTTATTATGGGCAGTTATAAATCAGAAGACAATCTGATGATTGCTGCAAGAGAGAATCTTACCGATCAAAATACTAACTCAACTGAGGAATTCAATTTGGATGAGGATTTTATATTCCTCAATCAGCTACAATCTCATACTCAGACGAAAAGCCTAGAATTTGCAGAAAATTGTATCAAAGAATTAAGTTTGGTACATCCTGGAGGATCGCGTGAAGTCAAGCAGGCTGGTTTTGTGGTATTGTGGAAGGCTACCATGCCTTCGGTACTTTTAGAAATGGGATATATTAACAACATCAAGGATGAAGATTTTCTTTTAAGTGAGGAGGGACAAGTTTTTATTGCAAGTTCAATGGTCAAGGCAATACTTCGTTTTTTTGAACAAAAAACTCAGGAAATTTCAAATGCGTCTATTCCTATACAATTTAATGAAAAGAAAAGAAGCACAAAAACAGCTAATTAGATATTGTTTTTAATCCTAATAGAAGGAATACAGCATATTATATTAATTTTACGGGCTAAATTGATACTTTGAAAATCTCTTATGAGGCCCGAATAGGAATTCTTGCAACAATAACTTTAGTTGTTTTAGTAATAGGATATAAATTTCTTAAAGGAAGTAATCTATTTGATGACAACAAAATGTACTTCGTTGTTTTTGATAATGTACAGTTACTTGATCCATCAGCACCTGTATTTACAAGAGGAATCAAAGTCGGTACCGTCCTTAAGGTACAATTAGACAAGGACAATCCTGAAAAAGTTGTGGTTGTTCTGGATGTTAAGGGAAATATATTGCTCCCAAAAAACACTAAGGCAGTATTAATTTCAACCGGTTTATTAGGTGGAAAAGCAATTGATCTGCGCTTCGACCATCATTGTAATGATGACTGTATTCCGAATAAAGGAACCATAGATTCTCAAGTTGAAAGTATTCTTTCGACCATGATTCCAAAATCTGAAATTGAAGATTACATGGGAAGTATTGGTTCATCATTAAAGAATACCCTAGATTCATCAGGTCGCAAAGGACAGTTTAATATTCTCGCAAATGATCTCAGCGCAACCATGCATAATCTGAATAAAATTTCAGAACAATTCTACATACTTCTCAATAACAATAACAAACAAATTAGCTCATCACTAGCCGGATTAAACACACTTTCTCAAAGTCTTGCTTCGAATTCCAAATCTATTGAACATAGTATTAAAAATCTCGAAAGCATAAGTAGCCAAATTCGCGATGCAGACATAGGAAAGTTGACCCATAATTCTAATGAAACTATTCTTGCTTTACAAAAAACTGCTCAAGAAGCAAACAAGTCCATGCAAGAAATTAATAAACTGATTTCAGAAATTCAGAATGGTTCCGGTACTGCCAGTAAGTTGATTAAAGATCCAAAACTTTATGACAATCTGGAAAGCACTTCAAAGAGTCTTGACAAATTACTCAACGATCTTCGTCTAAATCCGGGACGATATGTACACTTTTCAGTTTTCCAGGGCAAGCAAGCTCCCGCAACTGTAAAATAGATTCCTGTAAATAATTATTTTCTATTGTTGACGACCTATGATCCTGTGTTACTTCGCTATTGGAGGATTTCGATCCCGTAAACGAGGATTCAAGACTGCCTCAACTGAGGATTAAACCCAAACTATGCAATAGGCTTTCTATTACGAGCCAATAGTATCCTCTTTCGAGGTTCCTTCACTTTTCTTACTGCCGTAAGAAATTCCACTATGCGGAAATCGTTCAGTCATCTTCAAATATTAGCACTTCCTCACGCCGCTTTCGCGGTTCCCTCACTTGACTTGTTGTCACAAGTCATTCTGCTTTGCAGAATTCGTTCGGTCATCCTCACCATGGGGGTTACCATGTTTGTGGTAAAAATATTCTGGAGCCTGTCCGCCAATTGGCGGAAGTACTAATCTTTATCGACCTTTTGACTCTCACGACAAAATCCTATTGCATAATTCGGGTAAAATATTATCGCTTTGCGATAATATTTTACTCACTTCGTTCGTATTCTTCGTACTTTTTGTTGCGCAAAAAGTACCAAAAACACAGCGTTCTATAATGCAGCTTTTCTTTGATTAAGATTTTACGTTACAACTTTTCATTTTTAGCTATCCGAATGGAAAGATTTTGATCGCTGTATTTTATTATATTATACTAATTGTAAACAATATCTAGTCCAATTATAAATGGTCTGTCATGTCTCGACTGACGACTGACGACTGTTGACTATTTACTATTTAACTTTGCTACGAATTATTATTTACATTTGGAATAAATTTTCTATTCCTTCTAATAAGCAAATATGCAAAAGGGAAAAATTTCAAATGCAATTCGTGCTCTAGGTCTTATTTATTTGGCAGACAGGTTGAAATATTATTTAGAAAAACTGAATAATAAAAGGATGAATAAGGATTTTATTCGTCAAAATCCAGATGTAAAAATTCCTCCTGATTATCTGATGTATGAATCTTATCAATTAAATTATTCGCGATATTTTAGTGATGGTCTTCTTACTGCAAAATTTATAGTTTCTTATATAAATAATTACATAGAACTAGAAGATAAAAAAATATTAGACTGGGGATGTGGACCAGGAAGAATAATTAGGCATTTGCCCAATGTAATGCACGAATCCTGTTCTTTTTACGCGACTGATTATAATAAAGCTTCAATTGATTGGTGTTCTAAAAATTTAACAGGGATTAAATTTAATCTCAACTCAAAACTTGCAGAATTACCTTATGAGGATAATTTTTTTGATGTCATTTATGGCATTTCAATTTTTACTCATCTCTCAGAAAAACAGCACTCTTCTTGGTATTTGGAATTGCATCGCATACTAGCACCAAACGGAATTCTTTATCTAACCACACAAGGAGATTCCTTCAAATTTAAATTGGAAGGACATGAAGTTGATCAATTCAACAACAATCAATTGGTTGTAAGAGATAAAACTAAAGTTGGTCATCGAACTTTTTCTGCATTTCAGCCAACAGCATTTATGATAAAATTATTTTCGAATGCAGAAATACTTTTACATAAAAAATCAGAAAGCACAAATGGAAATAAGCCTGTACAGGATATTTGGATAATAAGAAAAAAGTAAAAAATTTATCTACGTATGGCTTCAACTGGATCCATTCTTGAAGCAGACAAGGCAGGAAGAAATCCGGAAATAAGTCCTACTACGACGGATAAACCTACTCCAAGTAACACATTTTTCCAAGAAACAAAAAGTTCAAAATCAAGCACCTTTGTAAGAATAAGTAGCAATAGCCAAACTACAATTAAGCCAATAATTCCACCGATAATACATAAAATAATGGCCTCAAATAAATATTCCAGCAGTATAAAATAACGCTTGGCCCCTATGGCCATTTTTACGCCGATAATAGAGGTCCTCTCTTTGACGGAAACAAACATAATATTTGCAACGCCGAACGCACCAACAAGCATGGCAAATGCTCCAATAGCAAATCCTGCTGTATTGACTACACCAAAAACGCTTTCGATGATATTCGTTAGCACTGAAACTTGATTCGTAGAAAAATTGTCATTGTCTTTAGGTCTCAATCCTCTCACTGGACGAAGTATACTTGCCAATTCATATTTTAATTCATCTGCCTTGTCCTGTGATATAGCTTTAACTGCTATTAGGCTTCCCCATGAATCATTGCTGTTAATATTGACCAGTTTCTTGACACAATTCAATGGAACCAACAAAGCTTGATCTGTTTCCATAATATTGATTATGGATTTGCCTTCTTGCCTGAGTATTCCAATAATTGTAAACGTCTGTCCATAAACCTTAATTTCCTTTCCCAAACCATCCCCATTTGGAAAAAGCCCTTCTGCAAGAGTGTGACCAATTATTGCTTGATTCGAGCCCCTGGTGAATTCCGGATTCGAGAGATACCTCCCATCTTCAATGTCCAATTTAAGAACCTGATTGTACTCTTCAGTAATTCCAAGCATGTAGGCTCCTTCTACATAATTATTTAAGTACTTAACCAATTTTCCAGGTAAAAAAACCATTAAGGCAGAATTTGCAGCCAATTTTGATTTTTCCTTAATGGCTTCAAGGTCTCTAAGGGATGGAAAGGGCCTGCTCATGTACTTCCAAAAACTTTGACCCGGTTCTTCAGACCAAGAGTATTTATCTACATAAATTACGTCTGTCCCTAACTTTTGAAAACTCTTAACAATATTCTTTTGTAGTGAATCTACAGCTGAAAGAACTGCAATTACACAAAATATTCCTATAATAATCCCTAAAAGAGTTAAAAAGCTCCTCAATTTGTTGCCAATCAACTGAGTCATTGCCTGGCGAAGGCTTTCATTTAAAATTCTAAAAAAGATCATATTCGCCTAAATTTTCAAAATGAACAACAAAGTTGATCAAATATTGTATTAAAACAGTAGAAAAGGAATCAAAAACAAAGAAGACTAGAAATACTAAATGACATTCTTAAATTTAAAAACAGTAAAAAAATAAAATTAAGCTTTGAGAGTACAATAAATTCAGTTATTCTGTAATTCTTATAAGTCATTTAATAATAATTTAGTAAACCCTTGACAAGGGCTAGTTCAATGTTATACATTTGCCGAAAATCTAATAAAAAAAAATATGCGGACGAAGCTTTCGAATTTTGACTTTAACTTACCCAAAAACCTCATTGCCCAATACCCTTCTCCTGAAAGAACTGATGCCCGTCTAATGGTTATTCATAAGGATACCGGTAAAATTGAGCATAAAGTATTCAAAAATATAATCGATTATGTTGAGGATAAGGATGCGATTATAATCAACAATACTAAGGTGTTTCCGGCTAGGCTATATGGTAAAAAGGAAAAGACAGGAGCCAAAATTGAAGTCTTTCTATTAAGAGAGCTCAACAGGACTGTAGGGCTTTGGGATGTATTGGTAGACCCTGCCCGTAAGATAAGGGTTGGAAATAAGCTTTATTTCTACGATAAAAACAATAAAGAAGTGCTCGCTGCTGAAGTGGTAGACAACACCACTTCAAGAGGTAGAACCATTCGATTTCTTCATGATGGTGATGATGAGTCTTTTCAAGCGATAATCAGAAGCCTTGGACAAACTCCCCTTCCTAAATATATAACTCGTACTACAGAGGCCAGCGATATTGAAAGATATCAGACAGTATATGCCAAAGAAGTCGGCGCTGTGGCTGCCCCAACGGCTGGATTACACTTTAGCCGTGAACTCTATAAAATGTTGGAAATAAAGGGAGGCTATTTTGGTGAAGTTACCCTTCACGTTGGAATGGGTACATTTAGAACTATAGATGTTGAAGATCTGTCTAAACACAAGATGGAGGCAGAATACTTCAAAATATCTGAGGAGACTGCCAATTTAGTCAATAAAACTAAGGCTAGCGGTCACAATGTAATGTGCATAGGAACGACTACCATGAGGTCTTTAGAATCTTCCGTAACCGCTTCCAAACAGCTTAGACCATCAGAAGGATGGACTAATTTGTTTATTTTTCCACCTTATGACTTTAGTATTGCCAATAGAATGGTCACTAATTTTCATTTGCCAAAATCAAGTCTCTTAATTATGGTATCAGCTTTTGCGGGTCATGAATTACTCATGGATGCATATGAGGTAGCCATTAAAGAAAAATACAGATTCTACAGTTATGGCGATGCCATGTTAATTATTTAAGTATTGTGGAACTTTTTTCAATAAATTGGATTATTACTGATACATCAAATAAATAAAATTTCAAATATTCAACTATGTACTGGACTTTAGAATTAGCCCACCACTTAGAAGATGCACCATGGCCGGCATCAAGAGATGAATTAATAGATTATGCAATTAGAAGCGGTTGCCCTATCGAGGTTATTGAAAATCTTCAGGAACTGGATGACGAGGAAGAAGTGTTCGAGTCCATGGAGGATATTTGGCCAGACTACCCAAGAAAGGACGATTTCCTCTTCAATGAAGATGAATATTAGATAGCAATTTAATTCAATAAGATATTCTATATAAAAAGTCCCACAGTGTAATTTCTGTTGGGATTTTTTTTTGATCTTTACTGAACAATGAATTTAAAATACATAATTGCAATTGATGGTTACTCTGCCTGCGGAAAAAGTACTCTGGCAAAAGATCTAGCAGATCGCTTAAATATCCTGTATTTTGACAGTGGAGCCTTGTACAGAGCGATTACATTGTATTGCATTGAAAACAAAATACATCCTGAAGACATGTTATCTGTAATTGGGGCTTTACACCAAATAAAACTACAGGTAGAATTCAATGAAAAACTAAAGGTATTTCTGAATAACGATGAAGTAAGTGTAAAAATTAGGTTGCCTGAAATTTCCCGATGGGTAAGTGAAATCTCGGTTATACCTGAAGTCAGACAAATGGTGAATGAACATCTCCGACTTTTTGGAAGTGTAAATTCTTTGGTTATGGATGGACGAGACATTGGAACGGTAGTTTTTCCAAATGCAAAATTCAAATTTTTCTTAACAGCTGATAAGTTAATTCGTGCAGAACGCAGAAAAAAAGAATTGCAAATTCAAGGTAGAGAAATATCACTTAGTCAAGTCTTAGAGAATCTTCAACATAGAGATTACATTGATTCAACCAGAATTGACAGTCCGTTGCATAAAGCTGAGGATGCAGTCTTAATCGATAATTCTGAATTAAGTCGTGAAGATCAATTGGAATTGGCTTTGAAAATAATTGCTGAATCAGATCGTGAATTATAGATTTCTTGCTCTATACAAAAATCTTATTGTAGATATTAAATCTACATAGCTTAAGATAAGTTACTCGATTCTATAAAAAATAAAAGGGAGCACTGCTGCCCCCTAATATTGAATTGATAATTAATATATACAATTTCTTATTGTAGAATTAATTTTTGAACATGTCCGTCCAATTTAATAAAGTATATTCCGGAATGTATACCTTCTACACTCATTTGATCAGTGTCCATTCCAAATTTGATCAACTGTCCTTTCACATCAAATAATCCATAAGAATCTACTTGTTTGCCGAACTTTATAAATCCACCTTGTGCTGGGTTAGGATATACTGTTCCCTTTAAAGCTTTATTTATTTCTTGAATTGAAGAAACGAAATTTTTAATTACAGGATTACAGCTGAAATCTGCTCCGCTTAATGCTGGTGAATTCGCGACAGGTCTAAATACAGGATTTGAGCTTGAAGCCATTGGATTCTCAAGTACAGTACCTGCAGTAAATGCAACTGGATCGATTTTATTTGCAGTGCAACCAGCTTGACGTAACCATTCATTAAGTGCATTTAATTTTGGACCAGAACCATTCGCTCTTGCGACTTCAACTAAACCATTTGCTGTAGTATCTGTAGTGCTTGTAAAAGCAGATCCAGTATTTACAATCAGGTTATTGCTAAAGAATATTTGTTTGTTCGACTGATCTACAGCTGAAGCACCAAGTAAGTTTAATACTGCAGGGTAATTCGTATTTCTAACAGAACTATCTCCATCAATCATAACGAAATTTCTGTATCCCATAAAAATACTATTAACTATTCTTAGGCTTGAATTTCTTCTTATTCTTGCCCCACGACGAAACGCAGCTTTTGTAGTTGCATTCATGTCGCTGTATTTGCTTCCAACCGGAACAGGGCCTATCATAGTAAAGTTAGAAAAAATTGCATTCGTATATGGCTGAACATTTGCAGTTCCTGTTGCTTCATTGTCAGATTCAAATCCTTCAGAAGTTGAAGCACCACTTGCAAGAGCATAAGTCAAATCAAAATATGCAGAATCCCGTATTCCAATTCCGAATTGAGAAACTCCTGAATATCCATTGTCTGTATCGAAATCATCATCAGTTCCTTTGAATGCAATAAGATGTTTACTATTAACTGTTCCACCAAACCATTCGAATGAATCATCATTTGAATAACTTACCTGTACATAATTAATTTCTGTACCGGAACCTACAGATCCAAGTGTTAACCCGTTAATTTCTTTATTGGCTTCGAAGGCAAGACCCGCGAACTCAATTCTAACATAACGCAAAATTCCTGAATTGTCTAGGGGATTATTACCACCAAATTTAGCTAGACTTGCATCAAAAGTAACGTTGTTAAAACCCTCCATTTGAACATTGTCAAAATTTCCATTTGCTAAGTTATGGTAAGATCTTCCTGCTATAAGAATTCCTCCCCAATCACCTCTTTCTCTAGAACCAACTGCTTTTGTTGAAGTAAGAACAACTGGATTGTTTGCTGTACCTGTCGCTTCAATTTTTCCACCTCTTTCAACAACTATAACTGCATAATTCTTAGGAGAAGAATTCAAATCAGAAATTGCACGAATCACTGTACCTGCTGGAATAACTAATTTTGATCCATCTGTGACAACAATTATACCCCTTAACTGATAGACTTTTGAAGCGTCTAAAGTTAAAGTTCCGGTAATTTTCTTCTCACCGGGAACAGGTAAAGATGCTGATAGACCGTCTAAAGTAGTCGTATCGTTTACATCATAATATGCAGTTGTTTTAGGATTCCAATTGGTCCAACCATTTGTCCAATCGTTGTTAGCGTTTTCATCCAATGCACCCAAATATGTTGTTGGATTCAAAACTTGATTTTGTGCTGTTAAAGCATCAAACTTTACAGCAACTAATAATAAAAATAAGTAAATAATTTTTTTCATAGATTAAGATTTATTTAATAATGTAAATTTCGCAAAGAAGATTAGCAGAAGATTAATTTTTAATATTAATTTAGTGTTATGAATTGAGTATAAGTAAATTCACTTAAATATTCAATCCAAAACAATCTTATTAAATTTGAATTCCTGCAGAATTAAAGGATTTTTTTCTAGAAGCTATAATTTAAACTGAATGCAGTTGTCATGCCATTTTTGAATATAAAAATTGATCTGTCTGAAGCAGCTTCATACTTGCCTGAATGATTTGCATCTTGATAATAAATCAAATCATTTTTTAATAAATCTCCCAGAGTCAATTTTAAATTTAATCTTCCTATATTTTTTCCAATTTGAAAGTCAATTACTGTTCTAGGATCTTCATAGATATCTTGTCTAGTTTCTCCAAACTTAGGATCTACACCAACATAAGCTATCCTTCTTCCTATTCTGTTTAGAATTAAACTGCTTGACCAACCTGATTTTTCTTTTTCAAAATTAATACCGCAATTAAGAACATATGGTGATTGTCCTTGCAAAGGCCTATCAGCTGTGGATTTAAATCCTTCTTCAAATTGAAGTTTCGATTTAATTAGTGCGAGATTAGAGAATAATGAAATTTCTTTGTAGATATTTTTTTCACCTAGAAAATCTAAATTTTTTCTAAATTCAAATTCCAATCCGTAGATCTTTGCTGACTTTTCATTGTTAAATGTGAATGTTGTAAAAACTTGTGTAACATCAATATTAAACTCAATTGGATTTTGAATATCCTTATAGAATGTTCCTATAGACATTACTTGACTTCCTGAAGGAAACCACTCTGCTCTCAATTCAAAATTATTTAAGTTAGCAATTTTTAAATCTTTGTTTCCTCTGATTTCTGAATTTTTATCAAAGGCATAAAATGAAAAAGGTGCTAATTCTCTAAATTCAGGTCTGTTGACTGTGGCAAAATAAGCAGTTCTCAAATTAACTTTACTTGAAAGGGAATAAGTAAGATTCACCGACGGCAAGAAGTCCCCTTGATTAATTTTGGCAATTTCTAAACCTACCTTATCATTATAAACATGAATGTCTGCATTTTCAAATCTTAAACCATATACTGCTCTTAAATTTTTAAATAATTTCTGATCCGCAGAAATAAATGTTGCGAATACTTTCTGGTCACCACTATAATAAGCCAGGTCATTCGATGTTTTTTCTACAAGATACAATTGATTTGCGCCAATATTATTTTCACTTAAATCGAATTGTGGATTGTATTTCAATTCAGGAGCTGAACCACCATAAACAAAATTCCTGCTTTCAAAATCTCTGTTTCTAGTCATATATGCGCCGCCAATATTAATTTCAGTAGGTAACTTAAGTTTACTGAAATTTTTGCCCAATTGTACTTGAGCGGAAGCAATATCTTCTTGTAACTTAGAATTGAATATTCCTGTGCTGGAATTAAAAAAATCACCTAGAGACAATCTGTATACATTGTCATCTGGAGTCTTTGTATAATTGGCAATTTTGAAAGTTGGAACTTGTCTGTTTACATTTCCATAATTAACTGAAGCTTCAATTTTTGCAAATTCATTTCCAAAAATGTGCTTTACTTTGAGGATACTGTTATTAATTCGGTTGTAACTTACCAAATTTGCGGTATTATTCACTTCAATGTAGTCTGAAATATTTCCAATGCCTGTTCTGTGTATTGTTGTAAAGTCAGAATTAATATTAACTAAATTATTAAGACTAATTTGTGTTTTTCCCGAACTGAAATTCATGTTTAGTATTCCTCCGGTACTGATATTTTCAATAGCAGTTACATCATGCAAGTCAGAAACCTGTCCTGCACCATCAAAAGAAGCAATTTCAGAAAGGCTAATTTTTTTAGTGTCTGCATAATTCAATGCCATAACTAATCCAATCTTGTAATTTTCTCTGACTACAAGTGGACAACCTAGAGAATAAGCTATTCGACTATTTGGCATTGCTTCTGCAGTGCTGTTGTTCCAATTAAGATCAAATGATTTAGAATTATTAGCCAATCTCATTTTGTCTGCCTCAGTGGCATAAAGTCCTGAAGTTCTCATTAAGCCATCAGCAATAGCAGGCAGATTTCTCTTTGAGCTTAAAAGATTTAGTCTTTCACCTGAATGCAAATCGAATGAACTAAAAGGCTTAAATGTTGTCAGTGAATGAATCTGAGCTCCGATAGACAACTGTTGCGTAAACTTTTCCGGTATTGCTTTGGTACTTATTTTTATTAACCCACCTCCGAAGTCGCCTGCAAGATCCGGAGCTCCTGCTTTTATTACTTGCAATTTATCTATAAGACTTGCTGGAATAACATCAAAAGCAAATGCTTTGCGATCTGATTCTGTTGAAGGCAATAAGGCACCATCCAGATAACCTGCATTATAACGGTCATTCATTCCTCTTATAATTGCAAACTTACCCTCTTGAATACTAGCTCCTGTGACTCGTTTTAAAGCATCTGACGCATTTCTATCCGGTGTTTTTCTAATAAGTTCTGAAGAAATTCCATCGGAAACCAGTGCTGAGTTTTTTCTTTCAATTAATTGAGCTACAGAACTTGATCTTTCTGAAGTATACGTGATCACAACTTCCTCCATTACAACAGATTCTGCATCTAAAGCAACATCCAAATTGGTAGTTACTTTTTCTTTGATATCAACTTCTATTTTTTGCTCTGTAAAAGATATGAAATTCGCTAGGATAGTATAATTTCCTGGAGTTAATTTAAGGCTATAGTTCCCGTCAATATCTGTCGTTGTCCCAAACTTATCGTCATTTGTTCTTATAATTCCTCCTATAATCGGCTCTCCATTAGACTTGTCTAATATTTTACCGGATAAAAACCCAAATTTCGCTTGTGAGTAAGAAACAAGATATAAAGAGGATAGTATTAGAGTAAGAAAGACTCTATAGAGTTTCATCATTTTCATTAATTTTCAATTCGTCACAAAGATCTAATGAACTTGAAGAAGCTTGATGAAGCCAATATTATCTGTATGTTATGAAATTATTAAGCCATTCCATTTTAAGAAAATAAATTACAGGGGATTGAATTATCCTAATTTAAGTTCAAATATTATAAATTTAATATTCCCTGAATATTGGTTTCGGGTAAAATTATCAAATTTCACACCCTAAATCAATTGTAATCGCCTGAATAAGAATATCATATACTCAAAGATTGTTGAACATGACCTTCCGACAAATGGTCGTAAACTTCAAAACCTCCGTAGTTTTTATCTAAATATTTTTCCCAATAAGTCAATGCCATGTAACAAATTTCTTGTGGCGCTAAAGTTTGAAGTGAATTGTCTTGCTTTCCATACAATTCAAATTCGCTTAGTATTAGATCTGAAGTTAAATCGGGCAAATCCTTTATAACTGGGACATTAAGTTTTGCCATAGCAGCTCCATTACACAACTGTTCATAATGTGATTTGATCGGAATACTTATGACCCTTTTGTTTAGATATAAAGCTTCAGAAGGCGTTTCAAAACCTCCCCCAGTAATAATTAATCTGCAATGCAACAGACTGTTATCAAAAAGTTCTTTGTTAATTGGAAATAATTCTATTCGGTTATGGCGCTGAATTTCAGCAACAGCAGGATGAAAAATCTGTATATCGATGTTACTAAATTGATCAAACAAGCTCAATAAACTTGGTAAATTGTATTGTGGAAGGTAAACGCTTATTAGATCGTCAGAAAATCTCTTAGATTCTAGGATTGAATTTTTTATAACCGGTCCGGTAATGTTTTCATGATAAGACTTAAAATGAAGTCCAAAATTACATTTGGATCTTACATATCTCTGTAAGAGCAATTCTCCAAGAAGACTTCTATCCTTTGGTCTTGGGGTTTCAGGATATTTGAATGAAGCTTGATGTCCCCAGTGCATACAAGACTTTCCTTTTAACAAACAAGACCATGCTGAAATCGGCTCAAAATCAGAAATTACCCAGTCATAATTCTCTACAGGTATTTCTTTAATTTGTTTATACAGTTTTCGAGTATTTAGTTTCTCAAAAAATTTAGAATGATCTAATCCACCATCTTTATTGTAGAATAAGCTAATTCCATCGAACTTATATTTCAGTGGATATGGAAAGCTCAAAGATGAATTTGTACCACTTATCAAATAATCAATTTGTCCAATCTTTGAGAGATAAGGATTTAAAGTAATTGCTCTGCTAATATGCCCATTGCCTGTGGCAGGGAAGGCGTAAAGGATTTTCATGCGTGGCCTTATTTTCAAGTTGTAACAAGTGTTTGATTCAATTCAGAAACCAATACAAGTTCTTTATTTTTCTTTTGAGTCTTCACAACTTTATTTGGAAAACTAAATAATGACCATTCGCCATCTACATATTCCAAAGCGGAGAGATTTTCAATCCAATCTCCGGAATTCATATAGACAATCTTCCCTTTTGCTGTCCAATATTCCTTAATTTTAGGTTGATGAATATGCCCACATACAACATAATCGTAACCATGTTCAATAGCGCTTTCCGCAGACTTTGCTTCAAAGTCATGAATAAATTTGACTGCTTGTTTAACAACATTTTTAATATTTTTTGAAAGTGAATATTTCTCTCGTCCAAACTTGAGCAATATGCGATTGACGAATCGATTGAATAATATCAGCATATCATAGCCCTTACCTCCAATCTTCGCAATTATTTTATTGAAACCTTTTGTACTGTAGTCGAATACGTCGCCGTGAAAAAACCAGTATCTCAATCCGTCTAATTGGAGAATATATTTATCAACAATTTGCAGTTTACCCAGATAGACATCAGAGTACTTGCGTAAAAATTCATCATGATTGCCTGTTATATATACAACTCTAGTCCCTCTACTCACCATTTTGAGTATATATCGGATTACAGCAAAATGTGACTCAGGAAAATAAGACTTAGAAAATGACCAGCCATCAATGAAATCACCATTGATAATTAAGGTTTTGATTCTGAGACTTTTTAAATAGTATAAGAGTTCTTCTGCGTGACAACCGTAAGTTCCTAAATGAACATCAGATATAACAACAACCTCTAGATTTCGGTATTGCATACAGCAAAATTAGATAGGCAATGTTATCTAATTTTAATCATAACATTAAGCGTATATTATGCTTAATATAATTTCAGATAAGCACGATGAATATTAAGGGTAGAAGTATAATTAAATTAGTAGTGCTTAGAATATTTCATTTATTACTTAAACAAATAAATTTTACTTAACTTATTGTCTACTTTTAAAATATACAACCCATCAGTTAGTTGCTGACTCAATGGAATAAATTCCTCGGACTCCATACTCATTGATTTGCTAAACATTAATTGACCAAGTGAATTATATAATTTTAATTCTACAATGTGGGGCAGCATATTAATTGGATGAAAGCATAACATTCTCTCTTTATCCAAGTAAGTTATACTGAAATCTTTCAGTATAGAATTAATTCCGGTTGTTCCACCTGTCTCATTGAATACTGTTCCTGTGCCTATGGAGACATTGAATATACCATCTTCAAGCAATTCAAAATTTTTAACTAATAATGCTTCTGTTGAATCAGAAATGAGCATTTCCAATTTGGAATATGCATCTAGTACCTCTTCACTTTGTAAATATTTAAACTCAGTTGGTACTATCTTATAACTTGGCTGGATTGAATTTATATTTGAATAATATCTATTTCTTAACAGTTGCAAATCATTATTATCAATTTGATTATCGTGGTTTAGATCTGCTGCTAGGACTTGATAGCCGGTAGAATTCTTTAATTTTCCGCTGAGGTATTTTTCCAGCCAACGCAGGTCTTCAAAATTTGGTTTGTTGATCTTATTCCATTCAAAACTCAATTTGTGAGTGCTTTCCATAGCTAAATTCACAAACTGATATTCACCTATGCCAGACTGAGTGGCCGTATCTACAGAGTGGTTAGACATGTTTTCTGCAAGGAGTAAAATCTTATCCATTGGTTTATTTAATCTTGCATTTTTCAAATTAATATTTAACTCAAAAAATTTATGTTGCAGGCTATCCGGTTTTTTACAATCAGGAATGCCAATATTATTTTGAATTATAACTCTTGTTTTACAATGATCCTGATTCCCTAAACTATCAGTGATCCAAATTTCAACTTCGTTCTCCCCTATTTCCTTGCAAGTAAATCTCTTGCTTCTAGTTGCCGTATCGGATGAAAAAGAATATTTCAATTTTTGACCCGGACAAGGATGATAAGAACCGTGATCTAAATCTTTTGCCCAAACGTCTATCATGCCTTCGTCTATAGATCCATTGCCATCTGAATCAATAGGCATTAAATCAATAACAATTCCATCCTTACAATAAGGGACCGGTGGAATTTTGCTTAACACAGTAACCGTAATGTCACATTTTAATTCTTTTCCACAAGCGTATTCTGCTACATAATAAAAATGATGGCTTCCAACAGGATAGAACCCACTTGCATCTGCCGTATTGGTATCTGAGTATGCTGAAGTATTGTAAATAATATAAGGCATGTTACATGGCGAACTAACTTTTGCTAGATCAATTTTAACATCTGCACCTTTACACTCTTTTGTTGCATCGACAGTTATTGCTTTTGTGCAAGTAAGTCTTGCTGCGGTGTCGACCGTAATTAACTTAATAACTTGTATGTGGCTGAAAATTCCAACATAAGGGTTTTTATAGGGATCGTATATACACCAGTCTAATATTTTCCAGGTTCTTACTATTTTCAGACATCCATCAGAAACCTGAAATCGAGAATCCGAGTAATTCAACAAAGGTTTTGCACACTTATTAGACTTATAATATGGGCGATCGTATGGTTTACCAATTGTCTTCAAATCCTGTTCAGGATTACAGGACTCTATGATCAGATCTCTTGGCCAAGTAATATCTTTCTCACCAAAAGCATTAATATTTGTTAAAGTAATAATCTGCGTACAAGTGATCCATTTCCAGTCAGGGTCTTCGACACCCCAAGTACGCGATATTGTACCGTAACCACATTCGTTTATATTATAAATGACTTTGCAGTCCTTAACCCAAATAATTGTTCCATTATGGTCTACGTAAGCTTTGCCAAACTGATTTAAATCCGTATAGTCTATGGTACAATCAACTGTAATATCAGAAGGACAGATTAAATTAAAGTCTGTAGGTGAGGCAATTAGCTTAACACTAATCAAAGAGAATAGGAGGAGGAGTCGCATGCGTCTTGGTTTAGTCACGCAAATATAAGGAAATTATAAATTATACTGCTCGGACAAATAATATAGTCCAATTCTCACTCCTTGTTATTAAAATAATTAAGCTGAAAAGTTGCTTTTCGATCATATTCGTCTTTAAAATTTAACTTAAATTTTTTGATTCAAAAAATCAATCATTTTTTTTGTAGCAATAGCCCTGTGGGAAATTACATTCTTTTCATCCAAACTTAATTCTGCAAAGGTCTTATCTCCATTTTCCGGAATGAAAATTGGATCATAGCCAAATCCCGAAAAGCCGGATCTCTGAAGTGTTATTTGCCCTTCAATAATTCCTTCGAACTGATAATGTTTATTTTCAAAAATGAGTACGATTATCGTTCTGAATCTTGCTTTTCTATTTGTTGCGTTTGATAATCTTTCAAGCAACAAATTTATGTTGTCCTCTGATGATCTTTGTGGGCCGGCATATCGAGCAGAAAATACTCCCGGTTCCATATTCAAAGCAAAGACTTCAAGACCTGAATCTTCAGCGAAACAGTTTAATGCAGTGCGTTCATGGACATATTGAGCCTTCAGTAAAGCATTTTCTTCTAGTGTGAGTCCGTTTTCAGGAATATCTTCAGTTATACCAAATTCAGACAAACCATACAATGTGAATGCTTTAGGAAGTATCCTATTAATTTCTTCTATTTTATTTAAATTGGAACTTGCGAAAATTAGTTTTAGCTCTGGATATTTTTCCATTCTTTAAGCGCAGACCACAATTCTGCTTTGGCCGTTTTATTATTTATGTATTTTGAAATTGAGTCAACAAATAGGATTCTGAAATTCATTATTTCATAAACCTTATTTTTAATTTCAAATCCCTGTAAGTGAAGTTTTGCTGGTTCTATTCCAAATACTAAGACAAAAATTTTTTCATTTAGCAGCCAATTTTTAAGATCAAAAGATTGATCCAAATTCAATTCAACCAACTCAGCATTCGTCTTAGAATCAAGCTGAACAGAAGATAAAATTCGGCTTAGGGCTTCTGAATTTTCCGCAAAAGTCAGTTCTTCTTTATTTATCAGAATTAAATTCTGTTTTAAATGATTTTTTTCATCAAAAACAAAATTTTCTTCTGAAATCAAATATGTCGTATCTTTGCTATGATATTTATCCAAAGCTATTTAGAATTTATAGATATTAACTGCAAGCGGATTGATTCTTCTTATCTTTGGCAAATCTAGTCACGATTATAAAAAAACCATCAATGAACTCTGAAATTAAAATTACACCGGTAGAAAAGAGCAGAATTGGAGAATTAGATTTTAACAACATTCCATTTGGAAAAGTATTTTCTGATCACATGTTTGTAGCGGATTACGATGGACGTCAATGGAAGAACATGGAAATTTGTGCTTTGGAAAAAATTCCTTTTCATCCAGCAACCATGGCTTGGCATTATGGTCAAGCAATTTTTGAAGGTATGAAAGCAGGAATAAATGATGAAGGTATACCCTTATTATACCGCCCGCATAAACATGCGAAAAGATTGAATATTTCTGCAAGTAGAATGTGTATGCCGGAATTTCCTGTTGATATTTTTGTTGACGCTTTGAAGGAATTAGTTTGGATGGATCGTTCCTGGATTCCAACTGATGAAGAAAGTGCACTATATATTAGACCAGTCATGATGGCTACAGATGAATTTGTAGGTGTAAGATCTTCTGACAATTTTAAACTTATGATCATGAATCTTCCATCAGGACCTTATTACAATAAGCCAGTTGGATTGTATGTAGCAGATAAGTATGTAAGAGCAGCTGAAGGTGGAGTTGGATACGCTAAGGCCGCAGGGAATTACGGAGCCAGTCTCTATCCTACAAAACTTGCAAAAGAAAAAGGGTATGATCAAGTTATGTGGATGGATGCGAAAGAATTCAAATACGTACAGGAAGTTGGCACAATGAATATATTCTTTGTATTAAAAGATAGAATTTTAACACCGGATCTTACAGGAACTATTCTGGATGGAGTAACCAGAGACAGTGTAATTCAAATCCTTCGAGAAAAGGGACACGTCGTAGAAGAAAAGCACGTGAGCATAGAAGAAATTGCTATAGCACATTCAAAAGGAGATTTGTTAGAAGTCTTTGGTACAGGAACGGCAGCGGTAATTGCTCATGTAGATAGAATTGGATATAAGGAGAAAGATATGAAATTAGATCCAATGAATTGGGATCTATCGAAGATGTTAAAAGCAGAGATTAACGGTATTCGCAAGGGAAGAGTTGTGGATTCACACAATTGGGTTGTGCCGGTTAAACAAGGAGTTGCCGCGCTATAATATGAAGATAGAGGTCTTGAATTTCTTAAGTAATTAGTATGTGGACTCAGTATAGAAAATACATACTCAGTGGACTTGTAATTATTGTAGTACTTTTCTTATTTAGACAATTCAGTGAAGTTGTAAGTTATATTTTAATCAGTTGGATAATTAGTATGGCTGGAGATCCGTTGATGAAATTTATACTTTTTAAACTCAAGTTTCTTCAGTTTAGTTTTGGAAAATCACTTGCCGCACTGATAACCCTTACTATCATTTTCTGCATCTTTGGTGTTTTACTTTGGTATTTTGTTCCAATAATCATTCAACAAGGAGTCATACTTTCGAAGGTCGATTTTCACAGTATTTCGCTGGCCTTACAGGAACCGATTGATCGATTAAATAGATGGTTAAGATCTTTAGGACTTGAACCTGGACCGAGTGCAGCTGATCAAGTTAAATCCCTTGTTGGCAAGTATTTTGATCCGGGAAAATTGAGCGACTTCTTCGGCAATATGTTAGGACAAGCCGGGAATCTCATAATTAGTATTTTTTCTATTATATTTATTTCATTCTTCTTCTTGAAAGAGAGAAATTTATTCAAACAAATGGTTGTTGCCACTGTGCCATCTCACTCTGTAAAAAAAGTTCGAAATGTTATTGACTCGGTCAGTAATTTACTCACCAAATACTTTGGCGGCATCATACTTCAAATGTTAGTACTCATGATTCTTATCACTTCATGCTTAAGCTTAATTGGCATTAAGAATGCCTTACTTATTGCAGCTTTTTATGCAGTGATGAATATTATACCCTATATAGGACCAATAATTGGGGCGGCGTTTGGATGTCTATTAACTATTTCATCGAATCTGGATTTGAGTTTTTATTCACAGATTATTCCCTTGTTGACTAAAGTGTTATTCATTTTTATAATTATTAAATTATTGGATGATTTTATTATTCAACCCTTTATTATTTCTAAGCGTGTTCAAGCCCATCCATTAGAAATTTTTCTTGTAATTATGATTGGTGCAAATGTTAATGGAATCTTAGGAATGGTCCTAGCTATTCCGACTTATACCATATTTCGCGTGATTGCTAAAGAGTTTTTAAGCGAATTTAAGATCATTAGAAAAATGACAGAAGATTTAGAAATAAATCAATAACTTATCTATTAATTAAATAAATAAAATTATTTTTATGAATATTTGGGAAGAAATTCGCGTAAATTTTGACAATATGCTGCAAGATTTTACAGGGTATATTCCGAGCATTATACATGCTCTAATTATATTAATTGCTGGTTGGCTGATTGCCCGAATTATTCAATGGATTATTCTTAGGCTGTCTCACAGCATGGGAATTGACCGACTTGCACAAAAATCCGGCGTGCATCGCTTTCTAGAAAAACGCGGAGTAAAAAATGGTTTTTCAGGAATCCTTTCCAAACTTTTTTTCTGGGCAACTATGCTGTTGGTTATGGTAAGTTTCTTTAACAGTCTTGGACTTGTGATCGTATCTGATCTATTAAATCAATTGATACTCTTCATTCCAAATGTTCTTATTGCGAGCATATTAATTATTATTGGATTCTATCTTGCCGAATTTGTTAGCAGTCTTGTGGTTAGTAGCCTAGAAGAAAATAATTTTGAAAATCCTGACCTTATTGGTAAAATGGTCTTCTACAGCATTGCATTTTTTACCCTTGCAATCGCTTTAACACAGATAGGAATTGGAGAGACAATTATTACCAATATTGTAAGCATATTTTTTGGTTCCTTGGGATTGGCCCTTGCTATTGCCTTTGGTCTTGGGGGAAAAGAATGGGCGCAGGAAATAATTAAGCGATACTTTATAAACGACGAGAAAAAATAAACTTATAACTCAACGGAAAATTTGTATTCTAATAAAACTTCAAAAGGCACTGTTTTAAGCATTTCCTTATTTGTAGCTTCAAGAATAAGCATAGGTGCAAATCCTGCCTCATAAGCTTCCAGCCAGCGCAATGCGCATAAGCACCAACGATCACCTGGCTTTACTCCATCAAATAGGTATTCGGGTCTTGATGTGCTCAGATCATTACCAACCTTTTTTGAAAATTCTAAAAACTCTTTTGTCGCAACAATACAAACAGTATGCATTCCTAAATCGTCCTCACCTGTTCTGCAACATCCATCTCTATAAAATCCGGTAAGCGGCCGCATACTACAAGCCTCAATGGGCTTGTCAAAAACATTTAATGGTTTCTCTTCCAAAGTTATCTAATTTTTAAAAGCTAAATGTACAATTTTAACGCAGATTATTCAAAGTCAAATCACGAGCCAAGCGTAGTGCCTATTAAAGATCTTGATTTGTTACCTATCAAGTACTTACCGAAATCATGTGGACAAATAAATAAAGCCTTAAATTTTATTGAAGGTTATGAAAATTTCAATTTACCTGAATAAATTGGCTATCTTGGTTCAAATCAATTTCCTAATAAAAATATGCTAATCCGTTAATAATCACTTAAATAGTGATTAGACTAAATATATTTTTGTCTTTAACGTTAGCTTTGTGACAGTTAGTCTAACTTAATTTATCCTTATGAAATATTTGATTCCCGGTTTATTGTTCTTGTTTATTTTTTCTTCATGTGTAAGTTCCAAAAAATACAAACTTGCTCAGTCAGATAATGAAAATTTAAAAACCTTGTTAAACAATTGTAAAGCAGATTTAAGTGATTGCATGTCTTCTAAGGAATCTGTAATAATTCAAAATAAAACTAAAATGGGTGAAATGGAGTCCGGTATGAACACTCGAAATGAAAAGATAAAAACGCTTGAGGATCAAATTGATTTTCTAAAAAGAAATAACAACAACCTTTTAGATAGACTATCTGATCTGAGCATTGTGAGCAAAACAGGTGCAGAAAGTATTAAAAAATCATTGGAAGCAATGAATGAGAAAGACAAATATATCAAAGAACTTAATTCAGCCGTAAAGAGCAAGGATTCACTGAATCTTAGTTTAATTATGAATCTTAAAAAATCACTCGGAGACATTCCAACAGAAGATGTAAACATTGAAGTTAAGAAAGGAGTTGTCTATATTAGTCTTTCAGACAAATTGCTCTTTAAAAGTGCTAGTGCTGTAATTAATGAACAAGCTGCAAGCACATTAGAAAAAATTGCTAAAATTGTAAATGATCAAAAAAATATTGACATTTTGATCGAAAGTCATACGGACAATGTGCCAATCAATACAGATTGTTTACTTGACAACTGGGATCTAAGTTCGAAAAGATCAACAGCGATTGCAAGATTACTTCAAAGAAAATACAATGTCGATCCTTCAAGGATTACTGCTGGTGGAAGATCAGAATATATGCCTAAAATGGCTAACGATTCTGAAAAAGGAAGAAGCATAAACCGAAGAACGGAAATTATAATTCTTCCAAAATTAGATCAGTTCTTTGATCTAATAGCTCCTGAAGTAAAGTGATACCTATTCGAATTATCTTTTAATCCATAAGTAGAAGATTAATTCCAATCGAGTATAATACTCGTAATGATTTGCTAGCAAATTCAATTTTAATAATTGGACCTATATACAAATCATTACAATATAGAATAAAACAATTTTTTTACTTATCAGACATTCAGATATATCTTGTCATAGATTATCGATTGAATGTCAAATAAACCCACTCTACAAAGACTATTAGGATTTAAAGAAGCCATTGCATTGGTTCTTGGAAGCGTTATTGGCACCGGAATTTTTATGAAGCCGGCAACCATGGCTGCGGAACTAAATTCTCCTTGGATGCTCATCTTAGTTTGGTTGGTAGCGGGATTGATAACCCTGTGTGGTGCTTTGAGCAATGCTGAACTTGCAAGTATGTTTCCCGAAACCGGAGGTCAGCTAGTTTTTTTTCAGAAAATTTACGGCAAGGCTTTTTCTTTTATATATGGATGGTCTTCGTTTGCTGTTTTCAATACGGCCGGAAATGCTTCCATCGCCTATATCTGTGCACAGTATATTAATTATTTTATTCAACTGCCTGAACTCAATAGTGACCTTATTCAGCGATACAAGTTTTCAATAACGGGTATTGGCCACTTTCTTTTTTTAGATCATTTCTATCTTAAATTACTTACGATTTCACTATTAATTCTTGTAACTTTTGTAAGTGTAAGAAGTACTAAAGAGTCTGCTGCTATTCAGAATATATTATCTGCATTTAAATATATCGCAATATTCACACTTGCAATTTGCGCATTAGTATCAAAGCAAGGTAGTTTTGAACCGTTCCTTAACGACAACAATTTTTTTCAATTTAGTTTTACAAGCTTCGCAATGGCACTTACTGGAGC
>JBDTWI010000017.1:0-74047 GCA_040006775.1 Saprospiraceae bacterium
ATTTAGGTGGTCAATTTGATCAGGTCTAGGGTGGTCAGTTTCACAGGTATTTCCATAGTATATCGGTTTACATTATTCAATAAAAATAACTTAAAGTGGGCACAGAATTGCAATAATATATATATTAAATAAATATTATATATAAATTTTAAAAACTGCAAGACTAAGCCATTAAAATTAAGATATTGATAAGGTGAAAAGCATGGATATTTGACAATTTTTAAAAATATACAATTAAAATCATTTCTTGATTTAATAGTATTTTGTAGTATTACATAAAAATTAGCAGATGAGCACAATCATGATAAAGGTCGACAAACAAAGTAGTAAAATACTTTCTGAGCTAGCTAAAAAACTCGGTGGTAATGTCGTCGATCTTAAGGATGCGCAATTTGAAGAATTTTTATTGGGTTCATTATTGAATACTGTCAAAACTGGAAAAACTGTTTCAAGAACTGCAATTTTCAAGAAACTTAAAAGCTAATGATCGTCGAATTTGACAAATCATTTCAAAAGTCACTGTAGAAAATTATTGAGAGAAGCTTATTTTCCAAAATTGAAAGAAAAATAGTAAATTTTGAAAAAACAAAAACATTTAGTGAATTAATAAATATCAAAAAATTGGAAGGACATAAGTCTTATTATAGAGTTCGAATTGGTGATTATAAACTGGGTTTTGAGAAGATAAGTGAATTGAAAATTAGACTAATAATAATAGCACATCGAAAAGAAATTTATAATCAATTTCCTTAATAATGACTTGTTTATCGAGTATAGTAAAACTTGTCCTACCTAGGAATTAATGAAGTTACTATTTTACTACAATCTTCTTTGATAGAATCACATTCTCATTGCTCACTTGAATCAAATAAATTCCTGCACTGACATTTACTAAATCTATAGGAATTTTATTATTAGAATCCGAAAGAGAAATTTCTTGATTAAAAACTATTTCACCAATTAAGTTGAATACATTAATATTTACTTTGCCTTTTAAATTTGATGCAATTTGGAATTGTCCCTTATTAGGATTCGGATAAACCGTGAAATATTTATGATCAACTTCTAAGTCTTTGACTCCAACCAGTTCAGCCAGAGGACGAGTCCAAACACCTCCTCCATAAGTTCCAGCAAAAATATTTGTTTCACTTAATGCTAAAGAAAGAACATCAGAATTTGTTAAACCATTGTTTATTTTCGTCCATGATGATCCAAGGTCGGTTGATTGGAATACTCCTGCGCTAGTTCCAGCAAAAATGTATGATCCTTTTATAGCAAGTGCATTTATTCTTGTGTTTGAAATGCCATTATTTACTGCAATCCAAGATGATCCATTATCACTTGACCTATAAACACCATTAAATCTTGTTCCCACAAAGATATTTAGCCCATCAGTTGCTAATGATTTGACAATTACTATGCTAGGTAGTCCATTATTTAATCTAGACCACATGGTTCCATTATCAGTTGAAAGATAAAGTTTATTATCAGTACTTGCGAATATATTTTTTCCAATTGCATTTACTAAATCAATAGTAGCATGATACAAATCGCCACTTATTTCTGTCCATGATATGGTTTTATCAGAAGATAAAAATATTCCGCTACCAGTACCTGCAAAGATGTTAGCTCCACTTACAGTTAAGGACATTATATTGTAATTTGTCAAACCATTATTAATTTTTGACCAACTTGAGCCATTATCGGTCGATAAAATTACTCCTTCATAAACTGATCCTGCATAAATATTTGTGTTGCTTATTTCTAACGTATTAATATTCGTATTGGTTAAACTTTGAGTCCAGTCTATACCATTATTGCTTGAGTTAAATATGCCACCAGAAGATCCAACAAAGATATTTTTTTCATTTAGTTTGATCGTATTGACAATGTAACTTGACATTCCATGATTCATCGGATTCCAAGATGTTCCACTGTTGGTTGATAGAAATATACCTCCTTCAGTTCCAGTAAAAATGTTTGTTCCGCTTACTAAAAAAGAGTAGATTGATGTATTTGTTAAACCACTATTCACTTCAGTCCAAGATGTACCATTATTGGTTGAAAGAAATATACCTGAACTAAAAGTTCCGGCATAAATATTTGTTCCTGAAATTGATAGAGACGTGATAAAAGGGCTTGTCAAACCGTTATTTACTGAAGTCCAGTATGTTCCATTATTAGTAGATAAAAAAATACCACTTGCGGAAGTCCCTGCAAAGATGTTATTTCCACTTACAGTAAAGGAGTTAATATTCATATCTATTAACCCATTATTCGTTGGAATCCATGAAATTCCATTGTTGGTTGTTAAAAACACGCCTCCATTATTAGTTCCAGCAAAAATAGTTGATCCACTTGTCATTAATGATTGAACAACTTTGTCTAACAACCCATTATTAATCGCAGTCCAAGATGTTCCATTATTGTTTGACAAGAAAACGCCACCACCATTTGTTCCAGCAAAAATGTTTGTTCCAGAAACAGACAATGACAAAATTTGAGTGTTTATTAAGCCAATACTCTTTTGTGTCCAATTATATCCATTATCATCTGAAAGAAAAACACCATCATTTGTTCCAGCAAAAATATTATTTCCATTAATGGCTAATGCATTAACATTTTTTGTTGTTAAGCCATTAGTTGAAGCCGTCCAACTGTTTCCATCGTCTGTAGATTGGAACAAGCCTCCCGCAAAAGTTCCAGCAAAAATATTATTTCCACTTTTAGCCATTGCTGTAATAACTCCTCCATATGGCCCATTCGTTTGCTTCCATTGAGCATTAGAATTTATCAAAAAAATGATGAAGGTGACGGCACTTAAAATGATTTTTTTCATAATTTTTTTATTAAAATTCTGAATTTACTATAGAGATTATTCGTATTTTTTATACTCTTAAAACCTTGAGTTAGAAAAGTTTTTGCTTGAATCAAAATTATAACCTTTCTCAATACATTTCATTAAAGTTTATATTTCCCTTCATTTCCATTTTTTTTCTCAATTTTGAGCCTTTCTATAAAATATAAATGGCTAAGAATCAAGCTCATATTACTAAAGACAAACTTGAAAAGGCCTATAGTCTTCTCTGTACCGCAAAGGCTATGACCGAAATCTATGAGGCAAACTTTAAGTTTGTTTCCAAATATGTTCACGCAACTTCACGGGGACACGAAGCCATTCAAATTGCCATAGGACTACAATTGGAGGCTAAAGATTTTCTTTCCGCTTACTATCGTGACGATGCTATGCTTTTGTCGATTGGTATGAAACCTTATGAGTTGATGCTCCAGTTGATGGCAAAAAAGGATGATCCCTTTTCTGCAGGACGATCCTATTATTCTCATCCGAGTTTGAAAAGAGATGATATGCCAAAGATTCCGCATCAATCTTCGGCTACAGGAATGCAGGCTATTCCTACAACTGGAATTGCAATGGGTTTGCAATACAAGGAGCAAACTAATATGCCTTACGATGACGGAGCATTGGTAGTTTGTTCTATGGGCGATGCTTCGATTACAGAAGGTGAAGTTGCTGAAGCTTTTCATATGGCATCATTGAAACAGTTGCCAATTCTTTACTTGGTTCAGGATAACAATTGGGATATCTCAGCACACAGCAGTGAAATTAGAAAAGGAAATGCAATCGATTATATAAAAGGATTTCCAGGTATAGAGCATTATTCTATTGATGGTACAGACTTCATGAGTTGTTACAATACTGTAGAATATATTTTTGAAAAAATAAGAAAAGAAAGAAGACCTTTCTTGTTGCACGTGAATGTTCCTTTGTTGAATCATCATACTTCCGGAGTTAGAAAAGAATGGTATCGGGATGATCTCGATGCACAAATGGAGGAGGATCCATTTCCGAAGATGCAAACCTTGTGTTTGAAACATGGTTTTACTTTCGAAGATTTAAAAAGAATAGAACAAGCGGCAATTTCTGAAGTAAGTGCTGATTTTGAAAAAGCCAGAAATGCAGAAGAACCTACAAAAGAAGATTTGTATACGCACGCATTTGCAGAAACGGAAATCATCCATGAAAGTGGAAATCGAAAACCTAAAAACGGTGAAGAGAAGGTTATGGTGGACTGCGCCTTGTTTGCAGTAGAAGAACTCTTGCGAAAACATCCTGAATGTCTCCTCTATGGACAGGATGTTGGAAAAAGATTAGGAGGTGTCTTTAGAGAAGCCGCAACTCTTGCTCAGAAATTCGGAGATCAGCGTGTCTTTAATACACCTATTCAAGAAGCATTTATTGTAGGTTCAACTGTTGGAATGTCTGCTGCCGGATTGAAACCCATTGTAGAAGTACAGTTTGCGGATTACATTTGGCCGGGATTAAATCAATTGTTTACCGAAGTTGCGCGCTCCTGTTATCTCACCAACGGCAAGTATCCTGTGAGCATGATACTGCGTGTACCAATCGGTGCATATGGAAGTGGAGGCCCTTATCATTCTTCAAGTGTTGAAACCGTTGCCTGTAATATTAAAGGAATTAAGGTAGTATATCCTTCGAATGGAGCGGATCTAAAAGGCTTGATGAAAGCGGCTTATTATGATCCTAATCCAGTAGTTATTTTTGAACACAAAGGATTGTATTGGTCCAAAGTTCCTGGAACAGAAATGGCCAAAGGGGTAATGCCTGATGAAGATTACATTCTTCCTTTAGGCAAAGCAAGGGTAGTTTTAGAAGCGGACTTAGATAAAATAAATTCGGGCAACTCCTTATGCATAATTTGCTATGGTATGGGTGTTCACTGGTCGTTAAATGCCGCGAAAGAATTTCCTGGACAGATCAGTATACTTGATCTGAGAACGCTTGTTCCGTTGGATACGGATGCCATTTATTCACTTGTCAAAACTCATCATCGCTGTCTTGTTGTTACAGAAGAAACTATTGAGAATTGTTTTGCTCAGACCTTGGCCGGAAGGATAGGAGAGTACTGCTTTGAATATCTCGACGCACCTGTTAGAACAATAGGATCAAAGAATTTACCGGCTATCCCTTTGAATAGTATCCTAGAACAGGAGATGGTTTTGAATGCAGAAAAAGTAACAGATGCAATAGCTTCTTTGTTGGAATATTAACAGGTATAAGCTGCAAACCCTTTCTTTAGCATAATATAATCCTACTGGCTGTATTTGGATTATAATTCCAAATTTTTTATATTTACAGAATAATTTTATAATATGAAAAAATTATCAACGCTAATCTTTTTGTTAGGAACGATGAGTATTGCAAAAACTCAGACGAATTTTTCCTTTTCAAATCCTGAATTCGAACAGATATTAAAAGGCAATTTCGATCCAAATAATTTTGAGAAAAGATTAGTTAAAGCTGATGCAGATTTAGCCAAAGCTATTCAACAGGAAATTCATCCAGATTCACTTTCTAAATACCTTCACAAAATTGTTTCCTTTCAAAACAGAAACACCGTCAACGATACAGCCACAGAACCGGACAAAGGTATCCGAGGTGCACGAAATTATGTTCGTTCGTTGTTGGATTATTGGAATGCACAGAAGGATCGTGTGATAATTAGTACAGACTTCGAATTTGATTTTGTGATGTGCAATAGAATAAGACATACAGAATTGATGTCCATCATTCCTGGAAATGGAAATCAGAAAAATGAAATGGTGATCGTTGAAGCACACATAGATAGTCGATGTGAAGACCGATGCAACATAAGCTGTCTTGCAGAAGGAGCTGAAGACAATGGAAGCGGATCTACACTTATTACCGAATTAGCCAGAATTTTTTCTAAAATTGAACTCAATAGGACGCTTGTAATTATTTGGATTACCGGAGAAGAACAGGGACTTGGAGGTTCGAAATCCTTTGCAGCATATTGTAAGACAAATGGAATAAAAATTAAAGCAGTATTTAACAATGACATTGTCGGTGGAATAGAATGCGGAAAGACTTCTTCTGTACCTTCTTGTCCGGGACCATACCAATACGACAGTACTCATTTGCGAATTTTTTCGTTGGGAACAACAAACAGCATGCATAAGAATCTCGCCAGAATGACCAAACTATTGGTTGATCAGCATTTAAATTTTGCAAGCCCAACAAAAATTGATGTCATGGTTGCGGAAGACAGAACTGGAAGAGGAAGCGATCAAATTCCGTTTCGTGAAAATGGATTTACCTCTATTCGTTTCACCTCCTCATATGAGCATGGTGATGGCAATCCTGATCAGGTGGGTTACGAAGATCGACAACACAGTTCTAGGGACGTCCTGGGTAAGGACCTCGATGGTGATGGAATTTTGGATAGCTTGTATGTGAATTTTAATTATCTCGCAAACAACTGTTTTGTAAATGCACTAGCCATTTCAAATGCAGCAAGCAATACCTTGACTCCACCTGTACTTCAATCCAGTGTGGATGGAAATAAAATTCTCGTCGATATTACAAACTTGGATGCTAAAAGTTTGGGATGTTTTATTTGCCTTAGGAAATTCACTTCTGTGTACTATGACACTATAATTTTCAGCAAGAACAATCACCTTGAAATTGGAGGACTGGCATCTTCGCAATATTATCTCAGCGCTTGTACTATGGATAGCGCCTATTGGCTGAGTATGATAGGACAGGAAACATTACTCAGAGTTGTAAATCATACTTCAGATCTCAATGTTAAAGATCAGAGTGTAGAAATGTTTCAAAACAAACCAAATCCATTTGACGAATACACCATAATTCCAATTCAGATCAGAGATCTATCAAAAGTAAAGAAAGCCGAATTGATTATACATGATGCAAATGCAAAAGAATTGCAAAAAATTAATTTGCATTTAGAAAATGGTATGAATGAAATATTATTTGAATTACCAAAAAATAATATTTCCGGAGACTATTTTTATAGCCTTAGAATTAATGGAGAAATTCAAAAGACGCTAAAGATGGAAATTTTAAATTACTAAGCAACGAATTTTACAATTTGATGATCTTATATAAAACATGTTTATGAAAAAAATATTAGCTACAACCTTATTCTGTTTGAGTATAAGTGTTTATGCTCAGGGAATTGTTACGATCAATTTTGCCAAAAAATTTCAAACCATCGATGGTTTCGGAGCTTTTCAAGGAGGAACTTTCACAACTCAGACCTGGTGGCAAAATCTATACATCAATGATTTGGAATGTTCCATTTATCGAATAGACCTTACACCTAGAGTGAAAGCACCTTATTCTGATTTATCTTATTTCTCTCCATGGTTCATGGGAAGTCAAACAAAAAGTGTTTTTAATTTTGAAGATCCAGCCAACCCTAACGGACCTGAAGGAAATCGCGTGAGGACTTATACAGGCCCAAGCGATTATTCAAGATCTTTTGGTGGAAGAAATGCTCCAATAGCGGTAATGGGTCCAAATATTGAGACAAACATAAATTATTTTACTTATCCCTTGGATAGTGCAATTTCTGGACTATTGAAGAAAAAGAAAGAATTGGGCGACGTGAAGTTTTACGGATCAATCTGGTCTCCGCTTCCTTGGTTGAAAGTATCCTCAGGAAACACTTATAATCAAAATTGGTGGCCTGGCCCTGTTGCAGGTTCAAAATGGCCTTTTGTATGGGGAGGAAATTTTGCCGGAGGAAGGTTGGATGTTAGTGGAACTAAATATCAGCAATTCAACGATTCAAATATTGGAGGTACTGGTAATACAGATGCACTAACTCAATTTGCAAGAAGTTCAGCAGCTTATATTTTAGGATATCAGCGATATTATAATTTTAAATTTTATGCAATTAGTATTCAGAATGAATTGAATTTCGAAGAATATTATAGCAGCATGACCTATCCTCTTTCTTCACAATACATTGCTGCGCTAAAAGCAATTCGAAACGAATTTAATAAGTATCCGGAATTAAAAGATATTCGAATAGCAGGACCGGAAGATCTTCTAGGAGGAGACAGTTATGGTATGTGGGAATATGGAGGACCTACGCACAAAAACTTACAGTATCTCGCCTATATTGCAAAAGATCCCGAAGCATTAAAGGCTTTGGATTTTGTTTGTATTCATGGCTACGCCAATGATGGGGTGAGTTCAGCTGGAGCTAATCCCACTCTGTGGAACTGGTGGGTGAATGGCTGGACCACAAGTCCTGCTGCTGGAATTCCTGCCAACGTTCAGGGTTATTCAGCCTTAAATAAAAAATCCTGGATGACAGAAACTTCTGGTGAAAACAGAGAATGGTTATTTCCAAAAAATGCCTATCCAAATAATGGAGCTTGGAGTGTAGCACTCAAGATTCACCAAGCTTTAACTACAGGGAATCAAAGTGCTTGGTTGTATTGGACTTTTGCAGAAAGTAATAGTGATGGTACAGTGAGTGATTATGCACTAACCAATGAGACAGTGGGTACTTCTTCACCAAAATATGTAGCTGCTAAACATTTTTATAAGTACATTAGACCTGGATCCTATAGAATGAATACCTTGATTACTTCGAATTCAAGTATTCAGGCATCCTCTTATTACAATGATTCAACATCCGAAATTATTGTTGTATTAATAAATACTGCTGCTACAACTAATAATTTTAGTTTGTCCGTCGAAGACTCTAATCCAAAAACTATTTTAGATGTGAATACTTCTTTTGAAAATAGTTATTTTATTCCTAGTATACTCGAATTGAACAATGGCTCTGCACTAATTTCTATGCCGGCATACAGCATAAAAACTATTCATGGAAAACTTCAAAAGATAACTTCAATCCAATCTGTACAAAAGTTGGACAATGAAATGTATTACAATTCGACAGATAAATTGTTTTATTGTTACTTTCCAAATAGCGAAGGGAATGCGATTCATTACTCCATTCTAAATATGAATGCTCAAGAACTTAGTTCCGGTGAGATTATTCCACAAGGAAAGGACTTCAAGAGCACTATACCTAGCCCAGAATTAGTGAGTGGAATTTATTTTATTCAATTAAACACAAATACATCATCGAGTTGCAAGAAAATAATTTTAACTAAATAAGCAATCGTTAAATTAGCTCTTAATGTATTATTGAAATTCTATTTCAATAAGATAAATTTCTTTTGCAACTTCAATCCATGATCGCAATTCAACTCGGTAATGTAAACTCCAGAAGGAAGTTCAGTATATATTTTGTTTAAATCGACAAAACGCTCGAATTCAATGCTTGATTTTAATATTCCATGTAGATCATATATGCGCAAATCCTTAATGTTAGATTTTATATTAGATAAATTTATTTGGATTTCACCATTTGATGGATTTGGAAATATGGTATAATCTTCTTTTGAGATATTGTTGGTCTCATCTTTTGATTCAGTGATTAAACATATACCTGGCATATTTTTATCCATCCATTCCAATCGTTTAAACAGCCAAGTTTTTAAATATGTGACATTGGCTTGAAAGTTTGTTGGAAAAGGATAATTATTTGGCCAGATATACAATCCAAGTATTGACCACAAATCAAAATTCTTCTCTGCTGCTTCACTAATTTCTACAACATGTTGGTCAATCTTAGCTTCGAGAGCTTTATTGCTCCAGCTACTAGAACGAAGTTTTAAATATTCGCACTTTAGTCCTTTTGTAAACAGTGAATCATTGAGTAATTTTTCCCACCAAAATGGAACCTGAGAATAATCCCCTGAACAAAAATTTCCAAAATCAATTGCCCAACCTGTAGTCTCTTGTCCGTTACAATAATTAATGTTTCCAAAAGCAATATCATAATCCCACGGTGGACCAACTGAAATTTTCCCTCCTTTGTCATCGCTTGCTTTGTAAAGAAAAGTACTGAGTCTGTAACCATCTGTATTTCTGCTCATCTCATTCAACAAAAAGTAATGTATAAATGAAGCCTCATCCGCATATAATCTCCAGCCCATATTTTTTATTCCGAGCACTTCGTTTTGCAATGAATTTTCAAATTTGTAGACAGCATTATCGATATACTTTTTTTGCTTTTGGTTTATATTCTCTTCATTAGGATAATGAAATTGATAATAAATGATTTGATTGTTAGGATGTACTATGGGTTGAAATTTTGAAACCCATCCTCCATTGTTGCCTCCTGTTGGTTTGTCAATTTTAAAAATATAACCACCGGTAATATCTTTTGCTGAAGTGTCTTCAGTGTTTAGTTTTGAAATATTAACACGATTTTTATTTTGTTTTATTTTTTCCATTAATACATATAGACCCTGATGTTCATTATTTATAAATAAATCCACGAATCGAGTTCTTGCTGCATAGTGTCCCAGATCACGGTAAAGTTCATAGGCCAATACATTATTCATAAAACTTTTATCCGTAAAATTGGCGCTTAGAATCCAATCAGATTCTTCAGGCATTCCCAAGAGTCCTAAACTCATTTCTTCACCTATAGAATCTACGAATTCAAAACCGTAGGATTTTTTCGGAAACCATTGACTGCTTGAGCCTCGCAATTCAATTCCGATTTTATTTTTAAGAATTGCTGTATCATTGAATCCATTAGTTGCTCCTTGTGTGTTATTTACCAATTCGAATTCTGCAAAACTTTTTGGATTGTCTAGTATTTGATTGCCTTGTGTATTTATTCTTATAATTGGAAGCTTGCTTCTAAGATATAGACTGGAAGCTTTTGGTGGATTCGCTCCAAAAGTTATTGACCAGGAAATCAATGTTCCGTTCTGACCTCTGTATCTATCTTTAATCAGTAATTTCCAGTTGCCGTTACTGGAAGTTTTCGAATTGAGATAACCGATATTACTTATTGGTCTAAAAACATCTTGATAAGGTCCTCCATTATTGCTTACAAAATTGCCGGAATTCATGTCAAAGCATCCATGAAAATCTGATCCACTAAGTCCTGTTCCCAATTTAACTTTGTTGCCATTTGGCGCACTCACCCATATCTCCAACTGATCCATAGAAGGATGATTCAGATCGATACAGATCTTTTTTATTCCAAAATTGGAATCAATCTGACTTGGGTTTAAATTTTTAACAATGAGTAAAAATTCTGATGTTGTTAGTCCATCATCTAAGATAGGACCCGCAATATTTGAAGTGAACACCTGCGCATTCAAGGATTGGCACAGAAATAATAGGCTAAAAAGTCGGACTAATTTTATCAATTTTAAAAGTTTTATTCATTCAAAGATAACAATATTCTAAAAATTCACACTAAGGTTGGAAATCTATTGTACGATTCGAGAACATTGTTCAGTAAGTTTAAATCTAAAATTGGAGTAGAAAGATAAGTCAAATTAATTTGTATAAAAATATAATCTTAGCAATAACTACAATCATTTTTTTAAAATTAATTTCTACTAAATAAACAAGACCTTCAATTTCTTGCTTTTGTAAGATTTGAAATTTTTGAAAATCGATAGATCAACAAAATGGCGGATGTGCTTAAACAAAAAATAAACCCAATCCAAATTCCATAAACTTCTAGATGAAAATAATCTGCAAGGATATAACCAATTGGAATTCCAACAATCCAATAGGAAATTGTAGTGTATAAGGTTGGGATTCGAATATCTTGAACTCCTCTTAACATGCCTACTCCCAAAGCTTGAAGAGAATCTGAAAATTGAAAGATTGCTGCATAGATCAATAAGGTTGAACTAATTTGCACAACCATTGGATCTGAATTAAAAATTTGAGCAATCTCAAATCTAAAGAGTACTAATATAATTATAGTTAACGTAGCCAGCGAAAGAGATATTTTTATGGAATCTAAGCCATGTATTCTGATTTGATTAAAATCTTTTTTCCCAAATGACTCACCAATTTTTATTGATGCTGCTGTAGCAAGGCCAACAAATATAACGTAGGAAAATGCTGCTACTGTAATAGCAATCTGATGTGATGCCTGTTGTATGGGGCCATACCATCCTGCAATAATTGCAAGTACAGCGAAAGCTGCTACTTCACTTGTAAATTGCCAGGAAGAAGGTAAGGCCAACTTAACAAATTCACGCATGAGTTTAATTTTTAAATTAAAATGCAGTATGCCATATTCAATAAGTTTTTTATAATTGACAGCATGAATTACAATTGCACACAACATCAATATTCTTGTAATAAAACTGGCAATACCACTTCCTTCTAATCCATAAGCCTTAAATCCAAACCATCCATAAATGAAAACAAAATTTAAAAAAAGATTCAAAATTATGGATACACTTGAAATCAACATTGGTATTCTGGTTAGTTCTAATCCGTCATAGAATTGTTTGATACTCATAAATGCAATCATGGGTACGAGTGACCAGAGTATCCAAATAAAAAAATTTCTACCTAAGTCAATTACATCTTGATTCTGACCAAAATAATTGATAAGTGGAAAACAAGTAGTTAAGAGGATAACCAGAAACAGAGTAATGGTTAAGATAACAATTCCAGAATTGTAAAGAATATTTCCACATTCTTCAATTTGGCCCTGTCCTCTCTTTGCTGCTACCAAGCTTGAGATTAACAATGTAAATCCAATACAGGTAAACGATGGAACACTGATGATGCTTATCATTAATGAAGAAGAGGCCAATTGAAGATATCCAAGTTGGCCAACCATGATCGCATCAGTTATACTTATAACCATCTGAGACAATTGTCCAATGATAATAGGTAAGGCAAGGTAAAGTATGTCTTTTTGATTCTGACTAATCATAAACTCAATATCCGCGGGCAAATGTAGAGTATATCATATGAAGAAAAGTATAAATTTATAATTTTATTTATTTACAACGAACAACAAAATTTTATTTTTTTATTTGTTAGTACAAAATATTAATTTTGTTTTTGGCATGATTATTTCTTATTATTTATTGAAGTAAATCATCTGCTCTTGTTACAAAATCTTGATTACTTCATTTTATAGTATAATTCTTTTACTAATCAGCTCTGATTAGTTCATTTTTACATTTAACATATTATTTTTTTATTAGGGGTGTGCATGTATTGTACGTTGAATGCATGCAGCTTAGACATAACACTAATAAATATTTATTTAAAAGTTTGTAATAGATTGCAAATCGTCGGAACATTGCATCGTAACAAGAGCAGATGTAAAGCATTTCTGGTTTGCAATATTTCTATTGTAAATCTTTTATCTCCTACATCACAAACTAGTTATAACTCATTGGATCGCAACTTAACCAATTGTTGATTCAAAAACTTAACCAAAGCGTGTTGTGGCTAAATGGACCACAACGAAGTAATCTTCATACATACCATTTAACTCAAACTCACAAAATTCATTTCTCAATCAATTTTTAGCATTTGCTAAAAAGCGGGGGAGAAATGTTTTATACCAAGAAGCAAAATTTTTGTGATGTTATTTTTTATAAAACCTAAATTGAATTGTATGAAAAGACTAAGCTTACCCTTAGGCAGATGGAGACTTCCTTGGAGTCTGTTAGCCTTCATCTTAACCTTAAGCACTACTTATGGTGGTGTTGTATTTAACGGATCTCCTGGAACAAATCCACCACCAGCTTTTTTAGGTGGTATTCCTATGTTTAAATTTGTACCTGACACAAGACCTGTATTTTTATTAGTTACAAGCGTATCTGCAAGTAATGATTGTCCGGTAGGAATTCAGTTAGCCCCTTCGATGGATCACAGAAAAATCGGAAATGGTTGGGCTACATGGTCACACGGTTACACCGGTGATCTATATTACAGTGGAGCAACATTATCTAATACGATAACACTGCCCCCGAATACAAGAGCTTTTTACTTGTATGCTGAGCCAAACGCTTTTGCTAATTTCAATATGACGGCAATTGCAAATGATGGAACTACTTCAGGCCCAGTTTCTGTATCGGGTGCTTCTGGTGCTCGTTATTTTGGTTTTTATACAACTGGAAATGGTTGTATGTTAACTTCAATAATTATGAGTGCTGATCCTGGATCAGCTGGTTATGCTATTGGAGAATTCGCTATTAATATTGACGCCAATAACGGTGCCTTATCTTGCAACAACAACATTCAAATTTCATTGGATGAAAATTGTTCAGCAACAATAACTCCGGATATGGTATTGGAAGGTACTTACTCTCCTGCTTGCTTAGGCGATTTTGCAGTAGAAGTAAGAGATTGGAATACCAATGCAATTATTGATTTGGATCCAAATACACCTTATCCTCAGATAGGATTTGCTCAAATAGGCAGAAAATTGAAGATAACAATTATTGACCCGTTCACTGGAAACAGCTGTTGGGGTTCTGCTAATGTTGAAGATAAGTTAGGACCTATAATAACTTGTAATCCTGACTCTAGAGTAGAATGCACACAAAGTACAGATCCTATTGCTTTAGGTTTTCCTACAGTTTTTGAAGGTTGTGGAACTTATACACTTACCTATAAGGATGTTGTTTCTAAAGGATCCTGTGGTTTAGGATATGATAGAATCATAACAAGAACCTGGACTGCTGTTGATAATGTTGGAAATAAATCAACTTGTGTAGAACACATAACAGTATTATTGTCTTCATTGGCAGGAATTAATCCACCGTTAGATTTTACCGGATTGCCACTTCCTAATTCAACACACATGTTGTCTTGTGATCAGAAACGCGACCCTAATTTTAATTTGGCAGCTCACCTTAAACCGGCTCCAGATTGCTTAGACGATTGGTTATTAGACTTGAATTATTACATAGCAACTGGTTTTAGAACTCCTAGAGTTTTAGGATGGAATTGTATTGAAACTGGTGCATATGCTGGTCATCCAAGTCCTGATAATATTTATTATCCTGCACATCCAAATTGCTGGGATGCAAATTCCTATGTAATGTGGGAAGGAACTGGAGCACCAACAGGAATAGGTTGCTCAAATATTGCACTTACTTATAATGATACCCGAATAAATATTGCAAAACCGAACTGTAATGCAGGACCGGTGGGTTGTTATAAATTATTGCGTGTATGGACAATCCTAGATTGGTGTACATCAGAATTAAGAGAAATCAATCAGGTTATTAAAGTTATGGATAATGAAGGACCAAAAGTTCTTTATCCAGATAATGTAGATGTAAGCACAGATATTTGGAAATGTGAGGGAAGATGGGAAGTACCTCCTGTTTGGGTAACTGATAATTGTTCCAGCGAGGTACATTATAGTGTACGCGTAGAGAATGGAACCGTGTTAGGTAACGAAACATCAGGTTATGTCGTGGTAAATCTTCCTCTTGGTATCCAAAACGCATACATTGTAGCCGAAGACTGTTGTGGCAATGTAACGGAAAAACTCATTGTACTCAACGTATTAGATAGAACTCCTCCGGTTGCAGTATGCGATCAAAAAACAACGGTTACCATTACAGGAAATCAATCAGCTAATGAAAACTATGCAAAAATAAATGCAGCTACTTTCGATGATGGTTCTTTTGATAATTGTTCACCTCATGTATTCTTTAAAGTTATAAGAATGGATGAATTGGCTGGTACAAATAACGGTTCTAACAAAGAATCTCTTGTTTGTAATCATGCTAATGGTGATGATGATTTACTAACAGTTGGATTCCAAACATATTTTGATGACAATGTTAAATTCTGCTGTGCAGATGCTGGAAAAACACTTATGGTAGTTTTCCGTGTATTTGATTTAGATCCAACAACAGGACCTGTAAATCCAAGCAGAATGAATCCAAATGGTGATCTATTTGGACATTTTAGCGATTGTATGGTTGAAGTTGAAGTTCAGGATAAAGCAATTCCTTCTATCGTTCCTCCACCGGATGTAGTTGTAAGTTGTATGTTCTGGTTTGATCTTACAAGGTTAACAGATCCTAATGATGCTACTTTTGGAAAAGTTGTTCCTGATGTAGCATGGAGAACTAAAGTAAAAACTACTGACATCGTTTGTGATCAATTTTGTGTAAAAAATCTAATCACTGGTTATCAAGGATCAGTTAAAGGAACAGTTGGTGAAATAGCTTGTAATTATTTTTATAGCCTTTTCAGTGCTGTTCATCCTGACGATAAGTATGAACTTGTTTGGGGATTTGACGGATATGTTCTTTCTACATGTGGAGCTACTCCAATTATTACTGTAGAAGACAAACGTGAATGCGGTCAAGGAAGAATTGAAAGAATTTTCAGTGTTAGAGGACCAAACAATATTTTGGTTTCTTCAAAACAAACTATTTGGATAGTTGATTGTGATCCATTATATATCAATTATGAAAATGCTTGTGATATCAATGATGATATTATCTGGCCTGATTGTGAAGGTAAAGGAACTATCGTTGAAGGTTGTGGTGCTAATACCAATCCTGATGTTGTAGGAAGACCTAAAATCATTAATGGCGCAGATGATGCTTGTACATTAATCGCAATTCAAAATTTTGATGAAGTTTTCACTATCGAACCTGATGCTTGTTATAAAATCTTACGTAAATGGGTTGTAATTGACTGGTGTCAGTATGATCCAAACATCGATCCAAGAAAAGGTAGATGGGAATTTACTCAAGTAATCAAAGTTAGAGATACTAAGAAACCTACAGTTACTTGTACCGTTGGAGCATGTGAGCCTGCAAGTCTAAGTGTACAGTCTGGCAAATGTGTTGGACATATAAGCTTAACTGCAACTGCAACAGACTCATGTACTGCTATTGACTGGTTAGCATATGACTATAAAATTGATTTAAACAATGATGGAACTATAGATTATACTGTAGGTACATTAACAAGAAAGCAATATGCAGATGGTGACAAACCATTGGTTAGAAATAATCCATATGCAGACAATGTTAATAATCCATTTGACGCTAGTGGAGTTTATCCATTAGGAGTTCATAGAATTACCTGGTATGTTGAAGATGGTTGCGGAAACGTCGGTAGCTGCTCAACTTTATTTGAAGTTAAAGATTGTAAAGCACCAACTCCTTATTGCTTAACAGGAATTATTACTGTTCCAATGCCAGTTTCAGGTTGTATTGACATCTGGGCAAAAGATTTAGATTTTGCTAGTTATGATAACTGTACACCTAAGAATAACTTGAAATTCTATTTCGATGGAGATAGAAATAAACCTTCAATAAGAGTATGTTGTGAAGACTTCGTGAAAGCACAAGTTAACGACGAATTGAGAATCAATGTCCAAATGTGGGTTGAAGATCAAGAAGGAAATAGAGATTATTGCCAAACAATTGTAATCGTTCAAGACAATCAAAACATCTGTCCTAATACTGGAAATCTAGGAACAGTGACGGGTGAATTGAAAACTGAAGATGGAAGAAAAGCTGCAAGTACTACTGTAGATCTTTATAGATCAGGACAAGTTATGGACAGCAGAATAACAGTTAGTGATGGTAAATATACTTTCAGAGATCTTGCATTACAAACAGACTTTGTACTTAGGTCTACACGTAATGACGATCCACTTAATGGTGTTACTACAGCAGATATCGTTGCAATCCAAAAACACATACTTGGAAAAGCTTTATTGGCTTCACCATATAAAGTAATTGCTGCGGACGTGAACAACTCTAAGTCAGTTACTGCTGCAGACGTCTCTGTAATACGTAAATTAATATTGGGAACAATATCTAATTATTCAAACGTACCAAGTTGGGAGTTTATACCTGAAGAAACAATTTTTGCAGATCCTCTAGCACCATGGAATTACAGCACTGAGAAACAAATGTCACTAAACAAGATATTGAATACTCAGAATTTTGTAGCTATAAAAATGGGAGATGTAAATAATTCTTCAGCAGCAAGCCTTAACTCACCTACGAAGAGCCGTGATGCAAACACCTTGAAATTTGAAGTTGCTGAAAATAGCTTCAATGCAGGACAAATTGTAAAACTTGATTTCAAAGCTTCTAACTTTGTGGGAGTAAATGGATATCAGTTTACTTTGAATTTTGATGCAAATGCATTAGAATTCTTAAGTACTGAAAGTGGAGCAATTAATATTAGTGAAGACAACTTCGGAACTAATTTATTGTCTAGAGGTCTGTTAACTACAAGCTGGGATGCTCCAAAAACTTCAACTGTAAGTGCTGATAAAGTATTGTTCAGTGTAAGTTTCAGAGCTACTAAGTCAATGAAAATTTCAAACAGCTTCGAAATCACTTCAGATCTAACGAGAGCTGAAGCATATGACGAAAGAATGAATGAATCAAACGTTAGTCTAGAAGTTAGATCTAACGATGGTGTTTCTTCTGCGGCAATGTTTGAATTATTACAAAATAATCCGAATCCATTTAATCAGACAACAACTGTAAACTACAGATTGCCTTATGCTTCGCCTGCAACATTAACTATTTATGATGTAACAGGAAAAGTATTGAGAGTAATCCAGTTGGATGGTCAGAAAGGACTAAATACCGTAACGCTTAACAGCAATGAGATAGCAGGAAAAGGTATGTTCTACTATCAATTAGATGCAAATCAATTCAGTGCAACCAAAAAGATGGTGATCACAGAATAATGATTTAAAATTAAATACAAGTAAAATTGTATTAACTAAAGGTCCTGTTGAAAGCAACAGGACCTTTTTTTATTTTTTGAAGGGCAGAGATTTTTTGTTACATTTGTTTGCATTTCTAAATTAAATTTTAATGAATCTTAGATTTATACTAACCCCATTCTTGGGCCTCCTATTTTTTACTTTGCATTTAAGTGCTCAGAAAGATTCTGCACATTTTGAGAAAAAGTTAATTATATCAATAGATACAACTGTCATTTTTGATCTGAGTACTTTTAGAGATACAACTACTGTTATTCTTACAGAGCAGGAGTACTATGAATCAGCAGAAGTTCTGCCATGTTTAGAAGATTGCAGAAATGAAAGTGAGTCAAACAAAGAAATCTGCTTTATGAATAAGATAAGACTCTTGCTAAAAACCGACATAGACTATGAGAAACAATTGAATTCTATATCTGGCGATGTCTTTGTTAAATTTGAGCTATTAATAAATGAAAATAATTATGTGACAAGCGTGAAAATACTTTCTTCATCGGGTAACAAAAGCATTAATTTATATGTAGAAAAAGCATTGCATAAGTTGGATAATCAATGGTTGTCAGGAACGATTGATGGTTTGCCTGTTGGCGTTCAGCAAACATTTGTTCTTAAATTGAAATAATTATTTTTTATTCATATAATTGAATTGTTATTTATAAATTAATTATGCTGTGGATATTAAATGCTTATTTAAGTATTTTTATCTCAGGATAAGGTTCTGTAATAAAAGCTCATTTTGTTCAAAATATTTATAATCATATTAAATAATTCTAAGGGATGTATATCTGTTGTGAATTGAATGTTATACTATTAGATATTAGTAAAATAAATATCCTTGAAATAGTTAGGTTTCTTGCCTAAAAATCTCGAAAATTGTGAGATGAATCATAGGTTTCGAAAGCCTATTGAATCAGTTTTTAACCATCCCTCCAAACTCCAGAAAGCAAGTACTTTCTGTACTAGAAGCATAATTTGTAAAAAACTCATCCTATGTTTTGAAATTATTTTTCAAAATGTAGGAATACCTATTTAACTAAACTCAAAGCTCAGAAGCATTTTTTAGAAATTGAAAAGACTGAGCTAAATGAAATCGAAACTTACCGCAAGAATTGGCTTGTTAAGCCTTGTATTCTTAAACTCTGTGTTCCAAAATTTTGTTGGAGGTTCCACACTAGGAAAGGAGCCTGTAATTAAAATTAAAAAAGAACCTACATCCGTTTGTTTTATTGAAAACAAAGGGCAGGTTGTAGATCAAAATTCTAAGCTTAGGCCAGATGTTCTGTTTAGTGGAACAACAGGGAATATGAGTTTTCATATTAAGCAAACTGGAATTTCGTATCAACTCACAGAAGTGGGAAGTTGGAAAAAAATATCGTTTCCGAAAGGAAATTTTCAACAGATCAAAGAATTTAAAATTCCCCAAGAATGTGTCATTCATAGAGTTGATCTTCAGTGGGTAAATCCAGATAAAGATTTTACAATTGTAAAAGATGCCGCTCTACCTGGAAAAACAAATTATTATGGGACGTCTCCAAGTAATGAAGTTTCGAATGTCACTTCTTTCGAAGGTATATGGATAAAAAATCTCTATAAAAAAATAAATGCACATTACTATTCTTATGAGGGTAAATTAAAATGTGACTATGTTGTCTCAGCCGGTGCAAATTATAAAGATTTAGCATGGAGAATCGATGGAGCAGAGTTACAGATTGATCAATCTGGTAATCTTATAATGATGACTAAAGCGGGAACAATTCAAGAGGGAAAACCCATAGTTTATCAGGGTAACAAAGCACTGAAATCTTCCTGGATATTAACTGACAATGTACTCTCTATTAAGATTGATAATTATAATCCAAAAATGGAAATGATAATAGATCCATTGGTTAGATCATGGGGAACTTATTATGGAGGAAATTTTGAAGATGAAATCACATCGTGTACGAAGGATGCTTTCGGGAATTTATTTGTATGTGGCTTAAGTGCTTCTTTCAATGGAACTAGTATTGCAACTATTGGAAGTCATCAACAAGTTATTGGTGGAATTTACGATGCATTTCTTGCAAAATTAAATTCATCTGGAACAAGAATTTGGTCAACATATTATGGAGGTTCTCAGAATGATTATGCATGGTCAATTGCTTGTGATAATTTAAGCAATATTTATATAACAGGAGAAACTTCTTCAAGTGATTTTGGAGTAATTGCAACACTTGGAAGCCATCAATTCAGCTATGGTGGAGGAGTAGATGCATTTTTAGCTAAATTTGACAATAATGGATTGCGCCTTTGGGGAACATATTACGGCGATGCGGGAAATGACCGCGCATTTGGTGTTGCGGTTGGACCTAATTCATTTCCCGTAATTGTTGGAGAGACGAATTCAGCATCTTCAATATCAACGGCGACTGCTCATCAAATTGGTTTTGGAGGAGGATCGACAGATGCATTTGTAGCACTTTTTAGCGATTTAGGTGTAAATCAATTTGGAAGTTATTATGGAGGAATAGACGATGAAACTGCTTTTGGAGTAAGCGTTGACAATTCAAATAATATTATTTTTGGAGGACAATCTTCAACAACTACTGCAAATATTATAGCAACTGCAGGATCTCACCAGGACATTCATGGTGGAGGATTGAATGATGGCTTTGTTGTTAAATTCAACAGCGCTGGAGTTCGTCAATGGGGTAGTTATTATGGCGGCGCAGGTGAAGACGTAGTTTATAATCTACATAATGATCAGAGCTCTAATATAATTTTTACAGGTTCTAGTTCAACCAACACAGGTACTTCGATTGCAACATTAGGAAGTTATCAATTTGTATATGGGGGAGGAACTTCAGATGGTTTTGTTTCTAAACTAGATCCTTTAGGAATAAGATTGTGGGGAAGTTATTTTGGCGGAAGCTTGGAAGATAATTTGTATGGTATTGATATCGATGTAAATGATAGCATATACGTTTCAGGTTCAAGTTTTTCAAACAATGGAATAGCAACGCCAAATGCCTATGAGCCAAACTACAATGGAAATAGTGATGCCATTTTTGCCAAATTCAGTCCTTTAGGAAACATCAATTTTGGTTCTTATTATGGAAGTGTCAGTGACGATATAAGTACGGGAATTTGTATTTTTCCTGATCAATCATTATACATCGTTGGAAAAACACAGTCTGCAACTGATCCTAAAATATCTACAGCAGGTAGTCATCAGCAAAATTTTGATGGAATAATTGATGGATTTATTGCTAAATTTTTCCCATGCGAAGAACCAGTAATTAATCCTAGTCCTGATATTGATGCTTGTAACAATCAAATTTTTGGAGCAATTGGTTTTGCCGCAAATCTTCCGAATACTACTTTTCAGTGGATTAAAAAAAGTACATCTTCCGGACAAGCTACTAATATTGCAAATTCAGGTTCAGGAAATATTCCTGCATTTACAGCAACAAACACAACTTGTGTAATTCTTGTAGACTCCATTATCGTAACACCAATTAATAAATTAAATTCAACAGATAGTTGCTTTGGAATTTCAGATACATTTTTAATAAATACATTGCCAACTCCAAGTACAGATCAAATTCGTGACAGCAGTTTCTGCCACGGTCAGGCTTGGTTGCCTCCGGCATTTAATAGTGGAGCTTGTACAGCTTCAGTAACTTATAGATGGGTTAAGAGGTCCGGTCCGGGAGGAACAACAATTCCGGGATTGGCAAATTCAGGAGTTGGAAATTTACCTCTAATTAATATAATTAATCCGCCTCCATCCTGTTTAATTTTAACAGATACAATTAAAGTTATCGCGTATTATAAAACAGTGAATAGAACAGACAGTTGTGCTGGTCCTGAAATGAAATTTGTAGTTAAATCTGTACCCTCTCCAAGCATTTCAACTACACGAGATTCAGTCTATTGTACCGGAACTGCACCACAGGGATTTTCTTTTACAACATCCTGTATAGTGGGCACACAAATAAGATGGAGAAAAACAACTGTTGGTGGAAGTGGAAACTCTGGCACAAGTATAGCACTGAATGGCAATGGTAGTATTCCATCATTTACAACAAACAATCCTGGTATTACAATACTAACAGATACAATATTTGTGAATTCAACTTTCGTAAGTGTTGGTGACAGTTGCATTGGTCAGACAGATACTTTTTTACTTAAAGTGATTCCGAATACATCAGTAAATAGACCACGTGACACCATTTATTGTCATGGTTCAAAAGCTCCTACTTTGACTTTTACAGGACCATTTTTTGGTGCAAATTATAAATGGACTAGATCGGGAGCAAATATAGGAATTGCAGCTTCAGGTACAGACTCCATACCAATGTTTATAGTGAATAATACAACGAATGCAGTTATTGTAAATACAATAACCGTAACACCTTGTATTCGTTTGAATGGAGTCGAATGTGGAAATCAACCTATACAATTTAATATTAGTGCATACCCTCAAGCAGTGGCTAAATGCAAACCAATAAATGTAGATTTAAACGGTACCGGAATTGTTTTTGTTAACCCATCTGATATAGATAATGGATCTACTGGAACTTTATTAAGCGTTAGTCAATCTATTTTGAATTGTTCTAACATAGGGATGAATCTAATTACTCTTACCGTAACAGATTCATGTAGCAATTCTGCAACTTGCATTGCTACTGTTACGGTTAGAGACCTTTTACCACCAAGCCTATTCTGTATTGATCAATTGGTTAATTTACAACCAACTTCTTGTGATACAAGATTCAATTACCTACCACTTGTAACAGACAACTGTAATTTGGTCGACGTTATGGCTCAGGATACAGCAAAATATGGCGTTGGCAAAATAATAGCGCCGGGTGTACATAGGGTTTGTTATACAGCAGTAGATGGAAGTAATAATACTGCGACCTGTTGTGTGACTGTGACGGTTAAAGTTTTTTCAAATCCGGTCGGATCTTTGGTTTGCGGTGATGAAATCCAAATTAGTTTAGATGATAATTGTTCAGTAACACTGTCTGCAGACATGTTCCTCAAAGGAGGTCCATACAGATGTTATGACGAATATAAAATATTGGTTCAACTGTGGAATGGCGGTCCTTATATCGATAGAAATTTGAATAAAAAAGGAATTCAATTAAGCAGTATAGACATTGGTCATGTACTTAAAATAACTATCCTTGACACTGTTAGTGGTAATAGCTGCTGGGGAAAAGCAACTGTTGAAGATAAACAAGCACCAAAAATAAATTGTATTCCAAGTATAGAACTAACCTGCGATCAACAAACCGATCCGGGACATTTAGGCATTCCAACAGTCATTGAAAATTGTGGAGATTATACGCTAAACTTCGTGGACGTAATTACGAAAGGTAATTGCACACTTGGTATTGATCATTGGATTCGTCGTACATGGACTGCAATTGATAATTCTGGAAATAAATCATATTGTTCACAATTAATAACGGTGCATTATGCCGATATTATGCTCATAGAAATGCCAAAGGATTATAATGGATATATTACTCAAAATGGCACCTACGCATTAATTTGCAATAATAGATATGATCCTGCATTTGACCTAAATAAACATATTAAACCTGCTCAAGAATGTATAGATGATTATCTCTTAGATCAGACAATATATATAACAACAGGTAGAAGAGTTCCAAGAACATTAGGATGGAATATCATATCCTCAGGACCATATTATGGACATCCTAATACTGAATCCATTTATTATCCTGTACATAAAGATTCTTTTGAATGTTGGAAGTCAAATGAAATTATCATGTGGGAAGGAACCGGTACTCCAAAAATTGCTGGATGTGCAAACATTGGAGTTAGTTATTCTGACCAAATTCTTAATACTGAAAAACCGGGCTGTAACGCTGGCCCAGTAGGATGTTATAAACTTATTCGTACCTGGACAATACTTGATTGGTGTACTAACCAAATTCGAACACACCAACAAATTATTAAAGTTGAAGATCCTGAAGGTCCAGTGATTTCATTCCCCGATACTTTGGATTTATTGAGCAATCCATTTAATTGTAGTGCCCAATGGGAAGCTAAAAATATTTGGTTGAGTGACAATTGTTCTCAAGAACTTCATTATTCTCTTAACATAAGTTATGGTACAGTTTTAGGAAATGAAACCAGTGGATATATTCTGGTTGATCTGCCACTTGGTGATCAGACCTTATATATAATTGCTGAGGATTGTTGTGGTAATATTACTGAGAAGAAAGTCTTATTGAGAGTAATAGACAGAACACCTCCTACAGCAGTTTGTCAAACAAAAACAGTTACAAGTATTGTTGGAAATTCTTCTCCAAACGAAAATTATTCCTTAATAAAAGCAGCCTCATTCGATGATGGATCCTTTGACAATTGTGCCCATCAGGTCTACTTTAAAGTTATTCGAATGGATGAATTGCAAGGCACTTTGAATGGAAGTAATTCAACTTCTAATGTATGTAACAACTTCAACGGTGATGACAATGCTTCTTTGAGTGGATCGCAAACATACTTTGACGATGACGTTAGATTCTGTTGTGCAGATGTCAATTTCAATCGCATGGTTGTCTTTAGAGTATTCGATATTGAAACGGGTAAAGGGCCAATAAATCCAACGCGTATGAATCAAGGTGGTGATTTGTATGGACATTTTAGCGATTGCATGGTAGAAGTTAGTGTTCAGAATAAATCCAATCCAACAATTGTACCACCTGCGGATGTTGTCGTAAGCTGTGAATATTGGTTGGATTTAGATAAACTTGCTGATCCAAAAGATTCCTTATTAGGAAAAATGCTTAGCGATCTGACTTGGCGAAAAAAAGTAATTACAAAAGATATTGTATGTCAAAATTTCTGTGTAAATAATCTTATTACGAAATATCCTGGATCTACTTCAAAAGTTAATTCAGCGCCATATATAGCTTGTGATTTTTACAATAGATATTATGAATTCAATCATCCGAATAATAAATATGAATTGATCTGGGGATTTGATGGATATATTATTTCTGGATGTGGAGCAAATTTTGAAATTACAATTGATGATCAACGTCAATGTGGACAAGGAAAGATATTAAGGACTTATTCCACAACTGGTCAAAATGGTCAGAAAGTATCAGCATCACAAATCATCTGGGTGGTCGATTGTAATCCATTTTATATAAATCCTGAAGACGCTTGTGATACCCTAGACGATATTGTTTGGCCGGATTGTAAAGAAGTTGGAACATATCTTTATAGTTGCGGTGCAAATACTAGCCCTGATAGAATTGGCAAACCAACTATAGTTCCTGGAGCGGATGATCATTGTGCATTAATTGCGATAGAACATACAGATCAGATATTTACAGCTGAAACAGATGCATGTTTTGTTATACTTAGAAAATGGGTTGTCATCGATTGGTGTCAATATGATCCAAACATAAATAAATACAAAGGACGCTGGGAATTTTCACAATTTATTAAAGTTCAAGATGTGGAAAAACCATTTGTAAATTGCACAGTAGGTATTTGTGAACCAGCATCTTTGAATAAAGGAACTTGTTATGGACACATCAATTTGAATGCTAGCGCAGCAGATTCTTGTACTCCATCTAACTGGCTTAGATTTGAATATAAAATTGACCTGTTCAATAATGGTAGCATTGACTATCAGGTTGGCAGCTTAAATAAATTTGAATTTGATGCGGGTACCAAGCCATCTATTAGAAATAATCCTGATGCAGATAATGTCAATAATCCTTTCAATGCAAGTGGAACTTATCCAATTGGAAGACACAGAATTATCTGGTATGTTACTGATGGCTGTGGCAACACCGGAATATGTTCAAACATTTTTGATGTAAAAGATTGTAAGGCACCAACACCGTATTGTTTAAATGGAATAATTACCGTTCCAATGCCATCAACTGGTTGTATTGACATCTGGGCAAAGGATTTAGATTATGGAAGCTATGACAATTGTACCAGCAAGAGCAAACTAAAATTCTATTTTGAAGGAGATACATCAATGAAATCAATGCGGATATGTTGTGAAGATTTCATTAAAAAGAAAATAAATGACGAATTGTATATCCCGGTTCAAATGTGGGTTGAAGATGAAGAAGGAAATAAAGATTATTGTATTTCAATTGTAGTTGTACAGGACAATCAAAATATCTGTCCTAACGTAGGCACTTTTGTAAATATTAATGGTGAATTGAAAACGGAATCAGGATTGCTTGCAAGTCAAACGAAAGTAGACTTATATACTGGAGGTCAATTGGTTAATTCTAAGTTGACTTTTAAGGATGGAAAATATGTATTTACAGATCTTTTAGAAAATGAAGAGTATAGGGTAAAACCATCAAGAACTGATGCACCAGTGAATGGAGTTTCAACAGCAGATCTTGTGAAAATACAAAAGCATATATTAGGTAAAGAAATGATCAATAGCCCTTATAAATTGATAGCCTCTGATGTAAATAATTCAAATTCAATTACAGCTTCAGACATATCTGAGATTCGAAAATTAATTCTTGGAGCTATTCCTACTTTTACAAAGGTTCAAAGTTGGAAATTTATTCCTGCATCAACAACATTTAATGATGTAAGTGCGCCGTGGTATTACCAAACTGATGCACCTGTTTCGATGAATGCTCAGAATGCAAAATTAGATTTTATTGCAATCAAAATGGGTGATGTTAATGAATCTGCTGTAGTTGACTTACAGTCCAAACCGGCATCAAGGACAAATCAGAAATTGAACTTATGGATTGATGATCAAGCTATTGAAAGCAATCAAACTTATTCTATTGAATTTAAAGTACAGGACTTACTAAAAGTTCAGGGACTTCAGTTTACACTACATTTTAATCCCGAAGTGCTTAGTTATGAAAATTTTGAATCGGGATTGATTGAACTTTTAGAAAGTAATTTTGGATTGAACAAGGTTAATGAAGGCAAACTAACGATGAGCTGGAATACAGATCAGTTGCTAACAATGAATCCAAATCAATTAATTTTTAAATTAAAATTCAAGGCTTTAAGAAATTCGAATTTGAAAAATAATCTATTAATTAGTTCTGAAATTACCGAAGCAGAATATTATAACGAGGAACTTGAAGCACATCCAATTGAATTGATGATGCGCAGCAGTTCAGGCATGATTCAAGCAGGTATTTTTGAACTTATTGGAGCAATACCAAATCCATGGTCTACACATACCGAAATACAATTTAGACTACCTGAAGCAAGTGCAATAAGATGCAGTATTTATGATGCAACAGGTAGAATAGTTAGAATTATTCCTTTTGATGCAAAGAAAGGCTTGAATTCGATTAATGTAAATAAGGCAGATCTTAATGAAACTGGAATCTATTATTACCAATTAGATTCTAAGGATTATTCAGTGACAGGAAAATTAATAATGATAAACGAATAAGCTCTTTCGACTAAAACTTATTTGCTTCAAGCTTGTTTTACAATGGTTGTAAGACAAGCTTTTTTTATTGAAAGAATTATGGACGATAAAAGGTGCAATCTATATTTTATTTAATAATCAGTGTTTATTCTAAAAGAGAACAAATTGGCTTTGTTTTTGCTTAACTTTACGTCAGATATGACTCTCATTACAGAAAATCAAAGCGATGATCCGTTATTATGTAAAAACCAATGGATCAGTTCAGGAAATAGAAGCACTTGCTGAGGCATCCTGGATAAATATTTATCCTCCCTTTGAGGATGGTGAGTTAGAATTATTTGCTCATCAGTTAGGTCTAACCGCAGACTTCTTTACAGATCCACTAGATATAGAAGAACGAGCTCGTTTTGAGCGATTTGATGAAGCGAGAAGTATCATCCTTCATACTCCTGTAGTTAACCAATCCGCTAAAGAGAATGAGGCAATTTATATTACCGTTCCATTGGGCATAGTACTGTGTCAAAATAAATTTATAACTGTTAGTCCTGTTGAAAATCCTGTACTTGAAAAATTCCTTGAAGAGAGAATTAAAGGATTCGATCTTACCAATGAAAAATTATTTGCGATACAGATAATGGAACAGAACGTATTGTACTTTCTTGAGTTGTTGAAAAAACTCAATGTGAGAAGAAGTCTTATTGAACAAGAATTGTATAACTCGAGCAGATCTGAGGAATTAAAAAGTTTGTTGAGGATTGAAAAGAGTCTTGTATATTTTGTGAATTCTTTGGCAGGTAATGAATTGCTTAAAATTAAAATGCGCAGAACTGATTTCCTTGGAATTAAAGACAATGAGGAATATTCAGAATTGTATGAAGACATTATTGTAGACACCAATCAGGCAAGAGAAGTAGCCCAACTCTATACCAACATACTGAATGGCACGATGGAAGCCTATGCATCTATAATATCTAATAACCTCAATAAATTTATCAATCGCCTTACCGTAATAACTGTAATTCTTATGGTTCCAACCTTAGTCGCTAGCTTTTTTGGTATGAACGTTCGAATGCCTTTAGGAATGGGGGACTCTTATGTATCTTTTTATCTAATTCTTTTTATTTCGGTTTTCTTTAGTTTGGGATTAGCCTGGTTCTTCAAGCGAAAAGATATATTATAAGGCAATGCAAACAGACTTGTTTACTAAATTTCAAAAAGAATTTCAGTTAAATGGAAGTCCGGAACGAGCGAAAAGCATGTCTGCATATATGCGGAATCAGTTTGATTATTTTGGAATCTCATCGCCAAAGCGAAAAGAACTGCAGAAGAAATTATTTCCATCCAAGCTAGCATTTACAAGTTCTGATATTGAGGAGTTTGTTCTTCAATGTTGGGATCAGGATCAAAGAGAATGGAAATATCTCGCAATGGATTTTAGCAGAAAATACCTTAAGAAAGGTCAATTAGAACTCCTTGATTTATTTGAACGACTAATAACAGATCAATCCTGGTGGGATACAGTTGATTGCATTACCCCAAATATAATTGCCAAAATTCTCAAACCATACCCTCAAAAGTTGAAAGAAAAGCAACTTAGTTGGATCGAATCAGACAATATATGGTTGCAGCGCAGTGCAATCATTATTCAGTTAATGTTTAAGGAAGACACAGACTTTACACTCTTGAAAGATTTAATTTTGAGAAGGGCCGGAAGTAAAGAGTTCTTTATTCAAAAAGCTTCCGGTTGGTCACTGCGTCAATATTCTAAAACCAATCCCGGAGCAGTTGTGGATTTTATTAATTCCAACACCTTGGCACCGTTGACAAAAAGAGAGGGCTTAAGGTTGATGTTACCCAAGAAATAAGTGTCCTTTTGTTTGCTTCAGCTTAAAGTCTGACCAAGTAAGTTTCTTTTTGGCTCATTGAATTTGGAAACCATTTACTTTGATTAGATTAATTTATTCTATCATATTTAAGATTGTAGCTTAGTTATAGAAATGCATGAGCTTATTTTATAATATTATAAATATTTTCATTCATGCCTTTAATAATTTTCTAATGGCTTAATTCTCTTTAACTTATTAAAGTTTTCCACAATGTGTTAAGAATTAATTAAGCATTTATTTGGAGCGTCACTTACCTTTGGTAGTAGATATTATATTAAATCTTAATATGTTATTTTATAATTAATAAATATTTTTTTCGCATTAAATTGTAGGAATTCAAAGGAATACATATAATTTAAAAAAATATATTAAAATAATTTATATATAATATTAGAGGATGTCTTAAATTTGTGGCCTCCTCAACTAAACCGCATACTTTACAACCTAATTTTAGTCAATGAACCTTAACTTGGAACCTATTCTTGTCGAAAATCCCAACAGATTTGTTCTATTTCCTATTCAACACAATGATATTTGGCAATTATATAAACAATCGGAGGCCAATATTTGGACCGCTGAAGAAATTGATTTGGTTCCGGATCTAGTAGATTGGGCAAACAAATTAAATGACAACGAACGCCATTTTATAAAACACGTTTTGGCATTTTTTGCTGCTAGTGACGGTATAGTAAACGAGAATTTGGCAGAGAATATGTTGCGTTCTGTGCAATACACTGAAGCGAAATTTTTCTACGGTTTCCAGATTATGATGGAAAACATCCATTCAGAAACTTATTCCCTACTGATTGATACTTACATTAAAGACAACGAAGAGAAGAATTTTCTTTTCAACGCGATAGACAATCTTCCGTGTGTTCGCAAAAAAGCAGATTGGGCCTTGCGTTGGATTAGTCAAGGAAGTTTCGTTGAGCAACTATTGGCTTTTGCAGCAGTGGAAGGAATTTTCTTCAGTGGATCATTCTGCTCCATTTTCTGGTTGAAAAAAAGAGGATTAATGCCTGGATTGAGTTTCTCCAATGAGTTGATTTCTAGAGATGAAGGTATGCATTGTGATTTCGCCTGTCTTCTTTACAATCAACACATTCAAAATAAATTGCCAATGGAGAAAGTACAGCAACTAATCAGTGAAGCGGTTGAAATCGAAAAAGAATTTGTAACAGATGCCATACCGGTAGCACTGATTGGAATGAATGCAGAATTAATGTGTCAATACATCGAATTCATAGCAGATCGTTTACTCACATCATTAGGATGTAATAAGATTTACAATAAAGAAAATCCATTTGACTGGATGGATTTAATAAGTATACAAGGTAAAACCAATTTCTTTGAAAAGAAGGTAGGTGAATATCAAAAAGCAGGAGTAAACCAAACTGCAGAATCTAAGATATTCACGCTTACTGAAGAGTTCTAGAAGACCATTATTTTTTTTATTCACCTTCAAATCAAAGTCAAGCAAAATGCAAGTATTAAAGCGCAATGGAAAAAACGAGAGTGTAAGTTTTGATAAGATCACTGCACGGATCAAAAAATTATGCTACGGATTAGATTCTAACTTTGTTGATTCAATTCATATCTCTCAAAAAGTTATTCAGGGATTATTCGATGGAGTGAGTACCTCAGATTTAGATAACCTGGCTGCTGAAACAGCTGCTTCATTAGCAGCAATACATCCTGATTATGCAATACTTGCAGCGCGAATTGCAGTATCCAACTTACATAAAAATTCTAATAAGTCGTTTTCAGAAACTATGGAAGCGCTATATAATTATATCGATCCGCTTACCCAACAAAAAGCTGGATTGATTGGTGATGAAACCATCGAGGTCATCCGCCAAAATGCCGATTTACTGGATTCTGCAATCATTTATGATCGCGACTACAGTTTTGATTACTTCGGATTTAAAACACTTGAACGTTCATACCTTTTGCGTATGGAAAAGAAAGTTGTTGAACGTCCACAACATCTGCTCATGAGAAGTGCTGTAGGTATTCACGGCAGCAATATTGAAGCTGCTATCGAAACCTACAACCTCATGTCAGAGAAATGGTTTATTCATGCCACTCCAACCCTGTTTAATGCAGGAACACCTAAACCACAGCTCTCATCCTGTTTCTTATTGACCGTAACGGAAGATTCTATTCCTGGGATATTTGAGACACTGACTCGTTGTGCAAAAATATCTCAATCAGCAGGTGGTATCGGATTAAGCATTCACAACATCCGTGCAAAAGGTTCTTATATCAAAGGAACAGGAGGAACAAGCAATGGAATTGTACCGATGATGCGTGTATTCAATGATACTGCACGATATGTAGATCAAGGTGGTGGAAAGCGAAAAGGTGCTTTTGCAATTTATATAGAACCATGGCATGCAGATATCGAAGATTTTCTAGAATTGAAGAAAAACCATGGTAAGGAAGAAATGCGCGCAAGAGATCTATTCTATGCGATGTGGATTCCAGACTTATTTATGGAAAGAGTAAAAGAAGATGGCGAATGGTCTCTCTTCTGTCCTAATGAAGCTGCAGGATTGTGTGATACTTATGGAGATGAATTCGTTGCTCTCTATACGAAATATGAAAAAGAAGGTAAGGCTAGAAAAAAAGTTCGTGCACAAGAATTGTGGTTCGGTATTCTAGAAAGTCAGATTGAAACCGGTACGCCATATATTCTATATAAAGATGCTGCAAACAAAAAGTCCAATCAAAAAAATCTGGGTACAATACGTTCATCGAATCTTTGTACTGAAATAATTGAATATACCGCACCGGATGAAGTTGCAGTTTGTAATCTCGCATCAATCTCATTGCCAAAATATGTTATTAATGGCGAATTTGATTTCAAAAAACTGGAAGAAGTTACCTGTGTAATTACTAAGAATCTCAACCGAATAATTGACATTAATTATTACCCGATTCCTGAAGCACGTAATTCTAACTTTAGACATCGTCCAATTGGAATTGGAGTTCAGGGATTGGCAGATGCATTTATTTTGATGCGAATGCCTTTTGATTCAGCAGAAGCCAAACAACTGAACAAAGAAATTTTTGAAACTATTTATTACGCAGCAGTAAAAGCTTCCAGTGATCTTTCAAAACAATTAGGACCATATCAAACCTTTGCAGGAAGTCCTATGAGTAAAGGCGAAATGCAGTTTGATATGTGGAACGTCACTCCGACTGCAGGAAGATATGATTGGGATCAATTAAAGAAAGAGGTCATCGAACACGGAATTAGAAATAGTCTTTTGCTAGCACCAATGCCAACCGCATCGACTTCACAAATTCTTGGAAATAACGAATGCTTTGAGCCGTATACTTCTAATTTCTATACTAGAAGAACTCTTTCAGGAGAATACATGGTCATCAATAAACATCTTTTGGATGATCTGATCAAACTCGGATTGTGGAATAAGGAGATGAAAGAAAATCTAATGGCACATAATGGTTCCATTCAGAATATTCAAGGAATTCCAACAGAATTAAAAGCCTTATACAAAACAGCTTGGGAATTGAGCCAGAAAGCGCTAATTGATATGAGCGCAGACCGTGGTGCTTTCATTTGTCAAAGTCAAAGTCTTAACCTATTTATGGAGAACGCCACCTTTGGTAAATTATCCTCCATGCATTTCTATTCCTGGCAAGCGGGACTTAAGACAGGAATGTATTACCTGCGCACTAAAGCTGCAGTAGATCCAATTAAATTTACTTTAGGAGATAAGCATCAACGCAAATTTGTTGATCATATAAATAATGAAGAAACAGTAATAGAGGTCATCCCAACAACCACCAGTACTGCTCAGATTACTTACGCCGCAGAAATGTTGCAAGCCAGCGCTATAGAAGCTATGCCTGAAGGTACAAGCTGTACTATGGAAGATGGCTGTGTAATGTGCGGAAGTTAGAGTTCCTAAATTAAGCGGTTCGTCCGTAAAAATAAAAAAGCATCTTCATCACTGAAGGTGCTTTTTTGTTGTAGTAAGGAAGCAATGAATTAATGAATTGACTTGAATCGATTTAGTAAAGCAATTTTGGTCAATAAGAATCAAATTCAAATTAAGTTCTATTATTTATTTTGCTCCGCTGGAGCAAAGAAAACTTCTCTTTAGTTTTTTTAAAATCGTTTGGTCTCTCCGAGACCGATTTTAATATCGAAATCTAACTGGTCAACTCTGAATACAGGCACATCACATCACATCACATCATAGAATTAAGTATCGAATGAAAACTTTTTCTGATTAATTGATAGCCCTGGATGGGGCTTGACATTTTTAAAAACAAACCAACTTTTTTTAATTGCTCCAGCGGAGCAAAACAAATCTGTACCTTATCTACATCGTCCGGTCTCTCCTAGACCGATTTTAGTATTAAACATAAACATAATGTACTGTGAATTGAAATAAGTAAATTTGTTTTGCTCCGCTGGAGCAAAGAAAATTTCTCTGTAGTTTTTTTTTAAAAATGTTTGGTCTCTCCGAGACCGATTTTAGTATCGAAATCTAACTGGTGTACTCTGAATACAGGCACATCACATCTTAGAATTAAGTATAGAATGAAAACTTTTTCTGATTAATTGATAGCCACGGATGGGGCTCAACATTTTTAAAAACAGACGAGCTCCTTTTGATTGCTCCGCTGGAGCAAAGAAAGTCTTATTGTATTTTTTTAAAAATGTTTGGTCTCTCTAAGACCGATTTTAGTATCAAACCATGTTCAAATTGGGCTGCTCTAAATAAAGTTTTTGTAAGGATCTTCATAACTTTTGCTTTAACCCGCTTTATGCAATAGACTTTCTATTACAAGCCAAAATGCCTGCAAATCCTAGCGCTTCCTCAAATTTTTATCCTCACCATGGGGATGGCCATGTTTGCGGTAAAAATTCTCCGGGAACACTAGTCTTTATTGACCTTTTGACTTTCACTACGAAACTCTATTGCATAATGCGGGTTTTAATTCAATAACCAGGTTCGACATAAATAATTAAATTGTTTTGCTCCGCTGGAGCAAAGAAAATTTCTCTGTAGTTTTTTTTAAAAATGTTTGGTCTCTCCGAGACCGATTTTAATATCGAAATTTTACTGGTCTACTCAGAATACATGCACATTATAACTTAGAATTAATAATCGTATCAAACTTTTACTACTTTATTCATAGCCCCGGATGGGGCTTGATATTTTTAAAAACAGGCGAACTCCTTTTAATTGCTCCTTTGGAGCAAAACAAATCTGTACCTTATCTACATTGTCTGGTCTCTCCTAGACCGATTTTAGTATCAAACATAAACATAATGTGCTGTGTATTGAAATAAGTAAATTTGTTTTGCTCCGCTGGAACAAAGAAAACTTCTCTTTAGTTTTTTTTAAAAATGTTTGGTCTCTCCGAGACCGATTTTAATATCGAAATCTTACGTGAATGCTCAGAATACATGCACTCTATAACTTAGAATTAATAATCGTATCCAACTTTTAATAATTTATTCAAAGCCCCGGATGGGGCTTGACATTTTTAAAAGCAAACCAACTTTTTTTGATTGCTCCAGCGGAGCAAAACAAATCTGTACCTTATCTACATCGTCTGGTCTCTCCGAGACCAATTTTAGTATCGAAATCTAACTGGTCTACTCTGAATACAGGCACATCACATCATAGAATTAAATATCGAATGAAAACTTTTTCTATTTAATTGATAGCCCCGGATGGGGCTTGACATTTTTAAAAACAAACCAACTTTTTTTAATTGCTCCAGCGGAGCAAAACATTTCTCTTCTTTTTGAGAATCACTTAATTACTTCTGGATCAAACTTAATTTCTAAACAACACAAAACCAATAAAGTATTATATTGCTAAATTAAATCACCTGGAAAGTATTTTGACTCAATTAACCCTTTATCTAAATTCTTTATCTTAGCTATCGCTGCCGCTTCAAAACACCAGTACCCAAAATACACATCATGAATATTATCTTCAGTGTTATACCAATAACATTTTTTAAGTCCTTGATACCATTTTTTATTTAGAAAGTTATTTAATTTTTTAACTGCTAATTTTTCATCTTTTTCACGAATTACTTCTAGCAATGAAAGATAGGGCTTTGGCAAGAATAAATTATCAGACATAACTCTTTTCGGATCACATTCATGAATTATATAATCCAATATATAATCGTGTACATTATACTTATCATAAGAATGTAAAAGTTTATTAAAATAATTTGAATCAATTTTGAGTAAGAAACAAAGTGAAAAGAGCCAATAATATTCTACATGAAAATCATAATAATATTGAACAGTAAATTTAGTATTGTGATTGTAATTTGAATCAATTATTGCTTTTAGTTTATAACTTAATTGAGATGTTTCATATCCAGCTGAATACATACTAATTAATTCAGCTATTTCAATCTGAATAATAAATCTACTTACTCCAGAAATATTTTCAGACTTTATCAAATTATTTATAATATCTTGCCTGGAAGAAACTATTAATTTTTGTGTAAGATCTATACTTTTTTTAAAATACGCTTCATTTTTAATTGTATCACGCATGTTCTTTTAATTGTATAGATTTGAAATTCAACACAATTAGATTTCCAACCATTGTAAATTGCTGAAGATATTTTTTATTAATTCCTAAACACTGGCTTGCGCTTTTCTATAAAGGCATTAATACCTTCATTGGACTCTACCTGTCCCATCAGGCTTCCAAAAAGTTGAGCTTCAACTTCAAAACCATTATCTGATTTGTAATAAGCATTAATAGCTTGTATAGATTTGCTCACTGCAACAGGGCCTTTTTTCGCAATTTTTTCAATGAGATCAATGGATGACTGCAGTTCCTGACCTGATTCACAAACCGCATTTATTAAACCTAAACTTAAAGCTTGCTGTGCGGTAATCATGTCTCCAGTTAATATGAGTTCCATAGCCTTGGTTTTACCCAAGTATCTGGTCAGTCTTTGTGTTCCACCATAGCCAGGAATTAGCCCTAGATTAACTTCAGGTTGTCCAAACTTAGCATGCTCTCCGGCAATTCTTAGATGGCAAGACATCGCCAATTCACAACCGCCTCCTAGTGCAAATCCATTAATTGCAGCGACAACAGGAACTTTCAAATTCTCAATAGAATTGAAAACCTCCTGACCTTGACGAGAAAGCGATTCACCTTCTGAAGAACTGAGATCCTTGAATTCAGTGATGTCAGCTCCCGCAACAAAAGCTTTTGTGCCACTGCCGGTTAAAACAACTCCTTTAAGTTTTAAGCCTTCTTTCTTAATCTCAGAAACAGCCTCATCTAATGCTAATATTACATTTTTATTTAATGCGTTAAGTGATGATTCTCTATTTATTGTAATAAAATAAATGCCATTTTCTATTTTTGTAAGTACTTCCATTTTGAATTATTTTCGCCGCAAATATGCACAATAAAAGTCCGATCTGCCAAAAATCAAGGAATATTATCCCTTTTTTAAAGAGCCTTTTCGTTATGATTAAATAATTGTGAGCAATAGCGCTCTTATAACTAAATTTGTAGTCTTAAAATTCTATATAATCAATGAATAAGTTTATCACCCTTTTAATCTTTATTTCCTTTGGTATTAAGTTATTTGCTCAGGACGGCGACCTCAATATGAAGATAGTTGCTCATGTACCTGCATCTGAAGGAGGAAGTGGAGTATGGCATTATTATGACAAAAAGAAAAAAACAGAATATGCTGTTCTTGGAAGCAGAACTGCAGTAGTATTGTATAGTTTAGAAGATCCAACTAAACCCAAAGAAAGATTTCGATTTACGGGAACAACAACCACATGGAGAGAAGTTTACTCCTACGGACAATTCGTATACGGAGTTACTGACAACGCCGCTGATGGTTTAGTAATCATTGACATGCGTAAGGCACCTGATACTATTACGGGTAAGTTTTGGAAGCCAACTTTGACTGTAGGCAGTCAAACAGATATATTAGGTTCTTGTCATACGGTTTTTGTAGATGAGAAAGGAATCTTAAGTCTAAATGGCTGTGGTCCTTGGAGAGGAATCTTATTTTTTGACCTCAATCCTGATCCATTGAATCCCCAGATGATAGGTTCAGAATTAAACAGGTATTGCCATGACGATTTTGTGCGTAGAGATACTTTATATTCTTCAGAAATTTACGAGGGCTTTTTAAGCATTTACGATGTAAAAGATTATAAGAACCCTGTTGAATTAGTGAATATAAAGACCCCTTTTGCATTCAATCATAATTCCTGTTTATCAGATGATTCTAAGTATACTTTCGTTACAGATGAAAAGGCAGAAGCCTACGTTGCGTCCTATGACATTTCTGATTTCTCAAAAGTTAAGTTGTTAGATGTTTATAAGCCTAAAGATACAGATGGAAGAGGTGTTATCCCGCACAACGTAAGATATCTCAATGGTTATTTGATAACTTCTTATTATACAGATGGAGTTAAAATTATTGATGCACACCGACCAGATAATTTAGTTGAAGTTGGAAGTGTTGATACATATTTTGGAAGTAATCAAGGAGGTTTTTATGGATGTTGGGGAGTAAGTCCATTCTTACCAAGTGGAACAATCGTTGCATCTAATATAGAGGATGGTCTATTTATTATACAACCGACTTATGTAAGAGCATGTTATCTCGAAGGTTTAGTTACGGATACCATTACAGGATTGCCTATCAACAATGTAAACGTCGTAATTCAAACACCAAGAAAAAACCAGGACAATTCTGACTTAAGTGGAAATTATAAAACCGGATATGCAACTGCTGGAACATACAGTGTGCAATTCAGTCATCCTGATTATTTTCCAAAAACAGTTCAAGCTGTTTTAATGAATGGTGTAATTACAATTAAAGATGTTCAACTGATTTCCAAACGCCCTTCAATAACTGCTAAAATAATTGTCATCGATTCCATTACGAATTTAGTAGTTCAGAACGCACACATCAAATTGTCCAATCCAAATGGTGATAAGCAAGTAACTACCGGTGTTGATGGAACAGCTTCATTATTTATTTTTCAAGATACCATTCCATATGACATTGTAGTTGGTAAATGGGGGTTTAGACATAAAGGAGTAAAGTATAATTCTGATAAACAAAGTCCAATAATTGAAATTAAAATCAGAAGGGGATACCAAGATGATTTTATTTTTGATCAGGGATGGACCGTCAATTCAACGGCATCTTCGGGATTATGGACAAGAGATATTCCAACCGGAACAGTGTATCGCAATGAACAATTTCAAACAGATAAGGACATACAGAATGATTTCGGAACAGAATGTTATATTACAGGAAACACTGGGACTGATCCTGCAGGTGATGATGTAGACAATGGTGGAACAACTTTGATTTCCCCCGTCTTCAACATTAAGAATTATAAGGAACCGCTACTGAGTTATTATTATTGGTTCACAAATGAAGGAGGGCAGGGCACACCAAATGATAAAATCACTTTTAGAATTTCCAACGGAAGTACTATCGTGTTTATTAAAGAAATTAGCACACATAATCCAGCTTGGGTCTATAGCGGTATAATTAAGTTGAAAGATTTTATTGCTATATCAGATAGCATGCGAATGATTATTGATATTGCTGACGAAACTCCAGGCAATTTGTTAGAGGGAGGTTTCGATGACTTCCTGATTGTTGATGGAATTGTTTCTTCAACAGATGAAACCAATGCAGGTATCTCAATCAAGGCGTTGCCTACATGTTTTATTCAATCAACACTCATCCAATATAACATTGGTTCTGGATCAACTCAAGCGCAATTAAGTGTATATGATATGATTGGAAATTCTGTCTATTCTGCTGAACTTAAAGATGCTTCTGGAGTGGTTAAAATTGGTGAAAGTTTGATGAAAGGAATGTACTCTGTAAGAATTCAGGAAGGCAACAAGAATTCATCTTCAATCAAGATTATTAAACTTTAATACTGAGATTTAAAGATTAGTTTATTCAATTTTGTCCAATGATTTGATTGGCAACTTTATATTGATATAATGTTGTAAGCTGATTTGAATTGAAATTGACTGAGATTTATTTTAATTGGAAGTATTTTTTTTCAATTATTATTTCTTATCTATCCTTTTGATGAAATCATTTTCTCTGAGGACAATATTCTCACCGATCAATTCCTGAAGGATTACTTCAACCCAATGTTGTTTGTTACTTGGAAAAAATTGATAAATTTTTCGAAGACTAATCTTGTCTGAATTGTTGCACATTGAAATAATTTCTGCGCGCCAGACTTTTCTCATCTCAGGATTAATGCTTGATTTTTTGTTCCTTAAGCAGTTGTCACATATGCCACATTCAACAAATTCGGACTCGCCAAAATGTTCAAGAATGTAGATCTGTCTACATTTCTCAGTATTCAAATAATTTAATACAGATTCTATCTGCTCCTTGAGAATTTTTTTTCTTTGAGCTATCCATTCTTCATCTAGTTTTATTAATGAGGAATGCACGCGTTCATTCAGAATTTGAATTTGTACTTTTTCTGATTGAGCTTTGAAATGAATGACTTCTTCCCGATGTAGAAAATGTAAAATCTTAGTGACTTGTTCAACGCTTAATTTGCTTTGGAAGGCGATTACATTTTCTTTAATTACAACTGGAACATGGAATATACCTTCATAGATTCGGAGCATATTCACGAGTACCAATTTATATTTCTCATCGAGCTTATAGTAATCTTCAAGATCAGCAGATTGACTAAGAATCTGAACTCTGCTTGGAGAATAAAATGCTTGAGTAGCAGATATCCACCCGGATTGTACGAGTAACTTAATGGATTGAACCGTGATCTCTGGATTCAAATGATATTTATTGCAAAACTCTTCTAACTCAAAGTCTTCACTTTGTTGCATAATTGAACCTTCTGCATAGTCATAGTAAAGACAGATTCCTTTATAGACCTGTTGGACTTCTAGTAAATGTGGAAAAGCATTATTGTACATTTTTATAAGCCTTCGTTTGTCGCGCTCGTTGTACAAGCACAATCCATAAGCCTTTTGATTTCCACGACCGGCTCTTCCTACTTCCTGATAATATTCTTCAATACTTGATGGCAATTCCATATGAACTATAAGATCCACATCGGCTTTGTCAATGCCCATTCCAAAAGCGGTAGTACAGGAAATGAATTGCAAATTGTTGGACATCCATTCTTCCTGATTTTTTTTTCTTAATTCATAATCCATTCCAGCATGATATGGTTTAATTTTAAATCCATATCTTGATAATTCTTCTGCAACTTCAACACACAATCTCCGGTTTCTGGAATAAATAATTCCTGAGTTTTTGAATTTTGTGAGAATATTCCGCATTTGATCAAGCTTGTTTTCTTCAATTCTAATACTTAGACTCAGTTGCGGTCTTTTAGCAGATTGTCTAATTACTCGAGGTTCAATTAAACCTAGTTGTTGTATGATGTCATCTTTAATTCTTGTTGTTGCAGTCGCAGTTAAAGCAAGAAATTTAGTGTCAATGTTTTCCCTTAATTTTTTTATTTCTAAATAGGATGGCCTGAAATCATGCCCCCATTGCGAAACACAATGTGCTTCATCTATGGCTACAAAATTTATTTTAATGGATTGGAGTCTTTGAATAAATCCACTTTGTAATAATCTTTCAGGAGAGAGGTAAAGTAATTTTAATTGACCTGATCTTGCATTATCCATTATTCGATCTATGTCTCTTGTAGATAATCCAGAATAAATCAAGTCGGCAAAAATGTTTCTGTCTTTCAGATTCTGAACCTGATTTTGCATAAGCGCAATCAATGGAGAAATTACTAAAGTGCAATTTTCAAGACATAGTGAAGGGATTTGATAGCAAAGTGATTTGCCAGCCCCTGTAGGAAGAATAGAAAGAGTATCTTGTTTGTTGAGTATACTTTGAATTATGGATTCCTGGTTATCCCTGAAATCCTTGAATCCCCAGTATTTTTCTAAAACTTCATGAGGATCATTCATCGTTTGTCTAGTGCTTAAATCGAGGGTAATGTACGGCTGGTTTTTTATCTTTATACAAGCTGTTTGCACTATTAACAACCAAGCGATACTGAATTCCTAAACTTAGACTTTGATACCAATCTTTGTCTAGTGGGTTTCCTCTTTGGCTTCCATTATCTGCTTTTATTTTATTGCCAAGAGCTGCTGATATTTGTCCATTATTTTCAGCTAGAAGATTATAATCAACATATGAGTTGGAGATATCATCAAGATAATCAGTATTAGTTTTTCGAAACAATAATTGAGTCTGTATAGTAATTCTGTCGTTAATTAAATACTCTAGATTAAGGCCGAAATTAAGTGCAGATGACCAAAGTTTGTATTTGTCCGGGTAACCCTTCATACCTTGACCCTCAGTTCCAAGAGGTCGCAAAGCATAGGATTGTTGATTAAACTTTGCAATAGGATTAAAATTAAATATTGAAAGACCTAAGACCGCATAGAAGTTAATTCTTCGAAATTCAGGCAAGAGAATACTCCTAAGATTAGCCATGCCACTTAGATCAAAACTGTGAATATGGGAGTGAAAATTCAAATTTCTCTTCAGTTGCCAATCTTCTTTTGCAAGTGCATCATCAGCATAAACGCTGAGATGCTCGTATTGAGCCCGAATACTCAAATATTGATCAAAGTAATAGTTCATATAAATACTGAATCCCATATTTGTTTGGGAAAGTATTGCCTTATTGTCCTTAGTTAAATCGCCACTGTAATTGCCGGCAGAGATGCTTCCACCAAGGCCTAGGCTTTGTCCCGTTAAGGAACAAAAGGGAAGTAGAATTGCGAGAATTAGAATTTTGCCGCTCATTTTAAACTAAAATATTAATATTCAGTATATTGAACATTATGATTTGCAAATATATGTAAAATATTATTAATTATAATGAATAGCTACATTTTTTTAGATTAGTAGATTTTAACTGTTCCAATTTCGGCTTAAGATGAAGCAAAAAAGGAATTTGAAATCAAGCTTTATTAAGGTAGAATCCTTAATTTTTTTGATAGAAATAGACTTTAATAAGCCAATTAAGTTCGTGAGATTTGAATTGTTAATTGAAACATTTATTAAATAGAATCGTTATTTGTCTGATAAGCACACCCAATTTCTTAATTTTGCTTTCTTTTTACAAATAAAACTTTTATATAATATGTTTAAGGCATTCTTTGTCTCCCTAATTACAATACTTTTTCTTTTTGTATCTCAAGCTCAGGAAATTCCTAAAAACTGGTATCAGTTAGATGCATACACTGATGGATTTAATGGTATTAGTTTGAAGAAAGCCAATGAATTACTTAAATCTAAAAAAGCGAAGACAATTGTTGTTGCAGTATTGGATTCTGGAGTAGATGCTGAACATGAGGATTTGTCAAGCAATATGTGGACAAATCCAAGAGAGATTGCTGGGAATGGAATCGATGATGATGCGAATGGATATGTCGATGATATTCACGGTTGGAATTTCATAGGTGGTAAGTATGGCAACATTGCCTCTGACAGTTATGAAGTGACCAGACTTTATGCAGCTCTAAAATATAAATACGAAACAGCAGATCCAGCGAAATTGACCAAGGCTCAGATGAAAGAATATCAACAATTTCTTGATAGCAAAGAACAAGTTGAAAGCAAAAGAGAAGCCGCGCAAGCCAATTTGGACGCCATTAATTTTTCTGAAAAATTTGTAAAAGATGGTATTGATATGTTGATAGCAAAACTTCCGGAATCAGAATTAAGTGTGGAGCTTATTGACAAAATTGATGAAGGAGATTCTAAAAGTCTTTCTGCTGGAATTAATATAACTAAAAACATTATGGAATCAAATCCTGAAATTAAAAGCATGAAAGAATTAAAGGCATTTGTTTACCAGGAATTTGAGGAGGCAAAAAAACAATATACCAATGAATTAAATTATGCGTATAATCCTGAATTGAATGAAAGAATAAAAATTGTTGCAGACAAATCTGATGACGTATTGCAGAAAAATTATGGCAACAATGATGTTGAAGGACCTGATGCTAGTCATGGAACTCATGTTGCCGGATTAATAGCAGCAATTCGCGACAATGGTAAAGGTATTGATGGTATCTCCGACAAAGTTAAAATTATGTCTGTGAGATGTGTGCCTGACGGAGACGAAAGAGATAAAGACGTAGCGAATGCCATTCGATACGCAGTAGACAATGGAGCGTCGATTATCAATATGAGTTTTGGAAAAGGATTTTCACCAAATAAATCACAGGTTGATGATGCTGTCAAATACGCAGCTTCAAAGGATGTGCTACTTGTACATGCTTCAGGTAACAGCGGAGAAAATATAGATGTTGCAAATAATTTTCCAAATAAGAAATACCAAAAGAAAAAGTTATTTTCCAAAAATAAAGCAAAAAATTGGCTGGAAGTTGGAGCATCAACACCATTTGAAAGTCCAAATATTGTTGCTAATTTTTCTAATTATGGAAGAAAAAATGTAGACTTATTTGCACCCGGTGTTCAAATTTATTCAACAAGTCCTGGAAATGAATATTCTTCATCACAAGGCACTTCTTTTTCAAGTCCTATAGCAGCCGGTGTTGCGGCATTAATAAGGTCATATTATCCTACATTAACTGCAAAACAGGTAAGAGAGGTATTGATGAAATCTTCTGTAGTTACACAGGAAAAAGTTAATGTGCCAAACATTAGCGAAAAAAAGAAACTATCTGAAATCAGTGTAACAGGAGGATTGATAAATGCTAACAATGCAGTAATATTGGCCTCTAAAACTAAAGGAAAAAAGAAACTTAAAGATTGGCCTGCATCCGGTAATGAAATTAAATCCGGATTGGATCCAAAAGCTTAGAATTCTTTATAAGAATTCCTGCATGGAATTATGCGAGTGTGTTTAATGTTACGGTAAATTTGCTTCCTGCTCCAAATTCGCTTTCAACATTAATTTGTCCACCTTGCGCTTCAATAAATTCTTTGCTGATAGCTAGTCCAAGTCCAGTACCTTCTTTCTTTGTCCCCGGCACTCTGAAATATCTATCAAATATTTTGTCTTTGTATTGTGGGGCAATGCCTTGGCCTGTGTCCCGCACTGAAATTTGAACGCTATTTTTGCTCTCCGTTATAGTCAAGTAAATTTTTGAGTTGTCGTAAGAGTAACGAATTGCATTAGAAATTAAATTTGTCAATACCCACGCTGTTTTTTCATTGTCAGCTTGAACTTTGGTGACGTTGTCTGGACAATCAATTTCGAACTGTATTTGTTTCTGGTCGGCTTGCATTTTTGTAGTATTGATAGCGTATAATAATATTTCTTTAGGATCTGAAGGCAAAATAGAAAGTTGAATGTTTCCACTTTCAACTTGTGTCATATTCAACAATTCACTTGTAATTTTCAGAAGTCTTGTAGAATCGTCTTTTATACTATCCAATAAGTTTAATTGTTCTTCATTTAGTTTTCCTATTTGCTCATTTTCTAGTAATTGCAAGCTCATTTTGATGGAAGATATTGGTGTTTTTAGTTCGTGAGATACCGTGGCAATAAAATTTGTTTTGGCAAAATCTAATTCTTTTAAGTGGGTTATATTTCGCAAAAAAATAACATGCCCTACTAGTTTTATCTTTGTTTCACCAGTAGGGACAAAAGAAATATGCAATGTTTCTTTTTCAAAGTAACTCTCTCTGTTCTCATTAAATATTTTTAGCGGCACTTGTTTTTGACCATTTATTGGCTCTACAATCATTAGGTCTTGAATAAGTTTGCGAATAAGATCATTTTTTACAGCCAATTCTTGTGTATAATGCCCAATTATTTCGTTTTCATTCATCCCTATAATTTTAAGTGCTTCTTCGTTGGCAAAAATTACCTTTAAGTTTTCATCTAATCCTATTACAGGGTCATGCATGTTGTTGATAAGCGTTTCAATTCTTTTCTTTTCCATCATCAACTTAGCCAAATTGCTGCTATTGTATTCTTCTAGTTTTTTCACCATTGTGTTAAACGATTTAGCTAATTGACCAAACTCGCTGTGGCTTTCAAAATGTACTCGTTCAGAATAGTTTTTCACTGCAATTTGCTTTATACTTTCTGTAAGTTCTTTGATTGGATTGGCAATGTTGGAAGGTAGATTTACCAATAAAACAAAAGCAATTAAAAAACACATTGTGCCAGTTAAAGCAATCCAAAATACAGCTTTGTCGGCTGTTGCTTTCGCAACTTCACTTTTACGCTGAATGGCTTGCATGTTCATATCCATTAACTTGAAAATATCATTTTTAATGTTTCCTTGAATGGAACTATCCGAATTATTTTGACTCAGGATATTAAAGTTGCTTCTTATTGCCGTTGTGGTTTCTTTTTCACCTATTTCGGTTATATTATTTTCTTGGTTTTCAAGATTGACTTCAAACTTCTGTAATGCTTTCTCCGAATTTTCTTCTAAAGAAATCAACATATTTCTACTGTACTCTAATGAAGTGTAATTGGCAACCAAGATGTTTTCAGTGTCATTCTTCATATCATTAATATATCTGGTGCCAACCACACTAAGCAGAATTATTAGAATAAATAAAAGCCCAACACCTAAGGTCAGTTTTGTTTTAATTTTCATCTATGAAAGAATTACTAGGTCAATATTGTTGGAAGAAAGTTTTTTTAAAAGCTCATTAAACACATTTGTAGCTAGAATAATTCTTAACAAGCTAAGATGTGGTTTGCCAACACAAATTGTTGTTATTTTTCTTTCTCCTGCCTGTTCTATTATTGATTTTGATACGGAAATACTTTCAACTTTTATAATTTCTGCCCCCAACTCCGATGCTAACTTAAAATTGTTTATCAAATGTCGTTGTTTATCTAAAGGTATCTTGTCTGCACTCTCCTTTGGTGTCTGTACATATAGAACATACCATTTGCTGTGATAATAATTAGCTAATCGTGCAGTTTTACGAATCACATTTTTTGCTGTTTTATCATTAGAGCTTATGCAGGCCAAAAATTTTTCATGTTTTAAAGTATTAGGTTTTGTTACCTCAGTTTCAACCTTTCTTTCAACCTGAGATGCTACTTCCTTTAACGCTAATTCACGCAATTGTAAAATATGGTCGCTTTGAAAAAAATTTTGAAGAGCCGTTTCGATTTTTTCTGCTTGATAAATTTTACCTTCTTTTAAGCGGAAAATCAATTCGTCAGCAGTTAAGTCAATGTTAACTACTTCATCTGCTTGAGCCAAAATGCTGTCTGGAACTCTTTCTTTTACTTCAACTCCAGTTATTTTTTTTACCTCTTCATTTAAACTTTCAATATGCTGAATGTTTACGGCAGAAATCACATTTATCCCTGCGTCTAAAATTTCAATTACATCTTGCCAACGTTTTTCATTTTTGCTGCCTTCAATGTTGGTGTGTGCTAATTCATCCACAATAACGACTTCAGGCCGTAAATTAATTACAGCCTGAACGTCCATTTCCTCTAATTCTTTTCCCTTATAAAAAAGTGTCCTTCTCGGAATAAGCGGTAATCCTTCCAATAACTCGTGTGTTTCTTTTCTATTGTGTGTTTCAATAAAACCTATTTTTACATCAATCCCATTTTTCAATAAGGAACGAGCCTCCTGGAGCATACGGTATGTTTTACCAACGCCAGCACTCATGCCGATATAGATTTTAAATTTCCCTCGCCTTGATTTTTGTATCAGGTCAAGAAAATCTTGTGCTGATTTTTTAGTTTCTTCCATCAACTTTTAATTGAACAAACATTCTTCTAATCACTTATAGCAGAGTATGAATAGGGTCCTAGTGAGTATTGTAATGAATATTATTTTTAGTATTTAAAATGAAACCCCTGCTTGAACCATTACTTCCATGCGGTTGCTACTATTGTTGCCATTCCTTCTAAAAATTTCTTGATTTGAGTCACATTGCAATTGCCTTCCTTCCATGCGAATATACGAATTATCTGTTATCTTATATTCAATTCCCAATGTTGCACCCCACAATTTTAATCCGGTTTGATGACCTGCTTTGTCTGTCATAATACCTGACAAAAACCCGGATGGGTCGTTAAATATTTCGCCGCGTGTGTACAGTCCAAACTTTGGCGTTATCGCATACCTTGCTGCTGCAACTGCACTAAACATGTTGGCCGTTTTATTTCCTGTAGAGTCTGAATTTTGTTGCATACCAAAATCTCCGCCTATCTGAATTTTCAGTTTGTTTTTTGTAAAGTTCAGGTATAAATTATGGTAATTTCGCAAATGCGATACACTATCTCCCGCAGGAGAATCGTCTCCGATATAATTGCTGTAGCCAATACCGATATTGTCATTTACTGTATAGTTAAGCAATAAACCCAACGATTTTTTTTCATTATTATCTTCAAATATATTATAACCGTTAAGTAAATGCAGGCAAATAAGTAGTTTATCTGTTGGGGCAAACGACAATTTGCATCCTGCTTGATAATAAGGTTCATTAAACGTGCCGATAGCAATAGAGGCAGCAATATTTTCTTTTGGCAGTAGTCCCTCAGTGCCAACATGAGTGCGAAAAAATCCCGCATCAAGCCAAAGGGTTTTATAAAGTCGGACACCAATATTGGCTTCCTGAATAAAATTATATTTCGAGGACCAAGTAGTCATGGGTAAATCACCATAATGAAGCGTCACTATACTCCTGATTTTCTCTGTTGTGTATTTCGCTGTAACCATGGCTATATTAAGCCCAAACGAGTTACTTCGTGGAGAAGTTGTAGGAAATTTCTGAAAATTACCATATCCCACCGAATCTGAATAATAGGCATAGTACGCATCGACATATCCCGAAAAAGTCAATGGATTTGTTTTTAGTTCGTTCTTAATTTGTGCAATGATGGATTGGCGTTCTGCATCCGATAATACGGTTTGAGCATTTACGTTGCTAAGTGCACCAATCATGAATAGACTTATGCCTAGAATTAAATTTTTATTTAAGAGTTTCATTTTAATTTTGTTTTTAATTGTATTTAAAATTGTCTAATGCTATGTTTAGTTTCAGTACATTTATTTTTTCAGTACCAAATAACCCTAGCAATGGTTTTTCTGTATGCAGTTCAATAAGTTGATTCAATTTTTCTTGTTGTAAGTTGCGTGTTTTAGCAATTCGTTTTACCTGAACCTTAGCTGCTTGTACAGAAATATTGGGATCTAGACCGCTACCGCTTGCAGTAACTAAATCAGAAGGAATTTCTTCTTTTTTAATTTCAGGATTATGTATTGTAAACGTATCAATTCTCGCCTTTACTTCGGCTAAATAATCAGGATTGGAAGGACCTTTGTTGCTGCCACCCGAACCTGCTGCATTGTAACCAACAGCCGAAGGACGAGAGTAGAAGTATTTGTCGTTGGTAAAGCTTTGCCCTACATTTTCATAATAGCCTTTTTCATTTTTTGAAAATGACCAGTTCTTAGGGGCAAGTTTTGAAATACCGAAAACGGAAAGTGTGTAGATACCACAGAAGAACACTAAACAAACAAGTGTTAAACGGATTGCTGGTAGAATATTATTTTTCATTTTGCGAATGTTGAATTGTGAATTGTAAATGTTGAATTGTGAATTGTAAATGGTGAATTGTGAATGTTGAATTGTGAATTGTGAATGTTGAATTGTGAATTGTAAATTGTGAATTGTGAATGTTGAATTGTAAATGGTGAATTGTGAATGTTGAATTGTGAATTGTAAATGGTGAATTGTAAATGGTGATATTGGTTGATCAAATTCCTATTTTCTATTTACTATTCACGATTTACTTATAAAAATTAAATGAATATTGAAACTAAAAGGTCAATCGCTTTGATACCAATAAATGGGATAATAACACCACCCAAACCATAAATAAGCAGATTTCTACGAAGTAAAGCACTTGCTCCAATTGGTTTGTAAGCAACTCCTTTGAGTGCCAAAGGAATAAGCAGTGGAATGATAATGGCGTTAAAAATCACTGCTGATAAAATTGCACTTTCAGGACTGTGCAAGTTCATAATGTTCAGGCCTTGCAAAGCTGGAATAGCAACTATAAACAAAGCAGGAATGATTGCAAAATATTTCGCAACATCATTAGCAATACTGAAAGTAGTAAGTGTTCCTCTTGTCATCAATAATTGCTTACCTATTTCAACTATCTCTATAAGTTTGGTTGGGTCGTTGTCTAAATCTACCATATTGCCCGCTTCTTTTGCTGCTTGTGTTCCACTATTCATAGCTACGCCAACATCCGCTTGTGCCAAGGCAGGAGCATCATTTGTACCGTCTCCCATCATTGCCACCAAACGCCCTTCTGCCTGTTCTTTTTTGATATAATTCATTTTGTCTTCGGGCTTTGCTTCAGCAATAAAATCATCAACGCCAGCTTTTTCTGCAATGAACTTGGCGGTTAAAGGATTATCGCCAGTTACCATTACAGTTTTAATACCCATTTTTCGCAACCTCTCAAATCGTTCACTGATGCCTGTTTTTATAATGTCTTGCAATTCAATAACCCCAATCACCTTTTCATTTTCGGAAACTACCAATGGAGTGCCGCCATTGCTTGAAATCATTTTTACTTTTTCCTCTGTTTCGGCTGGAAAAATATTTCCTGCTTTTTCAGATAGGTTTTTAATTGCATCAGATGCACCTTTTCTTATCCTTGTGTTTTCAAAATCAACTCCGCTGCTTCTTGTTTCAGCAGTAAATTTTATGAAAGTAGGGTTTGCCATTTGATAGCTCAAAGGATTTATTCCAGCCAATTCAATAATTGATTTGCCTTCTGGTGTATCATCACTCTTCGAACTTAATACAACACATTTAATAAAATGCCTTTCATCTACACCATTGGCTGGATAAAAGTGAGTAGCTTTTCTATTACCAATAGTTATAGTTCCAGTTTTATCTAATAATAATACATCAATATCGCCTGCTGTCTCTACAGCTTTACCACTTTTGGTAATCACATTGGCTCGCAATGCTCTATCCATACCGGCAATACCAATGGCTGAAAGTAATCCACCAATAGTTGTAGGAATTAAACAAACAAAAAGCGAAATAAAAGCCGCAATGGTAATGGGTGTATTGGCATAGTCAGCAAATGGTTTTAGTGTAACGGTAACAATAATAAACACTAAAGTAAAACCTGCTAATAGAATGGTTAAGGCAATTTCATTGGGTGTTTTTTGTCTCGATGCACCTTCTACCAATGCAATCATTTTATCTAAAAAACTTTCGCCTTGCTCGGTATTTACTTGAACGGTTATTCTATCGGATAATACTTTTGTTCCACCTGTTACCGAACTTTTATCGCCACCTGCTTCACGAATTACGGGAGCACTTTCACCAGTAATGGCACTTTCGTCAATGGTTGCTAAGCCTTCCACAATTTCACCATCCATTGGTATAATATCACCTGCTTCGCAGAAAAATAAATCTCCTTTTTTTAATTGTGATGAAGGAACAATAGTAAATTGAGAATGGTTAATAGTTAATGGTTTTCCACTATTCATTATTTCCTGTTTACCATTTACTAGTTTTGCTGGCGTTTCTTCTCTTGTTTTACGTAAACTATCGGCTTGAGCCTTTCCTCTTGCTTCGGCTATAGCTTCTGCAAAGTTGGCAAAAAGCAACGTAAGCAATAACACTAGAAACACAACAAAATTGTATGCAAAGCTACCCTGTGATTGTTCTCCTGCTAATATCCATAAGCAAACAAAAAACATAACGGCTGTTCCTATTTCGACTGTAAACATTACAGGGTTGCGAAACATTGTCTTGGGATTAAGTTTTATAAAAGACTGAATAAATGCTTCTTGCATTAAGTCTTTTTGAAATAAGGATGTATTTTTTGTCATATTTGTGAATTGTAAATAGTGAATAGTAAATAGTGAAAAGTTAATAGTAAATAGTGAATAGTAAATAGTGAATAGTAAATAGTGAATTTTAAATAGTGAATAGTAAATAGTTAATAGTAAATAGTGAAAAGTTAATAGTAAATAGTGAATTTTAAATAGTGAAATGTAAAAGGTATTTTTGATACTTAAAAAAATAAATTAATGAGACCACATTATAATTTAGACGTTTGGAAAAAAAGTTTTGCATTAGTTAAAGAGATATACTTAGTAACTGAATCATATCCTTCTGAAGAAAAATTTGGTTTAATTTCCCAATTGCGAAGAGCTGCAGTATCTGTTCCAACAAATATCTCCGAAGGCTCTGCAAGGCATTCACAAAAAGAATTTGTCCATTTTCTATATATATCCTTAGGCTCATTAACGGAAGTTGAAACATTACTTTTACTTTCAAAAGAACTTGGATTTATTAATAATGTTGAAAAATTTAATTTTCTAATAAATGAAATTGAAATCATAACAAAGCTACTTTTAGGGTTAATAAATTCGATAAAGAAAAAACTCAATTAAATTAATCATCAAACTCTATTTACTTAATGAAAAATATTCTGCAATCGGGCCAAGGGTTAATGCAGGGAAAAATGCTAAAGCAGCTACAATAGCTATTACTGCAAACACCATTAAGCCAAAAGTTGATGTGTCTGTTTTTAATGTTCCGTTGCTTTCTGGAATGTATTTTTTGCTAGCTAAAATTCCTGCAATGGCAACAGGTCCAATAATTGGAAGATAACGAGCAAATAACATCACTATGCCGCAGGCGATATTCCAAAATGGTGTATTGTCACCTAAACCTTCAAAACCGCTTCCATTATTGGCACTTGATGAAGTAAACTCATACAACATTTCACTAAAACCGTGGTAACCCGGATTTGCTAACCAACCTGCATATTCAGTCGGATTACCAGCGTATAAGAAACTCGAAAGTGCAGTGCCAACAAGTATTAAAAACGGATGAAGCAAGGCAATTACCATTGCAATTTTCATTTCTTTGGCTTCAATCTTTTTGCCCAAAAATTCAGGTGTTCTTCCTACCATTAAGCCACTTATGAAAACTGCGAGAATGATGAAGATGTAGAAGTTTAAAAATCCCACACCCACACCGCCATAAAAGCAGTTAATCATCATCCCAAGCAAGGTCGTCATTCCAGTAAGTGGTGTCATGCTATCATGCATCGCATTTACAGAACCATTACTGGTACATGTAGTATTTACAGCCCAATATGCAGATGCAGCCGATCCAAATCGAACTTCTTTGCCTTCCATACTACCCATATTTTGTTGTATACCCATTTCTGAAATAGCTGAACTGCCATTCATCTCAAAATGGATGGAAGGAATTACAAGCAGTAAAAAGCCAATTGTCATTACTCCAAAAATTGTCAAAGCCAATTTTCTTCTTTTCAAAACATAGCCAAGTGCGAAAATCATCGCAATTGGAATTAAAAAAATGCAAATAGTTTCTACAATATTGGTAAAGTAGTTAGGGTTCTCCATTGGGTTGGCAGAGTTGGGTCCATAAAAACCACCACCATTTGTTCCCAATTGTTTAATCGCTACAAATGCTGCAACAGGCCCACGACTAATTTGCTGTTCCTGTCCCTCCAAGGTAGTAATGGTATCTTTTCCTTCTAATGTCATTGGAATTTCATTAAGTGCCAATATTGATGCTACAACAAGTGCCAATGGAAATAGAATACGGGTGTTGCTTCTTACGAAAAAAGAATAGAAATTACCGAGAGTTTGTGTTGTTCGTTCCTTCATTGCCAAAAACACTACTGCACAAATGGCTATTCCCGTGCCTGCACTAATAAATTGCCAAAGCATTAATAGCAATTGCCCAAAGTAGGACAAACCTGTTTCGCCAGAATAGTGTTGCAAGTTGGTATTGGTAACGAAACTTACAGCAGTATTAAAAGCCAAATCGGCACTCATTGATGGATTTCCATCGGGATTGAGAGGCAACCAACTCATATTGATGAGTACCAACATGGTAAGAACAAACCAAACTGCGTTAATGGTAAGCAATGCCACCAAATGCTGCTTCCAGTTCATTTCTTTTGTAGAGTCAATGCCGCTTAGTTTGAAAAAAAGTTTGTCAAGTGGATTAAAAACTTTATCGAGCCAAGTATTTTCATAATTGAAAACCTTGCCGATATAGCGACCAAGAGGTATTGCTAAAGCAACTACAGCCGCATACATTAAGATTACTCCGAGTATTTCTGTATTCATTTTATTGTTGTTAAATGTTAAATAGGTATTTGACTTTAAGATAAACGATGTACAAAAGTGAAAGGGCAATAAGCCAAACCACAAGAATTGTTAGTACATATTTTATTCTTTTCCATTTCACGTCTAAAATTTTTCAGGCTTTAAAAGTACATAGCACATATAGCCAAATACTAGGATTGCGATGATGAATAACACTGTCATAGTTTTAAATTTTTTCAAACCAGTTAATGGCTTTGTAGAAAAGGGCAAAAGCCAACAGCCCTGTGATAATTAAAATTGTAGGTATCATTTTTAATGCTTTTAATTGTTCATACTAATCTGTATTCAATATGTAGACCACATTTGGCAAAGTCATTCTAAACTGTTGATATTGTTGCGTTTAATCGAATTTTGCAATTGTGCCAAAACAAAAAACCCTTTCATTTTGAAAGGGTCAATCATAGCGTTATGAAAGGGCGGCTTATTCTAAACCGTATTCGGTAAGTTTTCGGTAAAGCGTAGTTAAGGCGATGTTTAGCAATTCAGCAGTTTTGGTTTTGTTTCCGTTGGTGTAGTTCAACACTTTTTGGATGTGGATTTTTTCTGCACTGGCTAAGTCGAAAGCAGAGAGTGTTTTCCCGTTTTTGGCAGCCTTTGAAATTTGCTGTAATTCAAGTGGCAAACTTTCTATTGTCAATTCACCATCTGACAAAATCACACTGCGTTCAATTACATTTTTTAGTTCTCGAATATTTCCGTTCCATTGGTGTTGCCTTAATGCTTCTATATATTCTTTAGAAACTGAAATTGCTTTCTTATTGGTTTTAAAAAGATAAGATTTTAAAAAGTAACTCGTCAAAGGTTCAATATCAATAGCCCTTTCTCTAAGTGGTGGTAACTCAATTTGAAAAACAGAAATACGATAAAACAAATCTTCTCTGAAATGCCCTTGTTCAATTTCTTTTTGCAAATTTCTGTATGTAGCCGCAATAATGCGAACATTTACTTTGGTTGGTTTGCTTTCGCCTACACGGATAAACTCTCCTGTTTCTAAAACCCTTAAAAGTTTCGCTTGCAGTTGCAAAGACATTTCCCCAATTTCATCTAAGAAAATAGTTCCATTGTTTGCCTCTTCAAAAAGTCCTTTTTGGTTTTTGTTTGCACCCGTAAATGCTCCTTCTTTGTGCCCAAACATTTCGCTTTCCAATAAGTCTTTACTAAAAGCAGAGCAGTTGATGGCAACAAAGTTGTTTTTATTTCTATTACTTTCCTGATGGATAGCTTGTGCAAATACTTCTTTTCCTGTCCCTGTTTCACCAGTTAGTAAAACGGTTGTGTCTGTTGCAGCAACTTTACGAGCTAATTCAATTGCCTTTTGAAGTGGCTTTGATTTGCCAATAATTTTATCGAAAGAATGTTTATCACCAAGTTGCTTTTCAAGTTGTTGTACTTTTTTAGCCAAGTCAACTTTTTCCATTGCTCTGTAGAGCAAGGGAATAATTTTATTATTGTCATCGCCTTTTGTTATATAGTCGAATGCACCGTTTTTAATAGCTTGAACACCATCAGGAATGTTACCGTATGCAGTTAGTAGAATAATTTCAGGTAAGGGAAATCTGTCTTTAATTTTTTTAGCAAGTTCAACTCCATTGCAGTCAGGCAGTTTAACATCGCATAGAATTACATCAATATCAGATTGCTCTAACTTTTTCCAAGCGGCTTTACAGTCACCTGCTTGTAATACTTCAAACTCTTCCAAACTAATAATTCTAGCCAGCAAGGTTCTTAGCTTTTCTTCGTCATCTATGATTAAAACCTTTCTCAAAATGGTGTCTGTCAATTAAAGTCCAAATTTAGTATTATAAAAATAGGTCTTGGCTAAAAAGTCGTTCTTTTTGCTTTTGTCGAAGAGGTGACTTTGTGTTTCAGGGCATAACCAAATGTGCCATTTTAATGGTTGTTATGTTGTCTAAGATGCTTGCCTATACCATAGACATATAAGATTAATCTCAGGCAATTTCCTCAAAATAACCCGTTTTCGTATTTTTCTTGACCTTATTCCAGTCAAAATAGCGTCCATTCATTGCAATATAGACTCCTGGAGAAAGAGTCTGTACAAAGGCTAGTGCACTTCCGAGATTAAAAAATCCATCTGAGGAATTTCCAAAAGCATAGGGAATCATTGCTCCTGTCAAAACAATAGTTTTGTCCTTTATATTTTCTTTTGCTAGGATTTCAGCTGTTAGGGTCATGGTATCAGTGCCATGAGTAATAAGAATTCGTTGAGACTTTGACTTATGGCAATTGTGAATGATAATTTCTCGGTCCTCAAAAGTCATTTCCAGACTATCTACCATCATCAAAGTTTTAATATCAATATTGAGTAGACATCGACCTCTTTCAAGCATTTCAGGGATCTGGCTATCCTTGAAATAAAGTTGACCACTAACAAAGTTGTATTCCTTATCAAAGGTTCCACCTGTAATGAGCACTTGAACCTGTTCTTCCATATTCAGCATGATTAAGCTTCAAAAGTAAAACTTAATCAAATAAGCAGCTAGGGGATTGTTTATTCAATATATATGGATTTCTATTTTGCAATAATATCATATTTGAATAAGTCATAATGTGTTGAATTGTAGCATTTTAGCATTTGATTTTAAATTTTTTTAGCTTATTTTTGTTCAATTAATACAATTAATATATTATAGTTTTTTGGCATGTTTTTTGACCTATTCATAATGTGATAGAGTTTTTTAATTCGAACTATTTGTATAAAGTGTTAATATTCAATAATATATGAAAAAGATTACAATTCTTTCCATACTTTTAGTTCTACTTGGAATTAGACCAGTGAATCTTATTTCACAATGTGCTACAGGAATTGTGAATATGAATTATTACACTTCTACAAGCGGAGCTGGAACTTATGCTGATCCAGCCCTTGGTAATATTGAATATGGATTTTGCTTTACTTTACAAGAATTTTTCGAGAAGCAAACCAATTGGGTTCACGGAATATTTGTTCGATGGGGAGATGTTCCAGTTGGTGTTCATATATCTAAAGGATTAACTGGTGAGCAACCTGCAGAACACGGTTCTCGAAATTGGATTTGGATTGATTCATTAAAAGCAAGACAATTGGGATTACCTGGAATTGGTTATTATGTGGATGATGGAGACGATAACCCAACCAACAATTATGGTGACAATGGATTGGGAACCCCAATAGCAACTTTTCCTTCACTTTCGCCATTCTGTTTTATTGCAAACTATACTTGTGGACAACCTTCGTTACATAGACCAATAGTAACTGTTACTGGTGATGGTACAACTGGAGCCTGGAAAAATTCTTCTTGTCCTGGTGATGCCATAAAAGCAACAAAGGGAGGTCCAACGAATGAAGGGATATTGATTGCCTGCGGATTAATTTTACCGCTTGAGTTATTAAGCTTCAATGGCTATAATAAGGATGGTGTAAATTATATCAATTGGTCAGGAATATCTGATGATAAATTCTCACATTATGAACTTGAAAAAAGAACAGAAACAGAATTGAACTTCTCAAAAATATCCGATTATTTCGTACCATTCGACAGTAGAGAATCCAGTCAGCACAATGTTAATTTGACAGATATTCATATTGAAAAAGACATCAATTATTATAGACTAAAGATGGTTGAGAAAGACAATACTTTTGTATATTCAAAAACCATAACAATTAAAAATGTATCACCTGTATCAGTAAATAAAACAACTGTTTATCCGAATCCTATAGAAGATGAAATTCAGGTGTTATGCGCAAATTCTATTACTGGTATAACTTACCATTTAGAATTATTAAGTATGGATGGTAAAATAATTATCGCGAAAGATTTTACAGTTAAGGGTAGTGGACAGAAACAAAAGTTGAATGTTTCTACAATTCAATCAGGGGTTTATTTTCTGAAACTAGGTTCAGAAAATGAAGCCATCGAAGTCTTTAAGTTGATTAAAAAGTAAACACGGTTTATTTAGAATAATTTAGGCCTAAATCAAATGGCCTTATCTGCACAATAACTTGAGGCAAAAGCATCTGGTTTTGCTTTGAAAACAAATCCCATAGAAAGAATATATCCCATTGCTTCTTTTAGTGAACTATTGGATTTAAAATTAGGATCAGTATTGATATCTGCGTGTATTTCCATTGATAACTGATATTTATCGATAATACCACATAAGGAATAAGCCACATCAATGGACTTTGCTACTTCTTTGATCATTCTGTGATTAAGACTTAACACAGCCATCTCATCACTTGAACTTACGAACATAAATCCCCCTTTTCCTTCTCTTAAGAAAACTATAACAGTCGCATATTCTATGTGATCGCCGGTAACCTTAGAATCGGTACCAATGCAGAGTTTTAGGCGATTTCCCAATGAAAGTTCATTCAAGATTGTTTCTTCAACTTTTTGAATAAGTGGTGTCAGAATTGCTTCACCATTAAAAGTTCTCCATTTCATATATTATATTTGCGCAAATTATTTAATGTTGTTCTAGCATGTCTTAGATAAGGCATTCTAATGGTATTATAGAAATCATAAATTTAATAAGATTTATTCAATTTAAATTACAAATGAAAAATTCATTTAACTTACTCAAAGTTATCCTGCATATAAGCATTATGTGTTTCGGAATTGTTATTATTACTCAATGTCAGACAAGAAAGCCAGAAACTCATGAAAATAATAGCAATCACCTTTCTAATGAAACATCACCCTATCTTCTACAGCACGTTCACAATCCAGTGGATTGGTATCCTTGGAAAGATGAAACACTTAAATTGGCTAAAGCACAGCGAAAGTTAATGATTTTAAGTATCGGATACTCTTCTTGTCATTGGTGTCATGTTATGGAAAGAGAATCATTCAGTGATACTTCTGTCAGTAATTTTATGAATACACATTTTACTTCCATCAAGGTTGATCGCGAAGAAAGACCAGATGTGGATCAAGTCTATATGACGGCATGTCAGATAGCAAATCAAAACGGAACTTGTGGATGGCCATTAAATGTTTTGGCAATGTCAGATGGGAGACCATTCTGGGTAGGATCATACATGCCCAAAGAACAATGGTTGAACTTGCTAAAGGAATTCATTGCTTTGTATAATGAAGATCCCAATGAATTAGAAAAATTAGCAAACAATATTCACAACAATATTGCTGTAGATTATTCTAGATTTTCAAATACAAAGGATACCACATTTAGTGAGAAATTACTTAATCGTGCATATTCTACAATTGCACAAACCCAGGATCCTGTATATGGAGGGCGAAAGGGATCATTGAAATTTCCTTTGCCGGTTTTGTATAGAAGTTTATTAGAGAACATTTCATTGTACAACAACAAGAATTTGGAAAAATACTTGTTCACAAGTTTGGATCAAATGATGAATGGAGGCATCACTGATCAACTGGAAGGAGGATTTTCAAGATATTCAACAGATGCTTATTGGAGAGTTCCACATTTTGAAAAAATGCTTTATGACAATGCTCAATTAATTAGTCTATATGCTCAATCTTATCAATATTCAAAAAATCAAAAATATAAACAAGTAGTTGATAAATCGATCAGTTTTGTAGTCAATAATTTACACAATCCTGAGAATTATTTTTATTCCTCATTAGATGCAGAATCTGATGGCGAAGAAGGAAAATACTATGCATTGTCTGAGATAGAAATTAGAAGTGTATTGAAGGATGAAAATGAATTAAGCGTCTTTTTAAAAACATTTAATATAAGTCCAATTGGAAATTGGGAAAAAGGCAACAATATTTTATATAAAACAATGAGTGACGAAGCTCTGTCCAAATCACTGAATCTATCTCAGGAGAAATTCAATACATTGTTAAGTGGTGCTTCAGAAAAAATTTTAGAGTACAAGAAACTTAGAAGGAAACCTGCATTGGATGATAAGATGCTGACTTCATGGAATGCCATGATGATTAGAGCTTTGGCAGATGCATCGATAGCATGTGACAACAAAGAGTATTTAAGCCTTGCAATAAAAGCTGGAGACTTCCTTAAAACAAAGATGATTCAACCCGATCATTCAATTCTTAGAACTTATAAAAATGGAAAGGCATCAGTAAATGGATTCTTAGAAGATTATGTATTTGCAATGGATGCTTTTATTCGTTTGTATGAACTCACTTTTGATGAGAGTTATTTAAATCTATCTAAAGATTTATGCGATTATGTCATTGCTCATTTCAGTTCAAAAGACAATCTGTTTTTTTATTTTAATTCAATAAAAGATCAACAACTCATTACTAGAAACATTGACTTTGAAGATCAAGTTACCCCTTCAGCCAATTCAGTTATGGCTGATGTATTGCATAGATTAGGTTTGTATTATTACAACAATGAATACATTGATAGAAGTAGAAGGATGGTAGTAAATGTTATAGATCATTTTGCCGGACGTGCTACTGAATATTACAGTAATTGGATTAGACTTTACGGTAGCTTTGTTAAGCCTCCTTATGAAGTTGCAATTGTTGGATTGAAGTCCAATGAGCTGCGCAATCAATTGGCTAAAAATTACTTACCACAAGCTATTTTGTTAGGTGGAAATACAGAAGGTAATCTCGAATTACTTAAAGATAAATTACAGGAAGGAAATACCTTAATTTATGTTTGTCGAAATAAAACTTGTAAACTTCCAACCTCAGAAGTAAATAAGGCAATAGAATTAATGAAATAATGAGTATAAACAGGCTGCCAGGGCTACTATTAGCCTGTTTAAGATTGTTGGTTTTGTTGAGTTCTCTAATACTGACCGTTAGTCTTGGAGTATTACTAAAATGGATTCATTGTCTTCCTAGTAATTTAGGATTTACAATACGTAGATTCTGGTGTAGATTAGCTTTAATCATATTAGGAATTCGTGTGAAAAACGAAAACAACCCAGATCTGAATCCGGGAACTTTATATGTTTCGAATCACAGATCTTTAGTTGATCCATTAATACTCTTTGCTTTTATTAAAAATGGTTATGTAATTAGTAAAGCTGAAGTTCGCGATTATCCGGTTATTGGAACAGGTGCTGATTTATCCGGCGTAGTCTATATCGACCGATCAGATAAGGATAGTCGCAATGCTTCGAAAACAACCATATTAAAAACGCTCCTAAATAAATTGTCTGTTACAATATTTCCTGAAGGAACTGTCAGCATCAGCAAGGAATTATTGCCATATAGGAAAGGTGCTTTTGAGGCCGCAGTTTCTTCAGGATCTCAGGTTGTAGCAGTAGCATTAGAATACATGAATCCCAAAAAAGATTTTTGGTTTTCAAATCATTTGTTGACGCAATTTTTAGTTACTTTTTCTAAGCCAATAACAACCGTCAAGCTATACTTTTTTGAAGCGGTTACTGGGAATGATGCCATTGAATTGTGTAATCAAATTCACGATGTCACCCAGACTAAAATTTTTGAATTTCAAGAAAATTGGAAAAAGGAGAATATTCCTGAATCATTCAGGAATAAAGTCTAGAGAAACTGAATTAACGCAGTGACGAACATTTTTAGGGGTAAATTTCTCACCTTCAAAAACATGTCCTAAATGACCTTTGCAATTTGTACAAACTATTTCAGTGCGACGGCCGTCCGCATCTGGAATATAGGATATTGCTCCTTCGATTTCATCATCAAAACTCGGCCATCCACAACCAGAATGGAATTTACTTTCAGAACGATAGAGTGGGGCATCGCATTGTCTACATACGTAAGATCCTTTTTCGAAATGATTTTCAAATTTGCCGGTGTAAGGATATTCTGTTCCTTTATAAAGGATAACATTTTCTTCTTGAGAAGAGAGTTGATTGTATTGATCTTTTGATTTCATACTTCAATAAATTATTGAGCTATTAAGTCAGCAAATTTAGTGCGAAGTTTATGAATTTTTGGATTAATTACTATCTGACAATAGGACTGATTAGGATTGTTGTTAAAATAGTTTTGATGGTAATCTTCAGCAGCATAAAAAGTTGTTGCAGCAGTAATTTCAGTAACTATTGGATCATTCCATAATTCTTTAGCAAATGTGTCTTTGGAATTTTGAGCAATTATTTCTTGTTGTTTGGTTGTAAAAAAAATGGCTGAGCGATATTGACTACCCTTATCTGCACCCTGTCTATTCAAAGTTGTTGGATCATGAGTTGTCCAAAATATTTCAAGCAATTGATCAAAACTAATTATTGTTGGTAGAAAACATATTTCTATAGCTTCTGCATGTCCTGAAGACCCACTGCAAATATCCCTATAACTTGGGTTCACTATGTTTCCACCAATATATCCTGAAAGTAGACTTCTAACACCTTTTAGATTTTGAAAAACAGCTTCAGTGCACCAAAAACAGCCGCAGGCAAATATGGCCTTTTCAGGACACACATTTGCAATATCAAATGAAGCAGATTCAACTCTATTCATCTCTTTTAGATTGATAATTACTTCAACTTTTCAACAAAACATTAAAGGGAATATCGAAAAGCCTACTAAATTAACAATCTGCTTTTAACTTAGTTTATAGGTAGTTTATTATTATTAAGAAATTAACATGATATTAAATGTACTCATTAAAGATAATTTTTTAAAATTAATTAACATTCGATTATCATCTTGTTAGATTATTGAGATTTGAAGTATGTTGAGTGAATTAATTTGTTGAATTGATATGGACGAATTAAAAAGAAGAATCTTAAGTTTGAAGCTGGAATAAATAAAATTTACTTTAATGAATTATCAAGTCTCGTTGTATAAAATTAATTTAATTTACTAAATGTTTCTGAAAAAATAATTAGTAGTTAATTTAATATATATTTTGGCGTTTATAATATACGTCTTTGATAAATAATATTCATGTTATTAATTATTTAGTATGAAAGAATTGTCTTATGAGAGTCCTTATTAAGGAATGAATTTTATAGTATAAAATTACATTTCAATAGCATTCCGGATAGCTAAAAGTCAATACTGAAATTTACTTTTAAATCAGAGTAAAGCTGAATAAAAATATCAATTCGCTATTTTTTCAACAAAAAATATAATAAAAAAACTAGTTAAAAAATACTTTCTGACAAGCAATTTTATTTCCTTGGTTTACTTGTAATATAATCAATCCGCTTCCAATTTTCGATTTACTTAACGTTAAGATAAATCTTGAATTATTTCTATCGCGGGCTAAAATTCGGCCATAAACATCGTAAATGCTCCATTTATAAGGTTCATTTCTTGAATCAATAAAGACCTGCATTTCATTATGGCTAGGATTTGGATAAACCTGAATTGTAAATTTTTCGGACGTTTTATTTTTCGTATTATGTGCTGTAGATTGTTGAAAGAATTCCCAAAATAAGTTTGGAGCATTAAAGGGAAGTTCTTACCCGTTGGATATTTATGAGTCATTCCTTTAATCAGAGTAAGTATATAAGGCTTGGAAGTTTGTCCAACAAGGGATTTAGTAAATAAATAGCTATGTGTGATAGAAGTTTCTTTCTTAGTAAAGTTTTGAGTTAGACCCAGACATGTTCTAATTCTAAGCAATCGTTTTTGGAGATAAAGTAGAATTGAATCATCAGCAAAAGGTATTTCGGTGAATGGTGGAGCAATGAAAATTTCATTTAAAGTTCCGACCATGAACCAAATTGGAATTCTTTTAATTTGATTTGTCGAATCAGGACTACTTAGCATACTAGCAACTCAAGCAATAGCTGAAAACACTTCACCCGCATCCATTGCCAATTAATGGATCATTGCACAGCTATTGGAAAATCAGGAAGCAAATATCAATGATTTGTTAACCGGTAACAAGTCAGAAATAATCTGTATAATTAATTTTAGAAATTTGACATCATCGAGGTAATTCTGAGGAGGACCTGAACAAAGAATTGGTTTAAGAGAAGCTTCCACCCATCTTGTTCTAAATTTTTCTTCTCGATCCTCAATATAACTCCATGAAAGTGCAGAGGGATAAATAGAAATATAATTTTCTTCTTCTCCAAGTTCTTTCCATTCTGAGATATTAAAGAATTTCTCGCCATCTCCACTGGTTCCATGAAGCATAAAAACAACTGGATAACTTCCAGAGGGTAGAACTTTGCTAGGTTTTACAATAATGTATTCGCGAAGGTGACCTTCTAGCATAAACTTTATATCAAAACTCTGCTGGCTGTTCAAATTTATTAATGTTAAAAGTAGAAATCCAATGGTAAAAAATCTTTTCAACCTTTTTGTTTTATACATCAAATTTAAAAGATTAGTTGAACTTCGTTTTCAACTTAATGAATGATTTGTTAAGGTTTGTTTGTATTAAGAGCACAGAAATAGAAAAATATTAGTTTTTAGTACAGTTTTTTGTATCTTTGCACCCTCATATCGCGGAGTGGAGCAGTTGGTAGCTCGTCGGGCTCATAACCCGAAGGTCGTAGGTTCGAGTCCTGCCTCCGCCACAATGTAAAAAAAGCCGATTAATTTAATCGGCTTTTTTTTATTATGGAAATCATTTATACAGTTTATTCATTATTTTCAGCGATACATAATAAGATCTACATTGGATATACATCAGATCTCTTACAGCGATTTCATTCACACAATAAATATGGAACAAAGGACTGGACTAAAAATTTCAGACCGTGGATTGTTGTTTACACAGAAGTATTTGAATCAAAGACAGAAGCAATAAATCGAGAGAAGATGTTAAAATCTTATCGTGGCAGACAATTTATTCAAAAGGAATGTATACCTCAATATTTTCGATAAGATAAGATTACATGGCTCATATCCGCCGGCTGGCGGAGGTAGGTTCTCGTGAATATAGTAAGTAAGCCGATTAATTTAATCAACTTTCTTACGATGGTTAGTAACTTTACTCTTGGTGTACGATTTTAAAAAGCCATAAATGCTGATTAAAAATACGTTAAACTTGTAAATAAATACTTGATATTCAGAAATTTATATTTAAAAAAACTTTAATGACCTTAAAAATGAAAATGACCTATTTTAATATTCTTTGCTGTTTTTTAATCAGCCTTAAAGCATTCTCTCAAGCCAAAGAAAAGATGATGCAAGATCCATTTATGGTAGATCTTAACGTGCCAATCGAATATTCAAAACTTACTCCTTCGGATTTGGAAAACTATTCCAAGCGAACACTAAGTGAAGTAACTAGTATGCTTTCGACAATTCGAAAACAACAAGCTTCTACTTTTGAAAATGTATTTGTAGCTATGGATGACATCAAAAACAAAATAAACACCACAAGCAACAATTGCTTTATGATGTATTGGGTTTCTACAGATTCGCTTATTCGAGCTAAAGGATTGGCTGGATATCAATTGTTGGATTCACTTTCAACCAGTATCCAATCTGACAAGGGTATCTTCAATAAAATGTTGAGTTTTAAATCAACTTCTGCATACAATAAATTGAAAGGAAATAAGAAAACTCTTGTTGATGACATGATCCTTAATTTCAAACAATCCGGAGTAAATTTAAATGCAAAACAGATTTCAAAATTTAAATCCTTAACTAAAGAAATTAATCAACTTTCAACGGACTATTCTAGTAACATGAATTCATCAAGTGAAATCTTATCAGTTGATGAAAATGGTATGATGGGACTTTCTGATGATTTTAAATCGAAGTATAAAGTAGGAGAGGGAAAATATGAAATTCCGATTATCAATGCAACAAGTGAAACTGTAATGAGCAATGCCAGTAATGAAGAAACTAGAAAAGCTTATTACATGAAATTTGCTACCAGAGCTTCTGACAAAAACTTGAGTATTCTTGATAGCATGGTTAGAAAACGTGATGCATTAGGAAAAGTCATGTCCTATAATTCATACGCATCTTATAGCCTCGTTCAAAAAATGGCAAAAGATCCAAAGACTGTCTGGGGATTTATTAATGATTTAGTTGGTCGTTCAAAAGAAAAGGCAAAGCTTGATATAGAAATATTAGAAAAAGAAAAGAAAGAGGAAATGTCCAATCAGCCTAACGTTAAGTTACAACCTTGGGATATTTCATTTTATAAAAATCAAATTGTTAAAAAACAATATCAAGTTAATAACGAAGAACTTAGGGCTTATTTTCCAATGGATCAATGTCTAAAAGGCATGTTTGAAATCTATCAGAAATTATTGGGATTTGAATTTAGAAAAGTAAACAATCCATCTGTATGGCATGAAGAAGTTGAAATGTATGAAGTTTACGAAGGGAAAAAACTCAAAGGACGTTTTTATATGGATCTATTTCCTAGGCCCAATAAGGAGACTTGGTTCTATGGCGTAAATATAGTTTCTGGGAAAGCTACAAAAGATGGATATGAAATACCTGTTTCTATGTTGTTGGGTAATTTCACTAAGCCAAGTGCGAATTTACCTTCATTGTTAAGTCAAAAAGAATTGAATACCCTTTTTCATGAATTTGGACATATAGTAAATATGATGTCTTATCATGGAGACTATACTTCACAGTCGAATTCTAAAGATGATTTTACAGAAGCAATGTCACAGCTATTTGAAAATTGGCTTTGGAATTATGACATACTGTCTTCATTCGCAAAAAATTATAAAACAGGTGAAATTCTACCAAGAACAACTTTTGACAATATGGTGAATGCAAAAAATGTTGCTTCCGGTTTATCAGCTATACAGTCGCTTCAAAAATGTTTGTATGACCTGAATCTATATGATAAATACAATTCAAGTATGCCTATACCGACTGACCAAATTTGGAAAGACATCGATCAACAATTGGGACTTATGAATTTTTATGTTGAGAATACTCATCCGCAAGCCAGCTGGATACATATAAACACACATCCAGTCTATTACTATGGCTATCTCTGGTCAAGAGTATATGCTCAGGATATGTTTACCGTTTTTGAAAAAAATGGATTGACAAATGTTAAAACCGGAAAACGATACCGCGAACTAATCCTTGCTAATGGAACACAAAGAGACGTTATAAAAGCTGTTGAAGAATTTCTTGGCAGACCTTCTGACAATAAAGCTTATATTAAAAGTTTAGGACTTGAATAAATATGAAGACATTTGTAATTTTACAATTCAAAATAAAATTAACGCTAAATCTAGAATGCTTATCAATTTAATTTTATTAGGATAATTCTAATTGCAATTGCATGTTTAAGAGTTTTAGTATTAATTAGTGCATTATTTAGGAGAAAAAATTATGACATCCATAGTAAGATTAAAATTAATTATCGCGGAAAATCCAGGTTTATTTGATCTAATATTATATAGATATGAAAAGGGAATTGTCAAAAAAGCAAACAGAGGAACTAATCAATACTTTAAAACTGCGATTTGAAAAAAATAAAAATCGCCATAGTACTATAAAATGGGAAAGTGTACAAAGTAAACTGGAAAAGAATAAAGTAAAGCTTTGGTCACTTCATGAAATGGAAAGAACAGGAGGTGAACCAGATGTTATTGCTTACGATAAAAAGAAAGATGAATATTTTTATTGTGATTGTTCTGTGGAAAGTCCTAAGGGCAGAAGAAGTCTTTGTTACGACCGTGAAGCATTAAACTCTCGAAAAGAAAATAAGCCAAAAAATTCGGCAATAGATTTCGCTTCTGAAATGGGAATTGAGATGCTTACGGAAGAACAATACAGAAACTTACAGCAGTTTGGAGATTTCGATTTGAAGACTTCCAGTTGGGTGCTAACTCCACCTGATATAAGAAAACTTGGTGGAGCAGTTTTTTGTGATCGTAGATACGACACCATATTTCTGTATCATAATGGTGCGGAATCTTATTATGCTGCAAGAGGATTCCGTGGTTCACTGAGCGTTTGAAATTGAGTTTTAATATCAAATTAGATACCCCATACTTTTGTATTGTAAATTAAAATAATTCCAATTGCTTTAGCTGATTAAGTATAAATTACTACTTTAAAATCATGATCCAATCTGCAATAATTAGAATATTACCCTTCGTTTTTGTTCTTGTAGTCCTTGTTGTTTTGTGCAAACGTAAGAACAAGGAAATTCAAGAATTATGTTTCACTAAGCCAAATTCAACAAAAGGATATTTGCTATGGACAATAGGTTTTTTATTGTTTGCCTTATTGATCGAGTTAATTCTTTATAGATGCGGTCTCTTGGAAATAGATCCATGGAATCATCCTTTAATCCCTTCAATAATAAGAATTTTTGGCGCTGTTGTTTTGGCGCCAATTACAGAGGAATTTGTTTTCAGAGGATTGATAATAAACAAATTATTAAAGCGAAATGTAAATTTACATCTGACGATTTTTATTCAAGCTTGCTTTTTTGTATTAGTTCATAATTTCACTTACGAAAATTCGCTTAGTGCACATATTGCAATTGTTCAAGGATTTGTTGATGCAACTTTATATGGATATGCGAGACATTATACCAAATCTATATATACTCCTATTACGATGCATATGTCTGGAAATTTCATTGCTACTTTGGAGAGATTTATTTGTTGATCTATGGAATTTTGATAAAATGAATTCACCGTTATTATTTTTAAGAAATAAAGAAATACCTAAGTAAAAAAAGGGTGAACAAATTGTTCACCCTTTTTTTTGTAGGATAATTTATTAGAATGTGTTAGATATTATTCCTTGTTGTGCAGGTAAAGTTTTACCTGTTTGTATGGAAGTTTTGAATTCCATGACCTTATTGTGAATAGCTGTTTCAAATCTGGCGAGATTAGCTGGAGCATCGTAGGACTCGGTAATTGTTTTTTCAACTCCATCTAGCTTAATATAGATTTTTCGAGTGGAAAGATCAGGTATTTGTGGTCCATTTACAGGATAGATATTAGAAAGTGATAGTAATCTATGTTCTAAAGCCATATTTTTAATTGAAGTCCAAAATTCGATATTTTGGACTTTGCAGTTTGATGAAACAGAAGAACGTTCTGTAAGTCCAACCGGAGCATTGAAATCACGAAAACAAGCTAGTCCATTGTGATAGAGTTTGAACTCAAAAGCTTCACAAAAACCAAAACAGGGAGTTTGGGTATAAGTAAATAACGGTGTTGCGTCTGCCAAATCATATTCTTCAATTTGGTCTTTATGACAAGATATATTTAAAACTACGGATAGCATAAATAAGGTTCCTAAATAAACTAGATTTTTCATATTATTAATTTTTTTATTATAAATAATTACTCTCAGTTATTTATCTTGAAATAGGAAATTTGTTATCAATAAAAATCTTCCAACCTAAACGAGGAAAAATTAGCGCTAGTTGAATTGAAATGGAAGGATCAGAAATCTTAGAAAAAGCGCTACGCTTTATCAATAAATCATTGAAATACTATACTTAGCATAAAATTTGTATTTATATAATTCAAAAACTTATGAATTTAATAAATAAATCTTTTATAACTATATAAGGAAAACGGATCGGAAAGAATAATATTATTCAAAGTCTGAATTAATTATCTTATGGATAAAAATTTTACCACAAAGTCTTACTAGATGTCATTCCGATTCTATCCTTGGAAAATTGAATTACTAAGGGAAAACACTTAATAAAAGTAAAATTATGCATTAACTCATTATTTAAAAACAATTCACAAGAATAAAATCCGGGTAAAAATAATGTTGTGTCTAATAGAAGTTCACCATTAAATTTCGCTTCTGCATCAATAGTACTTTCATCGATTCTATTCTTTAAAATAATTCTATTTCCCAATAAATTATTTGAATGATCAATGCTGATTAAATTTTTCGCAGTAGTAATTGAATCTTTGAGTAATACCATTCCTCTGCCCAAAGGAAAAGGACTTGCATAATAAGGATCTTCTTTTGTTTCTAGGCTTTTACTTATAGAAGTAATTCTGCAAGGACCTGATTTTATATCTGTATCTTTAAAAATAGACTCAGGACAAAGTATAGTTTTTTGTAAAAGCAGTAAAGTTTCCTTTCCCTTTCCATCATCAGGTAATTTATAGGCTAAGAATTGTTGGTAATTTATTCGATCTCTCACACGCTCATCGGGATCCCAATTTGAAATTTCTAATTCGTCGGATAAGTCAAATATGCTTCCTTCACAATGATGCATAAATGGTTCGGTTAAAATTACCCTTGTCATTAATGGTATATTTGAATAAACAAGAACTTATTTTGTATACAAATACAGAATAAACAACAGAATTAAAGCACCAATGAGTATTATTCCTACTGGTATGTACAATATAAGATGAGCCCAAAAAATATTTCCTTGATATTTCATTAATAATGATCCACCTATTATGCCCACTAACAAAGAAATCTTTTTGAAATTCATCCAATTATAATAATTTCTGTCAGACCAATTGTTTATTTGATAAAAGTATAGAAATACAACAATTATTAAAGCAATTCCAAATAGACCCATGATTGGCCAATATAATTTTGTAAGTATTAGGTTAAAGGTGTTCGACATCTGCATGGTTTATTTAAAATGATAGCGTATTACGGTTGTAAATTCATTGAGAACATCGGTTTGAGTTTGGATCAAAAGGTTTTTATTTCCTTCACTGGCATATTGGTATTTAACCAAAGACAGAGTATCTCCTTCTTTTGAAATATTAGCTGATAGTTTAATGAGATTCTTGTTTTGTTTTCCCAGTCTTTCATTTGGAAAAATGTCATCTGAAAATTGTTGAATAAAAAGATTTAATTCATTAAATTTGCCTGAATAATAATCGTAAACATATCTCGATCCCAGTTTGCCTAAGTCATTGTAAGATTTTATTTCGATCAAATTTCCTTCTCTATAAAAAAACTTATTTATATAATGCTTACCTGATGAAAAAATTTCTTCATTGGTCTCTGTAAGAAATCCATCTTTATTATAAGCAAATGTAAATTGACTTATTTGTTTATTATTTTCATCAAAAGTCAAACTATGCAGAATTCTTCCAGTAGAATCTGTAGTATAATCTATCCTTGAAAGCCAATTGAGTTTCCGGTTGACATGAAATTTTGAAATTTTATTACTACTATAATTATATAGGATGGTGTCACCAGCCATGCTTTGCCTTATTAGATCTCCGGAAGAGTTGTATGAGTATCTGGCTTCAGAATTCGGGTCGTTATTGTAAGTGACATAAATTATTTGATGAATTTTAGAATTTTTATCAATAATTCCATTGCAAAAAGTTAAAAATACGATCAGACTAAATGCTATCTTAGATTTTATTAGGAAAAGGGGGTTCATAATTGAAAAAATAAATATGCTATTTAAAGCAAATGTATAAAAAATTTTATACCCGATCATCGAAGGTCGCAAAGCGATGCAATATTTCTGGAATTTGTAATTCCGTATTTGAATTTCCAAATTTTTGAATCGATTATTAGTAATTATCTCAATGTTACATAATGTCAACCGCCAATAAATTACCTATTCTCAATTATTTCCGCTTGAAAACCTAAATTCTTTCTATATTAGCTTTCAGTTTCTAGATAGATGATGGAAGAGCGTAGAACACAATCTGGAGCCTAAACTCTATATGGAATTATACCAAATTGTTCAGATCAATTGAAATACTATGATATTTACTAAATTATTACCTTTCATCATCTTTAATTTTTTCTTAAGCCTATTACCTTCTTACATTTTTGGGCAAGGGCATTTATGGAATAAGATTCATTCAAAACAGATCAATACTCTTGGAATTACTTGTTTTGATAGTAAGGGCAATTATTATGTCACTAACTCTAATGTTAGCTTAATCCTAAAGGCAAATATTTACTCAGGGCAAATTGAATCACTTTCAAAGCCAATCTTAAACAATCAACAAGCGAATTATGTCCGATTGTTCAGTGGTCACGATGAAGAGTTTTTCGCATTTTTAGATGGAGTTGTTTGTACCTATAAGAATAATAATTTTGAACCTGTTCTTTTACCTGGTGGAAAAATTGGTATGGCGCAAGAACCAATGTACCTTGCTGTGAATAGCTTGAGTAATATGTTCGAAGTAGGATTGTATTATATTTATCGATATGATACAAATTGGAATCTTCATGCACTTACTAAATTATACAATAATGGGAATGCATATATTTACGCTCCATCATTCTATGTTCCTGATACGAATTTTATCCTTGAAGATGATTTTAGCAGTGGAAGGAAGAATATCATCAACTTAAATACAACTACAGGGGCAAAGAATAATATTCTCGAATTTAACGCACCAATCCAGCAAGGTAAATTTGCCATTCTTGAACGCGATGGAAGATTCTATATTCCTACAAGTCAAGAACTTTTTTATTACAAAGATTTTGGAAAGGAACTATTCGTCCCAGATATTGATTTCTCAAGTGGCAATGGATATATTGAAGCACTTACCAGAGGAAAAATAAATAAAGAACTTGTCATTTATAAAGGTGGCAAGTTCTACATTTCCTATGATGATTGCAAGACATGGGTCGGCACAGGGGCAATGAATAGTAATTTTCCAAAAGGTAGAATTAACCAGATTGTAGTTTGGGATAGTCTACATGCCATTGCGGTTGTTACTGATGAGTGTGTGTACGATCACTTATATTATCTCAATGGAAATAATAAATCCTGGAAGAGTTTCTATGAAGAAAAAATAGACAATCTCGACTTAACTTACCCAGGTTCTTATCAGAACGGGGATATGTTAGCATTAATCAACAGTTGTAACTTGGCAAGCTCTTCTGATCAGGGAGCAACTTGGAATCTTTTTTCAACATTAAAAGTAAATGGCAGTTCTACATATTATGGAAATTTTATTCATACAGAAATTGGGGATTATAATTTTGTTAGAGATACGTTGTATCTAACTACAGACTATGGGAAGACATGGGTGAATGCGGCTAATTTACCGGATAGTACCAGAAGATTAGATTATCTAGGATCAGGAAAATTCTTTATCACTACAGATACTTTTATCGGTAATGGTACTTACAATGAATATTACATTAGTTATGATTATTGTAAGACCTTTCAGCCCAAATTTTTAGATCTGAATAATAGGTTGTTTATGAGTAAATTTAGTTCAGATCACAATAACAACATCTTGAATTATAAAGGAGGTAATGGTTATTATTTATCGACTGATGATGGGGCAAGCTGGAATCAGGATCCAAGATTTACTACTCTAATTTTTAACTTGGAATTTACCAAAGATGGAGAGTATTTCATGACAACGAAAAGAAATAAAATTAATTCTTTATATTCTACCAAAGACTTCATAAATTATATAGACCTTACAGCTGGATTGCGACCTTATTCTAAAATCACATTCGATCTCCTAGATGAAAATCAATTAGTGGTTGCTACTTATGACAAGCCGGATGTATTTAATTTGTATTACTCTTCAGACAGAGGATCTAATTGGCAAAAAATAAACTATGACATTGATGTGAAGCGATCAGAAGATAGATTGGCCTTAGTGAATTATTTCTTCCTAAGTAAGAATAATGAATTTTTCATGTCATTAGCAAATGATGGCTTATACAAATTATCTGGTACTATTGCTACTAGTAATATTTCAGAAGATTTAGAGATTAATATCTTTCCTCAACCAGCAATGGAATATATTCAGTTCGGCAATTTGGAATTTTCAAATGAGAGATATGCAAGAATCACTGATTTGCTAGGACGAGAATTGAGCTATACAAGGATGGAAAGTAATATTCTTTCTGTGGCATCTCTGATCTCTGGAGTTTATATGGTTGAGTTAGTTGACAACAATAAAATTATTTGGACTGGGAAGATGATGAAGGAGTAATGTTATATTTCTCTTCAAATCTATCCTAAATATAGAAGAACATTGCAATTTTTCCCTCACTGAGAGTAGACTCACGCTGAAGCGTGATAAATCTGCCTACGTCCGAGTGTAATTAGGTTTTCAACCTAACACTGTGAGCTAAGCTGGATTATATTTAGTTCTTCAAACAACAACTGTTCGCGATATAGATAAATATTTTCTTAATTTCGCCTTACTATGACAACTGGTTATCAGATCATTGATAAATAAGGAAGATATTATGTATCCGTACAACTAAGTACCACTTGACATCAATAGTGAGGTGATTTAGCTTT
>JBDTWI010000018.1:0-71588 GCA_040006775.1 Saprospiraceae bacterium
AATTTTGGGATTAATACAAGTTTGTAAGGCTAAAATACCTAATATAGCTTTGAATATGGACTTCCATTATTCCAAATTTTAATTAGACTTTTTAAAAACCCCACCGGTTTAATCCAAAAAGTGGATATTAATTCCAATAGAATACAATATATGAATTACTTAGTAATTGATAAAAGATTGAATTAAACAAAGAATTAAATTTAAATCTTAAGATATTATCGATTATAATTTAATAAACTTGTCAATAAAATTCCCTACATCAGTTCTAATAATTATTATATAAACACCAGGTGTAAAGTTTGAAACTGGAATTTCATTGGTTAAATTCCATGATTTAGAATAAAAACTTTTTAAACCATTTGAATTAACAATTTCGATACTCAACACTCTACTGCAGTCCGAAATCGCTTCAATTTTCAAATAATTTTGGTTCAAAAATATACCGTAACAGCTCTTTTTAAGATAATTTATTTGGCTTGATACATCATATTCGCAGAATATGCTCTTTGGAATATATTTATTTTTATAATTGAAATCATTAGAAGTAAAACACCTTAATTCATCACCTCCTTCCGGGACACCTTTTGCTTCATATATGGCAATGAGATCTCTATTATAGTCATTGTAATTACTAATAATTTTTTCAGTAAAATGTCCAGTTGAATATGTTGTTATAAAAATGTCAGGAATTAAATGTTTCTCTACAATCGTCAATTCATAACTTCGAATTGTATCGTCCATAAATTCATTTGAAGTATCAATTTCAATATTATTAATAATAACATTTAAATTAATAATTGTATCAGTATAATGATTAATTGTTTTAGTACTTGTTGAAAAAAAGCAATCTAATTTAATTGTATCACCAATATTAACATTACTATTAAATAAAAGATTTTTATTGCCATTTTTCCAGTAATAATATTTACCATCAGTTTCTTTAATATAAAAAAATCTATTTACTGTATCTTTTCTGTTATAATAATTAATGACTGCAAATGATTCATTATTAATTAATGTATCTTTGATACATTCATAGCTATAATATCCCTGTTTTTCATATGGTGCATTGTTAGGCAAAATTCCATAGTGCCATTTAGCACCAATATTATATACTTGTGCTCTAAATACCGAATTTAAACTAAACAATAAAAAAATATTAATTAGTAAAATATACTTTAATCGTGTTGCATTCATGAATATTTCGAAGTTTTAATACCTAAGTTATTAATATAATTTTTACACTTAAGTTCTCCGCTTTTATAAATAGATAAACCTAAGTAGTTGAAAATTTCAAAATTGTCATTGATTATTTCATTACAATCCATATTATCACTTATAATTATTATTTCATCAAGATTTATTACATGCAGCCTATATTAATGAACGGTAAACATTAAATTACAACCCACAGGATAAATTTTTCGAGCAGGGAATAATGGGAGAAATTTTTGATCAAATAATTGATTTAAATTATGATCCCTATTGCTGATATCGATTCTGTTATAAATTAAAATTCCTCCTGGACATAGAGATTTTTTCAATTTCTCTAAAAAATCCAATTGTTCGAATATCTGTGGCACTTCATTATCAATAAATAAGTCCACGCAAATAAGATTATATTGAATTTTATTCTTGTTTATAAATTCAAATGCGTCTTCGTGAATAAGTTGAATTTCAGATCTTAATTCCTTTTGTACATATTTTTTAAAAAGTTGGATAATTGTAGGGTCAATTTCTAATATGGTGTACAAAGTCTTTACATGGAATATCCTTTCTAGCATGATTGGAATACTTCCCAATCCCAGACCAAGTACTAAAGTATTAGGGAAGTGTTTTTTATGTAAATTTAACTTCTTAAAAACTTCTGAAAAATTATAATAATACTCCGATTCAGAATAAACTGCATGAGGTGTTGACAATTTTAGTCTTCCTTTGGAAAGTACTACATCAAGTTCAGGGTTTACTTCTGAAGAACAGCTTTCAATAAGTATATCTGTAAAATAACTTGCAAGCTTTTTATACCAAGGAAATTGCATGAATGATTAGGATTATTTTATTGTAAATCCAGGTGTCCAGTTTTTTGCTGGAGCTACAAAAGAGAGTTTGCCCTCTTCATTTTCTGCCATAAGAATCATTCCTTTGGATTCGACTCCTCGTATTACACGAGGTGCTAGATTTGCCAATAGGGAGACTTCTCTTCCAATAATCTCTTCAGGAGAGAAATGTTCCGCAATTCCACTCACTACAATTCTAGTTTCATAACCTAGATCAAGTTGAAGCTTAAGAAGTTTATCAGCCTTCGGTATTCTTTCTGCTGAAAGGATTTTACCGGTGCGAATATCCATCTTACTAAATTCGTCGTAACTTATTTCCGGTTTTGATTCAGGGTAATTCAAGTCTGTAGGGTTCAAATTTATATTTTTTGTGGATTCAAGTTTTTGGATTTGTTTTTCAATAATTGCATCTTCTAATTTTGTAAAAAGATAAGATGCTTCATTGATTTTATGACCTGCTTGTAATAAAAGTTCTCCTTCTGCCAATTGATCGAGCATTTTCACCAATTCACCTTTTCCTTCAAGCAAAGGAAGGTTTAATAATTTTCTAATTTTATCTGCGGTGAAAGGTAGGAAGGGTTGAACAACAACACTAAGTGCTGCGACATAATGAAGACAAAGATTCATTACAACAGCAACAGATTCTGGATCTTCTTTGAAATTTTTCCAGGGTTCATTGTTCTGTAATAACTGATTACCTGCCGTTGAAATGTCCATTAATGCTTTAAGCGCTGCTCTAAAATCAAATTGTCTGATCGCGTTGTTTACCTCCGAAACCAAATCAAATAAGTAGATGCATTCACTGTCGTGAAAGCCACCCAACTCATCCATTGTAATGCTATTAATAAAAGTATCAGGATCAAAATCAGGAACTAAACCATCGTAATACTTATTGGACAAAACAAGCACTCTGTGGACGAAATTAGAGAGATTATTAACGAGTTCACTGTTATAGGCTTCTTGAAAATTTTTCCAAGTGAATTCGCTGTCTTTCTGTTCAGGCATATTTTTAATCAAATAATACCTAAGTGCATCTTCATAACCCGGAAAATCTTCAAGGTATTCATGTACCCAAACAGCCCAATTCCTTGAAGTTGAAATTTTTTCTCCTTCAAGATTTAAAAACTGATTTGCCGGAACATTATGTGGCAAAATAAAATCGCCATCCGCTTTTAAGATTGCAGGAAAAATTACACAGTGAAAAACAATATTGTCCTTACCTATAAAATGTATCAGTTGAGTATCCTTAGATTTCCAATAATCTTCCCAGTTTTTATTATTTTTTTCTGCCCATTCCTGAGTTGCTGAAATATAACCTATAGGTGCATCCAACCAAACATATAACTTTTTGCCTTTGCTTCCCGGGATTTCTTGTGGAACATCTATTCCCCAATCCAAATCTCGAGTCATAGCCCTTGCCTGAAGACCGTTGTCAATCCAAGATTTGCATTGACCTATAACATGATTTTTCCATTGGTCTACATCATGGTGCTCAACACCATCTAAAGTTCCCTTCGTAATGTACTCGTTTAGCCATTCTGCATGTTGGTCTAAAGGGAAATACCAATGCGTTGTTGATCTAAGGACTGGCGTCTCACCACTTAATACAGATCTTGGATTAATAAGATCAGTAGGACTTAAGGAAGACCCACACTTTTCACATTGATCTCCATAAGCAGAATCATACCCACATTTAGGACAGGTCCCAATAATATATCTATCGGCAAGAAATTGATTGAATTTTTCATCGAAATATTGATTGCTCTCAATTTCAATAAATTTATTTTCTGCATAAAGCTTTCTGAATATCGCTTGTGAAGTATCGTGATGTCTTTTAGACGAAGTTCTATCATAATGGTCAAAGGAAATTCCAATTCCTTTAAAAGTTTCTACAAATAGCTTATGATACTTATCAATAATTTCCTGAGGGCTCATTTTTTCCTTTAAAGCTCTCATTGTAATTGCTGCTCCATGTTCATCTGAACCACATACGAAGACTACGTCTTTATCCATTAAACGCATAAAACGAACATAAATATCGGCTGGCAAATATGCACCAGTTAGATGACCAATGTGAAGAGGCCCATTTGCGTAAGGAAGTGCAGCTGTTACTAAATGGCGTTGGAATTGGAGCATTGGATTTCTAAATCACGCGAAGATAGAAAGAATAAATTAATCCTGTCTTGATTGAATTAAAATATTCAGTAAAAATTGATGCCAACTTTTAATTTTTGAAATCAAGTTTAATCAAGATTAACATTATTGTACTTATTGTGCGAACAATTCGAAATGATATTAAGAATATATTGATGAATAAGTTATTCTTTGAATATCCGAATTCTTTCAATCAAATTTCCTGACTTTAGCAAACAGACATAAAGTCCTGTAGTTAATTCACTAAGATTTATTCTTTCATCCTGAACAACATTTCTATTTAGAAAAATTCGACCTTCCAAATTGATGACTTTTAAAAAATCAATTGGTGAAAAGTCAAGATCCAAAAATTCCTTTACATAAAGAACTGATTTTAATCTAGGTTTTTGAAAATCCTTATTGTTGTTGACTAGTTGAGTAAGGTTTGAGCTGTACAACTTCCCACCATTGTTTATGGTTGTATTCCTCTCATCGGTAAGGAATAAATTATTGTTATCTGCAAAGCAAATTCCTTCTTTCTGACTAAAATGACCCATCAACAAAGTCTTATTAGGAGAATTAAAAAAATTATTCTGATTCAATGGATAAAACAACCAAACTCTGTCATGACTTAACAAGATGAGTTTCTGGCCATCAGGAGATAGGGCGGCGCCTGTTATCCAATATAAAATGTTTGGTCCTGGACCAGTTTTGAAACTATCTACAACGCTTAAAGTGTAATTACCGGCTGTGTCAGGAATTTCATAATGATAAGTATATCCTGAAAAGGGTGAAGTTCTATTTTTAGAAAAAAGATGAATTTTATTGTTTAGCCATACCATGGCTTCCATATCATAATTTTTAAATGCATCATTAGGAGGAAATTCAACTTGATTTTTATAGTTAAAATTAATTATTTCAGCTGAAGGCTCATTAGAGTTGAGAAGATCCTCTTTTCTAATTCGATAAATTTTTAGGTCTTTCCTGCTGTTCTCGTTGTTTCCAAAATCACCGATGTAGATATTTCCTTTGTCGTCTGTGGTAATTTCCTCCCAATCTTTGTTTTCAGCATTGCTTACTTTAATGCTCTTTACAATGTTACAATTGGTGTCAATTTCATACAAAAACGGCTTGCCATCACTGTCATTCATAGTCCAGAAAGTCATACCACCATTGATCGTGCAAATCCCTGAAGACTCGGAAAGATTTTTATCTAAACTGCAGAGTTCTTTTATTACTAAGTTTTGAGCAAATCCTGCATTCATTATTGTTGTAAAAAGAAAAATGGTTAGAGTAAGTAAATTATTTTTGTACATAAACAATAAATTTATTTTGGAAATACTCTTCTGATATTTTATCGGAGATGCTCCACTTTTCATAAGGATTAGATGACTTTATTTCTAATAACTCTTCTGCTAAATTTCCACCTTTATAAGCTAATAATCCATTTGGAATAGAATTTATTTCAAGATGATCGTATGAATTTTTTGTCCAGGTGAGTAAATCTATGCATTTCGCAACTGCTCTGCTGATTACAAATTGAAATTTTTCTTTATGGTCTTCAACACGTGTATGATATGCACGAATATTTTGAAGCTGAAGAGCCTTTGAAACTTCATTGACCACCTTAATTTTCTTCCCAATCGAATCAATTAAAACAAATTCAACTTCCGGGAAAAAAATGGCCAACGGGATACCAGGAAAACCTCCTCCACAACCTAGATCCATGATCTTGGTTCCTGAATTAAAATTAATGAATTTGGTGATGCATAATGAATGCAAAACATGATGTAGATAAAATTGATCCATATCCTTTCTTGAAATGACATTAATCTGTACATTCCAGAAGTCATATAGGTTCTTCAATTCGGAGAATCTATCTATCTGTATTGGATTTAATGGATTAATATACTGTAGAATTTTTTCCATTACCAGTTTCTATTTTTAAACAATAACAAAGGAGACTGTATAAAGATAAAAAAGACATATAGGATTTCAAAAATTGGAAATTTCCATTTTAAGTCTGAGGAATTAAAATTTTTATTCAATCTTGAAAAAATAAAAGAACACGTTATAAAATGAATTACTAGGCAGGTAATTGAAATTTTATATTGAGAATGAAAGATAAGCATGAGCAAACTTAAATAAAAAATTATCAAAGAAAAGGATAAACTGAATAAATATATTTTAGTCTGAAAGCGATAAAATTTAGCACTTGAATAATGTCTGATCCGCTGATTGAAATATTCGGGCCAACTAGTTTTGGCATCTGTAAATACAAAGGATTTTTCATCCAGACAAACAGTCGTATTTGTTTTTGTAGCCTTAGCATTGATAAGTAAATCATCATCTCCTGATAGATGTTCCAAGTGCATTAATTGTTCATCAAAGATTGATTTGTGATAGAGCAAATTGCGACCAACACCCATATAGGGATAGCCCCATTGAGCTGCAGAGAAGTATTGTAAGGTATTCAATACAGATTCGAATCGGATAAATTGATTCAACAATCCAGATTGGAATTCATAAGGGGCAAAACCAAGGACAATTTTGGTTTCAATGGTCTTAATACAATTCATCATATTTTGAATCCAAAATTGGCTTGCTGGTCTGCAATCGTCGTCCGTTAACAAAATCCATTCATACTTTGCTGCTTGAATTCCACATATTAATGCTTCTTTTTTTCCTGAAGACTTTTTATTATACTTTATTATACTTAATTTAGAATCTTTTAGTAAGAGTTTTTCTATTGATTCTGGGATATAATTTTTAAGGCCATCACTAACTATAATAATCTGAAAATCAGAGTATTGTTGATTGAGAACTAAAGGCAAGTGCTCAGCTACTAAATCAAGCCTGTCCTTAGTACAAATGACAATTGAAACTGGGTAACTAATCGGAAATTTGACTTGAGAAGAGCTTATTTTGTTGGCTTTAGGATAAACAACTAGCCATATAAAACATTGATATACAGTTGAAAATATCAATAATAGACTAAATATTATGGTGGTCAAGACGTTGTATTAATAATTTCGGTTAAAATTCAATATATTATAATAATTTTTAATATGTTTGCATCCTAATACTAAGACTCAATTTAATGAAAAACTACTCAATAATAGCACTCATCTGCTTATTGTACATGAATACATCCAGTTCTCAGATGTTATTTAATGGAAAATTTCAATATGGCAATGAATGGATTAATACAAAACAAGCATACTATAAATTTTTTATTCAAGAAGATGGATTTTATAGAATAAGCTATGATGAACTTATTAAAGCTGGTATTCCCATTCAAACTACAGAAGCCAATAAGCTTCAAATTTTCAAAAATGGAGAAGAAGTTTACATAAAAACGAGTACTGAGTCTTTTCTTTCCAATGGAGATTTTATTGAGTTTTATGCTTCTAAAAACAGAGCAGAATTGGATGCAGCTTTATTTGCTTCCAATGTTCCGATTTTTAACGAAGAGTATAGCATGTTTACGGATACATCAGCCTATTATTTAACATGGAATGGAAATAGCAAAGGATTAAGAATAGAAGAAAAAAATAACGACAATTCCAACCCACTTACACCTGAAAGCTCATATATCAGAAATGAGATTACTTGCTTGAGCGAAAATCCAACCAAAAGAGCTCATGGATTGCGGAGAAGTTTGAAGATGCCTGATTTTGATGAAGGTCAGGGATATGGGACAGTCTATTTTAATGAGCGAACTTTCAATTTAGATTTTAAAAACGTCTACACTTTTGGTAATGATGCAGTGGTAAAAATAAAAGTATTTGGAGATGGATCCGGAGATAATGCAGTCCACAGAGTTAACTTTTTTCTGGATAATAATTTAGTTGACAATCTTTTATTCAATGGATATAAAGTAAAAGCAGGACAAATAAATATTCATGCGGACGAATTGAAAGATCGAATAACTCTAAAAGTGACAGCCAATGGTCAACCTGAAGATATGGTCAGTGTCTCAACAGTTGAATACAGTTATGAATCAGAATTTAAGTTTGACAATAGCAGTTATTCATCTCTACATATACTTCCTTCACTAACTAGGAAAACTTTAGTGATAGAGGATTTTAATGGAGGTCCGGAAATGCTACTTTATGATGTAACCAACCACTTTTATATAAGAAGTACCAGAAATGTTGAAGGCAAATATGACATAAACCTTCCCCCATCGGATGTTGAAAGGCAGATTATTATATTAAATGAAAATCAATTTAAAAAAATTACCTCCATTATCGAAGTTAAAATGGAGGATTATAGTCCTGATGAATTTGATTATTTAATGGTAAGTTCAAAAAGGTTGAGAAAGGGTGGAAATGATGCGATTGAGGAATATAAAAATTACAGAACAAGTACAGAGGGAGGAGGTTACAAGGTTAAAATTGCTTACATAGAGGATATTGAAGAAGAATTTGGATTTGGAGTAAGAGGTCATAATATTGCTTTAAGAAATTTTTTCCAGTACACAAGAAATATTTGGCCAAAAATGCATTACGTCCTCATAATAGGCAAAGGATTAGAATATCAGGTGTATAGAAAAGGTGCAAGAATAGATGAATTAAATTTTGTGCCTACTTATAGTGAGCCCGCATCTGATTATCTGCTAGTTTGCGATACATTGAAAAAGCCATTTTATACTATCGGAAGATTGCCAGTTATTGAAGATAAGGAAGTTTCAGATTATTTGAACAAGGTCAAGGAACATGAAACTTATCTAAGTTCAACAGAACACAATATTGACAATAGGGAATGGCTGAAAAAAATAGTTCATCTTGCAGGTGGAGACGCAACGCTTTATGCAACATTAGGATCGCAACTAGCCGGTATGGAAGCTGAAATAGAAAGTAATAATTTTGGTGGACAAGTAGAAACTTTTTATAAACAAAGCAGTAGTAGTATTGAAGTAATAACTTCAGAAAAGCTAAAATCCTTAATCAATAATGGAGTTTCGATTATTTCATTCATGGGACATTCTATTTCATACCGATTAGATTTTAGTTTGGACAATATCAGTGAGTATCAGAATAAGGGAAGATACCATGTTTTTATTGCTATGGGTTGCTATGCTGGAGAAATGTTTCTTGACAATCGAAGTATTAGTGAAACACAAAACTTGACTCCTGACAAAGGATCAATAATTTACTTATCCAATACTTCAGCAGGACTTCCTGGTATATTGTATAAATTTGGAACTGACTTTTATTCTCAAATTGGAAATAAATATTATAATCTCTCTATGGGTGATGCAATGAGAGAAGTTTTTGGCAACCTAATTGCAACAAATGGACAAGAGAACATATATCAGGCACTTTCAACAAGTTTTAATGGTGATCCTGTAATTCGATTAAATAATAATAGGGACGTAGATTTAACACCTGATGGTACAACTGCCAAGTCTAAGGAAAATTTTATTTTTGCGGATCAAAAAAGTTTTGATTTTGAATTTGATTTAGTTAATCTTGGAATTGCCAGAAAAGATAGTGTTAAATTGTTAATTGAAAATGTTTATCCGGATGGAACTAAAGAAACAGTCTCTAATAAATCAATACTAATTCCTACTATCCGAGACAATATTATTATTACAGTGCCTATTAATGAAAATAAATCCATAGGATATAATAAACTTCTTGTAACAGTTGATCCTGATAATAAAATTATAGAAGGCCCAAGTCCTGTTGCAGAAAACAATAATGTATTGATCACTGGAATGAATGAGATTGGGTATAATTACTATGTGATTGGAAACAATGCAAGACCTCTTTATCCTGCTGAATTTGCAATAATAAATGAAAGTAAACCAATTCTTGTTGCTTACAATGGAAATATATTCGCAAAGAAGGCGAAGTATTTTATGGAGTTAGACACAACGGAATACTTTAATAGTCCAATTTTAAAAAGTAATATAATTCAACAAACAGGTGGTACAATAAATTGGGGTCTTGTGGATGCACTTATTCCAAATCAAGTTTATTATTGGAGGGTTAGACCGGACAGTTCTGGATTCTCTGGTCTTGCCTGGAAAAATAGTTCATTTATTTATATGCCAGGAAATGAAATAGGTTGGAATCAATCTCATTTCTTCCAACATACGAAGAATGACTTAAATAGAATTCAAATTACTGAGCCAAAGAGAAATTTTGAATATAAAAATGCAGTAATTGAGTTTAGAGCTTTAAACGGATACATTGAACTTCCAACCTATATTAGACCAAAGATTTATTGGGGAGATTCAGTCTTAGCAGATTATCAATATTGGAATCTGCGATCAGATCTATCCGGAATTTTAGTAGCTGTATTGAATCCTATCAATGGCAGGTTGATAACAAACCAAAGCGGTTCAGATTTTGAGAGTGTTGGAGGACCTTCCATGGCCGGAAACTTTTATTTTCTTTTTGCTACAGAAACTAAAGAGGACAGGCTGAAACTTATAAATTTTCTTAAGAATAATATTGCTGATCAATCTGTAGTAATTGTTCAAACTTTGGTTCAATATAATTATTCGTTAAACACAGATAAATGGGAGTCCGATGGACCAGAGAATTTAGTGAGCTTATTTAAATCATATGGAGCAAAGAGTATTGATCAACTTATTGCAACAGGTTCTGTTCCTTACAATCTAATTTATGGTAAGAATAGAAGTAATTATGAAACAAAAGATAAAGTAGGAAATCTTATTATCGAAACAGATATTAATCATGCTATACCAATCAATCAAATAAATGGAATCGTTAGCTCAAAATTAATTGGACCTGCGATTTCTTATGACAGATTTCTTTGGGATTACAATATGTATGATCCTCTTTCTGACAAACAAAGTATAGAAATATATGGAGTTAATTCAACAGGTATCGAAACAAAATTATTTGGTCCACTCATTGATCTAAGTGTAGATTTAAAAACAGTTGACGCTAATTTGTATCCGAACTTAAAACTTGTCTGGAAATCTTCAGACACTATGCTTAGAACTGCTCCAAATTTGGATTATTGGAGAGTGTATTATAAAGGTCTACCTGATATTACTTATAACCCTGCAATTTCATTTAAAAAGAATTTCGATACTTTGAATCAGGGTGAAATTTTTAAAGTAGATTTGACTGCACTTAATGTAAGTACCTATGATATGGATAGTCTATTGGTAAAATTCACACTCGTTGATCAAAAAAATGTAGTGATTAATATGGAATCCAGATATCTTCCGGTCAAGGCTTTTGAAAATCTAAAAATTTCATACAAGACAAAAACTTCAAAACAGTTTGGATTGTATAAATTAATTATTGAATTAAACCCCCATCAAGATCAAAAAGAGTTTATTACCTATAACAATACTGCCGTAATTAACTATTACGTTCAGAAAGATAAACGACGACCAATCATTAGAGTTTCCTTTGACGGAGTGGTCATTCGCAATGGTGATATTGTGTCACCACAAAGTCAAATTGTAGTTTTTCTACATGATGAAAATAACAGTATTCCAATGGTAGATCCAAGCTTGTTTAATTTAAAAATTCAAGCTCCGGATAAAACTATTATTACCATTGATCCAGGAACACAAAGTAATGTTAGTTTTATTCCGGCTTCAGGAACCTCTTCAAAAAATGAAGCAAGAATGATAATAAATGGCGATTTCCAATTAGACGGAGAGTATACTTTCTTTGTAAAAGCAAAAGATGCAAATGGGAATTATACATCAGAAACTGAAGATCTAATTACTTACAAGATTATTAAAGAAAGCAGTGTATCAAACGTGTTTAATTATCCAAATCCATTTACAACTAAGACAAGATTTGTCTATACGCTAACTGGAAGTTTACCGCCGAGCTTTTATAAGATTCAAATTATGACAGTTTCAGGAAAGGTAGTTAGAGAACTTTCACAGAATGAATTGGGTCCTCTTAGTATAGGTACTCATATGACAGAATTTGATTATGACGGAACAGATGAATATGGACAAAAGTTAGCCAATGGAGTTTACTTATATCGAGCGATTTTTAAAGATGAGAAAGGTAATGAAATAAAGAAATTGGATACTAATACGGATAAATTCTTTGTAAATAATTTTGGCAAAATGGTTATTTTAAGATAAAATCCATTTCATTCAAATGAATTTCTTTGCTTGATAACAAGCATCCAGAAAGAATTTATTTGTCCAATTAATATATTGAAATGGAAAATATCTACTGTAGGTGGGCAAAGATGCAGGAAATGCACCGTGATGTTCAGAATTATTACTTTTAATTTGCCAGGATACCAATTCTTTCAGGAGATCAACGCTTACTTTTTCGAATTTAGCTGAACGAGTGCGCAAATGGGCTTTAGCAAATAAGCTTGCGAATTGAGCCTGTCCGGTAAGACACTTCATAGTTGAAATAGTTTCCCATCTAGAATTATAGATTCCATCAAGGCGCTTTGTATTAATAATCATATCTGCGATGTATTCCAGTATTTCATCACACTCATCTAACATTTCTTTATTGCAAACTAAAATAGAACATTCTATAAAACCTTCAATTGCATACGCAATAGTATGAGTTAAACAATAATCCGATTCATTGAAGCCAAGGCGATCAAAACTTTTATATTTATTTTTATTTTTCCAAAGAGAATTTACAGCTTTCCCAATAAATTTTTTTTCTCGATCATCAGAAATCAGTAATAATGGCCATAGCGCTCTGGTGTAATAACTTGCAAAATAATTGGGTTTGTATAAACCACGAATGACTACTCCTTCATCGGATATAGAATCCAGAAGCCACTTTTTAGCCTTTTCTAAGGCAAAAAAATAAACCGTATTTTTTGTAAATTGATAGGCCTCTAATAAACCAAAAATAATTTGAGCAGTATTAAATGTACTTGGAATTTTATTTTCAACACCTGAATAATAAAATCCATCCTTTGATTGAATATTAGTTAACCAATTAGCAGTTTTTAATCCTATCTCCTGATCCTCTTTTATTATACCAGTATTAAATTTTAGAAAATTTTCGATTAAATATCCAGAAGTTTCAGGGTATGCTTTTCTCCATGCTATTTTCGAAGGAAGAAAGTTAATTCTGCTATGTGCAAAACCTTTCTCACATGAACGCTTATGAGATTCAACCAACCATAACAAAGCATTTCTTTCAGCTATTTCAACAGAATTAAACAAATTAGTTATCATCTGAGTTTACTTATAAATCCAAAAAAAGAATTTTTTAGAATATAATTATTCGGATATACTATTGTTTTACTTCCAAGACTTTTAAATATTTTTGAGATTTCCAGTTTATTTGAGCCATCGAAATTAAAACTACAATTCGAATCTGCAGCGAGTTTAATTCCCTCCCAAATAATTGCTAAATTCATTCCTCTTATATTCTTATCTTTTTGAATGTTGTTAAGCCAAAAATACCAACAATCACCAGACCGAATAAATACAGTGCAAGCTTTCACTTGATCAGATTGTGCTAGAACAAAGATTTTTATTGAATTCGTTTTTGAAAGATAATTATAAGCATTTCGAAGCTCTGATTCTTTAAGATCTGAATAAGCATAATAAGGGTTTAAAAGCAAAAATTGTATGGTTTCAGAATCTAATCCAACTTCTTTTATTGAAGAGTTATTTCTGGCGAATAAGATGTCATTCCTTATTTCACTTGACAACGAATTCCAATGTGAATCTATATTAATTGGGAAATCTAATACTTCTGTAAAAGCTAATCTTGAATCAATTCTTTTATTAGAAATCCGAGGTAAGCTTAAGAAGGAGGTGGGAAATTTTAATTGTACTCGTATGTAGTTGAAGGAATGGGTCAGGAATTTATTATAAAGATTAAGCTCTAAATTATATTTTACAGAAGAACTAATAAGTGTATCAGGATGTATAATAATTGCGTTGTAAGGAGTAAATCTTGGACATGATCCAATGGATAAACCGAATTTATTAGTTTTATTCAATGCGACTATCAGTTTTGACTCTTTAAATTCAAACTGAAAAGACTCATGTACCTTACAGAAAATATCTAACCAATCCACGATTAAAAAATGGTCTGATTTAAATGAATCATTTTGCATACAATAGCAAAAGTAATGATATTAAGTATTTTTATAATAAATTATTAGCTTTGCAAGGCATTGAGCAGCATGAGTGAACATTCACATTTTTTTAATAAAATATTTAGATGGCAATTATATGCAACTGTTTATATAAGTTTAATTCAGTTGGTGACTATTATTCTTCTAGGTCGATATCTACCTTATAAAGAATTAGGTTCATTTGCATTGTTTCAAATTGTATTTCGTTTTGCGCTCTATTCTCTGGATCCCGGTATGTTTTTTAGCATAATTCAAAAGCATGAATACAACTGGGAATTAATCAAGCTACTTTTAAGGAAGCAATTGCTTTATATCATATTTTCAGCATTAGGATTAGTCTTTATCATGTTGTTTACCACAACATTCAACGAAATCCACCCAATAATAACTGCAAATTGTTTTGTTATCATACTTCTAATAGGAATAGGCTCATATGCTCAATCCAAATTGGTAGTTGACTTCAGGCAAAAAGAGATAGTAATTGCACAAATGATCGCTTATTCTGCGGAATTGATTTTCCTAGTCATTCTGTGTAATTATTACAATCCGATGATAATTTTCACATTTGGGGTGGTACTTAGATTTGTATTATTTTATGGGATATGCTTTTTATTTCAACTTCAACAACAAAAAATTGAACAAACATATCAAGTTTTAAAGGAGGATGTCAAATCACATTTCACCCAAAGTAAATTTAACATTTGGTCTCAGATTTTAAGCTTTGTTCAAGGACAATATGATACTGTAATTATAATAGTTTTATTTGGATTGCCTGTACTCGGCGGATACATTTTAGTAACTGAAATAAGTTATATGATTTTTGCTAAAATTAATCCACTTTTTAATAAGGCCATCATTCCTGTAGTATCCAAATCATTTTTAAATAAAAGCAATACATCGACAATAATTTCTGAAAGCCTTATTAGTTACAGTTACTTGATATTCATTCTTTATTTATTATTCTGGAATTTTCGATCTGAATTGTTTCAATTTGCCTATCCAGAGAAATATCAAGATTTAGTATACTATGCTTCATTTCTAATACCAATTGCTTTATGCAAAGCTATGAATAACATATTGGTTAGTTATTTGGTTGCACTTAGTGAGTCGAGAAAAATATTTTATTGGAATATCATTATTTTAATAATAAATTATACTATTATCTTATGTTTTTATTTGTTCAAAGGTTCATTGAACAATTTTTTAATAATGGGTCTGGGATATGGAATTTTGTCCTTACTTACTATCTATTTTTTAATGAATCAAATATTAGAGGATAAAAATATACAACTCTCTTTGTCAATAAATAAGTGGTTTATTTTAATCCTTATTATGTTCATGCTTGTCTATATTATAAAAATATGGGTCGGCTATTTTTTCATCTCAATGATATTATCAATAATTTGTATATTAATATTATTATACATTTTTGAGAAGGAAAGAGTTACAAAGTGGTGTAAATTAAGCATTGTATAATGAAAGATTTCTTTGCAATAAATACTCGAAATGACTTTCAGCCAAATGTAAATTTATTTTTAAAGGACCAAATAAAGAAAATCGAAATTGCAAATTTTCAAATATGTTTTTCCGAATTCGAAAAAAAAAACCTGTATTGCTGGTCTGAAAATGGCGCTGAGCTGTATTTATTAGGGAATCCAATTTTGTTAAATGGATTTTTGGAGTTAATAAACTCAATTAGAATTAGAGAATATATAGATAATTTCGAAAAAATTTATAAATTATTTGAAAGAATAAATGGTATTGCGGCTTTCATGATTTTGGATAAGGTGAAAAATGAAATTCACTTTATTAATGATCCATTGGGTTATTACCCAATTTTCATTTATGAAGATGCAGACAGATTGATAGTGACAAATTCAATAAAGACATTGATGTTTTGTAACGATATTAATTTGGAATGGGATAGCAATTCGATTATAAATTATTTGAATAACGGTTTTTTTATTTCCGGAAGAACATGGTATAAGAATTGCAGAAAACTGGAACCAGCCTTGGTATTATCATTATCATTGAATAGTGGGACCCTTTCTCAAATTAATTATTGGACTTGGCAAAACTGTCAGAAGTCTGATCAGACAAAAGAAAGTTTAATTCTAGATTACATAGACACATTTAATAATAGCTTTGAAGAATTACCTTCTTCACAAGAAAAAATAGGAATTGCCTTAAGTGGAGGATTAGATAGTAGATGGGTTGCAAGTAATCTAGCAAAGCGAAAAATTAATTTAGAGTCTTTCACTTTTTCTAATGGTAAATCCGTTGATTTAAATTTGGCTGAAAAAATTAGTAAGCTTTTAAAAATTCCTTGGAGAACCTTCCAGATTAACGAAAAAAATTGGTTTGAAGATCGCTTATTGATGTTTTGGGAAGCAGGTGGTTTGATTCCTATAAATCATTTTCATGAAGGAAATATTTATACTACACTTTCAAAGGATTACGAGATCGTAGCGACTGGATTTTATGGTGGTGGTATTTATTCTTCTGAAAAATATTTGAACCAAAGAATAAATTCTACTATTTCGAAAAAATTAATTCAATTTTGCAATACCAGTGATTTATCATCAAATCATTATTTTGATATTGAATCCATTGATCCTTATTTATCTTATCAAAAAATATCGAATTTGGCCGCTTTGCATGTGTATAATATGTCCAAATCATTTAAAGTTTTCCTTCCTTTTTATAATTTGAAATGGTTAATGGTAAACTATTCAATTGATGAGAAGTTACAATCAAATAGTAAATTTTATTTAGAAGTACTTATTAAGGAGTTAGATGGAAAATTAACAGACTTGGCCTGGCAGAAGACGTTAGTACCTTTGAAATATTCTGCAATGAATTCATGTTTACTGAAGTATGGATTGAATAAGATTATATATAGCATATTAAGTAAAATAGGTTTCAAAATTAATTTTGTAAACTACAATTTTTTAATTCCGAAATTAGATTCATTAATTAATAAATTTAGTACTCCTGATTTTATTGAAATAAATAGACCTAAGTCTATAGAACAGAAATTTAGATACGTATCAATGTTATTGTGGATTCAAATGAATAAAAAACATAGAGCAAATGTACTTTAAAGTTTTGCATATTCTCGATTATTATTTGCCTGAAACCATGCAATGGATTGAAGATTTATTTAATTTATCTGAAGAGTCTGTTCAGCATCATGTTGCTAGTTTGTATTATAAAAAAGAAAAGATTAAATTTCCTATTGTATCGAATTTTGGAATAGTCACTACCTATCCAATTCCAATTTTTAATAAGATATCGAATATTGTCAGATTTAGCTACTATGAAGACAGACTATTTGAATACATCAAAGAGAATAGGATTGATGCGGTACACTTTCATTTTGGAAACATGGCTATTAAATTTGATAAGGTCTTAATGCAATTGAAATGTCTAACTTTTATTTCTTTGTATGGCTATGACTATGAATACTTACCTGTAAATAAGCCTGAGACACTTGAATTCTATAGAAAATTTGCAAGTCATGGAACGAAATTTGTCGTAGAAGGAAGTTATAGTAAAAAATTATTGGTATCATATGGAATTCCTTTAAGCCAAATTTGTATTGTACAGATGTTATATAATCGTTCTTTTACTTTAGATCTAAAGGAATGGAAAAAACCAATTAATTTATTACAAGTAGCAAGCTATTCAGAAAAAAAGGGGCAGTTGATTTTAATCGAGGCACTAGCCAAATCATCTTGCTCAAAAGAATTTAAGCTTGATTTTTATGGGGAAATTGTTAATCCACATTATTTTAAGGAATTGTCAAAGTGCATAACTAGGAACAAATTAAAAAATATAAAATTGAATGATAAGCTTAGTTTTCCTAATTATATTTCTAAGCTAAAAAATTCACATATGGTAGTCAATTTAAGCAATAAGTCTAGTTTATCTGATACTGAAGGTGGTTGTCCTGTTTTTCTAAAAGATGCATTGTCGCTAGGAAAACCTTTATTAACTACTTCACATTGTGATATTCCTGACATAGCTATTAATAACTATAATGCATGGATAGTAAATGAAAAAGATGTAAAGGCGACTTCTAATGCGATTCAAGAAATCGAAAGACTAAATGCACGAACTTATTTAAAGTATTGTAGAAATGCCTTTCAATCAGCATTTTCTAAAACCAATTCTAATTGGACCCTAAATTGTCTTATAAATGCGTATAAAGATTAATTTTTGAATGAGGCTGATTATTCTTAATCCATATTCTCTTCCAATTGTAAACCCAAGAAGTTTAAGAATAAATAATATAATTAAGTCAACATTTGGAAAAATTGACACCATTCAACTCTGCAATCCAGTAGAGGGATATAAGAATTCATCTAAACATATAAAACAGCATGGGTTTAAGCTCCCAAATAGTAAGTCAAATCAATTAAATAATAAGTCCTTATTTTTAGAATTCATCCAATGGCTGATTTGGCCAGATATTTTTGTTTTAAATAGCATTATACATTTTTTATTCTACTTCTTCAAATACAAATGTAAAAATGACATATTACTTACTTTATCTAATCCAGTTTCAGAACACTTAGTTGGATTGCTAATAAAGTTATTCAAAATAAAAGGAGTATATTGGATTGCAGACATTGGAGATATATTTAGTCATGTTCATGCTAGAAAAAAAAGTTCTAGGCTTAAAAAATTGACTTCCATATATGAAAAGTGGGTTCTGACTTATTCAGATTGTATAGTTGTTAATTCAGAGTCTATTCGCGATTTTTATTTGGAAGAATATAATGTTGATTCGGCAAAGGTAAAATTAATTTATAACGGACCGAATGTAGAATTTGATAAAATTAATTCTGAATTCGGTGATGAAATTATTCTTAGTTATTTCGGTAATTGCTATTTGCCTATTAGGCCGGCTGTAATGGAAATAGAAATTCTATTAGAAGTAATAACATTGTTGGAATTGCGTGGATTCAAATCAAAGCTTAAATTAATTGGTCGACAATACAGTGAATTGTTTCTGCATTATGGTTCAAATAAAAAAATTGAATTTTGTCAACAATTGAGTCCCTATAGCTTGATAAATGAATTCCAAATAGCAAATGTATTGATTTGTTTTGCAAATAAAAATTACCCAGGAATGCAAAGCAAACTAGAAGACTATGTCAATAGTGGATTGCCAATTGTTTATTTTTGTTATAATGCAAGTGATAGTGGTCAAAAGTTTTTGGAAGGACATCATCTAGTTTTAAATTATCAATTGGGACTGGATAATCCAAACAAATTGTATGAATTTGTAGAAAAAAATAAATTTCAAGGAATAGACCAACAAAGTCGTAATGTTGAAATCAATAAGTTAAACTGGCCCAAACTTTTAGAAGATCTTAACATTTTGAATAAGTAGATTCAGCTTTAATCTATAGATATTTACAACATTATTGCAATGGAGAATATTAAGCTAGTTTCAAAATTACCTAATTCAGGCACATCAGTGTTCGCAAGAATGACCGAGCTGGCAATTTTGCATAACGCAATCAATCTTGCACAAGGATTTCCGGATTTTCTGCCACCAGAGGAATTGTTTACTTACCTGCAAGAAGCCGTAAAATCTGGCTACAATCAGTACGCGCCGATGCCTGGACTATTAATGTTGAGAGAACAGTTGGCACTTAGAGTTTATACGGACTATAATTATTCTGTAAATGTTGATACAGAAATTACTATTACTGCTGGAGCAACTCAGGCTATTTACACAATAATTAGTAGTCTTATTGGTTATGGTGACAAAGTATTAATCTTTGAACCAGCTTATGATTCTTATGCACCATCTGTATTGATCAATGGAGGAATTCCGGTTTATATACGCTTAAAGGAGCCTACTTTTGAAATACCTTGGGATGAGTTTGAAGAATGTTTATCAGGGAATGATGTTAAACTAATAATCATTAACAATCCACACAATCCTGCGGGTACGATTCTTTCACATTCAGATATGCTGAAAATTGCAAAAATTGTTGAACAAACAAATGCAATTATAGTGTGGGATGAAGTTTATGATATGCTTGTTTACGATAATAAAAAACATTCAAGTGCATTGTTATATATGGAATTGATGCAGCGAAGTATTGTAGTTTTTTCATTGGGAAAGACATTGCATAATACAGGCTGGAAGTTGGGTTATATTATTGCTAATCAAGAATTCACAAAAGAAATTAGGAAGGCGCATCAGTTTACTGTTTTCTCCGTAAATACTCCGTCACAATATGCAGTTGCAAAATTTATTGAAAATAATAGTAACTTTTTTACTCAGTTAGGTTCCTTCTACGAGACTAAGAGGGATTATTTTTTAAACTTAGTTAGTGAATCAAAACTAAATTTCCTTAAAAGCCCTGGATCATATTTTATTTTAGCGGGATATAATCATTTGGGTGATAAGTCGGATGAGCAAATAGCAAAAGAAATTGTGTCGACTTGTGGTGTTGCGTGTGTCCCAATTTCTGCTTTTTATCATGATGGTTACAATCCTAGAATGTTAAGATTTTGTTTTGCAAAAAAGGAAAGCACTCTACAAGAAGCTGCACATAGACTACAAAATATTTCAGAGCGAATTAATTTTTCAAGTTAGTGAATACGACAATGATGAACCCATTTAGAAAGATAGTATTATTTATTTCATTTCTATTAACTTTTAATTGTCTTAAAGCTCAAACAGAGTTTTGTACAATCAAAGGACATGTTACAGATACGAGTGGTGAAGCTTTGTCCTTGGTCTCAGTAATGTTATTGAATCCATCGGACAGTACATTATTAGAATACGTGCAAGCAGATGAAAAAGGATATTTTACTTTTCAAAATGTTGAGAGAAAAAAATATTTGCTTAAAACGAACTATATCTCTTATTTCCCACTCCAAATCCCAATTCATCCCACATCAAAAATATTAGATTTAGGAAAGTTACAGATGACAACTATTTCTAAAGAATTATTTGAAGTTGTAATAAAAGCTGCAAAAGCACCGATGACAATTAAGGGGGATACTATAGAATACGATGCTACTACTTTTAAAGTACCACCAGGATCAACAGTAGAAGACCTTTTGCGTAAACTTCCAGGAATGGAAGTTGATCAGCAAGGTGCTATTACAGCAGATGGTAAAAATGTAAATAGAGTTATGGTAGATGGTAAAAACTTTTTCGGAGGAGATCCTAAAGCTGCAACAAAAAATTTACCAGCAGAAGGTATTGCAAAAGTTCAAGTATTCAATGAATTAACTGAAGAGCAAAAAATAACAGGACAGAAAAGATTGAACTCAGATAAGGCAATGAATTTAGAATTGAAAGAAGACTTCAAAAAGGGAGGATTTGGAAAGATAATTGCAGGAATAGGAACGGAAAACACCAAAGAATTGAAAGGAAATTATAATAAGTTTAATTCTACTCATCAGTTTTCGTTGATTGGATCAGGAACTAATACTGGAAGAAACGGATTATCCTGGAACGATTATCAAGATTTTAAAGGAAGCAATTCTTTTAATTGGGGTGATGATGGCGATTTTGGTTTTGGCAATGGTTCAAATTATAGATTTACAGTTTTTGATGATGGGGATGAAGATGATAATAATGGCATCGGAAGTTTTTTTGGTGGTGATAATTTTGGCTTTCCTGAAAAGGTATCAGCTGGGATAAATTATAATTTTGACAACAGCAAATCAAAGCTAAGTGGAATGTATTTTTATGAAATAAACAATTTACAATCGGATGCCTATCGAACTCAAAATTTTCTTTATCCAATTAATTCATACAATACCTTGGATACAGCCGATAGAGACAACAGGAAAATGAGCAATAGAGTTGAATTGCGTCTTGAGCAAGAAATTGATTCCTTTTCAAGTATAATAATTAAATCAAATCAGTCTTTAGGGCAAAGAAAAACCCTTACAAACTCTATATCTCATAGCTTTACTCCATATGAAATCTTGCTTAATGATCAAATATCAAGTACTGACCAAAATGGCAGTAATCTCAACTCTCAGAATTCGTTAATATATAAGAAAAAATTTAGAAAAAAAGGTAGAAGCTTTGGCTTTAGTGGAGCATACAATATTGGTAACAGTGAGCGTGAATCAGAAAATAAAGCAGACAATACATTTTATCAAATTCGTACAAATATTGATTCAGTAGGAAATTTGAATCAAAATTATAATACCGATCAGTTGGTTAAGACCTATAAAGCAAATGCTTTATGGATGGAACCTATTGGAAAAAAAATGTTTTCTAGGACTTTCTATAATTTTAATCATGGAATTACAGATTATGAAAGAATAGTTAGCGATAACATTATGGATCAAAAACAATTAAATGAACTTTTGAGTAGGGATTTTAATAATAAAAATAATTACAATAGACTAGGACAGAGTTTTAGTTATAATAATGAAGGATTGAATGTAAGTCTAGGTAGTGCTTATCAGGAAATTTATTTGAATAGCAATTTTTCTTCCAAAGTGGATAGTATGCCAATTATTATTCAGAGAGTCTATCAGAATTTAATTCCAAATTTTGAGATTGAATATGAGACAAATAGTGGTAGCGAAGTGAGCTTGCAATTTAACAGAAATGTAAATGCTCCCAACTCCAAAGACCTCTTACCAATTGTTGACAATTCAAACCCTCTTTTTGTCAGAATTGGAAATCCGGATCTGCAGCCAAGGTCAAGTAATGAAATGAGCATTTCTTTTAGAAAGTTCAATCGATTAAAATTCACAAATCTTTTCTCAAGGATTGGTTACCGCTTAAATGACAAGGACATCATTTATTCTGAAAGTATAGGATTGGGAAATGTCAAAACTACTCAGCCAATTAATATCAACGGGACGAGAACATTGTATGCCAATATTAATTATAATTTTCCAATAATTAAAAATAAGTTTACTTTTAATCTGGGATATAATTACAACTACAATTTAGATAAGGCGATAACAAATGGAATAGTTACTCAACCTGTATCCAACGTCAATGGTTTCAGAGTTGGATCCAATATTACACCAACAGAAGCTTTTACACTCTTCATAAATGCAAACTATAGAATAAACGAACAAAGAGCTGGTGTTGACTCTGCTGTTGCTTCAAAAGTGGATAATTATGGTGGAAGCGCTGACCTCAATTTTAAGCTTCCTAAGTTATTTTATTTTAATTCTAATTTTAACATTAATTCATATTCTAATACAACCAATGATTTTCAAAGCACAATACCAATTTTAAATTTGTCTATTTACAAATTGTTTCTTAAAGACAATAAAGCAGAAGCAAGATTGAGTGTCTACGATGTTTTTAACAAAACAATTGGTATTCAACAATTTATAAGAAGCAATCAAATAAGTCAATCGGAGACTTTGAGTTTGGCGAGATATGTTATTTTGAGTTTTACATATAATATGAGAGGAATCAAATCAAACCTTGAGAAAGGAAACAGAAGAATGATGTATTAAAATTGAAAATGGATATGAAGTGTATAATTGTATTTATCTTTTGCCTACCACTTTTGTTAAATGCCCAAGTGAGTAAAATAGTTTATGACCATACGGTTTCCTGGTCTAAAATTGTTAGATCATTGCCATATCTTTCCAAGGAAGAAAAAGATAGAATCTCACTTACCTGGGGCAAAGATGAGAATGAACCCACTAAATATATTTTAGCTTACGACAAGTCACAAGCAACTTATCAATTGGATTTTGACAATTTACCAGTTCAAGAATATCATTGGAAAAGAGAGAAAATGTTAATCCATACTAATTTAATTGAAAAACGAAGATTGGATAATATCGAAGTACTTGGTAAAGCTTTTATTTTTGATGATAATGTACCAAAAATAAAATGGAAAATACTCAATGAAATAAAAGAAGTTTCAGGATATGTTTGTATGAAAGCAGAAACTATCGATACCATCAAAAATCAAAAAATTATAGCTTGGTTTACTTATGAAATTCCTGTTTCTTTAGGACCAGAATCTTTTGGTGGTTTGCCTGGACTTATTCTTGAAATTAATAAAAATGATGGCTGTGCAGTCATTACTGCAACCAGTATTACGCTCAATTCTATTGCAACACCTTTAGTGATTCCGAAGAAAAAAGGCAAGAAAATGACGAACGAAAAGTATGATATTTTCCTCAGCAATCATATTAAGGAGAGCATTGCTTCAAATAGAAACCCTTATTGGTCCATTCATTATTAGATCCATTGAATTTATAAAGTTTATTTTTAAGAGATAATCCTATTCTTTTCTTGAATAAAGATGGACTGATCGAAACGAATTCTAATTGTACATTTTGTATTTTGCAATCCCAGACCTTTGTAGAAAATGTTTTACAGAAGTCAATAATACTCCGAGTCCATATTTAACCGATCTGGAGAAATTAATAGAAGAGGCTTCTTCGAAATATTTTGTTGGACAACTTACTTCAGCAATGTCAAATTTTTTATAAATAATTTGCGAAAGCATCTGGTTGTCAAATACAAAGTCATCTGAATTCAATTCAAATTGAATGTTTTCCAACACCTGTCTGCTGAAGGCTCTATATCCAGTGTGGTATTCAGATAACTTATAAGCAAGTAATAAATTTTGCGTTAAGGTTAATACTCTATTGAAAAAATATTTGTAATAGGGCATCCCGCCTTTAAGAGCACCCTTGCCTAATATTCTGGAGCCCAATACAACGGGGTACAAATCGTTGCCTATCAAGTTTACCATACTTGGAATAAGTTTAGGTGTATACTGATAATCAGGATGTAACATGATGATAATATCTGCACCAATTTCCAAAGCCTTTAGATATAAAGATTTTTGATTTCCACCGTATCCTTTATTTTTTTCATGTCTAATAACATGATTAATATTTAATTTTTTGGCAAGTTGATAAGTATCATCATTGCTCGCATCATCGCATAGAATGAGTTCATCTACCAAATCAAATGGTATATCTTCAATTGTTCTTTCTAAAGTTTTAGCTGCATTGTAGGCAGGAAGAACTACAACAACTTTTTTATTCAGAAACATATTAGTCTATGGTAATAAGATTTAATTGTTTAAGCTGATGATACCATCGAAGACATTTTTTCATATCCTTTACATGTACGCGATATGGATCGTGTTCAGGAATTGCACTTGCAAAAAATTGTTTCAGTATGTCATCCTTTTCGACTTCTGAAGGAATTGTCATTTCACTTTCTTTTGTTAGAAAAATTTCATAGACTTCCTTAATTGGCATTGTGCCGGACAAAGTAAATAGACCCATTGAATCTAAAGGAGAAAACTGGTACAATCTACCGGAAAAAAAACCGTGCTTTCCATTGCTCAGATCTTCAAGTATTAATCCATTTGACTTGGATGTAATCGCTTTGAATAAGGAAGATTTTGTACTTACAGAAATAATTTGATCAATATTAATCATGATGTCTAATCGTATTATTAGTTATTGCTTATCTGCAAAAGGGCTGCAAATATCGAGAAATATTATTCCGCAAACTGATTTTTTCGATGCTATTTCTTTATGATTTATAGCCGTTTAGTTAAAATTCGCAGAAATTAAAGTTAAGTTATTTAATTACTAAACAACTAGATCTGAGGATTTTTAACACTAATTTATGGAATGAAATTTCTGAAATCCCATATCTTTGTATTGAAAATCAAATATTAAAAAATGTCTATTCATCTCTCCTTTAAAAATCTTTTACCTTTATTTGTTACGCTTTTGCTTGTAACCCACAACTCTTGTGGCCAATCTCCGACTAGCAAAGAGGTCTATAAAGCAGAAAATGAAGGTTGGTTGGTTGACATGGATGAGGCTTATGCCCTATCTAAAAAGACAGGAAAACCTATACTAGCAAATTTTACCGGCAGTGATTGGTGCGGATGGTGCAAAAGATTAACTGCATCAGTTTTTAGTCAAGAAGAGTTTAAATCCTGGGCTAAGAAAAATGTTGTTCTGTTAGAATTGGATTTTCCAAGAGGTAAAACACTACCTGAAAAAATTGTTCAACAGAATAATTCTCTTCAACAATCATTTAGCGTTCGCGGATATCCTACAATCTGGGTATTCGATCTTGGCAAAAATGAAAAGACCAAGCAATATGAAATAAATGCCTTAGGATCAACAGGTTATAGAGCATCTGTAGCAGAATTTACAAATGATATTACTCCAATGTTGGCCAAAAGGGTAAAGTAATTTACTAGAGCTTATTAATTTCTTGAGTTCTTAAGAAAATACTGAATTAGATGTTATCTATTCATCACTTTCTTAACAGACAGTATTACGTCTTTTATACCTAATCCATATTTCTCTAAGAGCTCAAGCGGTTTTCCGCTCTCACCAAAAGAGTCATTTACAGCCACATATTCCTGAGGTGCTGGAAAGTTTTGGGAAAGCAATTGAGCTACACTATCTCCTAATCCTCCGTTGCGTTGATGTTCTTCACAAGTAACAACCCTTCCGGTTTTCCTTACAGATTGTAGTATTGCTTCGGAATCTAAGGGCTTTATAGTATGAATATTAATGAGCTCACAGTCAATACCTTCTTTTTCCAAACTACGAACAGCTTCTAAAGCATGCCAAAGTAAGTGACCGGTAGCAATTACAGTTACTTGAGTCCCTGACTTTAAATGGATGGCTTTACCTATTTCGAAAGATTCATCTTGCATAAATACAGGCCAGTCAGGCCGCCCAAATCTAAGATAAACAGGTCCTGAATAGTTAGCGATTGCTTGTGTTGCAGCCTTAGTTTGAGCATAATCTGCTGGATTGATTACACACATGCCCGGAAGCATTTTCATAAGGCCAATATCTTCAAGAATCTGATGGGTTGCACCATCTTCTCCTAAACTTAATCCTGCGTGAGAAGCGCATATTTTTACATTTTTACCTGAATAGGCAACGCTCTGTCTGATTTGATCATATACTCTTCCAGTAGAGAAATTGGCAAAGGTTCCTGTGTAGGGTATTAGACCAGTAGTTGCCATACCTGCGGCCATTCCAATCATATTCGCCTCTGCTACGCCAACCTGAAAAAATCTATTTGGGTATTCTTTTTCAAAAGCATCCATTTTTAGGGAACCAACTAGGTCTGCACATAAGCCAACCACACTGTCATTATTTCTTGCAGCTTCCATTAAGCCATCACCAAATCCATTTCTCGTAGCTATTTTCTGAGTGCTGTTATATTTATCCCAATTGCTCATATCTTAAAGTCACCTAATGTTTCTTCTAATTGTGTTAAAGCCAAATTCGCTTGTTCGTCATTTGGCGCAATTCCATGCCATTTATTTGTTCCCATCATAAAATCAACTCCATATCCCATTATAGTTTTCATCAGAATGACGATTGGCATTGATTGATTAGTAGCTTCTCTTGCTTTTGTTAAAGTTTCATTTATCTCTTCTATATGATTACCATTGGCATGAATTACATGCCAGCCAAATGCTTTCCATTTTGCAGCCAGATCACCCAATGAAAGGATTTTGTCATTAGTACCATCTATCTGCTGACCATTCCAGTCTACTGTAACAATGAGATTATCTGCTTTATAATGTGCCGCAGCCATTATTGCTTCCCAATTTTGACCTTCTTGTAATTCACCATCACCGGTTAGGACATAGACCAATTTATCTTCACCACTTAATTTTTTACTTAAGGCTATTCCTAAAGCAACACTTAAGCCTTGACCAAGCGATCCGCTTGCTATTCTGACTCCTGGAATATGCTCGTGGGTTGCAGGATGACCTTGAAGACGTGAATTTAGTTTTCGAAAAGTGCTCAATTCATCCACCGGAAAAAAGCCTGAACGCGCAAGAATACTGTAAAAAACAGGTGAAATATGTCCATTAGACAAGACAAAGACGTCTTCATCTTTTCCTGACATATTAAAAGGTAGTTTGTATCTTAGGTGATTGAAATATAAGGCCGTCATAAAATCGGTGCAACCTAAGGATCCACCGGGATGACCGCTTTTCGCAAGCCAGGTCTGACGTATAATATCTCGTCTAACCTGTGAGGCAATAGAATGAAGTTCAGCGTTGGTTTTCATAATTAAGTCCGCAAAGGTAGATAATATATGAGTAAATAAAAATACGTATTCAACTATATTCCAGCAATAATATAAATTTAAACTTTTCTTATTATTATTGATTAATTCAAAAAGGAAATTCAATTTTTAACAAAATATTTATAGCAATACAAGCTCAATAGCTTAAAATTTGCATTAAATATCAGCAACCTTATAATGAAACAAATACTTCAACTGATTTTAGTTCTTCAATTTATCTCTAACTTCTCCTGTAGTCCTTCCAAAGCTATTAAAATTGATAAGGAGACCAAGTTGGCATTGGATTCGAGTAAGAAGTATGTTTCAGCGATGGATCTCACTAAAATAGGATTTAGTAAAATTTCTATAAAAAAGGATGAGGAAATATGGGTTTACAGAAATTCAAAAAACGAAATTATTGTACTGAGTAGGAGGTTAATAACTATTCCATCTAATAAGATCATCAACTACTATTTTGATCACAATACTTTGATTTGTAGTGATCACTTTGAATTGAATAGAGCAAAAGTAAAAAATGGAATTTATGCGGAGCAAAAACAGTATTTTTTTTACAAGGAAAAAACGATACAAACTCTAGAAAGGGAACTAAAAAGTAAAAATTTATCAGAAGATGAAATTCAATTAAAGTTAGTTAAGAAGTCTTGGAAAAATTTTAAAGCAAATTCATTTATATACCACGATGAAATCGCTTTAATGGAAAAGTTAAAAACTCTAATAAATATTAAATAACAATTGAAAAAAACTACCTGGCTGAGCGTAGGCTCCAGCCTACGTTCGTGTGAATTCAAATCTCTGATTTGATGATGTAGTACCATGTCAAAGATCAATGATATCAATATCCAATAAATTTCGTTGCTGAGCGTAGGCTCTAGCCTACGTTCGTGTGAATTCAAATCTCTGATTTGATTGTTCAATAACATTTCAAAATTCCGTGTGTTTTCAATTTTCTGATTTGATTGTTCAATAACATTTCAAAGATCCATAATATCAATATCCGTCGCTGAGCGTAGGCTTCAGCCTACGTTCGTGTGAATTCAAATCTCTGATTTGATTAATTAATTCCATGTCAAAGTTCTGTACGTGTGAATTCAAATCTCTGATTTGATTGTTCAATAACATTTCAAAGATCCATAATATCAATATCCAATAAATTTTCTAATCCAATATAATTTCGCTGACTGCTATACATCCAGTCTTCAGCTTTTTCAACCCAACCACTTCTAACAGGATTTTCATGAATGTAAGCCATTTTCTGCGATGTAAATGAATGAGTTACTAATTCAATTGCATGATTCTCATGTGTCCAGAATTGCATTTCACTATTTCTCTTATGGCTTTTGGCAGCAAATTCAAATCTTTTCAACATCCAATCTCTTCTGCTTTCGTGTGATCCTTGCATTTCTCTAAGAATTTTCGTTGCAGTATAACTTTTAAAATCCCTTATTACATCTGACAAATTTCCATTTATTGCACTTAATATACAATGTATATGATTTGTCATAATTACATATGCCCATATCTGTAAGCCTTTATTTTTACGACAAAAATCCATACTTTCAATGATGATATCTCTATAAATTTTCCTTGTAAATATATCGACCCAATCTATAACCTGAAAAGTTAAATAATATGTTCCTTCTTTGTCAACGATCTGATACCCGGTAGTCATATTTAGGCGAAGTTAAGAAAAAATAAATCGTTTATTAATTGAAAAATTATTTAAATTCTGGCTTAGCTTGTAGATTCAGGTTAGAAACCTGAATACACACGAACGTAGGCTAGAGCCATGGCTCAGCAGGGATACCAAGGATAGCTCTTAGTAAGTGAGTCTACACTCAAAAATCTCAATAAATTTGTTTTAAACTATCCAATCCAATTGATTCAATTAGTTTTATTAATTTAGATTTAGTTGGTTCTGAACAATATGTTTTAATCATCATATATGACAATGGATTTTTTTCATTAAAGAATTGTTCATAATAAGAACTTGTATCAGAAAAATCAGTTCGATAATAATAACTTCCTGTACTATCATAATATATATGTCTTAAGTCTATACCTGAATAATCATAATAATCTACGCCTCTGATAGAGTATTTATTATCACGATAAACCCTCATCGATTTTAAACTTCCACTTGGGTAAAAAAAATAACCATTCCCATTTAAAATATTTGGCTTATTGTAAATCAATTTACTGAATAATCTGCCATCATTATTAAAATTTAATTCTTCAATAGTTGTATCATTAATAGAAGTTAATAAGGAATAAAGCAACCCTAATGAGTCAAAAACTAAGGCCATTCTTTGTTTTCCAGAAAGTTGGTAATTTTCCAAAGTAAATCCATTTTGCATTGTAATAGTCTTTGTAATATTACTATTAGCAGTTTTAGTTTTGCAACTTGCAATAGAAATAATTATAAAGCAATACAACAAAAGTTTAAGCATCATTTTTTTGTTTTTTTCTGTTCATTTGGTTCTAAGTGTTCGATAAGACCATCTAAATGCTGTACATCTCTTGCTACAATTGTATCATTACCGTTTATTTTATATCCCAAGTCATTAAAAGTATCGTATAGTATTCGTTTTGGATCTACATTTTCTTCATATAACTTAAGCAATTCATGCCCAACTTGAATTGCATCCATAGCGTGTTTAAATCCGTCAAACATTGTAGCTGGAAGACTTGCTCCTGCAGCGGCAACAGCGATCCCGAAAGTACTCTCAAAGTTATCTATATTCTCCCCAATTTCTGCATCTTCACTAAACTTTGTTTCTTTACCATGTCCATCATCTTTATAAAATTCAGTACCACCTTTTACTTCTGTACCAGTATTTTCTTTGAAAATACTTATGGCTTTTTCTACCCGTTGCTGAGCCTTAGGCTCTAGTCTATGTTCGTGTGAATTCAAATCTCTGATTTGATTAATTAATTCCATGTCAAAGTTCCGTTCGTGTGAATTAAAATCTCTGATTTGATTATTCAATAACATTTTAAAGATCTCGTGTAAATTCTAATCTCTGATTTGATTGTTCAGTAACATTTCAAAGATCAATATCCAATAAATTTTCTAATCCAAAATAATTTCGCTGACTACTATACATCTAGTCTTCAGCTTTTTCAACCACACACGAACGTAAGCGGATTTATCACGCTTCAGCTTGAGCCTACGTTTAGCATGAATCTCAAGATACAACGTGAGATTTACTCTAGTAGTAGTTAGAAATGCTATTTCTTATCATTTTTTAATAATACTTTGTTAATTACATTAAGTGATAATGTTTAATTAGGTGAATAACATACGTTTATATATTATTAAATCTAAATGTTGTCATAATGACTTCAATGTCAGGCAATTAATTAGAAATTCAGGCTAATTTTTAATATCTTTGTGAGTTCCTGTTTTATTATTTCAAAGTGCATTTAATTCGAATTTTAATGGTTGAATAACCATATAAATTTGTTGATAAAGTACTTTGGTCTACATTAATTTAGAATAGGAAGGGGGGAATTCTGGAAAACCACAATACTAAATTGTATGCACGCACAAATTCTGTATAAAGTCATCATTCAGGGAAAGTTGGAATTAGGGTCTGAAAAGACCATGAATCAGGTACTCGAACAGATTAACCCTAGACTGGATTCCCATTACAAAAGGGAATTAATTTTCAAGCAACCTGAACTCATATTTAACCTACAAGATTATACCATTGAATTGGGTCGATTCATCGGAAATGTTTCAGAAAAACATTGGAAAAATACCATCAACTTCATTGATTATTGCGCTGGATTCTCTTCATCAGGAAGTGTAGATGCATGGATGACCGATACTGGTAAAATTCTACAACATTATCACATTGAACCCAAAGGAGAAAAGTCTTGTATAATGTTATATCAAGACGGTAAAAAAGCATCCGAGCAAAAGGGATCAGAACAAGAAGCATTAGAAATATTAACCGCTGCCATTGAGAAATACGAAAGACATTCCCAAGCTTATACTCAAAGAGGCTATGTTAATTTTACTTTGAAAAATTATGATGACGCTTTATATGATTTTCGAAAAGCCGTTTCATTTGATCATATGAACTCTTCAGCTTTTTATGGTATCGCAAGAACCTTAATGATTAAGCACAAATATGAAGAAGCAATTCAAAATTTAGAGGAAACTACTAAATGTTCAATAGCCCTTCAGCCAATCTATTGGGCAGCAAGAAGATCAAAAGGATTCTCACATTTGGAACTAAAAGAATACGACAAAGCCATTGCGGAATTTAAGCTAGTAACCCATAAAGTATTTAGCAAGGAGGATTCAAATACCAAGCACCTTCCAATGGTCTGGTTTAATTATGGAAAAGCTTTTTTCGCAACCGGTAAAATAGATGAAGCGCTTGAAGCATTTGACAAAAGCGTTTCCTTTGAAGATTCTAAGTCCTTTGATAGTAAAGCAGAATTATTTATGCATCGAGGACTAGCAAGAAAAGCTGCAGGTAAACCTGATTTTATTATTGACATTAAAAAGGCTTCAGAACTTGGCAATGAGGATGCTATGCGTTTATTAAGTGAATTGCAACTCACTTAATATTTAATCCATTCTTTTTTACGTTATGTTTGAAACTAAATAATGAGGCACTTATTTATTATAGTCTCAATATGCACCTTAAGTCTTTCACTTGGAGCACAGGATTTCATTAGTCTGAACAAGGCCTCTTCGTCCCTAAAAAAATCATATGCCGAAGGAATGAAGTATTACAAGTCAAATGACTTTGTAAAGGCAAAAAATGTATTTAATAAGATAATTAAAAAAGAAAACAAATTCATAGATGCTTATATCATTTTAGGATCTATAGGATTTGATCTGGGCGAATTTGATCTTGCTGAAACTAATTTCAATAAAGCTATTTTATTAAATGCAGATTATCAACCAAAAGTATTTTATACTTTGGCAATTTGTAATTATTCGAACCAGCATTACAAGGAAGCATTTGACAACATGTCAATTTTCTTAAGCAAAGAAAATAGCAATCAAGATTTAATTATAAAGGCAGAGCATAAAATAATAAATTATAGGTTTGCAGATTCTGCAACCCGCAATCCTGTAAGATTTATTCCGGTAGCAATTCAAACATTAAATTCTGAATGGTCAGAATATCTTCCTTCCTTAACTGCCGATGGAAAAACAATGGTTTTCACTAGAAAAATAGAAAATGAGAATGAAGATTTATTTATTACAACTAAATCAGATTCAGGAATTTGGTCAGAACCTAAGAATTTGGTTGAAATAAATACTCCTTTAAACGAAGGAGCTCCGTCAATTTCTGCTGATGGAAATACACTTGTTTTTGTGAGTTGTGATCGCAGAGAAGGAATGGGTGGCTGTGATTTATACATTTCCAATAAAAAGAATAATTCCTGGAGCATTCCGGTCAACATGGGTGAAAAAATAAATACACCTGCATACGAAACACAACCTTGTATAGCTGATAATGGTAAACTTATTTTGTTTTCCAGCAATAGAATTGGCGGTTATGGTGGAAGTGATATCTGGATGAGTGTTAAAAATAAAAGTAATGCATGGATAAAACCCATCAATCTCGGACCGGTGATTAATACAAAAGACGATGAACGATGTCCTTTTTTGCATCAGGATGGAAAGACGCTTTATTTCAGTTCGAACGGACACCCTGGAATGGGTAGTAATGATATTTATTATTCGCAGATGGAAACAAACAATTCCTGGTCTACTCCGATTAATTTAGGCTATCCAATTAATGGTCCATTAGATGAATCTTCTTTTGTTGCTTATTTTGATGGAAAGAAAGCCTTAATGGCTAGTGATCGTTTATTTCTAAAAGAAAAAGATCCGAGAAAACTACTATTCATCAATCTTGATCTTTACGAGTTTGAAATACCAGACGCTGTAAAACCTGTTTCAAGCTGTTATCTACGATTTGAAATACGAGATAGCAATAGCAATAAAATAATTCCTGCTCGAGTAGAAATTTATAGATTGAAAGACAAGAAATATTTTTTATCAGAAACAATATCAGAACAAAAACTGATTTCACTCCCAGGGGATGAACAGTACGCAATTAATATTTTACACGAAGGTTATCAATTTATTTCAGAGAATTTTAATTGTTCAATGAATTCCATCTTCGAACCAGAAATAAAAATCTGGAAAATGCTCCCATTAGTAGCAGATTCAAAGCCAACCATTCTTAAGAATATTTTCTTTGAAAGCAACTTAGCAGAACTGAAAAAAGAATCTTATTTTGAATTAGATCATCTTGTTCAAATTTTATTATCAAATAAAGAATATAAAGTCGTTCTATCGGGTTATACAGATAATGTAGGAAATGTTCAGGATAATCTGAATCTATCTAGCTTAAGAGCGAAAGCAGTTGGTAACTACCTTTCGTCAAAAGGAATTGATCTATCAAGAATTAGTACAATTGGATATGGTGAAGCACATCCCATAGATTCAAATTCTACAGAAGCAGGAAGGAAAAACAATAGGAGAACTGAATTTCTTTTGACAAAATAATGAAATCCAAAAAAATTAAAGTTGTTGAGGCGCTATTGCATGGTATTACTGATAAAGGGAATGCCATTGGAAGGACTGAAGAAGGACTTGTCGTATTTGTTCAAGGTGGTGTGCCCGGAGATCTAGCAAGAATAGGACTGTCAAGAAAAAGAAAAGGAGTATGGAATGGAATGGTATTGGAAATTCTGAAAGAATCAAGTTTTAGAACTGAACCGGTTTGCAAACACTTTGGTGTGTGTGGAGGATGCAGCTGGCAAAACCTTCAATATTCCAAACAACTCGAACTGAAAGAACAGATTGTACTTGATGCAATGCGTAGAATAGCAAAAATCAATTCTACAATTATTGAACCCATCTTAGCTTGTAAACAGGAATATTATTATCGGAACAAATTGGAATTTACTTTTTCAAGTCGCAGATGGAAACTTGCAAGTGAAATTTCTCAAGATGAAGTAAGTACTGACAACAATGCATTGGGTTTTCATAGACCCGGAACTTTCGATAAGATTGTTGATATTGAAACTTGTCACTTACAGAGCGATTTGAGTAATCAAATACGCAATGCAATGAAAGCTTATGCCATAGAACATGATCTTAGTTTCTATAATATTCGCGAGCATACTGGATTGTTACGCAATTTAATTATCAAAACAAATGAAAAGGATCAGGTATTGCTTGTATTGTCATTAAGCGAATACAACAAAGAAATAATTGATGGAATATTTGACTTCCTTAAAAAGAATTTTGACTCAATTAGTTCTGCATATTATGCAATCAATTCAAAGCTCAATGATTCATGGTCTGATTTGATTTGTGTAAAAGCATTTGGCGAAGACATGCTGACTACTAGCTTAAACCATGTTAGTTTTAATATAGGCCCAAAATCTTTTTTCCAGACGAACAGACAGCAAGCTGAATCCTTGTATGCGTTAGTAGAAGAATATGCTGACTTACAAGGGAATGAAATCGTTTATGATTTATATTGTGGTGTAGGAAGTATTGGAATTTATTTAGCAAGGAAGGCTAAAAAAATAATTGGGATCGAAGAGATTCCTGAAGCCATAGCGGATGCCAACAACAATGCCATATTAAACCATTTGAGTAATTTTACTTTTTTATCCGGTGATGTATTGAAGCTTTTAACGGATGAGTTAATAGAAAGTCAAGGAATTCCGGATGTTATGATTGTTGATCCACCAAGAGTTGGTTTGCATCCTGAAGTTATTACTCAAATACTTAAATTTGCACCGAAAAAATTGGTCTATGTGAGTTGTAATCCATCTACTGCTGCACGTGATTTGGTCTTGTTAGAACAAGAATATAACATTACTAAAGTTCGTCCGGTTGACATGTTCCCTATGACCAATCATATTGAAATGATAGCACAGTTAATTAGAAAGTAAAATGGCAAAGGTAAATATTGACAAATACCTACAGTTGGAGCAAGATTTGAGAAGATATCGCAAAGCCTTGAAGCAAGCTTATGATGTTATGATGGATCAGGAAATTACTTATTTTCCAATCTTTGTTTTGCATCAGGAGCAATTAGAAATGGGCGTGCCATTAATTGAAGCAGGTCCTACTACAGGACTGTGGTCCATTCACGCTTCAAGTCTAGAAGAATTCGTATTGAAGAGTCTGATTCATGATGACAAGGTATCAGAATTTAGAAAGGTCTATCAAAGTCATGATCATCATTTTTGCATTTTTGTGATTTCAGAATTGGGAGCACAGTTTATTTTTTTCCCGATGGAAGGTGAACTATATCAAGAATATGGAACACTCAATTGATCTCTATTATCTTAATCAAATCTGCTTTAATGATTCAAAAATCTTAGATGAAATGCTCGATGAATGGAAAATAGATACCTCTAATAGAATTCAAGAATACAATCTAAATGGACCGGAATGTAGTGAGAAAATTTTATTCCAGATGGTTCATACACTTAAAACAAATTTCTTTATGATTGGCTGCGTGAAAATGATTAGAAAATGTGAGGACTTCATTCATTCTAAACACAATGCGGAAATCATTCTCAACTTTGGAATTGATTTGAATCTGGCATTTGAAGAAGTTTGCGAATTGTTAGAAAAAACAAACCCTCATTAGAAAATAAATATTATACCAACTCTTTTCTCAATCTTGCTACAGGAATATTTAGCTGTTCCCTGTATTTGGCTATTGTTCTTCGTGCAATATTATATCCTTTTCGCAATAATATTTCTTTCAATTTCTCATCACTCAAAGGTTTATTCTTCTTCTCTGCTACAATAAGATCAGTAAGAATTTTTTTAACTTCAATAGTAGAGACTTCATCTCCTTCTTCATTTTGTAAAGATTCAGAGAAGAAGTCTTTTAATCTCTTTGTCCCAAATTCTGTTTGGACAAATTTACTATTTGCAACTCTGGAGACCGTAGAGATATCAAGACTTGTTATGTCAGCGATATCTTTCAAAATCATCGGTTTTATTTTTCTTTGGTCCCCTGTGTGAAAGTATTCTTGTTGAAATTGCATTATGGCGTACATGGTTCTATACAAAGTATCCTGTCTTTGTTTAATTGCGTCGATAAACCATTTTGCTGATTCTATTTTTTGTTTGATAAATACTACAGTCTCTTTTTCTTTTTTATCTGAGTTTGCACCATTTTTATTGTCCTTATAGCTTCTCAGCATTTCAAGATAATGATCGTTAATTCTAAGATCTGGTGCATTCTTGGAATTGAGATTTAATTCTAATTCACCATCTCGATTATTAATACTAAAGTCCGGTATGATATAATGTCCTGCAACAGAATAGTGAGCAACTGCATCCTGATATCCTGATGATGGTTTTGGATTAAGTTTTAATATTTCATCTATTGCAACCTTCAACTGTGCTTCAGTTAGGTTGAGTGAACGCTGAAGTTTGGTATAATGTTTTTTTGTAAATTCTTCAAAATAGTTGGTCAGAATACTTTCAGCAAGTTTCAAAACTTTAAGAAATATTCTAATTTTTTCTATTTGAATTTTTGCTTTTATTTGTATTAGTAGACATTCCTGAAGATCCCTTGCACCAACTCCTGGGGGATCAAAACTCTGGATCTTTATCAGGATATCTGTAACTTCTTTTTCTGTTACTTCAATATTCTGAGCAAATAATAAATCGTCAATAATAGCATTTGGCTCCCTTCTTAGATAGCCATCATCATCAATGCTACCAATGATCTGTTGAGCAATTTTTGTAGCCTTTTCATCTTTAAGATTCAATAATCCAATCTGCTTAGTCAGATTGTCATGAAAGGAATTTTCAATCGCATAAGGCATGGATTTATTATTGGTATCTTCGCCGAACTCACCCGTTTTATATTGGTAAGAGGAAGGTTCGTCATCCATGTAGTTATTTAGGTATTCATCAAAACTGTCTGAACTTTGGTTTTCAAAAGGTTCTGTTTCGATAAATTCAGATTCATCAGAAGCTGTTTCTTCAGAAGAACTTTCCGGACTATCGTTATAATTCTCAATCGGTTCCTCTGTTTCATTCCCTTCCTCCAAGGCGGGATTTTGTTCAATTTCTTCTAATATTCTTTGATCCAGAATGGCCGTAGGAATCTGCAGCAGCTTCATCAACTGAATCTGTTGAGGGGAGAGCTTTTGTATAAGCTTCTGGCTTAGTTGTTGCTTAAGCATAATGGATGAATATTAAAACGTATTAAATAAAGTTTGGTTCTATAATTCTATTTCGTAGAATTGCGATGACAAATGTAGTTTGTTAAGATCATATTATTAAATTCTTTAATATATTAAATTAAAAAAATGAATACTAATTTGAAAATCAGCGCTTTAAGAAAACTTATGCGTGAACAAAGTATCAATGCATATCTCATAGGTTCAGCTGATCCTCATCAAAGTGAATATACCCCTAAATATTGGGCTACCAGAGAATGGATAAGTGGATTTAATGGCTCTGCAGGTACTGTAATTGTAACCAATAGCCATGCCGGCTTGTGGACGGATTCAAGATACTTTCTTCAGGCAGAACAACAGTTGAGCGGTTCAGAGATAGTCTTGCACAAATTAGAAGTTCAAAGTCAGGCTGAACATTTGGATTGGCTTTGTAAAAAACTTAAAAAAGGATCTATAGTCGCTTGTGATTTCTGGTGTTTCAGTTTATCGCAAATAGCCCATTACAAGAAAGTTTTAGAAGAAGCAGGCTTAATCTTAAAGGACTCTGGAGATCTTTTAACTTCAGTGTGGAAAGATAGACCAGAGTTACCAGAAAACCCTATCTATGAACATGAGCTTAAGTATGCCGGAATCTCCAGAGTTCAAAAACTGAAAGTAGTCAGAGAGGAGATGAAAAAACATAAAGCAGATTGGTTTCTGGTATCTGCTTTGGATGAAATAGCACATGTGCTCAACCTAAGAGGATCGGATGTGCATTGCAATCCTGTTTTTGTAGCGTATTTGGCAATATCGAATTCAGAATCAATACTTTTTATTAATCCTAAAAAGTTAAGTGCTGAATTAAAATCAACGCTTGAAAAAAATAAAATAAGCATTTGGCCTTATGATAAAATTACTGTCTTTTTAAAATCCATTTCAAATTCAAAAATATGGATTGATCCGGCAACTCTAAATGCCAAATTATTCATTACTCTTCAAGCTGGCAATATCTATTCCGCTTCAAGTTGCATAATGCAGAATAAAGCTGTAAAGAATACTACCGAAATTAAGAATATTAGAAGAGTAATGGAAAAAGATGCAATGGCAATTCTACAAGCCATCATGTGGTTAGAGGAAGAACATGCAGAGAATCGAACGCCAAAGGAATACGAGTTTGCAATGAAATTGATACAATTTCGATCCAAGCAAAAAACCTATGTCAATGAGAGTTTTGACGCAATAATCGGTTACAAAGCAAATGGCGCAATTATTCATTATCGTCCCGACGAGAAAACTTCTGCTAAAATCCGAAAATCAGGAGTCTTGCTCATTGATACAGGAGGGCAATACCTAGATGGTACGACAGATATAACCAGGACGATCAAACTGGGGGCAATTAAACCTGAAATCAAAAGACATTACACCGCAGTTTTAATGAGTCATATTGGCTTGGCTAAAGCAATTTTTCCACGAGGAACCAAGGGAGTGCAACTTGATACTTTTGCACGTCAATACATGTGGAAAGAAGGACTGAATTACAGTCACGGAACAGGTCATGGAGTTGGATTTTTTATGAATGTGCATGAGCCTCCACAGGGATTTGTAACTGCTTACAACCAAAGAGGAAGTGCTGAATTTGTTGAAGGAATGCTTACTTCCAATGAGCCGGGTTATTATGAAGAAGGATCACATGGAATTCGAATTGAAAATCTTGTGCTTACAAGTTTTCACAGTGCCAATTTGCAAAACACATTTTTAGAATTAGAAACGGTGAGTTTATTTCCAATTGATACGAGCTTAATTGTTGAATCCATGATGAATCGTGAATCCATCATTTGGTTAAATAATTATCACAAGGAAGTCTTTCGCAGATTGTCCAGATATTGCAATCCTAAACAATTAAAATGGTTAAGAACTAAGTGTAAAGCGATATGAAATTGATATTTCATTTACTACAATTCGGGAAAATTGCTTACAAAAATAATTAATCCTCATATTATTGAATATTTTTGAAATAATAAATAATTTTTTAAATTGTTACGTTTGCCTTTTTTAATATTAATTACATAAGCAATATTAAAACTTGCCTGCAGTAATTTATCTTCTATATAAGCGTTATGGGTATTCTTATCCAATGAATAATCAAATATTCCAATTGATTCAAAAAAATTACCATATCTGCTTATTTTAATTCCAGCACCGACTAACCAATTTTTTTTAAAACAATAATCAAATTGAACACTTAGGACTTTTTTACCACGTTTAAAATATCCATCACCACTAAATAATGTCGTATTTGTATATTGAAAATTGTCAGCTTGCGCAATTAATATATATTGATTCCAACTATTGTTTAAAAAGTTACCATAATGCTCTACTCCAACTTGAATTCTAGTCTTTAGACTCGGAATTTTATAGGAAAGTAACAAGCCAAAATTAATAGAATGGTAACTAAAATTCACTCTAGATAATAATACTGCATTAAGGAAATCACCTCCTGGATTATAATAAACATTATGTTTACTTACGAATCTTTTATATCCTAAATTAAAGCCACAATCAAAAATATTCTTGTAAATTCTTCGTCTTAATATTATTTCAGGATCAATAGAAATATAATTATAATTTTCAATAATGCCATTAATTTTGCTTAAATTAGGAAAAGGTTCAGAATTTCTATAGTAATTTGGTAAATGAACATCAAATAACTTATTCCTGTAATTTATATTTCGGTCAGTAAAAATATAGCAATTATTAAATTTGAATTCAATATTGCTTATAATTTGTGAGTGAGCTAATTGATTTGAAATTATAAATACTAGAAGAATTAATTTTAATAAAAAAAAATTAAAAGGTTGATAATGAGAAATTGATTTGACAATAATATTCAACTTAATAGCAATTCCAAAAATACTGTATTTATTATTATTTTTTATGCATTGCATATAACTTACACTTTTGATCAAAATTTATCCGTGAATTTTTGATATTTTAAATTGTCCATTCACATCTAAAATTTCAGCTAAGAAATAAGTAAGAAGAAAATATTTTTTCATAATAATGTAAAAAAAATACCATTATTCTAGAAAAACGGAGCAAGAATTTAATACACTAAAAACTATACCTTTAAACTGTAGTTCAGTATATTTTTAACCGTAAGATCCAAAGGATAAAAAGTCACTTTAGGCAACATTTGTTTTGCTTCCCGGAGCATTTGGATTTCTTCACGAATTTCGGGATTGTACTGACATATTTCTTCCAACTGCTGTTTTTCATCAGCAGAACTTTCATTGTAAGTATATCGAACTAAAGAATGAAGTGTAAAGCTATCAACCATAGGCGGAATGAATTGTTTTTATTCAGCTATATAACAGTATAAGACGAACTATTATTGTGTTTAGGTTCTTAATTCATTCTTTCCCAGACCTGAGTTCTGCCAAATAAGCTAAGTCCGACATAGCCCCTGACTTTCAGTCGATTCTGAGATTCTAGGCTGATAACACAGGAATATACTTTGCCGTTTTTTGGATCTACAATCTGACCACCTGACCACTCCTGGCCATCAGACCTCATTTCCCAGACAATATCCATTTGTATGAGAGATTTTCCAGCTTTTTCTCCAGGGCAATTATTACAGATTTTAAATATTGCATTTGGTAGCAATTCTATAACCTTGGCATAAAGTTTATCCCCTTTAAGATAGAGCTCAACAATAGATTTTGTCTTGCCGTCAGTATCGTCAATGGTTTTCCATAATCCAAGGACGGCTTGGTTTTGTGCATAAAGAATTGAAGTACTTAGAAAACTAAAGAGAACGAGTAAATTGAAGAATTTCATTTGAATAATTTTAAAGCCCTGAAAGCTTGTGATTTTTTAATAGGTATTCTAATAGGAGTAAAATTAATAATTAGTCTTTTTTGGACTTTGATGCCAAAATACTGACAAGAATAGGTTTATCGAATTTCCACAGAAGGATTCCAAAACTTTTTTTGAAAATCTACGACTTTGTTATTCTTCACCTCAACTCCTTCTTGTTGCAAGAGATTACCCATACCGGGATCTGTACCAAAATGCAAACTACCGCTAAGTTCACCTTTGGAATTTACTACCCTATGGGCCGGAATACCATGTGGTCCTTTCAACTGATTGAGGGCCCAACCAACCATTCTGGCAGAGCCTAGTGAGAGAAAATTAGATATTGCCCCATAAGTACTTACCCTTCCCTCCGGAATAGATTGTACAACATCATATACTTGTTCTTGATAGTGCATAATTGATTACTTTATCCAAATCAAATGTTTGAGTTTAATATCTACTCAAGGCCTCATCCTCAAGCTTCCTCATCTGTAATTCTTCCTCCTCTTCAACATCATTGTGTCCCAATAAATGAAGTACTCCATGAATAATTACTCTGCGCAATTCTTCGATAAATTCAACTTTGAAAGTTTGTGCATTTTCAGTAACCCGATCCACACTTATGAACAAATCTCCAATGATAGGCTTGTACTGAAATGGGAAGCTTAGAATATCTGTATAATAATCGTGATTTAAATGTTGAATGTTCATTTCTAATAACTGATCATCCGAGCAAAATACAACATTCAGGTTTGCCAGTTCAATGCCTTCAAGAGAAATAGTCTCTCTAATCCATGATTTTATTCTGTCAATATCCAATTGAAATTCATCCACTTGAAAGTGAAATTCAATACTATCTCCAGACTCCAATTTGATCATATTTATGCGTAAAGTTATGCTTTTCCTAGAGTGGAAAATTATTTTTTAGGTATATTTTTAATTTAGTTAAAATTAAATTAAAAAATAGTTTTGCTAGTTAAATAAACTTTAATTATAAAAATAAGTCTAAGAGACATAATACATTCGTTTAATAAATAAAAAATCATGAAAATTGCAAATTACCTTTCACTTGGAATTCTATTGTTTATAACAATGATTTCTTGTAGTCCAAGACTCACTTATTTTAATAAAGAAATGGTAAAAGAATATCAATGGTCTGAAGAAGACCTGAAGAAGATTCAATTCTACCTTTCAGAAGACTTGGTACTTTCAAGGCGTTTAAATACCGGTGAGAGCACCATTCAAAGTGGAAAAATTAAGATTGTCAATGGTGAAAAAATAGAGCAGGTAATTATTAAGAAAGGAACTCCTGGACTCTTGCAATTTATGCCTAAAGAAGAGCGTTATGCAATTAGTTTCGACAATTCTTCACCAGATAAATATTTGATCTTTGGTACCAATCCAAAAATGAATTCAAGAATTGTACTAATGGGAAAAGAATGGGACAGAAGATCAGGAAAAGTAACGTACAATAATTCTGTTTATGATATTTCTGCAAATGCAGCATTTAGTTCTTTATTGGTTAATCTCAAACGCGCCAAAAAAGTAGAAGAAAATACAGAATACGCCAAAGGAAACAAATTGTAGTTTCCTTATAAGAAATATGTTCGGGGATATTTTATGGTTCATGAATTATTTTTCATGGACCATAACTTTTTTACTTGATTAATTTCAATTACGCGCGTCAAAAATAAAATTAATAGTGTACCTAGTGAAAGTATAAGAACTTGAAAATAGAAATGAAGTCCTGAATAACTAGATATTAAGTAAAAAAGTAAAATTAAACTTAAACAAAAAAGTAGAATTTTAATTTTTTCCTTAAATAATAAACTAAGATCATTTCGAATTAAATAAATACTTATAATAAACAGTATAATTTGTGAGCACAAATAGGCAAAAGCAGAGCCTTGAGCGCGATAAGTCGGAATAGTAATAAAATTTAAAGCAATTGAAATAATTGCAATCGTAAAATATATTTTAACCAAGGTTTTTTCCTTATGACAGGCTTGATAATACGCCCCAAATATATAATTAATACTTCCCGGAATAAATGCCAAAAGAAGAAGGATGAAAATATTGTTGGAATAAGAATTCGAATTGGTATTCAACATTTGACTAATTTCATTAATATAGAAAATACCAAAAAGCGAACAAAAAATTGCTATAACAAATAAAATTCTTATTGAAAGACTGAGAAGTTCTTTTAATCTTTCAGAATCAGAATATAAGTTAGCGAACATCGCCAATAGGAGTGCAGAGAAACTCAAAGCAAGAATGCAGAGTGCATCGTACAGTCTAAAGCAAGAAGCATAAATTCCGGATTCTTCGACGCCATTGTAAAGGAGTTTTTCAAGCCAGATACTTTCACTTTTCATAAAAAAAACACTGCTAATATAAATTAGTGCAAACGGCAGACAAATATTTAATATGGATTTAAATTCGGAATAGCTTATTGTAATTATTTTAAAATGATATTTATTATACACTAGAATGACGACGCTTAAGACAACACATATAGCAAGAGATATTGTCTGAATCCAGACAAAAAGAGAAATATTAATCCATTCTCTATGATCGCTAAAATAGATTAAACTACCCATCATCAGAATCAGTAAACTGCGGTCCAGAATAGACAGTAAGGTATCTGTACGATATAATCCTAAACCTGATATATTAGATCTAAGAAAAAATATAAGACTAATCAAAATCTGATTTAGAGTAAGATGCATAACCAGACTTAAGTCTAATTTGGAGCCATACCATAATCCTGCTACAATAAAAGTAAGGATCAAATAAAAGAAGGAAAGAATTAGCTTAAAACTTACCAATGATTTTGCATGAGTATTGGCATCAATCCTGTTCTGACTAATAAGTCTACTTGTGTAATTTTGAATTCCAAAATCATTAATAAACTGTAGAATCAAAGTAAAGCTTAAAACATTGTAATAATGTCCATATTCAATATTGCCTACAATATATTGAAGTTTACGTTCAATGCCAAACAGATAGAAAGGCTTTATGAGCAAATTTGCAAGAAGGAGTAAAGTGATATTAATTAGAAAAGACCTCTTCAATGAATAGATTTATAGGTTAAATTAAAGATCTGAGCTAAAATTCTGATTTTTCTTAAATTTGAACTCTTTAATGGTCATTCTATGATGAAATTTTATCAGTTATGTGTAATTATTTTTGGACTTGTTGTAATATATCCAATTGCAATCAAGGCACAAAGTACAGCTTTTCAGAAATTGTATTACTTCTCACCCTATGTAAGTGGGAGTAATAAGTTCATTCACACTAACTTTTATGAAATTGAAGCCATGTCAGATGGTGGTTTTGCAACGATTGGATTCGTAACAGATACAAACAATATATCACAGGGAGTTTTAAGTCGATATGACTGTATAGGAAATGTGCTTTGGACAAAGATGCTTGGAAATTCAGGTGCGCCAACAAATACTGTGATGGGAATTGCAGAAACTGATAGCTCTGATCTGGTATTTACCTTCCCAATTGCGACAGGATTTTTTCAGGCTTCAACGCTAATTGGTAGAATTGATAAAACCGGTAAGGTTAAATGGATGAAGAGAATTGGAAACAATACAGAGTTTGGAAGAGACATTGTCAGAACTAAAGATGGTGGATTTGTCATTGCAGGTAGTACCGGTTCATTTGGAACTGACAACGTTGCTGATGATGTTTATCTTTTTAAAATAGATGCTTCCGGAAATGTATTATGGACAAAGACCTTTGGAAATCCAGCTGGAACTTATGACGAAGCCTTTGCTATTACTGTTGATTCTAAAGACAATCTAATTGTTACTGGTAGTTGTATTGCAGAAGGAACTTTTCAAGGTTTTATTTTGAAAGCAGATCCCAATGGGAATCCAATTAAGTTTAAGACCTATGGATATACCAATCAAAGAACTTATGCATTCGCAGTCTTAGTTGATTCTAAAGACAATTATTTGATTACGGGTTCAACTACAATATTGGAGATCGACCATCAAAGTTCAGAATACGATGTTTTTTTAATAAAAACGGATTCTTCATTAAATACAATTTTTAGCAATATTTACGAAACCAATACTGGCAGTGATGCAGGAGCAATTGGTGAAGGACTGGCATTAAGTCCGGATGGTAATTATGTTATTGGAGTAAGTACTTATGCATTTTCTAATCACAATGCTTCAGGACCTAACTCTCCATCAAAAAATTCGATCTATGTAATTAATGAGGATGGAAGCATTAATAAGGCACTCATATATAATCGCAAGGGATCGCAATACACAAGAGTTAGAACAACTAAGGACGGATTCTATATTTGCGGTTTTTCAACTGCATATGCGAACAATGTCAATTTTCAGGGACTAATTATTAAGACGGATCAACATTATCTTAGTGGTTGTAATGATATTGATGTTACACAAGAATTAAGCTTGAATCAAGAACTCTGGAATATTGCCGACTTTAGTTATCAAACAAAATCAGGAACTAGATCTATCAACTATTCTAACTATAGAGATAGTTCTTTGAAATCTAATACGCTTTGTGAAACAACAATCGAATTGAATCCAAGTATAACTGGACCAGTAGTTGTATGTCCTGGTCAGGAATTTGTTGTTAATGATCAATCATCTGGTACAAATGGATCAAAGCATGTCTGGTTGCTCAATGGAAATCCATATGATGAAGGGAAGAAGGATTTGAAATTTTCATTTTCAAGTCCGGGTATTTACAAAATTACTAAAATCATGACTTATGCTTGCATTTCTAAATCTTTCGATTTAACTGTTGAAGTCAATCAAGCTTCTTCACAAACTACTATTATTAATGCAGAATTTTGTAAAGAAATTGGTTACGAATTAAATGGTACGAAATTGTATCAAGCAGGTCAGTTCAACGATACGATTATGAGAGTAGGAAGTTGTGATAGTATTGTCGTTTTAAATCTTAAAGAATTACAGAGTATTAACGATTCAACAATTGTGGATTCGATTTATTGTAATATAGCTTTAATCAGAAACAATACCAATATAGATAAGCCTGGCACATATATTATTACTACCCTAAAAAATTCCGATGGTTGCGTACTTCATTATTATAACTTAATAGTAATAGATGGTGGCTGCGAGGATTGTGTTGTGATTCCTAATGTATTTACACCCAATGATCCTATGGATAATAAAGTTTTCAGACCTGTAATTCCACCTGGATGTGTGTATAGATTTGGAAAAATTAATTTTGAAATTTACAATCGCTGGGGTAAAAAAATATTTAATTCCGACGATTTGTTAATTAGCGGTTGGAATGGAGAACAATCCGGTAAGCCGGCTCCTGCGGATAGTTATGTCTATGTATTGAACTATGAATTGAAAGTCGGTGATATAAATTTGCCTAAAGTCTATAAACGAAAAGGAATATTTAACTTAATACGATAATCACTTTTGAAAAACAGTTTAGAAGCTAAGATTATTCTGGGAATGATGTCCGGAACATCATTAGATGGAATTGATTTGGCGGCTTGTTCCTTTAATACCGACATTGAACGAAAGAAAGTAAGTTATCAAATTTTGAAAGCAGAAACAATAGCTTATTCTACAGAATGGAAAAACAAGTTAGATCGTGCTTTTCACAATAATGTCGTAGAATTACAACAGTTGGATCGAGATTATGGAGCCTATATAGCTCAAGTAGTTAATGAATTTAAACAAAGACACGCTTTGGAAATTTGTTTAATCGGTTCACATGGACATACTGTATTTCATCAACCAGAAAAAGGATTTAGTTTGCAAATTGGTGATGGGTCTTTGATCAGTCAATACACTCAAATTACAACTGTTTCAAACTTTAGGAATCAAGATATAAAATTAGAAGGGCAAGGTGCGCCACTGGTGCCAATTGGAGATGAACTGCTGTTTTCAGAATTTGACTTCTGCATTAATTTAGGAGGTTTTTCAAATATAAGTTGGCGAGAAAATGGAATACGTAAAGCCTGCGACATCTGTCCATGTAACATCTTGTTAAATTACTTGGCTCAGAAAAAGCAATTGAATTATGATCTTGACGGCAAGATTGCTTCTACAGGAAAAATAAATAAAACTTTACTTAAAGTCTGGAATAATTTAGATTTTTACCAGAAGAAAGAACCAAAGAGTCTTGGAAGAGAATGGTGTGAACAAAATTTCTTTAAGGACTTTGAAGAAACAGATACCAATGTAGAAGACTTAATGAGAACAACAGTAGAACACATCGCATTTCAAATTAGTCGCTGGGTAAAAATTAAATCTATAGGTACGCAGCAAAAAATTCTTATAACCGGCGGAGGTACACACAATACTTACTTGCTCAATCGAATTAAAAATCTATTAGGACAAGAATTTAGTATTCCGAATGTTCAAGAACAAATTATAGATTATAAAGAAGCGCTTATATTTGCCTACTTAGCCTATTTAAGAATGAAAGGAGAGAATAATACATTATCATCTGTTACCGGTTCATTGCAAGATCATTCTTCGGGTGATGTTAATTATATTTAGATTACAACTTATTCAAGTCTGCTTTTATGGTAACTTCTATTTCTTTAGCAATGTTATCCTTGACAAGATTAGGTATTGCAATCTGATAATCTTCTGCCTTTATATTAAATTTAGATTCACCGGAAATTTTTCCTGTTGAACTTACTTTCAGAGTTGCAGGAATAATTAAACCTTTCGTTACTCCATGCATGTTCATTTCCCCAATTACACTTATTAGATAGCTACCTTCTTTATTTAAATTTATTATATTAAAATCAACAATTTTCCCTTTAAATTTTGCTTTAGGAAATTTACTTGATTCCATGTAATTCTCATTAAAATGTTGTTGCATCAAGGCTTTTTTAAATTGAAAAGCAGTATTTAATGCAGAAAATTCAATATTCCCTGTTGAAATATCTAAGACACAGGCTGCAGTATTATTAACGGCTTCTATTTTTTCAAGTGGAGTATATGAATAGAATTTTACGAAGGCGTTTTTACTCAAATATCTTTGTGCCTGAGTAGAGATTGATGTAAGAATCAACAAGACAAGAATTAGATTTTTCATAATATTATTTACGTTATAGACTATAAATTGTTGTATAGGTTGAGGAGAGGTATGTCAATTAACACTTATTTAATATTTCTCTAGCTTTTCAGAATACGGTCTGGATTTGATCCTATAAATGCTGCCCATGATTTTGCGCCTGAATTCCCCGGATCCAATACCTTATTCTGCAAGCTGAAACAATAGGCTGCGGCAAGTGCATCCGTAGCATCTAGATATTTGTGCTCAATCGGATAGTTTAGCAGTCTGGAGATCATTTCTGCAACTTGTAACTTGCTTGCATTGCCATTACCGGTTACTGATTTTTTAATTTTTTTTGCTGAAAATTCATGAATTTCCATACCCATAAGTATACCGGCCGCTATGGCAACACCCTGGGCTCTACCCAGTTTTAGCATAGACTGTGCATTTTTGCCATAAAAAGGAAGTTCAATGGATAAAATTCCTGTTTGATAGGACTCAACTATTTCTTGAATTTGTAAAAAAATCTCCTTTAATTTGGTTGTATGGTCTTTATATTCCTTAAGGTGGATAACATTGCAATCCAGGACTTTAGCTTCATTTCCCCTTAACTCAATAATGCCATAACCTAGTATATTTGTTCCGGGGTCAATACCTAGAACTCTGTCCTTAATTAAACTCATATTATTTAACAAAAATATAGTATTTAGGAATAGGAGAAAAATAAATTATTTTAGTCTAATATTGAATAACTTTGGTAAAGATTATGTTGAATGAAAGAATTATCTTCAATAAAATGAAAGAGTGGAGTAGAAAATTAATGTCATACGGCTTAGTTCTATGTTTATGTTTGCTTAGCGAGCATCTGAATGGGAAAGAAGCCCCATTTATCTCCGGCGAAAAAATAGTTTACAAAATATTCTACAATTGGAATTTTGTCTGGTTGTCGGCAGGTGAAGTCAGCTTTGAGGTTAAGGATGAAGGAAGTATGTATCATATTGAAGTTACAGGAAGAACTTATTCCAGTTACGAATGGTTTTATAAAGTAAGAGATAAATTTCACAGTTATATTGATAAAGTAAGTTTAAAACCTGTTTATTATATTAGAGATATAGAAGAAGGAAGTTATCAACATTATGAAAAAATAGTATTTGACTATGCAAGTAAACAAATACATTCCCATGTAGGAAAGAGTATGAATACAACTGTACTTTCGATAATACCAATGCAAGACGATGTTTATGATTTAATTTCTACAATGTATTATTTAAGATCGATTGATGGTGCACAAATGATGAATAAAAAGAATGTGCCATTTAAAATGATTTTAGACAATGAAATTTATGATTTAAATATCAAATATGAAAATCAATCTAATTTGGATGTTAAAGAAAGTGGCTCTTACAGAGTTTTGAATTACATCGTAGATGTTATAACCGGTAATGTTTTTAGAAATAATACTTCGTTGAAAATCAATGTTGCAGACGATAAAAATAATCTTCCTTTGGTAATTGAATCTCCATTAAGCGTTGGTTCAGTAAAGGCAATATTAAAATTCTCAGATAAATTGAAACATCCATTTAGTTCAAAATTGTAATGTGAGTAAAAATATCTTCATAGCAATTCTTTGTATTATTTTCTTTTCTATTGGATTCTATGCCGGAATTGGATATATGAGCCCAAAGACTAAGTCCATTTCGAGCAGTGACATAATGCTTCATAAAATCAAAGAGGTATTTAAGATTGTAAATTTGGAAGGGGAGTTTTCCGAAATTTATCACGAAAAAAATTATGCCTATTTTGACATAAGCCCTTTGCGCAAATCTGCAATAGTGCATGCAAGAGCTAAAGTACTTGTTGGAATAAATTTGGATTCCACAAAAATAAAACTTGACGAATCCACTAGAACGATTAAGATAACGATCAGTTCAACACCAAAAATCATTAGCAATGAATTGACGCTGGATTATTTTGATCTTCAGCAAGGAAGCTTCAATCAGTTTACACCGGAAGAAATTAATCTGATGCAGGATAAAATCAGAGATTTGATTCTAAGGAAAGCAGAGTCAAGTGAATTGATGACAAAAGCTACTCAAAGAACCTATGAATTAATGACTACACTTCAACAATATTGCGAATTATTGAATTGGAAACTTGTTTTTATCAATGAGCAATCCGGAGAAGTAATTCAGTATAAAAACTAAAATTCTCTGTTGAGATTCATCTCAACTTTTGATGCCAGTAAAATTGGTACGACTTCTTCTTCCACATTGGCTAACTCTAATCCAAAGTCTTCATATGCAGGAAGGCTAACTTTTTTAATCATTCGATAAGATCGTATTATCCATCTTTCAAATGGACTTAGTTCGCTGTCGGCAGAAACTCTTGTGCGCAGGAGAATGAATTTAAAATCAGCAGGAAGATGAAATTTTTTCAAGGAAGGATAATTTGAATTGATGTCAACTTCTCCACTAGCTACCAATTGATCTACAATTTCAAAGAACATGGTATTGACGCGATGCTCAACCTTGAAACCAAAACGAAGTTGAATAAAAAATACTTCTTTTGGAACTATAGTATCAACATGAAATGATTTCTGAAATGGGTTATCGACAATTTCAACATGCACAAACCAATATACGTCAGCGCGTTTCGGTCTTTTTCTAATTATCGAATACATAATGTTTGAGTCAATTAGTCGCTTGTCATTCGCAAGTGCCAGATAGACTAAATGACTAGCTTCTTTTGGTACGGTTTGATCCAATCTAAGTTCTTTAAGTACAGGAATGTAATCATTGAGTTTAACAAATTGGGTATGCTTTTCGCGTATTTTTTGAGCGCGATACAATACAAATACAAAAGTTGCTCCAAAGACTCCTATCATAATTGAGAACCAACCACCATGCTCGAATTTGTCTAAATTGGCAATAAGAAAGGTTCCTTCTAAGAGAATAAAAAATAGTGCAGTGATAAAAGGTATAGTAAAGTTGTGAAGTTTTATTTTGTAATAAAATCCTAAAAGCAAACTGGTCATCAACATGTTGATAATAATCGCCATTCCATACGCTGCTTCCATATTCGTAGATGACTTAAAAATTAAAACAATTACTATGCATCCAATGAAAAGTATCCAGTTAATCTGAGGAATGTAAATCTGTCCTTTAAAACTAGAAGGGTAGTTCACTTTTAATCTAGGCCACAAATGCAATTTCATCGCTTCATTGACTAAAGTGAACACTCCTGATATCAATGCCTGACTTGCAATAAATGAGGAAACACAGGCTATAATAATACCAATAGTCAAAAACCAATCCGGCATTATTGAATAGAAAATACTTGTTTTTTCTGCTATCTGTGTTCCTATATGATTGTTGAGCAACCAAGCAGATTGACCTGCGTAACTCATTAGCAAACAAATTATAACAACTCCCCAAGTAACTCTGATGTTCCCTTTTCCACAATGTCCTAAATCTGAATACAGTGCTTCCCCTCCGGTAGTACATAAAAACACAGCACCAAGCAACCAGAAACCTTTTGGATAATTGACTAATAGATCAATTGCATAGCTGGGATTGATGGCTTTTAATATCTGTGGATATTGGATGATCTGGTTTAATCCTAAACAGGCGATCATCACAAACCAGATTAACATTATTGGTCCAAAAGTTTTTCCTACCAGCTCAGTACCAATTTGTTGAAATGAAAAAAGTGCTAATAATAAAATTAGTACAATTGGTACGGTGTTAAGCGAAGGAAGCAGAATGGTCAAACCTTCAACAGCAGAAGAGATCGTAATCGGTGGGGTAATAAAACCATCCGCGATAAGCATCGCACAGCCAATAATCGCAGGATAAATTACTGGTTTGAAATTATACCTGCGCACCAAAGCATATAATGCAAAAATTCCCCCTTCACCATTATTTTCTGCATTTAAAGCAAGAATTACATATTTGACGGTAGTGATTAGAATTAAGGTCCAGAAGACACAAGAAAGTCCACCTACAACCAATTGTTCAGAAACTACCTTATTGGTTAATATAGCTTTTATAACATATAAAGGAGAAGTGCCAATATCTCCAAATACGATACCTAAACTAATAAGCATTCCTGCCAATCCGGTTTTGACCTTATGATGAGCTTCTAACATACTTTAATATGAAATTTGGTAGAGGAAGAATTTAATAAATCCAAGATGATTTTGAATTGCTGTTCAGTAGAATAATAATTAGGGCAAAGTTAATCTATTGAACTCCTTTTACTCGAAATCGATTCAATTATTTGTTTCTTTTCGACACTTTAGACACTTAGTATGAAACTAGAGGACTATTATTTTTTAAAAATAAAATGAATTAACACTTTTGAAATATTTTAATATTTCGGAAAGCTGAAAAAATCAAATATAATTTACTACTTGCAAAATTTTAATGATAACTTGTACTAAACAAAGTAGACAATCAAATGAAAATTTAGAAGAGAATAATTTTTTACATTTCTCTCTTTAGATTCATTTCAATTTTTGAGGCTAATAATATTGGCACTACTTCTTCTTCGACATTAGCTAACTCCAATCCAAAATCTTCATAGGCAGGAAGGCTAACTTTTTTAATCATTCTATATGTTCGAACAACCCATCTTTCAAAACTGGTAAGTTGTGAATCTGCTGAAACACGAGTTCGCAACAATATAAATTTGAAATCTGCAGGCATATGGTGTTTTTTAAGGGAAGGATAAGTTGATGTAACACTGACTTCCCCACTTGCAACTAATTGATCAACAATTTCATAGAACATCGTATTGACTCTGTGTTCAACTTTGAACCCAAATCTCAGTTGAACAAAGAATACTTCTTTAGGTACAATAGTATCAACATGAAATGATTTCTGATAAGGAATATCAACAATTTCAACGTGGACAAACCAATATACATCAGCTCTTTTTGGTCTCTTTCTAAGAATAGAATACATAATATTTGAATCTATTAGAGATTTGTTGTTTGCCAATGCGAGATAAACTAAATGTCCGGCTTCTTTTGGAATGGTCAGATCATCTTGTAAATCTTTGAGCACCTGTATGTAGTCATTAATTTTAACAAATTGCGTATGCTTTTCGCGAATTTTCTGTGCACTGTACAATACAAAAACCAAAGTCGCACCAATTACTGCAATTATTAAAGTAAACCAGCCACCGTGTAGAAACTTATCCATATTTGCTATTAGAAATGTTCCTTCTAAAAGAATGAAAAAAGCAGCAGCAATAAATGGAATTGTAAAATTATGCAACCTGATTTTATAAAAGAAACCTAAGAGTAGACTTGTCATGAGCATATCAATTATAATGGCCATACCATAAGCTGCTTCCATGTTGGCAGAGGTTCTGAAAATTAATACAATTAGGAGGCAACCAAAAAATAATATCCAATTAATTTGTGGAATATATATTTGACCTTTAAAAGTTGATGGATAATTTACTTTTAACCTTGGCCATAAATGTAATTTCATGGCTTCATTGACTAAGGTAAATACCCCTGAAATTAATGCCTGACTAGCAATGAAAGAAGCAACACAGGCAATAACAATTCCAATCGTTAGAAACCATTCAGGCATTATAGAGTAAAAAATACTCACACTATGAGGGATTGTGCCACCATTATGAAAATTAAGTAAATAAGCCGATTGTCCTGCATAACTCATCAATAGACATATGAGGACTAATCCCCAGCTTAATCTAATGTTTCCTTTACCGCAATGTCCTAAATCTGAATATAATGCTTCACCACCGGTTGTGCAAAGAAACACTGCGCCTAATAGCCAAAAACCTCTCGGATAATTCACTAATAAATCAATTGCATATGCGGGATTTAATGCTTTTAGAATTTGTGGATATTGAGTAATTTGATTTAGGCCTAAACAGGCAATCATTATAAACCAAACAACCATAATTGGTCCAAAAGTTTTTCCTACAACTTCGGTTCCAATTTGTTGAAAAGAAAAAAGTAGTAGTAGAAGAACGACAACTATGGGAATCGTTTGAATACCGGGTACTAAAAGTGTGATCCCTTCAACAGCAGCGGAAATTGTAATTGGCGGAGTAATAAATCCATCAGCAATCAACATCGCACAACCAATTATTGCTGGATAAATAACCGGTTTAAAATTATATCTTCTAACTAATGCATACAAGGCAAATATTCCACCTTCGCCATTGTTGTCCGCATTCAATGCGAGAATAACATATTTAATGGTAGTAATTAATAGCAATGTCCAAAATACACAGGAAAGACCACCGAGTACGAGTTGTTCATTGACAACCTTGTCCGTTAATATGGCTTTAATAACGTATAAAGGAGATGTTCCAATGTCACCAAAGACAATTCCAATTGTGATTAACATACCTGCTAGACCGGTCTTTACTTTATGTTGAGAATCTCCCACTAGAATTTAATTAGTTTTCAAAGAGTATTTTTTAGGAATTGGATTTAGAATAATCTTAGTTCAAAATTTTACATAATGAAATCAACACTGAAACCTAATGTTTGAATCCATAATACATTTTGGACTTCTAATAATATTTGGTTTTTTTTAATCTTTTTGGCTCAAAAAATTTGCGAATAAGTTCAGTTGACTCTTCCGCCATTAATCCAAATTCAACTTGTGTTTTTGAATGAAGCAAATCCTTTCCATACTTCATAAATCCTTGTTTTTCATCTTCAGCTGCGTAAACAAGATGTTGTAATTGAGCCCATTTTAATGCCCCAGCACACATTGGACAAGGTTCTAAAGTTACGTAGAGTGTACAATTTTTTAAATATTTAGATCCAAGGAATTCTGTTCCTGAAGTTATTGCAAGAATTTCTGCATGAGCGGTAACATCATGAAGTAACTCAGTCTGATTGTGGGTTTTTGTTAAGATTTTTTGATTGTGCACCAATACAGCGCCAATTGGAACCTCTCCAGCTAAAGCAGCTTTTCGCGCTTCACCTAATGCAAGACTCATAAAATACTCCGGAGTAAAAACACTTAGCATTTTCTAAAAAATTCTGTAAATCAGCCGTAAAGATATATCTTTGCAGATGGAATCTAACTTCTTCTTACAGGCTTTTCCTAATCTGGAGGCCCTTACATTCGATGATGTTCTCTTAGTCCCTGCGTATTCTGAGGTTTTACCTCGGGAAACAAACATCAGCACAAGATTAACCACTGATATTCGTATAAATGTTCCAATAATATCTGCTGCAATGGATACTGTATCTGAAAAAGATATGGCAATTGCTATGGCAAGAGAAGGCGGGATCGCAATTATTCATAAGAATATGACTATAGCGGAACAAGCTGCTCAGATAAGAGCCGTAAAACGATCAGAAAGTGGAATGATCATAGATCCTGTAACCTTAGAAGGTTCTGCCAAAATTAAAAAAGCTCTTGAGCTCATGGAACAGCACAAGATTGGTGGTATTCCTGTAATTGATAAGAAAAATAAATTAGTTGGAATATTGACCAACAGAGACCTGAGATTTGAAGTCTCTCCTTCAAAGCCTGTTCAGGAAATCATGACCAAGGAAAATTTAATAACAGCACCAGTCGGGACTACACTTGAACAGGCAAAAGCAATTCTTCAGAAATTTAAAATTGAAAAACTACCTGTAGTAACTTCAGACAATACCTTAGTTGGACTCATTACTTATAAGGATATCATGAAGCTTGAAAATTATCCAAACTCCTGCAAGGATAATCTTGGACGATTGGTTGTAGGTGGAGCAGTCGGTATAGCAATAGATACCTTAGAGCGAATTGAAGCTATGATCGCAATGGACGTAGATGTCATTTGTATTGATACCGCACATGGACATTCAAAAGGGGTTATTGATATGGTTAAAAAAGTAAGAAAGACCTATCCCAATTTACAAATTATTGCCGGAAATGTAGCGACTGGAGATGCTGCAATTGCACTTGCCAAGGCTGGAGCAAATGCCGTGAAAGTTGGCGTTGGACCTGGAAGCATTTGCACTACAAGAATAATTGCCGGAGTCGGAGTACCTCAACTAACGGCTATTGCATTGGCAGCTCAAGCTTTAAAAAAGATGGGAATTCCAGTAATTGGTGATGGTGGAATCAGATATACAGGCGATATCCCAAAAGCAATTGCAGCCGGCGCAGATTCTATTATGGCTGGATCTTTATTCGCGGGCACAGATGAAGCACCCGGAGAGACCATAATTATGGATGGCAGAAAATTCAAATTGTATAGAGGAATGGGTTCTATAGGTGCAATGCAAAAAGGTAGTAAGGATAGATATTTCCAGGATGTAGAAGATGATATTAAAAAATTAGTTCCGGAAGGAATTGAAGGAAGATTGCCGTTTAGAGGTAAATTGTCAGAGGTTATGGTACAATATATTGGAGGACTGAGAGCAAGTATGGGATATTGTGGAGCCGCAAAAATTCCAGACCTACAGAATGCAAAGTTGGTAAGAATAACACACAGTGGAATTACAGAATCACATCCACATGACATTACGATTACTAAAGAGTCACCGAATTATAGTAGACGATAAGTTGATCAACTATTTGCTAGAAATAGCGAATCACATCCTGCAAGGCTTTTCTATCTGATGGTGTTTTTAAATCCTTATCCATCCAACCCATATAAAATAGTCCCAAACATTCTTGGTTGCTTGTTAGATTTAAAAACTCAGGAAGCGCGCGTATGGCTTCGGGACTACTCCAATAAGAGCCAATTCCCATTGCAGAAGCACTTAGCCAAAGGTTTTGTACAGCACAGGCAACTGCAGCAGTTTCTTCCCATGCGGGAATCAAACTTTCAGGACTTCTTTCGATACAAATAGCAATTACGGCTGCCGATTGAAGTGCTTTTTCACCGGCCTTTTTATATTTGATTTCATTAAATGATTCAGATGAAACGTTAAGCTTATAGAATTCAGAAAGAAAGGATGATAGTTTGTTCAAACTGGCTCCAGTAAATATTACAAATCGCCAAGGTTGAGTTTTTTTATGGTTTGGCGCCCAAGTTGCATTTTCAATTAAGGTCTCAAGAATACTTTGATCAATCTGACCAGGAAGGTAGGATTGAGGATATATGGCCCGTCTGTTTCTTATTATTTGAGTTAGTATGTTAAAATTTTCGTTCATATTTCGATTTAATTAAATATTTATTTAGTTTTGTCTAAATTATTAAAAATGCTCACTGTTGCTGAAGAAAAGTACCTAAAAGCCGTGTACAAAATACTTGAGAAATCAGGCGAATCAAGTGCCTCAACCAAGTCAATTGCCTTGGAACTAGGAACAAGTTCAGCTTCTGTAACGGATATGCTTCAAAAACTCAGCGATAAATCCTTACTTATCTATGAGAAATATTATGGCGCTACACTGAGCAAAGATGGTCAAAAAATTGCATTGGACTTAATTCGAAAACACAGACTCTGGGAGGTATTCCTGCATAAGCAATTGAAATTTGGCTGGGATCAGATCCATCCACTTGCAGAACAATTAGAGCATGTCCAATCTGAAGAACTCATTCAGCGTCTAGATGAATTTCTTGGATATCCAAAATTTGATCCACATGGTGATCCGATTCCTAATCAGAATGGAAGCTTTACACTTCGAGTTCAAAAAGTACTTTCATTATTACATGAAATAAATACCCAGCTTTTAATTCTTGGTGTTAAATCGCAGGAAAAATCTTTCCTACAATTTCTTGAACAGAATGAAATTCTTCCTGGTAAGATATTGAAAATAGTGCAATACAATTCTTTCGATCAAACAATTACTTTAGAAAATGAATCTAAAAAATTGGTAAGTCTAAGTAATAAAATCTGTAATGAAATTCTTGTAAAACAAATATGATCAGTTGATATTTTCGTACTTAAATGAATTAGTAAAATGAAAATATAATTATCCGATCGTCGCAGTTTGCAACTGCGATGCAATATGTCAAGAATTTGCAATTCGATTTTCAAGTAGTAAAAATAAATATGTACCTTCATAAAATTTTAATTCAAATCTATATTCTTGTATTTAGTATTATTAATCCGATCGTCGCAGTTTGCAAAGCGATGCAATATGTCAAGAATTTATAATTCGATTTTCAATAAGTAAAAATAAATTTGTATTTTCATAAAATATTAAATCAAAGCGAAGTATATCGATTTGGAAAATCGATAAATACTGGATCGCTTTACAAACTGAGACCATCAAGAGTACAAGTAATGAACTGAGACCATCAAGAGTTTTTAAACTTTTTCACCTGGACTATATTGGCTCTTGCATTTCTGACCGATGAAGGAGATCATCTTTATTAATTTATACTATATTTACCTTTTAGAGTGACCGAGCGAATTACGAAGGTATATAGAGAGTAAGATCTCAGTATCAATTTATAGACAGAGCCATAATTAGAAAAGTATGCATAATAAGGTAATTTTATTTATTAGTTTTTTTTCTATAGTATATATTGGATTCAAAGGAGAAATATACTCACAGTCGAAAAATGAGTTTATTTCTATATGTGGAAGAATAACTAATTCTTCTAGCGAATTCGATAAAGTAGGAAATACCTATTGCTTAATGGAATTTTCTTACCCAGATTCTGTATGGTTGAATAATGAGTATTCATTTGATTTGCTTTCTAAACAAGGTAATAGAATTGATTTGAAAAGTCTGATTTTATTTAAAGTTGACCAGAAAAGTAATAAATCAACAAACCTACATATTTATGGAGTAATTACTTCAGGAGGTGCAGTTAAAGTGGACAACTCAGGTAACATTTTTATAGCATTCAATTCATTCTCAGATACTATAAGAATTGAGGATTCAATTTATATTAACAGTGAATATAAAGGTGGCTTTATCATGTTAAAATTGGACAACAAATTCGCAATCTCTAAAATATTTGTCATCCCTAATTTTTTCGCCGGTAAAATCAAAATGGAAATTTCTCAAAATTCAATAATATTAAGTGATGACTATGCAGGTTATCCAAAAATAATAAATTACAACTTAAGTTGTTACCCTCCATCTCCTCACCATCATAATTCTTTTATTTGTTCACTAAAAAAGGATCTGGATAGTGTTAATTACTTAGTCAATTTTGATGGTTTTGGTGAAAATGATATTTATGGATTCGCAGTTGATTCTGATCAAAATATTTTTTTTTCAGGAACCTCGACAGCTAAAACACTTCAAATTAATGGAGAGAATTTTAATTTTCCTAATTCTAAATATGGAGCTTGGTTTTTCATTGGTAAAATAAATAATTTAGGACAACTTGAATGGCTAAGTAGAACAGGTTGTTCAGCTGGAGATGCACTTAATTCTATTACCTTAACTGATCACAAAAGCTTATTAATCACTGGAACATTTTTTACTACTAAATTATTTTTTGATAATAATACTATTGAAAACCCAAATTATCCTCGACCTTCTTCGTTTCTTTTGGAATTAAATAAGGATGGAGAACTTTTGAAGATAAAAAGTTATTCGAAAAATGGATCTTTATTATTAAGAGGTATTCAAACAAATGAAAATCAAAAAAATTTCGCAATTTTCACAGCTATAGATACGCTATTTGATGAAAGTGGTAAAAGTTACTACAATAAACCTTATCGTAATTTTGTGTGTGAACTAAATGATAATTGGGATATAGTAACTGCAAATTATTTTAACAGTAATGATGATGGGGATATTTTAACTTTCACAAAAAATCCAAATGGAAGATTATTCTATAGCCTTTTGTATTTTGGAGATTCATTATTTCATAATGGAACACTGTCTTTTGATATTAATGAGCATAATTATTTGCGCATTAAATATTTGTTGATTAGTGTCGATGTATTGTCTTCAAATTCAAAAGCGTATAATAAGCCTAGTGAAATTAAAATTTATCCTAACCCTTCATTTGGTGAACTTAACATTGTATTGCCGAAAGACTTAATTTCTAAAGAAATTGGATTTAAGATATATAATATAGAAGGCGTGGAGATTTCAGTTAAGACTGAAATATTTAATTCAGAATTCAAAATAGTTGGATTGCCAAAAGGAGTGTATTATATCAAAGTCTTTTTTAAAAACTCTATTGCATTGACGAATAAATTCATTGTACTGGATTAATCATTCATGAATCTTCTTAATCATTAATAGAATTAATATTAAATTTTGAAAAAGAAAGCAGAAAAGATTGCTTGCTTCAAATAACTCAAAGTTAAATATGAATGTAATAATAATTTGTCAAGGAAAACAATGGAAATGAAAAAATATTTAATTTTATTAATTACAATTATTAAATTTACTAATTTACAAAGTCAAAGTGTGAACGAAAGTATTCATTACATTAAAAACTTTGTTATTCAATTAATGGAGTATTCTGGGAACCATACGTATGCTGAGTGTCGCAATCATTTATGGCCATATAAAGATAGCTTATCATTGCACTTTGAGAATATTTATTTTTATAAGGACACGCATTTAATTTATGCACTTGAGGATACAATGTTTAATTCTTATTTAATAAATGATGATTGGCCTTATGATCAATTTTCCATCTTATTGGAATTATTTAATTATAAGAATTATTATCTTGAATCTATAAAATATTCTAATCTTAATAATATTGATAAGTGTATTACAGTTCTGAGATGCAAATACCCCAATTTAATTTCATATTGTATTAAAACAATAAATTCGTCTGAATTCGTTTATATTTTTAATCATTTAAATCCAGACGAAAGAGATTATTTATTTTCTACTGTACTCAGATTATTCAATAGGAGTCAATTAGATACAATATTTTCTCAAATTGAAGATTCTATAAGTAGTGACATTAGTTTTTATGTTTATAAAAAAAACTATGCAGACAGTTTTTTGAACCCATTAGAAAGGGATAGTATGTATGAATTAATTAAACTCAGAATGAGACAAATAATGGATAGTACGAGCACTGAATATAATGATTTATATGATGTTTTATTTAATAATTCTCAAAAAATAAGCGAACGTTATTATGTATCTTATGAATTAGAAAGGGAAGCTAGTCGTCTGAAATATCAACGAAAAGTAGATTCGCTTTTTGAAATTAGAAAATATAAAATTGATTCCCTTATTAATTCTATGAATATCTCAAGAATGAAATCTAAAGATCTAAATGACCTAAATGAAATGATTCGTACTGGAGAAATATATAGCAGTAATATTTTAGAACAAGCGATGCAATTTAATTTAGCGAGTTTAAGTCGTTCAAAGTATCGTGAATATTTGATAAGAAGTGATACTACAATGGAATACTCTGATGGCTACTTTTCCGGAAGCATTGGAGATGATGGAAGAAGATTTGACACCCTTTCCAATCTTGAACTTTTTTCTGAACTTAGTTTATTTGACTATTATTTATTAAAGGATTCTCTAAACACTGAATATATATTCAATTCAAATAGTACCATAGTTCACATCCAAAAGATTACCCAGCTTATTGGTGACAGATATTTGCATGGGACTCTTAGCTTGGATAGTAGTAGTATGCTTGAACTTAATAGATTGATCGATTTCTGTGAATTCGAAATTGCTTTGGATACATCTAATAGCTTTTGGGTTAGCAAATGTCAGGATCTATTGTTTCGAATCTGGTTACCTATTATTCCAAGATTATATTCTTGGATTATTAATCCTGATGATAAATTATCAAACTTTTCTATGAATTACCTGTATTTACTTATGAATGAAAATATGGCTAGAGAATTAGTCAGATTAGGATCTGAAGCTATGGATCAAAATGATCAACAATTAGCAGAAAAATATATAGCTCCTTTAACAAAAATTGACTCTCATAAAGAAGCATACTTGGTTGGTCTTCCACCTAGACGCTATTGCACAAGAACTTGGGATGAATCAGTCAGATGGCTAAATGAATTTATTTATCCCGCAATGTTAAAGGTTGGATGGCTTGAAGTTATTAAGTAATAATTGAAACGATACCTAAAAATGAGAAAGCTTAATGTAAGTATCCGATCGTCGCAGATTGTAAAGTGATGCAATATGTCAAGAATTTGTAATTCGATTTTCAATACATAAAAATAATTTGTATTTTTATAAAATATTAAATCAAATCAAGGTATATCGATTTGCAAAATCGATAAATATTGGATCGCAGTTAGAAACTGCGACCATCAAAAGCAGAGAAAGGACATAGATTGGTCGAGAAGGCAAGTAGGGAATAGAAATTATTGAACTTAATAACCCGATCGTCGCAGTTTGCAACTGCGATGCGATATGTCTAGAATTTGTAATTCGATTTTCAACACATAAAAATATATTTGTATCTTTATAAAATATTAAATCAAATCGAGATATTTATATTTAGTACTCTAATTTTTTTTAAAACGAATATTATTTGAAAATAGAACATGCACGGGCATAAAATTATCAATCAAAATGCGTTGCACTTTATAACATTGACTGTTGTGGGATGGATAGATGTATTTGAAAGACAAGAGTACAAAGAATTGCTAATAGAAAGTCTAAAGCATTGTCAGAAAGAAAAAGGATTAGTAGTCTGTGCTTTTGTAATTATGTCTAATCACATACATTTGATTGTCTATACAAAAGTTGGTTTTAGCTTATCAGATATTATCCGAGATTTTAAAAAATATACTGCTAAATCACTAATAGAATTAATATTAAATAATGAAAAAGAAAGTAGAAAGGATTGGTTGCTGCATTTATTTAAATTCTTCTCAAAATTTAATAAAAATAATAGGACTTATCAATTTTGGCAACAAGACAATTATCCAATTGAACTGGAAAGTCCAACCTGGATAAATCAAAAACTTGCTTACATTCACCTAAATCCTGTAAGAAGTGGATTGGTGTATAACGCCGAAGATTATTTATTTAGTAGCGCAGGAACTTACGTAGGTCGAGAGGGCAAATTGCAAATAGAAATTATTGAACTTAATAATCTAATTGGTTACCTAGGTTAATAATTTGCGCATATCGATTTGAAAAATCGATAAATATTGGATCGCAGTTACAAACTGCGACCATCAAGTAGAATTGTGGTTACCTAGGTTAATAATATGTACAAATTGATTTGCAAAATCGATAAATATTGGATCGCAGTTACAAACTGCGACCATCAAGAAGCAGAATAAGAAGAAACAGAATGAAATGATGTAGCATTGGATATTGATTATTATATTTATAATTATTTAGAATGGTCATATGATTATAAAAAATTGTTTCAGGGAAAAAACTGGTAATATTAAAAAAATATTAATTTTAATAGTGTCTATTAATGGCTTCGATAGTTGTCAAAGTAATATTCATAAGAATGAAGTAACTCTATACAACTTACTTATTGATAATCCGGTTAGTCAGAAGACTTATAAGCAGATTCAGATTGAATGCCAAAAATTATATTTTCAGAAAAACTTTTCTGAAGTTCTTAACCATGAAGTTATCAAATTCATTGATAAGAATGATATAAGGGATACTACGTCAGAGATCCTTACCCATAGTGAAGACTTCAGTTTTGCCGCCTTCTTATTGTTAAAAGTGATGTTAAAATCTGAGGAATATTCGGATTTTGATCCTACAGAGAGAATTACTAAAATATTAACAGATTATAAAAATGATTCCAGTAATGGAGATATCTATACCCGATTAATTGGGGCTTGCCTTTTGAAATATAGCTATAATCAAAGAATAATGCTATTTGAGCAATACAAATATAATAGAAAAATAATTAGTAAGCTAAATGCGATCTTAGTTCGTGGCCTTAGTTCTGAAGCCGAAGCTTTATCCTTAATCTCTTACATGCTGAGATACTATGATTCTAAATCTGAAGACCTAGAACTTTACAAAGATTTAATTAGAATTGGATTTCGCTATTGTTTTAAAGTTACTGATCCTTATTCTCTTAATGATTTCACTTTCTACAAAAGATTACTAGAAAGTGAAATGAATATTAACGATAAACGAAACCTTTCAAGTTTGAATGTGGATTCCATTAGCACATTTTTAGATCGCTTATACCGTGATCCTATATTACAAAGGGTAAAATAAGATTTAGGTTTCGAAAATGTAGATTGATCCAAAATGAAATGTATAAAACACTATCCTTCCTGTGTTAATATTTTCGAAGCTATTTTTTTGTCACCATTTTTGCAAATTTCAAGGAAAAATATCGCCGAAAAAACTTCATTTATTTTTATTCCCATAACTCCCATGAATCCCATCAATCACAGTTCAGACAATGAACTGCGACCATTGAGATTACAAGGAAAATTTATAGAGTCAGAAGTGTATGGATTGAAAAAGCTAAAGATTGGATGTATAACAACCTGCGAAGCTATAGTGTATTGGATAATTTATTCAAGATTGATATTATAGAACTTTAGAATGTTACTAAATAATCAAATCAGAGATTTGAAAATACACGAACATAGGCTAGAGCCTATGCTCAGCAAAGGGTAGCGCAGGAACTTACGCAGGTTGTGAAGGCAAATTGGAAATTGAAATAATTGATCTTAATAATCTTATTGATTACCTAGGTTAATAATTTGTACATATCGATTTTCAAAATCGATAAATATTGGATCGCAGTTACAAACTGCGACCATCATGCTTACCTAGATTAATAATTTGTGCAAATCGATTTGCAAAATCGATAAATGCTGGATCGCTTTACAAACTGCGACCATCAAGAGATATCTAATCAACTAACTGATCTTGAATTCTTTTCTCAAAGTACGAACCATGTTCAGTTTTTCCCAGGTAAAGAGTTCAACTTTAAGTTTTTTAATTTTTCCATCGGGAGTTTCAAATATTTTTTCAACAACTTTATTATCTCTACCCATATGTCCATAGGCAGCAGTTTCACTATAAATAGGATTGCGCAATTTCAAATTTTGCTCAATGGCATAAGGTCGAAGGTCAAATATTTTTTCAATCTTTTTAGCTATTGCTCCATCGGACATTTTAAGTTTGGAACTGCCATAAGTATTCACAAAGACGCCACATGGTTTAGCAACACCGATAGCATAAGAGACCTGAACAAGTACTTCATCACAAATACCTGCTGCTACCATATTCTTTGCAATATGTCTTGTAGCGTAGGCTGCAGAACGATCCACTTTGGAAGGATCTTTTCCTGAAAAAGCTCCACCACCATGAGCACCTTTACCACCGTAAGTATCTACGATAATTTTTCTACCTGTAAGCCCTGTATCTCCATGTGGTCCTCCAATAACAAATTTTCCAGTAGGGTTAATGTGATAGGTAATTGCAGAATCAAATAATTTCTGAACTGCAATAGTTAGTTTTCTTTTTACTCTTGGAATTAGAATTGTTTTGACATCTTTAGCAATAATTGAAAGCATTTCTTTTTCTGCTTTATCAATTGCATTGACTCCTCTACCAGGTTTTACAAATTCGTCATGTTGAGTAGAGATAACAATAGTATCAATCCGCGATGGTTTGTTGTTGTCATCATATTCTATAGTAACTTGACTCTTTGCATCTGGACGCAAATAAGTCATAATTTTACCTTCCTTCCTGATTTTTGCTAGCTCTTCTAATAAAAGATGAGAAAGTTTCAAAGCCAAGGGCATGTATTCTGCAGTTTCGTTAGTGGCATAGCCAAACATCATACCCTGATCTCCAGCACCCTGATCAATTTTTTTCTTTTTTTCTACACCACGATTAATATCTGCAGACTGTTCATGAATTGCAGAAAGTATTCCGCAACTTTTGGCTTCAAACATATATTCACTTTTCGTGTAGCCAATTTTCGCAATAACATTTCTTACTATTTGTTGAATATCAAGATAAGCATTGGTTTTAACTTCTCCTGCAACAACAACTTGACCTGTAGTTACTAATGTTTCGCAAGCGACCTTTGAATTTTTATCAAAGGCAAGAAAATTATCAATTAGAGCATCTGAAATTTGATCCGCGACTTTATCCGGATGTCCTTCAGATACTGATTCAGAGGTAAATAAATATGACATAGTTATTAATTATATATAAAGTGCCGCAAATATATGTTTATTTTAAAAAAAATAGGCTAAAGTCAAGGATTAGTCTTCAGCACCTTATTCAATGTATTGAATGATTTGAAGAAATCGAATGTAAAGACTTGCTTCAAGGCCTAAGTTCTTAATTGATTGTTCGTATCCAGGCTGTGCAGTTCCAGTGTATGGATCGTAATATGGAACTCCTACAGGTACATGGATTTGCTTGGAAATATCAGGTGAGACTCGTGCTTCAAAACCAATTCGCAAATACTTATTTAATTTCGTTTCTGCGCTTCCACAAACCGTAAATCCATAGTTGAACTTATTAATAAAATCATGATATTCTGTATATATGCCTAAGACTGCTTTTGCAGTTACTTCAGCTCTTAATCCCAATCCATAAGCTAGATCCCAAGATTGTAAGGACTTCTTTTTTTTTGCACCTATTTCTAATGCGATGTTGTGAAACTTCATTGCGAAACTTCCCCCCGGATAAACATTTCCAAATTGATCTACGAATCGATTAAACCTTATACTACTACCTCTTAAATGATAACCTAATGCACCATAGACTACATTTCCGGATCCAGATTCAGAATCTAAAATTAAGTCAGCATGATAGGTAGTCAATGGATTGCGTCCACTTCCACCTTGCCATCTTTGGGTTGAAATTCCGGAACCAAATCTTATTCCGTAACCATTAGATTGTGAAAAGAGTACGGAGCTAAAGACAATTAAAAAGAATAGGGTAAGACGCATACACAAAGCTAATTGAAAAAATAATTAACTGCAACAGATTATCCTTAGCATTAAAATACACTGCCAATATGGCATAATTATTATCAAATAAAATTATATATATGCCATAATGACATATGTATAAACAAAAAACTGACGATATAGCGTGATTTCCCAAATGGTATAGCAATTGATAATTCATAACTGTAATCAATTATAAAAAAATAAAAATTTAAAATCATGTGGACAAATACAATGCACCGGAATCGAATGAGAAATTGCAATAGCTTTAGAGATTGCAGAACGGATCAAGACATAAACAAAAGTATTCCAACGAATATTCAAAAATCTAAAGAGGAGATCGTTTTATTGATGTCTCTTCCTGCTTATGACAGATCAGAGATTGAAATAAAGTTGGAGAACAATGAATTGATCATAAGCACAAATCCCAAAGAGGATTCAAGTAAATTTAATCATCAGGAATTTAAAAAAACAACTTTAAGGAGAGTATTTAGAATTCCTCAATCAGTAATAATGGATGAAATTCAAGCAAAGTTTGAAGCTGGAATTTTAAAAGTAACGCTTAAAAAAGTTCAAACTGAAAAAACAAATATTAATATTATTTAACAATTAAAAAATTTAAAATATGAGAAATAAAGTATTTCTACCATTAGTACCTATTGCACAAGAAATTGAGAATATGGTTGATGAATTTGTAAACAAAGGATTTCACGATGTATTCGGTGGAACAGTATGGCAAAACAAAACACCTTCTGCTAACATCAGTGAAAATGAGAACAATTTTAGCATTGACATTGCTGCACCTGGACTAGAGAAAAAGGATTTTGCAATAAATGTTGAAAACAGTCAATTGCATGTCTCAGTGAGCAAAGAGAATTCTGAGGAAAATAAAAACGAAAATTACTTTAGAAAAGAATTTAGTTTTCAGTCCTTTAAAAGAGCATTTAAACTTCCTGAGAATGCGGATACTACAAAAATTACAGCAAGCTACAACAATGGCGTCTTAAACATCGTCATAGAGAAGAAGCCAATTGTTAAAAACGAAAAAACTATAGAAGTTCAATAATATTTTGGGTTTGAAATGGGTTTGGTTCTATACAGCTTGCAATCTTTGCAGGCTGTATTTATTTAATCGAAATTAAAAAACTACATTTTATTTCTACAAGTGAGGATAGTTAGCCGTTTTAATTGAATGTTTATTTATTATTGAAAGCAGGACAGAAAAGTTCATCAATTATACAATTTTGAGGTGAATTACCTAATATTTTATTTCAAATTGAATATGAGCATTTCGGTGACTTAAAGAAAAAAATATTCGAAGAATTCTATACAGATTGTACAATAAACAAAAAATTCAAGCAAGACTTAATAATTTCTGATTTCTTATTAACTGAAGATTATAAAAAATTAGAATCAAAAGAACTCTCACTATTTTTCAATTCTTGCAAATCGTCTTACTCATTAAGAGAACTGAGAAAGCAAACAAATTCGAAGTTAAAAAAATCTACATTAATTGAAATTGAAAAAATAATATCACAAAAGCAGTTCAAATGAGTGTATATGATTAACTTGCAATTTGTATGAATAAAATTTTAATATTATTATTTTTAAATATCGGGTACTGTCAATCAGATTCAATTCGTAATACTCATAGAACTATTCAATTACAATACCCGCATTATGAAGGCTCAGCGAAAAATACTGAAATAAATAACTTCTTAGAATCGGTTCAAATAGATACTGATACTTTAAATAACAATATTCTTAAGTTAATAGATCTAGTTAATGAAGCAAATATTAATGGAAATTCATTATATAGATTGCTTATAAAATTAGATAATTTGAACAATCCCTTAGTTAATAATTTTATTTGTAATAATATTTTCTACAAAACCAATAGTGAAGAAAAAATTAGATCATGGGATAATAGAGAATTTCCCTATTTTATCACTATTTTGAAATCAGACAATATCGATTATTATAAATTACTTATAATCAATTCTAAAATACTAAGTGATTGTAACTTAAGTGATTCTCAATTAAACTTAATTAATGACATATTGAATTCTGGATATGTTAGAATTAATTTGAAGCTAATGTTAAAAAATTTAAATGCCACTGAGACATGTAGGATTAATAACTTCAAAAAATTAATTGCACTATGAATTTTGAATTAGAAATGTTTTGAATTTAGATCCTTTAGATGAAATATTTACTATGAAAATTTTAGTTAAATATAAATGGAAGTTATTTCCTTATTTAATATCCAGAACTCAAACATATTATAATAATATTTCAAATACTATAGCATGGAATTTCCAATTACCTAGTAAAGTTTATATAAACATTACTTTATCAGGAACTAAGTATTTAAATCAAAGATCATCACGCTCATCGCTAATTTGAATGAATAATACACAGATTAATACTAAATTCTTAGCAAATCAATTGTTATAATGTTATTTCGAATAATTTTTCTTTGTATGCTTTTTCTTTGTGACAATTACATTTATAGTCAATACTATCAATTACGGATCAATGAGCATTTTGATACAGCTGATTTAAAAATAGCTTTACTTCAAAGTAATTATTATAGATCCAACTTATTAGAGTTAGATTATATTTTATTAGACACAATGAAGGAATTTGTACGAGAAGCCAAAAAAACAAATTTAACTAACGAATTAATGGATTGTATGGAAGAAGAAATTGAATCTGTTAGAGATCCTTTTATTCTAATGCACGAATTATTTAGATTGTATCTAGACAGTTTCAGTAATCAACCTAATTATTTACCTTTTGTTTTAAATAACTTTTATAAGAGAAAGTATAATGGTTTTAATGAAAGAAAAGTAGAATTAATTCAGACAGAACTCTATCCAGAATTAGCTACTGATTGTGAACTTAATAAAAGAATTGTAGAGATGATGATTCATTCTGATTTTTTGGATTATAATTATTTAATTGTGAAAAAGGAATCGTATAAGAAATTTTTCTCTTGCTGCAAAAAGGAAAAAAATCTTTCAATGATGAGAAAAAAAGTAAAAAATAAAAATAGAAAAAAAGCTGTTGATATGATTATTGAATTAATTAAATAATACATAAAATAAGAAATATATTGTGATTTTGTGAAAAATAAATCTACTTTCTACTTCTACAGAATTATTAATTATATATTAAAAGGTAATGAGGATATCTCAGCTATTAGAGAGTGTATTGATGAAATTAAGTGTGGCTGTAAAAAGCTTGTATTTCAAAGAATGTTAGATGTTAAATTAAAATGGGAATTGTTTAAATAAATCGTATCCGTACAACTAAGTACCACTTGACATCAATAGTGAGGTGATTTAGCTTT
>JBDTWI010000019.1:0-70984 GCA_040006775.1 Saprospiraceae bacterium
AGCATCTTTATATGAACTTCTGACTTCCTTAAGTTGACGCGTATGCCTTTCAGGGCTTTATTATTTTACATATTTTATAAGCAGGGCTTTACCCTGCTTTTGTAATTACGCCCCATTCAGGGCTAAATTTATTTCCAAATTGCATAAAATAACTTTTTTTGAAAATACTCTTGTGTCTTTGGCTTGTAAGATGGTTCTTTAATTTGTTTATAGACTACAATTTACTGACAATTAGTATCATGAGATAATAAACCCAAATTCTCCTTGAATTTTATTCCTTTTTGACTTATCCTTTTTGACAATGTTTTATGCTAAACTTGAGTTAACTTATATATAATAAAATAGTTTAATATATTAATTGTATTATCTTTGCTTTTCGTATGCACAGAAACAATATATCTATAGTAATTCCAGCGTATAATGAGGAAGAATCAATTCCGGAATTAGTCGAATGGATTAAAAATACCTTGGAACCTGCAGGACTGAGCTATGATATATGGTTTGTCGATGATGGGAGTACAGATGCAACCTGGGAGATCATAAAGAAAATGAAGGAGCAATATCCGTTGCACGTCAAAGGAATTCGCTTCAGAAGAAATTATGGTAAGTCTGCAGCCCTGAATTCTGCTTTTCATGCTTGTCGAGGAGAAGTTGTAATAACCATGGATTCCGATTTACAGGATAGTCCTGAAGAAATTCCTGAGTTGTATAGAATGATCAAAGAAGAGACATTTGATCTTGTATCAGGTTGGAAAAAGAAAAGATACGACAATGCTATCACAAAAAATATTCCGTCTAAATTGTATAATGGAGTAACAAGATGGATGACTGGAATTTCACTTCATGATATGAATTGTGGTCTAAAAGCTTATCGCAATGATGTAGTTAGGAGTATTGAAGTCTATGGTGAAATGCATAGATATATCCCGGTTATTGCTAAGTGGGCAGGGTTTGGCAGAATTGGTGAAAAAGTTGTTCAACACCGCGCCCGAAAATACGGATACTCCAAATTCGGTCTAAGTAGATTTTTTAATGGCTTCCTCGATCTGGCAACCATAATGTTTATTGGAAAATTTGGAAAGAGACCCATGCACTTTTTTGGTTCATTGGGTTTATTCTTTTTCTTTATGGGTTTTTGTTTTATTCTGTATTTGATTTTTACAAAATATGCATATGGTATTTTTGGCATGACTGATCGACCTGCATTCTATATCTCATTGGTACTAATGATAATTGGATCTCAAATGTTTCTAACAGGGTTTATTGCTGAGCTTATATCCAGGAATGCGCCTGAAAGAAACAATTACTTAATTGCTGAAAGTTTAGATTAGTCCAGGTATAGATGAAGTCTGTTGTAATTATTGGTCCTGCGCATCCATTACGAGGTGGATTGGCTTCTTTTGATGAAAGATTAGCAAGAGAATTTACTAATCAGAATTGGAGAACTACTATTTATACTTTTTCATTACAGTATCCTTCTTTTTTATTTCCCGGCACTACACAATATTCAGATGAGCCTGCACCAGCTGAGCTTGACATAAAGGTTTCAATTAATTCCATCAATCCTTTAAATTGGATTAAAATTGGAAATGAAATAAAAAATCGCAAACCGGATTTAGTTATTGTTAGATATTGGTTGCCATTTATGGCTCCATGTCTGAGTACCATTTTGAAAAAAGTAAAAAAGAACGCACACACACAGATTGTCTGTATTGCTGACAATGTCTTACCTCACGAAAAAAGATTCGGAGACCAATTTCTTACAAAAATATTTTTATCTGTACCCGATGCATTTATTACGATGAGTGACAAGGTGCTTGAAGATTTAAAAATGTTTTTACCGGATGTGAAGGCAAAAGTAGTTGCACATCCACTTTATGATAATTTTGGTTTGAGGTTAGAAAAATTAGAAGCACGTGAAAGACTGGGAATAAAAGCAAATGAATCTATTTGTCTCTTTTTTGGCTTTATAAGAAAATACAAAGGATTGGATTTGCTTCTGGAAGCTTTTAGTGATGAAAAATTATTTGCAAGCAATATCAAATTACTGGTTGCAGGAGAATTTTATGAAGACGATAAACCCTATCTTGAAATCATTGAAAAAAAACATCTAAATTCAAAAATCTATTGGCACACCCATTTCATTTCCGACAACGAAGTCAAGTATTACTTGTCCGTTGCCGATGTTGTTGTGCAACCTTATAGGAATGCCACTCAAAGCGGCGTAACTCCTCTTGCCTATCATTTTGAAGTGCCGATGATTGTTACCAATGTAGGAGCGCTTCCAATTTTGGTGCCGGACCATAAAGTGGGATTGGTCTGTGAACCTCAATCCGAATCGATCACTGCTTCGATTCTTGAATTTTTTACCCTGGATCAGGATAAATTTGTTGAAGAAATCAAGGAAGAAAAAAAGAAGCTTAGCTGGTCTAGCTTAGTGTCTAGTATTGTAAGTTTGTGCCATGATCTGGAGAAGTAAAGCACCCTTTAGACTTGGACTTGCAGGTGGTGGGACAGATGTTAGTCCTTATTGTGATCTTTTTGGTGGAGCAATACTGAATGTTACCATCTCCCTATATGCCCATACAAGCATTGAAACTATTGCAGAACCAAAAGTTATATTCCATTCTATTGACCAAAATAAGTATTTAGAATTTGAACTTGGTCAACTTGCTCCACTTTCTAAAGGCCTGGATTTACAAGCAGGATTATACAATTATTTATTTCGTGAAGGAAGCATTGGACAACAGGGATTAAAATTGAGCACTTCAATGGATGTTCCAGCGGGAAGCGGTTTAGGAACTTCTTCAACCTTAATGGTTTCCTTACTTAAAGCGTTTTCTGAGATGCTTAACCTCCCTTTCGGAGATTATGATCTTGCACACAAGGCCTACGAAATTGAAAGAATTGATCTTGGCCTTGCCGGAGGAAGACAGGATCAATATGCTGCTACATTTGGTGGTGTAAATTTTATGGAATTTTACAAAGACGATAAGGTAATTGTAAATCCATTGCGCATTAAGTCTGAATATATAAATGAATTAGAAAATAATATATTACTTTTTTTCACTTCTACCAATCGTTCCTCTTCTGAAATAATTAAAGAGCAACAAAAAAATGTGAGTTCAAATAATTTAGATTCTATTGAAGCGATGGATCAACTTAAAGAACAGAGCAGAATGATGAAAGAAGCTTTGCTTAAAGGTAAGATAAATGAAATAGGTGAAATTTTGGATTTTGGATTTGAACAAAAGAAAAAAATAGCGCAGAATATTTCCAATTCAGTATTGGATGAAATCTATGATACTGCAAAAAAAGCAGGTGCAAGTGGTGGAAAAATTAGTGGCGCCGGAGGTGGAGGTTTCATGTTTTTCTATTGTCCCGGAACAACCAAATATAAAGTCATCGATAGTCTAAAAAATTACGGTGGTGATTTTCGTAACTACCAATTTACTCCGCAGGGTGCGAGAAGTTGGAAAAGTATAAATTAATGAAATCAATAATTGAAATCATCAATTCTTCAATAATCGTAAAAGAAGAATTAAAAAATAATGCAGATAAGCTCAATAAAATATCTGATGCGGCAAACAAAATAATTTATTCTTTACAACACGGCGGAAGAATTTATTTTTGTGGAAATGGAGGCTCAGCGGCCGATGCTCAGCATCTTTCAGCAGAATTATCAGGTAGATTCTATACAGACAGACCTGCACTTGCAGCAGAAGCTTTGCACGCCAATACTTCTTATCTTACTGCAGTTGCCAATGATTATGGTTATGATCATGTGTATTCAAGAATGATTGAAGGTGTTGGAAAGCAAGAGGACGTCCTCTTTGGACTCAGTACTTCAGGCAATTCTAAAAATATTGTTCAGGCTTTTGAAGCTGCAAATAAATTAAAAATTTGCACCATTAGCCTAACTGGAAAAAAAGGTGGTTTGATGAAAGATCTTTCACAGATCTGGATTCCTACTGAGAGCGATGATACACCGAGAATTCAGGAAACACATATTCTGATTGGACATATTATCTGTCAGTTGGTTGAAGAAGGTTATTTTAAAATTTAAGGATTTCTGAATTGAGAGAATGCGTCATATTATCCGGTGGATTTGGAACAAGACTCTCACATCTCATTCCCGGACTTCCGAAATCACTTGCACCGATAGTGCAAATTCCATTTCTCGACTATCTCATTCGCTATCTTATTGATCAACGCGTCGATCATTTTATTTTTTCTCTTGGCTATCAACATGAGCAGATAATTGAATTTATACATTCCAATTATCCAAATCTTCATGCCACTTACTGTATTGAAGAAAGTCCTTTAGGTACCGGTGGTGCAATACTGAATACCATTGACAGCATTGAGTCGGAGAACTTTTTCCTATGTAATGCAGACACCTATTTTCCAATTCAAATGAATGCTCTGGAAAAATTTCACAATACCACTCATTCCAATCTGAGTATCGCCATCAAACCACAACATCATCCCAGTCGTTACGGAACGGTCGAACTTGATGTAGACAGCAGAATACTACAGTTTCAAGAAAAAAAATCACTGGACTACGGATTAATCAATGGTGGAACTTATTTAATTAATAAAGCTTACTTACTGGGACTTCAGTTACCGAATGTATTTTCTTTTGAGAAAGAAGTTTTGGAAAAAAGAGTGAGTACAGATTCATTTTTTGGACAGGTTCAGGATGTTTTTTTTCTGGACATCGGTGTGCCGGAAGATTATGAACTGGCGCAAAAAACTTTGCCTCATTTAGATAAATTAAAACATAAAAAAAGTCTTTTTTTAGATAGAGACGGCGTTATTAATATACAAATTCCAAATGATTACGTAAAGCATTGGAATGAATTCGTATTCAGAGAAGATTTTATAAAAAATATTTCCCGTATTTTTGGCCAGTTTGATTATGTCTTTGTTGTTACCAATCAACAGGTCATTGGTAAAGAAATTATTTCAATTCAAGAATTAAATAAAATTCATGAAGGGATGCAAAATGAAATTGTAAAACACGGTGGATTTATAACTAAAATTGTTTACTGCCCTCATTTACTAAGTTCAAATTGTGATTGCCGAAAACCCAAAGCGGGAATGTTGGATCAGATTAAAACAGAGTTTTCGGATTGTAGTTTTTCTAATGCAGTATTTGTAGGTGACAGTGAAAGTGATATGATCGCTGCAAAATCAAGAGGTATTGTTTCTGTTCTACTTCAATCGACTCACACGAACTTTAGTACAAGCAATCATGCTGATTTTATAATATCCAATTGGGATGAATTCAACAGCATTGATGTTCCCATTCAATAGCAAGATGAAAACCTATTCAATTAAAGAAATTTTTTATTCACTTCAAGGTGAGGGCAGACAGTCAGGAAGACCTTCTGTATTTCTTCGTTTTGCAGGATGTAATTTCTGGACCGGAAGAGAAGAGGACAGAGCAAATGCGATTTGCAATTTCTGTGATACTGAGTTTGTTGGCACTGACGGAACCTTTGGAGGTAAATACAAATCTGCGTCTGAATTGGTAAAAGTTATTGCTGATCTTTGGCCGGACCTTTCAATGGGAAAACCATATGTAGTTTGCACCGGCGGTGAACCTTTGCTTCAATTGGATAATGAACTCATTGCTGAATTGCACAAAGCGAATTTTGAAGTTGCTGTTGAAACTAATGGTTCAATTGAAGCAGTTGATGGAATCGATTGGATCTGTATGAGTCCTAAAACAAATGACAACATTAAGATGGAAAAAGGAGATGAATTGAAATTTGTTTTCCCTCAGGAAAAAATTTCTCCGGAACAATTTGAACACTTATCCTTTAAGTATTTTTTTATTCAACCAATGGACGGACCGAATTTGCAAGAAAATATTCAATTGGCCATTCGATATTGCTTAGATCATCCACAATGGCGGCTCAGTCTTCAGAACCATAAAATTTTAGGTCTTCGATAAAAGAATTCTTTTTCCTTTATTCTGATTCAAAATTATAATACGCTTTTATCAAATTGGAATAAACTTCTGAATTTTTGAGAATGCGATAATTTCCAATCAGAATGATTTGTTCTCTAGCTCTGGTTAAAGCGACATTGAGTTTTCTGTCAATTCCATTGTTATTTATCGAGCTAATTTGTTCCAATTGTGTTTTGCTTTTAACACAGGAAGAAATTATAATAATATCTCTGGCACTACCTTGATATCTTTCCACAGTATCAATAGTAACTGGAATATGTGATAAATCAGCTTCGGCAATTTTTGAAATTATTGTAGAAATCTGAACCCTGAATGGTGTAATGATTCCACAACTGTTCCAATTCCATTCCAAATTGTTATCCTTATACAACTTATACATACGTTGAAGAACTTGGACTACCAATTCTGCTTCCTCAACATTGCTCTTTGAAGTCGCTATGTTTTCAGTATTATTACAAGAAATAAAAATCGATCTGTTTGTTTTTAAACATTGCGTTAAAGAATCCGAATCCGCATGTACAAATTTTTCAACCAAGGAAATATTCTGTCTATCCTTAAGTCCCACATCCATCAAGTCCAGTTGTCCTTCATAAAAATAATGTGATGGAAAGCTCATTAATTCGCGATGCATTCTTCCCTGCTTCTTCAACATATCGAAGGCATAATTCCAGTCATTGGATTTGCATTGTCTGAAGAGCCTCTCAAACAAGGATTCATTCAATTTTTCAAATCCGATCTTATTTAAATCTTCATGGTTTATAACGCAGGTTTCATCTGTTTGTGCACTGACTGCCGGTAGTTGCAAATGGTCTCCTATGAGAATAAATTTTTCAAATCGAGATAACATTCCAATAAGATTTGGTTCCAGAATTTGTGATGCTTCATCGATAATCAATAAATCAAATTGTTTTAATTTAAACAATTCTCTCTTTCCTTGAATACTTGCAATTGTTGCGGTGAATATTCTTGTCTCTGACAATAAATTCTTTAATTCTTTTCTTGAATTTATACTAGCAACCTGTTGATCAAATAATTTTGAGTGAAAAGCTGGTTTAGTTCCATATCTGGAGCCAACTCTTATATACTTTAAATTAAAGGATAATGATTCCAAAACTTCACAAATCTCATCTACTGCTCTATTGGTGTAAGCGAGTAGGAGAATGTTCTGATTCGTTTCTGAATGCAATTTTTCAATAAGCTTGCTTATTATAATGCTTGTTTTTCCAGATCCTGGTGGACCCCATAACAAAAAATAATCTCTGGCTTCAATCATCCTTTTGATCAAAGCTTCGTTATTGTCCGCTTCTTCTAGAGTAGCTGTTAAAGGAGGAGTCGGAGGATTCAGTCCTAATATTTTTTTACGATACTCCGGTGTTGCCTGTGCAAATTCAAATAAGTTAGAAAACTGATACAGAAAAGGTTTGTCCATACTGTCGTTCTCCAGACACCAACTAATATTTTTAAATTTTTCTTCAGTTTCAAATTGTCTTCCTCTCAGTCTAACCTGGTAGATATTTCCTTCAATGAGAATCATTGTACACTTAAATACAAGACTTTGCAACATGCCTTTTCCATCTTCAGTTTGCGGATAAAGTATTAAGGTATCCCCTATCCTAAATTGAGAGATATAATTTACTGCGCCGGTATTTTTTAAAATAATAATTGGTGTATCATGTTTGCTTTGTTGAACTTCCTGAATGACAAGATTTGAAAGTATTGAATATTGGATTTCTTTTTCTGCATTTGTCAATAGCCATAAAGATGCGAGACCTTGAGTTTGATTCTGACCATAAAGACCACATTTAGAAATCAATTGTTCTCTTGCAATAAAATATGAAAATTGTTTTAGATAATTTTTTTCAATCTCCTCTAGATTTTGATAAGTGGTCAACCATTTAGATGCATCTCTTCTTGTAAAATTATTTGTTTTCTCAAATAGACTTGGCTGAATAAAATCAAACATGGTCTTTTCTGCGGGAGATGTGTAAACCAAATGAATATGAATGAGTAAGATGGAATTTCTTAATTCAATTAATTTTCTGCGAAGAGATTGCTGGTCTAATGATCTGCGAAGATTGTTTTTGTCGAGTATGGAATAAAGAATATACGATTCATTATTTGAAAACTTGCCATAAACAGATTCTAACAACATATTGTATAAACAGGCTTGCGCCTGGTGTGATGGACTAATTCCTTCTGTATTGGGATTGTATGGAGATCCACTTTTTAACTCTATTATTATTTTATCGGTCTTTGAGTTAGCAACAAGTACGTCCAGTCTTCCCTGAATTCCATATTTTACAGAATAAAAACTTGGTTCTAAGAGACAATCTTTTAAGTTGTGTATCTTATTTTCAAAATGATTATTTACAACTTGTTGAAGATTATGAAAATGCTTTTCAGTTTGATTAAAAAAATCTCTTGAATCTTGTTCATTTAAAGCCGTTATTCCCAATGCATACTTGTAGAATACTTTTTTAAGTAAGTCCTTATATTGACTTTCAGGATCAAGAATTAATTCATCCAAGAACTCATTGACAGCAGTACCAACAAGCATGGATTTGGTGAGCAGTCGATCAGAAAACAAATTAATAAATTGCCTAAGTACTGAATTATTTTGAGCATCATAACATTCTGCAACAGCGGTTACGTCAATGAGATAATCGGGATACAATACCAGAATTCCAAAATTCCATTCGTTGTTATTGAAACTCAATTCATGCAGATATAGTGGAATAACGGCGCTGTTTATTTTTACTGCTTTTTCTAACTGTGTTAAAAAAAGAGGCTCAATATTTTTAGACTTAATTTTAATGATTTCTAATTCGTCTTCAATGATGGACAATTCCAGAAATTCATCAGAAAGGGAGAGAAGATTTGCTCTTGCTTCAGGCCAGTATCTAATTTGTGCTTCTTCAACGATAAGGCTTTCTTCCTCAACATAATTTATAAGTTCGGGAGGAAAAGAATGATCAGCAGAAGATTGAAATAAAGCCGTTAAGACAGATAGTCCAAGAGGATAAAGCTTTTCAAGGTTGTGTTCTTTTGAACTTTCATTTTCAAATTCTGATTTATGCAGAAAATTGTATAACCGCTGATAGAGTCCTGAAGTAATTGCTTGGGCTTTATAGAGTTTGTGGATTCTGTCTTTCTGACTAAAATAAATGCTATCCTTGGAACCATCCAAAGAGCAAATGAGCTCATTAATTTTTTCATTTAAAATCAAAAATCGCTCAGAAAATGTGAGTTCCTGATCAAATAGGGTGGCTACATTATTTGAGATTTTGTTCTTCATAAGACTAATCAACAAATTAAGCCAATTTTATTTATTTCTAATAAAAGATTGGGGTTAATGAAGAGTTCAGGCAACTGATTGCTAATGGATTCAGTCTTAATCTACAGAGGAAATTATGCTATTCGCTTTAAATTGGTTAGATCTTGAGTTATTTTTACCATTATTATTGAAATGTAGAACTTTATACATTAAAATAATTAATCATGTATTAAATTTATATTAAATTTTATTTCGTAAATTCTTATTTTACTTCTTTATATTTTAAATTTTTGTTAATTATGATAAATAAACCTAACATTATTCTAAGTCTAAACGTTACTATTTATATGTTTGCGGCGTTAAATTTTTTTCGTTACACAATGAATTCAAGAAAAATAATTCTAGGAGTATTCGGTTTGAGCTTATTCCTATTAAACGTTCAATGTAAGGAAAAGTCCTCCGGCGAACAAAAAGCAAGTGCTCCGCAGTTAATTATTGACAGTTCTTATTTAGCTAAGCACAGTTTAAGTGCAGAGACTAAAAAAGCATTGGAACAGCTGAATGAACCAAAAATGGTTGAAGGCAACATTGGTGATCAAATAAGCTCTTTCATAAGAGAAGGAATTTATGATTACGGAGAAGTATTTAAGTTCATTGAATTGCGATGGATGGATAATTCTGCGGAATTAAATCCAAAATCAAGGACAGAGATTGATGATCTTTCGAAGATTATGATCCTCTTTCCGAATATGAAAATTAAGATGGACATCTATACCGACAACAATGGCAATCCTGACAAACTTGAAAAATTATCTCAGGACAGATTCAATTTCATTAAAAAAGAGATTGTGAGTGCCGGTGTAAGCCCTGATAGAATTGTCGGCAAAGGCTTTGGAAGCAAATATCCTGTCGCTGATAACAAAACTATGGAGGGGCAATTAATTAACAACAGAATTGAAATAACAATTCTAAAAATATTCTAGAAAAAATTAATACAGAAGGCAAAAACGTTTGCCTATATAATTTTGATTTACCTACTACTGACCGGAGCACCCTAAAGAGTTCTCCGGTTTTTTTTTGCCTAGAAAAAGCATTTATTTTTCTAAACAATAGTAAATAATTTCGCAATCTAACAATGTTAAATCGCTACTTACTGTACTTCTCATTTAAATCTTTCACCATACTTGCTGTGATGTCATAAGCGGAATCTGCATAGAAGATATTTCCGTCACGGGCAACAGAAAATACATAACTGTACTTATGGTCTGCATTAATTTCTTTAAGATAGCTGATCACTTTCTGATGTAATTTCTCATTGAAATCTGCGGTTTCTTCTGCGAATTGCTGAGAAAGGGTTTCCTTTCGTTCCATAAGATCCTGTTCTAACTTAGCCAATCTTTTCTGTCCTGATTCCAACTCGTTTCTTGTTAAATTTTGTGCGTTGGATTGCAAGGCCTGTATTTCTTTTTGAAAACTACTTTCTTTAGCGCGAAGTTCTCCTGTTGCTCTTTCTTGTTTCTTTTTAAATTCTTCTTCACTTTTTTTGAAGAATCCCAATTGACTCAACAAGGTATCCGATACAAAGTAAGCAATTCGTGAAGTACCTGTACTTGCAGCTTCCATCTTAGTTTCTGTTGTTACAGGCACTAGAGATTTTTTTAAGTTCATATTCTGAGAAAACAAATAAACTATTGCCACTAAGGCTATAGCGTGTAGTATCCAGTTTAAATTTTTCATTTCCATTTAGTTGGTGTTATTAGTTATTATTGCAATTAAAATTCTGCGTTTCCGGGAAATCTTGGGAATGGTATAACATCTCGAATGTTAGTCATTCCTGTAATAAATAAAATCAATCGTTCAAATCCTAAACCGAATCCGGCGTGAGGGCAGGTTCCAAATCTTCTTGTATCTAGATACCAATACATTTCTTTTGTTGGAATATGCATTTCATTCATCCGCTTTTCCAAAAGTTCTAATCGCTCTTCACGTTGAGAACCTCCAATTATTTCGCCAATTCCGGGAAATAGAATATCCATCGCAGCTACTGTAGTTTGGTCTTCGTTCTGTCGCATGTAGAAGGCCTTAATTTCTTTCGGATAATTATATAAAATTACTGGTTTTTTGAAATGTTTCTCTACCAGATATCTTTCGTGTTCTGATTGAAGATCTGTTCCCCATTTTTCAATAGGAAATTGAAACTTGCCTTTTTTATTTGGATTTGAATTTTTTAGAATGTCAATGGCTTCGGTATAACTTATTCTTTCAAAAGAATGCTCGAGACAGAATTGAAGTTTTTCCAACAGACTCATTTCGTTTCTCTCTAGTTGTGGTTTTTGTTTTTGTTCTTCTTGTTCGCGTTCATTCAAGAATTTCAAATCATCTGCACAATTGTCAATTACGTATTGGATTACATATTTCAACATGCTTTCTGCAAGATCCATGTTGTCGTGCAAATCGTTGAACGCAACTTCTGGTTCAATCATCCAGAATTCTGCAAGGTGTCTTGGTGTGTTTGAATTTTCTGCACGAAAAGTTGGTCCAAAAGTATAGACCTGAGACAGTGCCATTGCAGCTAATTCAGCTTCAAGTTGACCGGAAACGGTAAGATTGGCAGCGCGATTGAAGAAGTCCTTTTTAAAATCAATTTCACCTTGCTCATTTCGTGCTGGTTTGTCAATATCGAGCGTAGTTACTTTAAACATTTCTCCTGCACCTTCTGCATCTGAAGCAGTAATTACCGGTGAGTGTAAATAATAGAATCCGTTCTCATGAAAATATTGATGAATAGCAAATGCAGCACTATGTCTGATTCTAAAGATGGCGCTAAAAGTATTCGTACGAAATCTGAGATGCGCAATTTCTCTCAAGAATTCCAGACTGTGTTTTTTAGGTTGTAAAGGATAAACAGATGGGTCTGCTTCTCCAAGAATTTCCAATATTTCTACATTTATTTCTGAAGCCTGACCTCCTCCTAAAGATGGATTTAATTTACCTACAGCACTTATACATGCACCCACACTAATCTTCTTCAACAGCTCCTCAGAAGTATTCTCTAAATCAAGAACGAGTTGTACATTATTTATTGTTGAACCATCATTTAATGCAATGAATCGATTACTTCGAAAATTTCTTACCCAACCTTTCACCAATACTTCCTGAGCTTTTGGCTCTGAGCTCAGAAGGTGTTTTATTAATTGTCGCTTCAAAACAGCTTATTTTCTGCAAAGGTAAAAATTAGGAATAATAAAATCCATATAATATTCAGACTATACCGAGTTTAAACAAATAAATAATGTTCATACAACTCTTCTTTTAATAGCTTTAGTACTCAATTGTAGAATTCAATTCTACCAATCAATAGGTTTATAATCTTTAAGAAACTTTCCACACCAATGTTGTCCTGTAAGTATTCCATCAATAAACGGGTCGCAAACTCTTGCTGCTCCATCTACAATATCTAATGGAGGTTGAAAGTCGTGTACTTCTGATTTAAATTTTGCCAATTCAAATGGATCCTCATCCGTGACCCATCCTGTATCTACGGCATTCATGAAAATTCCGTACTCTGATAATTCAGCTGCCGCGGTATGCGTCATCATATTCAATGCGGCCTTTGCCATATTGGTATGCGGATGACGAGATGCTTTTGTGAATCTATAAAACTTGCCTTCCATTGCAGTTACATTGACAATATGCTTACATCCAGTATAATCTTTTTTCATTAATTTGACCAGATAATTGTTTAATACAAATGGTGCTATTGCATTCACCAATTGTACTTCTATCATTTCAGGAGTTTCAATTTCACCTAATTTAAGACGCCAGCTATTTGTTTTCCGCAAATCAACTTGTTGCAAATCTGCATCAAATTGTCCGACCGGAAATATTTCTTTCGTTTCTAGATTGTTGTCGATTTTGTATGGAATTTGTGATAGTGCAGCTGATGCGATGATTCCCAATCCCGATGTTTTTATTTCCCAAGAGACAGGTAGATTCTGATTGTCAAAATTTTCACTGCTGATATTTCTAATTTGTTTAACTACTTCATTATAATGATCTAGTGTCCCTTGAACTTCTCGAGGAAGTTGATTCATTGAAAGGTTTTCTACATCCATTAAGTATTGAAAAAATCCAGGTGGCCTTCGCACAGTCTGAGCTGCATTGTTAATGAGTATATCTAATCTTGGATAATAATTCAACACATGCGAACAAAACAATTCTACACTTGGGATATGTCTCAAATCCAATCCATAAATATTCAATCTATCTTTCCAATCTGAATAATCTGACTCTTTAGAAAAACGAATTGCCGAATCATTTGGAAATCTTGTTGTTGCAATAACTGTAGCACCGGATCTCAACAATTTCAAAGTGGTGTGATAACCAATTTTAAGCCTAGATCCTGTAATTATTGCAATCTGTCCGGTTAAATCACAATGTTGAAATCGTTTGGCATAATTGAAATCACCGCACTCAACACACATGGTATCATAAAAATGATGTATTTCTGTATATTCAGCTTTACAGATATAACAGTTTCTAGGAGAATTAAGAAATTTCTTTTCGGTAGTGAGATGATCCGTTTGAAGTTCAATTTGCTTTGGTGCAACAAATACTGAATCCAATCTCGCCTTTCTTATTCCAGCTGATTCTCTCGCTTGTTTATCTTGAGCTTGAATATGTTCAGCTTGCAATTTTCGCAAACCCTTATTGCGTTTTTTTCTTTCACCGCGATCTGGTCTTGAGAAAATTCCTGCAACCTTATTTAATTCTATTAATTGATCTTCATTTATATTTCCCAATTGATCACCGTGCTCACAATAATACTTTAACAGTTGGATGCACTGCTCTATTTGATCTGCATTGAAATTTAGGTCTTCTTTTTTGTCGGACACAGTTGATTATTTTCTATTTGGCGACGGATGACAGCTTATTGAAAGATAAATTCTAATCTCAGTTTTTCTATTACTTTTATAAATATTTTTCTTTTGAATGGGGTTTGTTTACAAAATTCAAAAAAATAAATTACTTGATAAATTTTATTTAGAAAGTCAAATTCATTTTGTTTTAGAATATCTGCTAACACTATGACAGTTGCATTCGCTATTTTTTATTTATAAGATCGTGAAGCAATTTTAACTTCTTCGTATTTCAGATCTTCTTTAATTAAATTTGGTTCTTGAGCAACATCTTTCCAATCCCATGCAGCAACATAAGAATAGTTTACATCGTCTCTTAAAGTTTCTCCTTCTTCTGTCTGATACTCTTCTCTGAAATGTCCACCACAGGATTCGTTGCGATTCAGTGCATCAACAATCATGAGTTCTCCGAGATCAATAAAGTCTGCTACACGAATTGCTTTTTCCAATTCTGGGTTGAATTCATTTGCAGTTCCCGGAACGTATACATCAGACCAAAATTCTTTTCGAATTTCCTGTACCATTATACGAGCAGCTTTAAGGCCTTCTTCGCTTCGTGACATACCACAATAATCCCACATCACTTTTCCGAGTTTTTTATGCAGTGATTCAACGGTTTGGTTTCCTTTTATAGAAAGTATTTTTTCGATATTTGATTGAACGTTTTCTTCAGCCTGAATAAATGCAGCTTGATTGGTGTCAATTTTCGGAGTTTGAATTTCTTTGGATAAGAAGTTTCCAATTGTATATGGAAGTACGAAATATCCATCTGCTAGCCCTTGCATTAATGCTGAAGCACCTAAACGATTGGCACCATGATCAGAAAAATTGCATTCACCTGTTGCAAACAGTCCCGGTATATTGGTTTCCAAATTATAATCAACCCACAAACCACCCATAGTATAGTGTACTGCAGGATAAATTTTCATCGGTTGTTCGTAGGGATTTTCTCCACTAATTTTTTCGTACATCTCAAAGAGATTGCCATATTTCTCTGCGACAATTTCGTTGCCTAATTTAATTATTGTTGCCTCATCTGGATTGTGTGAGCCAAGCTGATTGGCTTTTGATTTTCCGTATCTTTTAATGGCATCATTGAAGTCCAGATAAACCGCCAAGCCTGTTGGACTTACTCCATGGCCTTTATCACATTCTACTTTAGCAGCGCGAGAAGCTACGTCTCTGGGAACCAAATTACCGAATGCAGGATATCTCCTTTCTAAAAAGTAATCTCTGTCTTCTTGTGGTATGTCAGAACCTTTTTTCTTACCTTTTTGAATTGCAATTGCGTCTTCTTTATTTAAAGGCACCCAAAGTCTTCCGTCATTTCTCAACGATTCTGACATCAGAGTTAACTTCGACTGATAATCTCCGGAAACCGGAATACAGGTAGGATGTATCTGTGTGTAGCAAGGATTTGCCATCAAAGCTCCTTTTTTAACTGCCTTCCAAGCTGCGGTTACATTACAACCCATAGCATTGGTCGATAGATAGAATACATTACCATATCCACCTGTTCCAAGAACTACAGCATGCGCTCCAAATCTTTCGAGCTTCCCAGTTATTAGATTCCTTGCAATTATACCTCTTGCCTTTCCATCCACTAACACAACATCTAACATCTCATGTCGATTGTACATTTTCACATTTCCAAGGGCAATCTGTCGACTTAAAGACTGATAAGCTCCAATTAGAAGTTGTTGTCCGGTCTGTCCCCTTGCATAGAAAGTTCGGCTCACTTGAACACCACCAAAAGACCTGTTTTCTAATAAACCACCATATTCTCTGGCAAATGGCACCCCTTGTGCAACAGCCTGGTCAATTATACTTGAGGATACCTCTGCAAGTCGATATACATTCGCCTCTCTTGCTCTATAGTCTCCTCCTTTTATCGTATCATAAAATAGCCTCCAAACACTGTCGCCGTCGTTTTGATAGTTCTTTGCTGCATTGATACCACCCTGAGCAGCAATACTGTGTGCTCTTCTTGGGCTGTCATGAAAGGTAAAGCACTGGACATTATATCCCAATTCCCCTAGACTGGCAGCTGCTGCTGCACCAGCCAACCCACTTCCAACAACGATAATATCTATTCGTCGTTTATTTGCGGGTGAAACAAGAGCAACTTTTGATTTATAATCAGTCCATTTCTGCTTTAAGGGACCTTCCGGTATATTAGAATTAATACTCATAAAATAACTTCAGTCTTAATGGTATAGATAAATAAAAATTGGAATTATGGCAAATCCAAGAGGAATCAGAATAGAATACAAGATCCCAATAAAACGAATAATAGGGGTATATCTCTTATGATTTAATCCAATGGATTGAAATGCAGATTGAAATCCATGCCATAGATGGAACGAAATTACAAACATACTTGCAGTATAAAATACGACATCTCCAATCTCCTTAAATTCTTCTACTACAGGCAAATATAAGTTGGCAAATGGGTGATCGTAGCCTTCGTAATTGACCATTGGAAGTTCACCCATTTTCATTTTTAGCCAAAATTGCCATAAATGGATTAATATAAATATGAAAATGATTGTTCCAAGATGCGCCATATATTTTGAGAATATACTTGTTCCTGAATGAGCACTCACCGTATAGCCCTTTCCTTTGGCTTTTCTGTTGTAAAAGTATAGGTATAAACCTTGAATAGTATGCAATAAAATACTGATATACAGTATATAAGAGACTAATTTGATTAGTGGGTTATGGGTCATGAAATAGGCATATACATTGAAGGCTTGACCATCATCACTTGCCATTATTTGGAGATTGCCCAATAAATGTATAACTAGGAACAGAATCATAAAAAGCCCTGTAAGACTCATTATTAGCTTTTGCCCTATCGAGGATTTAAAAAGAAAGTTAACTATCCATCCCATATTCGTATAATAAGGGAACAAAGGTAATTAAGCTAAGGTTTTTAGAAAATTAAAATAATCAAGCCGTGAATTGCTGGTATATAGCCTTTTTACAATTCATTATTTCCTTTGAAATGCAAGCGTATTGAATGAACATAGTTGCATAAAAATTGTAATTACATCTTGTACCAAACTTCTTCAATTGGTCTTCCAATTAGGTTGTCAAATTTTTTATTGGAACTATTTATTTTATTATAAAGTACAATTTGTCTTGGTGATAAAAATTCATCCACAGATTTATTTTCTGCCAATGCCAAATTTATTTTTGAAGCTTGCAATTCTGTCATTGGAAGAAATTTATAATTTGAATTATAGATATAATATTTACTTTCTTTATCAACTCTAAATTGTCCTTGAGCTTTCTGAGAAATTTTTGTTTTAACTTCAGGTAAGGAAGCTTCCTTAAAAATCTTATCCGCACATTGCATTTTCTCGCCGTGTTCTAATATTTTCTCCAAAGTAGTTGCGTTGGGATTGTAAGCAATTTGCACCACTTCAGATCCATTCATATATCCGGCTTTTGTAGCTACTACGCCTTTAGCTTGAGCATAACATTTCTCCCCACTCCAGAAACAATACATTCCAACGTAGGCAGTTTTGATACCTACAGATTCTGCAATAAATTCTTCTTCAAGTAATTTTAAATATTTGGGAAGGGTAAGATTTTTCTTAAGCAATGCTGAGTTAATTCTAGATAAGAGTCCAAGTCGAGTGTAGTTTCCACTCAGTCTTTCGCCAACATCTTTTAAATTGTAGTCTACAATTCTTACAACAGGATTGTTCCATGCAGGCTCATTAAAAAAATTTAAAACTTCTTTATCTATTCCTGATTTGTTGTTGTGGATAACAACAGGAATAAAGTTGTCTTCAATTGCTTCTGTTAAAAGTGGATGACTTAATACGTGATTGCCATAATTCTTACAGGTGCTACAGCCCGGAATTTCCTGAAATAAGATTAGAATATCCTTATTACTTTTTTTGCTTTCTATTTTGGCTATCTCCAAATCTCTTCCCCAATTAACTTTTCCCAATTCTTCAGTTTGAGAAAATAGAATACCCACATTTGCGAGTAGAATAAATATAGCAATTTTGTTAAAATGAATTCTCATCTTTTGTAGTCAAATTTAATAAATGTGATTAAATAGAATGCTTCTATTTATTTAAATTGTGCCAATCACATACATCTGATCCATTGTTGGTGATGCCAATCCACCTTTAGGTTCAAGAGTTATAGCAAATGCTTGCGCTTTATCAACAAATTTAATTTCTTTAAGCTGACCAGTTTGATCTAAGTCGAGCACACCCAGATCTACCGGTTTGCCATCAACAATAGCCCACAATTGATACTGTTTTTCTATGGAATGTTTGGGAAGATCTACCACATCTAGGAGAATTCTTTGGGTGGTTTTGTCATAATAGATCATTGCAATGGCTTGAGGGAATTTTTCTGTGCCTTTTAGAATAACTCTGTTGTGATTGTTATTTCTTAAGTAGGCCAATTGCGTGTTGCAATCTAATAATGCCAGACTATCTTGCATTTTTTGGATCTGCATGAATTCATTTTGCTTAATCTGACTTTGCAAATTAGTATTCGTATCTTGATTTAATTTCCAAAAATAAAAACTACTTGCAGCAAGTATTAAAATAGCTGCATAACGAACAATATTACTTATATAATTTCCCGAACTTTTGATTACTGTAGACTGATTGTTGATTTGATCCATTATTTTGGATTTCAAACCTGCTGACAATGGTTTTGAAAATTGCTTTGAATAGTTTTCTAAAGTTTCTTCAATCTTGCTTAATTCAGATTTTATAACAGGATATTTAAGCAGATATTCCTGAATCTGCTGATTTTGTTCAATGCTTGTTAATCCCATAGCATATTGCTCCAGAATTCCGGACTCAATATATTCTTGTATGTTGATTAACTCTTTCATTAGTTATGTACTAATAATAAAACGATTAAAATGCTTAAAATAGTTCTGAGCATTTTTATAGCTGTGCTTATTCTTGTTTTTATAGTGCCAATTGGAATTTCAAATTCGTCTGCAACTTCTTGTTGTGTATATCCTTGAAAATAAAGAAGATCTATTAATTGTCTATACTTTGGATCCAATGAATCTATTTTATTCATCAAGCCGTAATCTGGAATCGAAGTACTAACACTAAATTTCATATCATTATATACGCCAGTGTCCAGAGATTGGATTTTTCTTTTGCTTTCCTTGCGCAAAATATCGATAGACGTATTTCTAAAAATGGTTAGCAACCAAGTATATATAGAGCTCTTGTCAGGACTATAGTCGTTGAGATTTTTCCAGACCTTAATAAAACCTTGTTGAATAGCCTCCTCACAATCTTCTTCCTTTATGAGGATCTTACTTACAATACCATTAAGTACATCCCCATATTGATTTATGAGCAGCTCTATAGCCTTTTCGGGCTTATTTAGCCTTAGCGCCAGAAATTGGTTTAGAATGTCTTCAGTATTGGCTTTCATTTCAAATACTCCAGCGAAGGTAAAATATTTCGACAATTTGTATGTCCAATAAATCCAAAGGAGCTTGTCTTAGCGTATATACTTTAAAATCTTTTTTATGAAATTAAAAATTGTACTTCTGAATCTTTGTTTTCTGTTGATTTCAGGCCTAAGTGCCTCTAGTCATAGAGAAGCACCGCTTATTGCTAATGATCCATTGGCTGACAATGTTGATCTTTATGCATTCCGTAGTCCGGATAATCCGGAAATGATTACCATCATTGCTACTTATGTGCCCCTTCAATTACCGCATGGTGGACCAAACTATTACAGTTTTGGTGAAAACATTCGGTATGAAATTCACATTGACAATGATGCGAGTAAACCTGGAGATGAACTTACGTTTCGCTTCACATTTACTCAAGTGAACGAAGACCCAACGACTTTTTTCAACATTCGTTTGGGCAAACAAAACCTCAAAACTTCCTACAAACTTGAAGTAAGTAATGATGGTGGTAATACTTTTACCACAGTTATTATTGATGGAATTGTTCCTCCTTATAATATAGGAGCGCGTTCTATCGGCGGTGGAGCTGGTTTAAATACCACTTATGGCTCTTTAATGGGTAGTTCCATCAAAACCTTGGGTTCAGGAATGAAAGTGTTCTGTGGTCCAACAGATGATCCTTTCTTTGTGGATTTAGGTGGGGTTTTTGATTTAGGAGATCTTCCACGTCAAAATGGCAAACCTAGAGATGGTTTAGCTTGCTTGAATGTAAGTTCAATAGCTATGCAAATTCCTATTAACATGCTAAGAAAAGCCGGTGTAACTGGAAGTCCTGTAAATATTTTGGACCCTAATTATATAATTGGAGTTTGGGCTTCAGCAAGCAGACCTCAGATTCGTACTTTGAATCCTGGAACAGAATCACACAGCGGATCTTTTGTACAGGTTTCTCGTTTGGGAATGCCTTTGACAAATGAAGCAGTTATTCCAATTGGTTATAAAGATTATTGGAACGGATTGACTCCTTATCAAGAAATTGCCGATACTTTATTGGATGGATTTTTCTACAATCCAGAATTAGCACTTTATATGGATGATCGTCTTTATGGCGGTGCAGTTCCTGCGATGTCTAAATTAAGAATACAAACCGCTTCTTTGCAAGGTTTTGATTTTGGTTATGGTAAAGATGGCTTATATGGTCTTAAAGGTAATGTGGCATTACAAGGTACTGCTTTAGATGATGCTGTTTTTGGCACATTGCTTTTGCCTGGCCCTGGAAAAGCACGTTCTGTAGATTTATGGCCTGCTTTCCATACAGGTGTACCAAATGTTATACCTTATCAATTAGCTACTGGAAAAAATGGAAACCCATTAGCTGCCGGTAAGCCTTTCATAAACAATTTCTTACCTAATGGAGGAGACATGTTGAGATTGAATATGGCAGTTCCTGCAACACCTAGGGATGATCCTAAATTCAGTACTTTAGGTCTAATACAAGCTGCAGTAATTGGTTTAACAGACCCAAGTTTTGCAAATACTAAAATAGAATCAATTCCTAATATGGATGGATTTCCAAATGGACGAAGACTTGAAGACGACGTTACAAGAATTGAACTACAAGCAGTTTCTGGGGTAGTTTTAGCAGCAATTGGATTATGGTATGATGATTATATCGCTGGAAGTCCAAATCCTGTTACTCCAAAATTAATTAGTGTCTTAAGTTATACAACCGGTGTAGAAAAGAATGATGTCGCTTTCTCTTCTAGCTTCCCTTATGTAGCAATGCCTTGGTCTGGTGATGGTGAATGTGGTGGTAAACTTGTTTCAGGTGTTCAAAATCCTGGTGGAGGTATAATCGGATTGGAAAGACCTAAAGTTTCTTTAGTAAACTATCCAAATCCTGTAAGTACAAGTACTACTTTCAAAATAAATTCAATTGTTGATACAAAAGTTAAAATAGATCTTAAATCACAGGATGGTAAAAATATCATCTCATTGAATGAGCAACTATTTGGTCGTGGAGATAATGAATTTACTGTAGACTTAAGCAAACTTCCAAGTGGCGTTTATATCGCTACCGCAAGTGCTACAAATGGTAGCCTTCTAGGATATGCAAAAGTTATTAAAGAATAATTAATTTATTCAACTATTATTACAAAATTATGTCCTTAATTGGGCTCTTATATTAAGGACATAATTTTTTTAAAAAATCATCATAAATTTAATATCATGAAATATTTGTACTTGTTTTTAGTATTGTCGTTTATAGTAGCTTGCAAAGACAATAAAAAATCTGCAGCAGTAGCTTTTCAAATTCCTAACCTCCTAGAGCGTTCTGAAAAACTTCAGTACTCCAATGAGTGGCCGGAATTGAAAAATAAATATGCTGATACAAAACATAAATTAGTTAAAGATCCTACTAATGTTGAAGCGCTTATACAATTGACAAATCTATTTATTTCAGAGGCGCGAATTACCGGTGAACATGGTCATTATTACAACGCTGCATTGTCAGCTATTAACTATGCATTGTCTCAGGAAAAAATCACCAAGGATCAGAAATTCCTTGCATTAAGTGGAAAATCCAGCGTACAATTATCCTTACACGATTTTAAAAATGGCTTAGAAACAGCAAAAGAAGCTGTAGTCCTTAATCCTTATAACGCACAAATTTATGGCGCATTAGTAGATGCTTATGTAGAGCTTGGACAATACGATAGCGCCGTAATAAATGCTGATAAAATGGTATCCATTAGACCTGACATACGCTCTTATTCCAGAGTTTCTTATTTAAGAGAAATCCATGGAATGACCGATGAATCCATTGAAGCGATGAAAATGGCTGTAGAAGCCGGCAGTCCCGGAAGTGAAGAAAAATCTTGGGCGGCCTTGCAATTGGCACAACTTTGTTTAAGATACAATAAAGTAAAAGAAGCTGAAAGTATATTGCAACAGTTGCTAACAGAAAGACCTGACTATCCATTTGCAAAATCAGCACTTGCTGAAGTTTATATACAACAAAAGAAATATCCTGAAGCTGAAAAAGAACTCAATGAAGCTTGTAAAATTATACCTGAAGTTGCTTTCTATGTCAAACTTGCAGAACTTTACAAAGTTCAAGGAAGAACAACTGAAATGAAAGATAAATTAAAAGAAATCATGACCATGCTTGAGGATGATATGAAGCAAGGACACAACATGAGTCTTGAATATGCTCAAATATATCTTAACTTCTTTGATGATACAGATGGCGCATTGCGATATATCAAACAAGACCGCGATATGCGTCCGGAAAATATTGATGTCAATAGACTATTGGCTAAAATTTATATTAAGAAAAAAGATAAAATAAATGCTGAACTTTGTATTCAGAAAGCAGCTAAAACAAATTCTAAACATCCAGATTTACTAGAATTACAATCAGAAATAAAAACAATTTAAGAAGCTTATTAATTATTTTAAATAATGAAAAATCGCTTGTCTGTTTTGTTTCTAAGTGTATTCCTTATATTCACTACTTCTCAAGCTCAATTCAGTGGAAAAGTTGTTGATGAAAGTAAAAATCCTCTTCAGGATGTAATGATACTAAACTTAAATACATTCAATCATACCCATTCTGATGAACATGGCAATTTCATGGATGTATTTTCACAAGTAGGAGATAGTTTGAAATTCTCTTTTTTAGGATTTAAAAGTTTGACAAAATACATTGACAATAAGACAGATAAAGAAGTTTTGATAACATTGGAAGAAAGTCCAATATTATTGAATCTCGTTAATGTTTCTGAACCCCTAAGTCAGAATCTACAAAAAATTGATTTAAAATTTAATCCAGTTCAGAATACTCAGGAATTAATGAGAAAGGTACCCGGATTATTTCTAGCACAACATGCAGGTGGCGGTAAGGCGGAGCAAATATTTCTTCGCGGCTTTGATATAGACCATGGTACAGACATCAATATATCAGTTGATCACTTTCTTCCGGTGAATATGGTCTCCCATGCACACGGACAAGGTTATGCTGATTTGCATTTCGTAATTCCTGAAACAGTAAAAAATATTGATTTTGAAAAAGGATCTTACAACGCATCAAAAGGAAACTTTGCCACTGCAGGATATGTTGACTTTAAATTAAAAGATCAGGTGAAAAATAATCTTCTTGTACTTGAAACAGGTAAATTTCAATACAATAGAATTGCAAGTGCAATTAAATTATTAGATAAAAGTAAAAACAGTTCTTACATAGCTGGCGAATACCTGAGTTCGGATGGCTACTTTGAAAATCCCCAAGACTTTCACAAATTCAATGGCTTAGTTAAATATAATTATAAACTAAACAATTATAGCGGTTTAAAACTATTAGGAACTTATTTCGAAAGCAAATGGAATGCCTCAGGTCAAATTCCGACTAGAGAAGTTCTAAATGGTAATCTTTCACGATTTGGTGCTTTGGATCCAAACGAAGGCGGACAAACAAGTCGCATAAATGCACTTGCGAGATATTACCTAACAACTAAGATGCATCAAACTTTAAAAATAAGTGCATTTTATACCAAATATGATTTTGAGCTTTATTCGAATTTTACCTTCTTTTTAAATGATTCTATCAATGGTGATCAAATTCGTCAAAAGGAGAATAGAAATATTTTTGGGGTAGAAATGAGTGTAGAAAATAAAATAAATAAATTTGAATATGAGGCTGCAATAGGAACTAGAATAGACGATATTCATAATTTAGAACTTTCACACACAAAGGACCGAGTTGTATTATTAGAAAGAAAAGCACTTGGTAATCTAAACGAAAATAATGTTTTTGGATACTTAAAACTTGCATATGAAACTTACAAATGGGAATTACAATTGCAAAACAGATTAGATTTATTCAATGTAAATTATGAAAATCTTTTAATTACAAATAACCCAATAAGTTCAAATACAGAACTTCGAATGTCCCCTAAGTTGAATATTAATTACAATATAAATAATCATTTTCAAATTTATCAAAAGTCAGGATTGGGTTTTCATACTAATGATACCAGATTGTTAAGTTCTAATAGCGATGCTAACACAACAACCAGATCTATCAATTTTGATCTAGGTGTACAATTTAAACCGTTTAATAATTCCTTGATTCACGCTGGTTTATGGTATATAGATCTTGAAGATGAATTGGTCTATGTAGGAGATGAAGCCGTCGTTGAGTCCAGTGGTCATACTAAAAGAAAAGGATTAGAAATTGGAATGAGATGGCAGGGTTTGAAATATCTTAGTTTAGATGCAGAGGCATCCTATACACTTGCAAAAAGTGTTGACAATCCGGAGGGATCTAATTACATTCCATTGGCTGCAAAATGGTGTTCTTCAGGAGGAATAACATTACAAAATATACATAATTTTTCCTGCAGTCTCAGATATAGATATTTAGGTGACAGACCTGCAAATGAAGATTACAGTATAACAGCTAAAGGATATAATTTGCTTGATGGCAACATTAATTATCAATACAAAAATATTAATTTTGGTTTTGTATTTGAGAATATCTTGAATCGTGAATGGAATGAAGCTCAGTTTGCTACAGAATCAAGATTAAAAAATGAACTGAATCCTGTTGAAGAAATTCACTTCACTCCAGGAACACCTTTTAATTTAAGATTTAAAATTGGGGTAAGTTTTTAGTACAATATTATTTTGAATCTAAATTCGTTTATTAATAAAATACGAAGATCTATTTAAATTTTTATTAACCTGTAATCTTAAATTATACATTCTTTTACCGTTTGCATCTATTTTTTAGTTGAAATTTTTAGACTACCTTAAATCGTGTATATTCCTAGTAAAGAATTGATCTTAAAAACTGAATCTATCATATTATGATTAGATTCAGAAAGAATATTTGATCAAATGTTTAGTGTTATTGAAAAATTTAGTTTGTGGGATACATTCGTATTTATTTTTCAAAAATAATGTACTGAAATCCATAGTTGATTTTCCTGGCATATTGGCTATAAGCATATTAATTCTAACTCCTAAGCAGCTTATTAGCAATTGAATCGTTTAATAATAATTTAAACAAATTCAACAAAATGAGACCATTTAGCCTAAATTTAATCGCATTTATAGTTGTAATCTCAGTTTTTGGGCAATCCAAAGATCCTGTATTTACAAGAATTCATTCCAATGAGATTGCTGCTAACATGCACTTAGATGGCTATATGTTTACAGATATTCAATATCGCGGGTTCGCTGTTCCTTATAAAAACCCCTTAAGTCCTTCTAGTATTTATTTTGCTTATTTGCTCTTTGGAGGAAAAGACAAAGATTCAAATCTTCTCTTTGCAGGAAATTCTATTGGAATTAATTATATCACAGGACCATTGTACAATGAAAAATATATTCCATCAAACGATCAAATTCAAAACTTCAATAAAATTTGGTCGGTCAATCGAGATGATATCCTTGCCCATATTAAAGATTTTAATGACAATGGAAAGATAAATTTGAAATTGACAGCTATTTATTCGTGGCCAGGAAAATCAAACCCTTATTTTCAAGCATACAATCAATTTTTACCCTATCAAATAGATTATGATTTAGCACCATTTTATGACAATAATAAAGATGGCATTTACAACCCGGACAACGGTGATTATCCTATCGTTCCCACTATTGATAAAACCATAGTACCCGCATCAATTCATTGGGGAATATTTCATAATATTACAGATAAACTTCGCTTAGAAATTGGATTAACTTGTTGGGAAATGGAATGCAATGATGCATCAATCTTAAACAGAAGTTTTTTTAGTTCCTATAAGATATCAAACAAATGTTCTTTCGAGATTAAAGAATCCATTGTTTCAATTCATTCTGATATTGATTTGGGTTGTTATAATGATGATTTTATAGGATGCATTCCTTCAAAAAATGCTTCTTATTGTTACAATGCAGATGAGATTGATGGAAATATTTCAAACGAATGTGATAGAGGAGAAATTACTTATGAAGGAAATCCCCCGGTTCAATCTATTGTTTTTTTAAATAGGAAGATGGATGTCATTATTACTAACTATAATAAAACATATCCAGGAACTTCAAGAGGACTGTACAATTTTATTAATGGAACATTTGGGAATACGGACATTCTTACCAATCCAAAAACTAATCTTCCAACCAAATATGAATTTTCTGATAACCCATCAGATCCTGATGGATGGTCCATGTATGCTTTGAAACTTAATAATGCAGATGTTAGAGTTTACAATTCAAGTATATTAGGCAATATGCTTCCCAATGAATCTAAAACACTAGATATTGCTTATGTTTTTCATCATCATCCGGACTCAAATTTTTTACAAAATGTTAACCTTGCCTATAGTCAGATTTCTGAAGTTCAGAACGCTTATAATTCTGGATTTATTAATTCATGCAAATACCAGACCTGCAGCAATGATTGTGTCTGGCCAGGTGATACTGATCTAGACGGCATCGTGGACTATCTGGATTTAGTAAACATTTTTAAGACAATTGGACAAAGTGATAAAACTAGACCGGAATCCTGGGTTTGGAAAGCCCATGAATCACAAGACTGGAGTAAAAGTCTACCATCAGGAATAAATTTTAAGCACTTCGACTTAAATGGAAATGGAACTGTGAATCTATCTGATCTTGATATTTTTACACATAATTTTGGGAAACAACATGGATCATATATTAAGAGGATAGATAATTGCAACACGGGAAATGATTTTACCTGGATTACAAAAAAAAGTGATTCACTTAAATCTGTATTAACCTTCAATTTAACCTATATTTCAAAAATAAAAAATTGTCAAGGTATTTCCTTTGAAATAAAAACAGACCAAGACATTGTAAATTTGATTTCAAGTTCGAAAAGTTCACTTTGGAAAGATATCAATCTTTCTCCTTATGATTATTCTTTCAATTTTCCATTGAATTCAAATTCTCCTGAAAAAATTCAAAAAATAATTTTTACAAATACAGGAAAAAATGAAACTACTTATGATTCGGTTAATTGGTTAGTCGCGATCATAAGGAATAAAACTAGCACCACTAAATCTTTTTTTGATTTGGAAGTTTGCAATGCAAAACTTTATTTTGAAGATGGAAGTACTCTTCCATTGGGCTCTAGAAAACAAAGAATTTATCTCAGTCCCAATGCAGTCCATAATATCGAAGATGCTGAAGTTCCAATAATTTTTCCAAATCCTGCAGATGGGTCGGTTCTAATTTCTAATATTGAGGATGTCAAATCCATTCAACTATTTACTTTACAAGGAGTATTGATAGACCAAGACAATTTTATTTTTCAAGATAAAGTCTTAGACACCAGCAGACTTGAAGAAGGCACTTATATTTTGTTAATTAAAGGAGCTCATAAAAATTATCATAAAAAGTTAGTTATTCATCATTGATTGAATCCGGAATTTTTATTGAATTAACTACAAAATACCCTGACCGATGTTGTCCATGATGGATTAAAGCTTTTTTTCTTCAAGAACGAAAAGAAACCACATTCGTCTTGAAATATAATACTTCAAAATATCAATAATATATATACTAACTCTTAAATGTACCTCGTAGGCAGCTAATTAGCAATTGAATCGTTTAATAATTATTTAAACAAATTCAACGAAATGAGACCATTTAACCCAATTCTAATTGCATTTACAATTGCAACTTCAGTCTTTGGGCAATCCAAAGAACCAGCAACTACCCGAATACATTCTAATGATATTGCAGCAATAATGCATTTAGATGGTAATATGTTTGCAGATAACCAAAATCGTGGATTCGTTGCTCCTTTTAAAAATCTAAAGACTCCTTCAAGTATTTTTGAAGCTTCTTTGTTTTTCGCAGGAAAAGATCCCAATTCAAATATTCTAATTTCCGGAGAATTATATAGAATTAATTTTAATACAGGTCCATTATTTAATGAAATATTCATTCCGACTAAACAGCAAACAAATGACTTCAATAAAATTTGGTCTGTTAATCGCGATGAAATTATTGCTCACCTTAGAGATTTCAATGATAATGGTAGGATTGATTTGAAATTATCAAGCATTTATTCATGGCCAGGAAAATCAAATCCTTATTTTGAACATTACAATCAGTTTTTACCTTATCAAACTGATTACAATTTAGCTCCATTTTTTGATAATAATCATGATGGAATATACAATCCGGATGACGGAGACTATCCTATCGTTCCATCCGTGGATGAAAGTGTAATTCCTTCATCTATACACTGGGGAATATTTCATAAAATTGATAATCAACTTCGATTAGAAATTTCATTAATCTGCTGGGAAATGGAATGCAATGATAAACCAATACTTAATCGAAGTTTTTTTTGCTCATACCAGATAAGCAATAAAAGCTCATTCGAAATTAAAGAATCCATTGCATCGATTTATTTAGACCCAAATTTAAGTTGTTTTAGTGATGATTACCTGGGTTGTATTCCATCTAAAAATGCTTGTTATTGGTATAATGGAGTGGAGAAATATGAAGATACAATTAGTATATGCGATCAAGGTATTAGAACTTATACGCAGAATCCACCTATTCAAACAATGGTTTTTTTAAACAGAAAGATGGATGCATTTATAACCACTTTCAATTCCTCATTTGGAAGTCCAGAACCCAATAAAACTCAACCAAATAACGCTTCAGAATTCTACAATTATTTTAATGCAGAATATAAAAATATGGAAATTCTTATTCATCCTATTACTAAGCTTCCAACTAAGTATCAATATTCTGATCCTCCATCACTTCCTAATGGTTGGTCTATGTATGCTCAAAAGATTGGAGAAGTGGATGTTAGTGCTTTCAGTTCATGCAAATTAGGCAATTTGCTTCCAAATGAATCAAAATCCATCGACATAGCCTACATCTATCACCATCATCCTGACTCTACTTATTTTCAAAACATACTGCTTGCAGATCAACAAATAGATGAAGTGCATGCAATTTATAGCAATAAATTTATCAATTCCTGTACCTTTCAGACTTGCTTTAATGATTGCGTCTGGCCAGGTGATACTGATCTAGACGGCATCGTAGATTATTTAGATGTTGTTACTATTTTTAAAGCTAATAATGCTATTGGAAATACTAGAACTGAATCATGGATTTGGAAAGCACACGAGTCACAAGATTGGAATAAGAGTTCTTCATCTGGAATAAATTATAAACATTGCGACACCAACGGAGATGGGTTAATAAATAAGTCAGATATAGACATTCTAAATCATAATTTAGGAAAAACTCATGGTAATTTTACTCAAAAAACTGAAGTCTGTTCTCCAGGAAAAGACTTTTATTTGCGCATACTAAAAGATACAATTCTTAATTCAATTTTAAATTTTAGATTAATTTATCTCACTCCAGTTAAAAAATATCAGGGAATAAGTTTTGAAATTAAAGTTGATCCTGATTGTGCAACGCTCAGTCAAAATACCTTTGCAAAAATGTGGCAAGACAGCACAGTTAAAATTCTAAATTACACTGAACTTGCTAATTCTAATATCAAAAGATACAAGCAAAATTTTGTTTACTTTAGTTCAACTGGCAAAAACGAAATCGCTTTGGATACATTAGATGCTGGATTAAAGCTTACAAGAAATAATATTCCTACAAATAAGACTTTTTTTGACATTGAGATTTGCAACGCTAAACTTTATTTGGAAGATGGAAGTATTCTTCCACTAGGCTCAAGAAAACAAAGAATTTATCTCAGTCCCAATGCAGTCCATAATATCGAAGATGCTGAAGATCCAATAATTTTTCCAAATCCTGCAGATGAGTCAGTTATAATTTCGAATATTGAAGAGGTTAAATCCATTCAGCTTTTTTCTATACAAGGAGTAATGATAGACTTTGACAATTTTGTTTTTAAGGATAAAAACCTTGACACGAGCAGAATTGAAAATGGAACTTACATCTTAATCATTAAGAGTACCGGTAAAAATTATTATAAAAAATTGGTTATTCAGCATTGATTGAATCTAAAACATTATTTCCAAAAAAATAAAAAGGGCGTTTCAAATGAAACGCCCTTTTATCAATAAATCGGTATTGTATTTTTACTACATCATGCCATCCATTCCTCCGCCATGCGCATGTGAGTGTCCTTTATCTTCTTTTGGTTTGTCGCTGATAACACATTCGGTCATCAACACCATTCCTGATATGGATCCGGCATTTTCTAAGGCAATTCTTGTAACTTTAGTTGGATCAATTACACCTGCTTTTTTAAGGTCTTCAATTTCACCTGTTCTGGCATTGTAACCAATTGCTCCTTTTTTAGCGCTAACTTGCATTAGAATTACTGAAGGCTCATCACCTGAATTCTCAGCAATCACTCGAAGCGGTGATTCCAAAGCTTTTCTTACGATTTCAACTCCTAGCTTTTCATCTTCGTTTAGTGGTTTAACTTTATCTAGAGCTGCTGCTGCTCTTAGTAATGCAACACCCCCACCAGCTACGATTCCTTCTTCTACTGCTGCGCGTGTAGCATGAAGGGCATCATCAACACGATCTTTCTTTTCTTTCATTTCTACTTCAGTTGGTGCGCCTACGTACAATACTGCAACACCACCTGCTAATTTTGCAAGTCTTTCCTGAAGTTTTTCTTTGTCATAATCTGAAGTTGTTTGTTCAATCTGTTGTTTGATTTGTCCAATACGAGCTTCAATCATTTTTTTAGTACCCTTACCATTCACGATTGTTGTATTGTCTTTGTCCACTTCAATTTTCTCAGCTTGACCCAACATGTCTAACTCTGTATTTTCTAATTTGTAACCTTTTTCATCAGAGATAACTGTTCCATTGGTTAATACAGCTATGTCTTCCAACATCGCTTTTCTTCTATCACCAAATCCTGGTGCTTTTACTGCAATAACTTTAAGGTTTGCTCTTAGTCTGTTTACAACCAATACACCCAAAGCTTGACTATCTACATCTTCTGCAATAATTAAAATTGGTCTTCCTGAAGAAACCACTTTTTCAAGTATCGGAACGATCTCCTGCATATTTGAAATCTTCTTATCTGTGATAAGTATATAAGGGCTTTCGTATTCTGAAATCATTTTTTCAGAATTGGTAATAAAATATGGAGACAAATATCCTCGGTCAAATTGCATACCGATTACTTCATCCACATAGGTATTTGTACCTTTTGCTTCTTCAACAGTAATAACACCATCCTTACTTACGCGTTTCATTGCGTCTGCAATTAATGAACCTATTTCATCATCATTGTTTGCAGAAATAGATCCTACTTGTTTGATCTTGCTATAGTCATTGCCTATTTGCTCAGATTGCTTTTTAAGATCTGCTGTAACTGCACTCACTGCTTTATCAATTCCTCTTTTCAAATCCATTGGATTTGCTCCTGCAGTAACGTATTTCATCCCGGTTGTAACCATTGATTGAGCCAGTACAGTTGCTGTAGTTGTTCCATCTCCTGCAAGATCTGCAGTTTTAGAGGCAACTTCTTTTAGCATTTGTGCACCCATATTCTCAATTGCATCTTCTAATTCAACTTCTTTTGCTACTGTAACACCATCTTTAGTAATCTGTGGTGCTCCAAATGATTTTTGAATTATTACGTTACGACCTTTTGGACCTAGTGTAACTTTTACAGCGTTAGCCAGTTTGTCAATTCCATTCTTTAATTTGACCCTTGCGTCATTATTAAAATTAATTTCCTTTGCCATTTGTGATTATGTTTTTGTTATTTTTTTATTATTAAAATGATTAAATAATTACCAGGATATCGTCTTCGCGCATGATTAAATAATCTGCACCCTTGTAATTAAATTCTTGTCCGGCATATTTGCCATATAGTACAATATCTCCTTTCTTAACTGTCATCTTATTTCCTTCCTTTCCAGGTCCAACAGCAATAATTTCGCCCCTTTGTGGTTTTTCTTTAGCGGTGTCAGGGATAATAATTCCGCCTTTGGTCTTTTCTTCAGCCGAAGCAGGCTTAACAATTACTCGATCATTAATAGGTTTCATTTTTATAGATTTATTTAATTTTTAAAATGTTTAGATAACTGATTACCATCAAAATTATGCCAGTTGAATAAAATAGATAAAATGACAGCATTTTGTGCCATTTCTTGCAAAAATTCTTCGTTTTTTACTCAAGTAGGCTAAAATGGCAGCGGTTTTTAATAACTAAAGGACAAAAATTAATCAAAATCGTTCAAATTGAGTAAAAATTAATAAAAATGAGTTGATTTTCTCTGATTTATAGTTAATCAGCCGAATCACTTCCTTATTGAGCTCCATTTTATTAATGTTTTGTTCTAAAAATTAACCCTAAGCTGTTAATTATGAGCATATTATAAAATTAAAATATTTACTTTGAACTCGATCAGAATTCATGGTCTGACAGGCCTCCAGATAATGCAAACTGCTTTGAGCATTATGTTATGAAACAAAAAAGGAGCTGAAAAATAATTTTCAGCTCCTTACCGTATTAGTGAATTATTATAATTCAACTGGAAAACTGCTCGTTAGAAATCAAACCAAAGGCCACATTCTAAGGTTCGAAATTCTTTATCTTTCCAGGTATCACTCATGTCTAGATTAGCGAAAAACTTTACAGCACCAACATCTACTCTGGCACTTAAGCCATATCTATATTTTTCAAATCCAAAGTCTTCATCTGTCTTTACTACCCGATCAATTTTTTCATATTTAATCCTTGAGGATTCAGAGATATTAACTCCGGCATATCCACCAACTCCTATTCCAATTCGACCTAATCCTTTTATTTTATTACTTTGTACATAAACCATAAGTGGAATTTGCAAATGATGAACCGACAATGTTGAAGTTTTTATATTGCTGTCAATTTGGTATTCAAGATTTTTATTAGGGGTGAATTCCAAAGGGTTTTCAAATTTATATCTTCCAATTCTCCAACCAAATGAACTCATTAGTTGTACATTTTTTGTACCTAAATAAATTCTTGTAGGAAGGAAATTAAATGTTGTGGACCATGACCAGAATTTAAGATTTAAATTATCAACTTCACCCTCGTTAATATTTTTTGTATTACTTAAGAAATTCACTCCCAAATCAATGTTTAGAAATCCGACATCGGCACCTTTATGAGATTTATTAGGGCTTTTGTTAACTCTGTGATGTTTGTGATTTTTTCCTTCCATTTTATCGTTGTCATCCTGATCATCATTTTTATCCATTTCATCGTCGTCATCATCATCTTCTTCTTCTTTTTCAACCTTCATCTTTTTGTTGTCCTTTTTATTGATGATAAGTATTTCTCTATCTCCTAGATTTATTTTGGTGGTATCTTCTTTGGTTGAGGCTCTTACTTCTTCCGGCAAAGTTGGTTCAGCAGGAGGAATTGGTGGTATAGGAGGAATAGGTGGATTCACTTGTGCAAGCAGTGTAATTTGAGTGAATAAGCTAAAAATTAATATTGCATTTTTCATTGTTTTAAATTTAGTTTCTTAATTGTAATTTTATAGATTAATAATTGAATTTTAGTGATTTATTAAATTCAAGCTGATTGTTTTTAAAAGCGATGGCCAGATAAGTTGATCGATCCTGTTCAACAGGGTCTATAGCAAGCTTATTGTTGCTCCATTGTCTTGATTTATTGGACAGGAAACTGAAAAAACCTTTTTTAATTTTTTGATCCAACGTATGCATGCCACGTTCATCATTATTTGCAATAGGACTGGAGACTTTTGGATTTGATACAGAAGTTTTTATATCTAACTTTTCAATTATTGGTAGGGTGGTCATTTCTTGTTCCACCTCTGTATTGTTAGTCTGAACTGAAGCTATTTTTTCAACATTTTTTTCTTGTAAACCAATCGCAGAATCTGAATTCATGTTTATTACGGCAACTGTTTCAAGTTCAGGTGATTCATTTTTTACGGTATTACTTTGATGATCAAATTCTGAAACCTTATTGAATTTATTAATTAATTTGGGGCTAGTTAAGTTTGAAGCTGATGCATCACTTACAGCACGATGAGGAGTTATGTTTGAGTTATTAAGCTTAACCATAGATAACTGTTCATCTTGATTTTTTTGTTCAGAAGTACTAGTTTGAGTTGGATCCTTACTAGATAAGTTAGTATTGGAGGACTTTGCTGAATTATTTTCAATTACAAGTACGGAAGGAACTACAGAACTTTCATTATTTCTCAATCCAAAATAGGCAATGCAAAGAATTAATCCAACAGCTGCGATACTTAACAAGGGCAGCAAAATTGATCTAAAATTAACTTTGACTAAGCTAGTTCTGGATTCAGATTCGATAAATGTTCTGTCCATGATCTTCTCAAAAAGATCTTGTGGAACAGAATGCTTGTCTAACTCTGTTCTATGAGTTTGTAGAAACTTTTTGAATTGATCCGGCATAATTACTTGTTTTAATTAAATCTATTATTTTTTGTTTCGCTCTCATATACTGACTTCTACAGGTAGCGCTTGGTATTCCTAAAAGTTCGGCTATATTTTCATGTGAATAATTTTCAATTGCAAATAAGTTAAAGACAATTTTATATTTTGTTGGTAGTTGTTCCACAGCCCATTGAATTGCATCCAGTCTAGTTGCATATTCCTCTTCGTCTACAATTTCGTCTTCATCATTCATGTTGATTAGAATTGTCTGATCATCCATACTCGTCCAGTTCAACTTCTTCTTCTTTTCAATTTGTTTCAAACATGTGTTTACACAAATTCTTTTAATCCATGCAGGTAACATGTCAGCATTGGATAGCATATGAATATTTTTAAAGACGCTAACAAAAGTATCTTGAAGTGCATCCAATGCTTCATCTTGATCACCAATCATTCTTAGACAGGTATTGTACATCGATTTATTGAACAAGCCATATAAGTCTTGACAGGCCTTCCTGTCCGCTTTTATTACTTGATCAATGAGGTTTTTCATACTTGTTTGTGGCAATTACTAGTATAAGGATATAGAACCAGGGATATTGTTGCAAAAAAATGAGATTTAGTGCAAAAAAATTCAAATATTTGGTCTTAAAGATATTTACTAATTGGTTATCAAATATTTATGAAATCTTGAAAAAGCCACCAGTTCCATGAGATATTAGAATAAGAATTGAATAACAACGCATTTTGAAACTTACCAATTACAGCTACTTCCGAATTTTTTGAGCCAATCTTCTGCTTCCATATAATTAGGCAAAACGCTTTCTACTAGCTTCCAGTAGCGTTCAGAATGATTGTGATGTACAAGATGAGCTAATTCATGAATAATTATATAGTCCAGTACAAAATTTGGTGCGAGCAATAATCTAGAAGATATACTTATATTTTTATTAGTCGAACAGGATCCCCAATTTGTAGTATTGTTGCGAAGTCTTATCTCGTTGATTTCCTTTCTAAAATATTTCTCATTAAGCTCATTAACTCTATTTCTTATGTGCCCAATGTATGCCTGTGACATGATTCTATGAATGACTGTGACACAGGTCTGTTGTCGAATTCTGGGAGTCAATCCAGAAGGAAGCTGAATAAAAATCTGATTGGTCTTCCGTCTTCCACTTGCAGAACTTCGTCCATCGGTCTCAGAAATATATAAAATAAATTGTGTTCCTCTGACTTCTAATATTGTTTCATTCAGATAAGGCTTTGGATTAAAATGACTTACTAAGCTTTTGTCTTTTTGTAACTTTTTAGTAATCCAGTCCTTCGCCCATTTAAGATGTTCTTCTTTAGTTGAATGAGCTACCATTATAGGAATTCTTACAATGGCCTTGCTTTTGCTAAGACTAACCCTCGCAGACTGACGCCACTCATGGTAAATCTCCAATGGAACTTGAAAATCTTCGTAATTGAGGAGTTGTAATTCCTTATAAGATTTGGCTTTAGCCATGCTTAGTTTCAAATTCTTTCATAACCTCAACCAACACCTTGACGCTATCAATTTCCAATGCGTTATATAAGGAAGCCCGAAATCCACCTACTGAGCGATGTCCTTCCAAACCTAAACAACCTGCTGCCTTACAATCTGCAAGAAACTCAGCTTCGTAAGCTGAATCATTGGGCATGAAGACCACATTCATCCAGGACCTATCTTCCTTTTCAACACTCCCACTAAAGCAACTGTTTCTATCTATTTCATGATATAGACTCTCTGATTTTGCCTTATTTCTTTCTTCCATTGTTTTTAATCCACCTTGAGCTTTAATCCAACGCATAGTGAGCATGGAGACATAGATTGGAAATACCGGTGGTGTATTATACATGGATCCTTTTTCTGCATGCGTCTTATAATTAAGCATGGTTGGAAGCATTCTCCCGGATTTCCCAATAATACTCTTCTTAATAACAACTAGGGTTACACCTGCAGGGCCCATATTTTTTTGAGCACCTGCGTAGATCAAATCAAACTTACTGAAATCCATTTGCTTACTAAAAATATCTGAGGACATATCGCAAATCAAGGAAATTGGGGATTCCGGAAAACTATGAAACTGAGATCCATAGATGGTATTGTTAGATGTTAAATGCAAATATGTAGCATCTTGTGGAATTGTGTAATTTTTTGGAATGTGTCGGAATTTATCTTGTTCTGAAGAGGCAAGTACTTCAACCTGTCCAAATAATTTTGCCTCTTTTATCGCCCCACTAGCCCATGTTCCGGTATTGACAAAACAAGCTTTGCCATTTTCTGCTAAAAGATTCATAGGGATCATATAGAACTGAGAACTCGCGCCCCCACCTAAAAAAAGAACCTCATAATCATCTCCTAAATTTAATAATTCATGGACAAGAGCCCTGGATTCATCCATTACCGCTTCAAACTGTTTGCTGCGATGTGAGATCTCCAATAATGAAAGACCCATATTGCTAAAATTCAAAATTGAACCAGCTGCTTCTTCAAGGACAGCCTTAGGTAAGATTGCAGGACCTGCGTAAAAGTTATGTTTAAGCATGGTGCAAATTTAGCAGATAAGGTGATATAATCCTATTACATAATTTGGGATAATTTATTATGGACCCAAGTAATAATGGTCTTTATTTTTACCTTCGCAATTATGGAAAATAACAAAATAGCAATGGATCGAAAATTGTGGATACTTATAATTGTCGCATCATTAGGATATTTTGTAGACATTTTTGATCTTATCTTATTCAATGTAGTAAAGTATAAAAGTTTTGATGCATTGGGATTTTCAAAAGAACAGATCAACACTTATGAAATAAGTCTATTTAATTTCCAGATGACCGGTATGTTATTAGGAGGTTTATTATGGGGCATACTCGGTGATAAAAAAGGTAGAATAAGTGTATTATTTGGTTCCATCTTACTTTATTCAGTTGCAAATATTGCCAATGCATTTGTTGGCTCATTCGAAGCTTACGCTTTTTGGAGATTTGTTGCAGGTTTAGGACTTGCTGGAGAACTTGGTGCAGGGATTACTTTAGTTACAGAAACTATGCATAAGGATAAGAGAGGTATAGGTACAATGATTATAGTAACTTTTGGTGCTTTAGGTGCGGTGGTTGCCTCCTTTGTCGGCAAAATTTTTGATTGGAATACGGCCTATCTTACCGGAGGTTGTTTGGGTTTGTTACTACTTTTACTAAGAGCTGGAACGATAGAGAGCGGTATGTTTGTTGCTACTAAAACTTCAGATGTAGAGCGGGGAAATTTCTTTATGTTATTTAAAACTAAGGAAAGGTTATTGAAATTTATCGCTTGTATATTAATTGGTTTTCCAGTTTGGTTTTTTATTGGAGTCTTGGTTGCCTTGAGCAAATATTTTTTCAAATTTGAAGGTATAACTATTCAAAATCAGGTAAGTCAGGGTGTAACTTATGCTTACATAGGATTAAGTGTCGGTGACTTCATTTGTGGAATGTCCAGTCAGTATTTTAAAAATAGAAAAAAAATTATACTTGCCTACCTTGTTATAAGTTTTTTACTCATGTTCGTCTATTTATATTCTGGTGAAATATCATTTACTGCATTCAAATTTATGAGTTTGTTTCTCGGAATTGCAACAGGTTATTGGGCATTATTTGTAACCAATGCAGCAGAACAATTTGGCACCAATTTAAGATCTACGGTTACGAATACTGTACCAAATTTTGTTAGAGGCGCAGTTGTTCCAATAACTTCTATGTTCAAATATTTAGTTGGGATTTTTGTGGGTGCTGAAATCATTTTACCGGCACCAGGAGCCACTAAGGCTGCAATTATAGTTGGTTCAATTTGTATTTTACTTGCTATGATTTCTTTGTGGTATATCAAAGAGACTTTCCATGAAGATTTGGACTACCATGAAGTATAGTTGAGAATAATAATAAATTTATTCTTGTACAGTAGTCATTTTATCGTCCTAGAAAACTCATAGGATCAACTGCGGTCTTTCCTTTCCATATTTCGAAGTGCAGCTCATAAATTCCATCTGAGCCCATTCTTAACTCGCCAATATTATCTCCGCGATTAATCTTTTCTCCTTGCCTGACCAAAACCTTATCTAAGTTGGAATAGACCTGATAATACTGTCCAATTCTTGTCAGTAAAAAAAAAGCTCCACTAGGCAATTGACGAATTTGCAAGGCTTCTGATTCATCAATTGCTGATACAAAAGAATCAGAGGACTTAATATCAATGCCATTGTTTTTAATGGTTAATTGCTTATTCTTTTTATCTCGAAAGGTTCCAAATCTTGAAGTTATTGTTCCACCCTTCAAAGGGAAATGCCAATTAGATGTATTGCCTGATGTAGATTTGAGTAAAGTATTATTTTTATCCTCCTCTAAAATTGAATTATTAATTATTTTTTCAAGTGCACTTCGTTCGCGCACATATTTTGATATAATGGCTAAATAATCTTTTTGCTTTACTTCTATTAGTTGATAATCTTCTTGAAGCTTTTTAAAGTCCAATGAAAGGCTTTCTTTTTCTTTAGTTTGGTTTTCCAGTAAATCTTTTTGATTTGTTATTCTGATTTTTATCTCTTCTTGTTTTTTAAGGACATTTTCCTGAGATTTTTTATACAGTAAAAATTTCTTAATTCTATACTTGTTGAGTTGATCGGTCCAGATTATTTTATGAACTATACTATTCCATTCTTCCAGGTTGAAAAAAGAAAAATCCGGATTGAGTAGTTTGAATAAATATTTTCTTCTCGCCACATGGACATAATCATTTTTTAGGATGCTTAATTTTTCCAATCCATTCTTATTACTTTCTTGAAGTTCGATCAATTGAGCTGAAAGGGTTTCCAATTCTTTATTCATTTGATCTATGAGCTCATTTCTATGATTGATTAATCCCTGTCGTGTCTGTATTTGAGATATAAAATTGGACTTGTCCGTTTTAATTGTCTTCAGAATTTCTTCAATCTGTTTTATTTGTTGTTTCAGAAAGCTGACTCTGTCATTGTTTTTATTGTCCTGAATTGGAATAAATGAAAATGCTATGAAGCCAAATAAAATTACAAGAATTAATTTTGAATTTTTTATAAAGCTCATTGAGTTCTGTTCAAATTTATATTTTGGTATAATGTCCAGGTATTTCAAATTTAATGCTTTCCGGAATATTCAAAACTATTTCTCTCCATTGAATTGAAATCTTCTGAATTGGACCTTGATTTTCTAACTGATACTTTATGAACAAATCGTTGGGAAAATACTTTTGATCTATTTTAGTAGATTTTCTAATCTCCACACTTCCTATCCTATTATTTTGGATAATTTCAAACTGTAAAGGTTTCAGATCATTCGATAAAAATTTGTTCTTCATTTGATATTGTTCAGAATATCCGCTTATTATACCAGTATCCTTTTTATTTATTAGTTCATAGCTAAGAAAATCCTGAAGATGAAAACCTGTACTTACAACATCCTGAATTAAATAATAATCTATTGGTATGGAATAGGCATTGGTCCAGCTTGAGATGCTAGATTTGCTCCAGGTGTTTTGAATTCTATCTAAAATACAAATGCTGTCTCTATCAAATTTTATTCTCAATAATTCAATGCCAAACTTTTTAATGGTAAGCACAGCCATACTGTCTTTTATTATTTTCAAATGAGCTTCTGCTGTTCCATCAAAGTCAGATCCATTGTAAGTAATGGAACCTTTAGCAGAATAAAACTGATATTCCTGTTGCTTATTAATTTTATCCACTAGAACATTGAGGTCTGAAATTGGATGTTCTTGTGTTTTTGACTCAAGAACCTTTCTGTGACTACTACTGCAAGAAAGTATCAGAACAGGTATTAAAATAAGAACGATTCGAATCAATTCAACTTATTGAGAAGATTTGAAAAATAAGTCTTATTGTCACTTTTTTCTAAAGCTTTAATGAGCATGTTTTTTGAGCTTAGTTGGTCTCCAATTTCTGCATAAATCCAAGAAGCCAATTCAAAATTTTCAGGATTTTGACCACTACTAGATCTTAAAGATTCTTCAATAAACTTTTGCGCTTTGTTATAGTCTTTTAAATAATAGTTTATAGCTGCATTCTTAGCCAATAAATAAGTATTTTGAAGCTTATTACTTTGATTGATTTTTAGGAGTTTATCAGTAGGAAAGCTCTTTCCTTTCTTTGCCCTAAACAAACAATATTCTATAATTGCAACATCATTTCTATCCGCTTCAAGACATTTATTCCATAAGTCTTCACTTAAGTTATCTTTTCCTTGTGCATCCAGAATTTTTGCCGTGAGGATATCTGCCTCTAAGAGTCGTGCGGGATAATTTTTGGACATTAATGAAAACTGTTGAATGCTGTTAAAAGCATTTTGCAGATCATTATTATTAAATTGTGCTAGGCCTAATGCATAATATAAAAATCCCTGATTTGGATAATAATCTAAAACTTCATTAAGTTCTTTCTCCAGTGTAATCCAATGATTCATATTCATTAAACTAATTATGTAATTCTCCCAAACTGAGTAGGGAACTGTGGATAACTCGACTGAATTTTTATACGCTTGAATGGCTTCAAAAAATTGATCCATACCAAAATACAGATCACCCTGTAGTGCCCATACTTTTGGGTCTCTTGGAAATTTGTTAGTTAATCGAGTTCCAATTTCAAACAGCTTTAATGAATTGGATGAATCCATGTTTGACAATTCCGGAATTAGCAATTTAAGAACTTCATCCAAATTAATATTTACTTTATTCAATTCGATATTAATTCTTTCCAAATTTGACCCTGAGTTTGAAGTAATGGCTTGATTTTTGAAAAGTCTATGAGATGAATTTATTTCATGTAATCTACTTAATACTTTATTTGCTTCAACTAGATTTGACTGAATGGTGTATAAATGGTAAAGTTCTTCCAATAAATCTGTGTTTTGTGCATATTCCTTTAAACTCAATTGAATTATATCAATAGCTTTTTGTGTTTTATTTAAAGTGAAAAGTATTTTAGATTTTTGAAGACAAACTTTTGGAATCGGACCAAATTTCTTTTGGGCTAATTCAAGAATCTCTAGTGCTTTTTCTGTATGCTCTGATTTGCAATAATTTAGTGCTGCAAGATCATACATTGTATAATTTTCTGGTTCAATTTTTATAAGTGCTTCATAACTATTTGCTGTATTGAAATATTTACCTAAAGATTCATAAATATTTGCTTGATACACGAATGTCCATTTATTGAGTGGATCTGCCAAGACACTTTCGTTTATGGCATTGATGGCATCTTCAATTCTTGATTTGGAATAATAAAGTCTGGCTAGTTGATAATATACGGAAGCTTTGGTCTCTGGAATCGATCGCATTTTTTCCAACAATTCTATAGACTTATTAATATTGCCTATGAGTTCTTGTTTACTGGCTTCTATAAGCTGAGATTCCAAGTTACTGGTTACTTGCTCAGTGATTAACTGGGCATTCACTCCATTTGAGCAAAAAGAAGAAAGCAATAACAGCGCAATGCTTAAAACCTTAATAATGGGAAACTTAATTGCTAAATTATTAAAAATCAATTGAATATAAATAGTTTATTGGTTAACGAATTTCTTTAGATTTCATTTTATTCGACCTCAGTTACTTTTAACATGTTGGTTCTGAGTTTTGCATGAATAGGCATACTTCCTGTACTTACGATTAAATCACCAGGAAGTACTTTTTTATCTTCCTTTAGTATTCGGGTAATGTCTTCAATAGTTTCATCCGTTGAAGTCATTTTATCATAGTAATAAGCGCGCACACCCCAAACCAAATTTAAAGTACCTAGAATCTCTTGCTCACTAGAAAAAATATAAATTGGACAGTTTGTTCTAAACGAAGAGGTTTTGAATGCAGTATACCCTGATATGGTCAGACCAATAATTGCTTTGGCTTTAATTTCTTCGGCAACTTTGGCAGCATTAAAACAAACAACGTCGCTAATAAAGGTTCTGGATTTTTCGGATGGTTTTGGTCTTTTGTTTTGAAAACCATAATGCTTTTCAGCTTCAACAATAATTTTATTCATAGCTTCAACAACTAAGGTTGGATGCATTCCTACTGATGTTTCAGCACTCAGCATTACCGCATCACAGCCATCCAGAACAGCGTTGGCTACATCTGTAACTTCTGCTCTAGTTGGTGAAGGGTTCTTTATCATACTGTCCATCAACTGGGTAGCTACAATTACCGGTCTAGATCGCTGAATGCATTTACCAATGATCATTTTTTGGATTGTTGGCAATTTTTCGATGGGCATTTCAACTCCAAGATCACCTCTAGCGATCATAATTGCATTGCTTGCCTTAATGATTTCGTTAATGTTCTTAATTGCTTCCGGTTTTTCGATTTTTGCAATAACCTTAGCAGGATGATTAGCCATGTCTATCTTCCTTATGAGTTCAACTATATCTTCTGCGCGACGAACAAATGAAAGGGCAATCCAATTAACAGGCTTTGTAAGGATAAATTTGAGGTCTACTAAGTCCTTTTCAGTTAAAGAAGGAAGACTTACAAGGGTATCAGGAAGGTTAACTCCTTTGTTTGAAGATAATATCCCTCCAAAAATTGTTTTAAGCTTTACAGTGTCAGTCCCATTGGTTGCTATCACTTCAAAGACTAATTTGCCATCATCAACCAGAATTCTCTCTCCAATCTTCACATCTTGGGCAAATCGATCATAACTCATATAAATTTGCTCCATTGTGCCAAGACATTGCTCATGTTTAAAAGTCAGAATATCACCTTCTTTTATCTCTAAGGCATTATTTTCGATGGCTCCAATACGCAATTTAGGACCTTGTAGGTCTGCAATTATTCCAATATGCAAGCCAAACTGCTCGTTTATGGAGGTTATTAGATCAATTACCTTACTATGGTCTTCATGAGTTCCATGAGAAAAGTTAAGCCTGAAGACGGAAACTCCCTGCAAAGCCAAATCTCTTAATCCTTCGAAATTATTGCACGCAGGGCCTACTGTAGCTACAATCTTAGTGTTGTGTTGAACCATATTTATTAAATAATATTAATATAAAGGAACAAATTAGGTACAAATGGTTGTTAAAGGAGGCAACAATAAATAAATAATTATTAAGAATGGTTTGGAAGAACCTTCTTAATGACTTTATTTTGCGGAATCTTTTAAATAACATAATATAAAAATGTCAACTACAAGCGAAAGAGTTAAAAAAATCATTGTCGATAAATTAGGTGTCGACGAATCAGAAGTAACTATTGAATCAAGTTTTGTTAATGATCTGGGCGCTGACTCCCTGGATGTTGTCGAACTAATCATGGAATTTGAAAAGGAGTTTGATACTTCTATTCCGGATGATCAGGCAGAAAAAATTCAAACTGTCGGTCAAGCCATTGATTATCTTGAGGCTAATAATAAATAAGGATATTCAATTAACTAATTGAATTTAAGGAACTTAAATAATAATTTTTAAGATTTCTTCGATGTAAAATACGTATGATGAGACGAGTAGTGGTAACTGGTATGGGAGCCCTTACACCCATAGGCAACAATATTGCTGCCTTTATGGATGGTTTAAAACACGGTCTTTCAGGAGCTGGGCCTATTACTCGATTTGATCCAAGCTTGTTTAAGACAAGGTTTGCGTGTGAATTAAAGAATTTCAATCCGGAGGACTATCTCGAAAAAAAGGAAGCCAGAAAGCTTGATCCTTTCGCACAGTTTGCACTAGTAGTAGCTGAAGAATGCGTAAAAGATAGTGGTATGGACCTAGAAAAGGTAGATAAGACTCGAATAGGGGTTATCTGGGGCAGTGGTATAGGTGGATTTTACACTTTAGAAACTGACCTTTCAGAAGCTGCTCTTAATACTGGTCCTCCTCGATATAGTCCCTTTCTCATACCAAAGTTAATTACAGACATCGCTCCAGGTCATATTTCAATCAAATATGGATTCATGGGTATCAACTATAGTACTGTTTCTGCCTGTGCTTCCTCAAGTCATTCAATTTCGAACGCCTTTGATTATATAAGACACGGAAAGGCCAATGCTATTCTTTGTGGTGGTTCAGAAGCTGCTGTGACCAAGGCAGGTATTGGAGGATTTAGTTCTATGAAAGCTTTATCTGAAAGAAACGATGATTTTCTTACCGCATCACGGCCTTATGATAAAGATAGAGATGGATTTGTACTTGGTGAAGGTGGTGGCTCAATAATGCTTGAAGAGTTTGAACATGCAAAAGCCCGCGGAGCAAAAATTTATGCAGAGATATGTGGAACCGGTCTTACTGCAGATGCTTACCATATTACAGCACCACATCCTGAAGGCCTAGGTGCAAAAGTAGCCATGGAATTAGCCCTGGAAGAAGCTAAAATGAATCCTGAAGACATCGATTATATCAATACACATGGTACTTCGACTCCATTAGGAGATATTGCTGAGGTAAAAGCAATAATGAAGGTTTTTAAGGATAAGGCTTATAATCTTAACATTAGTTCAACGAAATCAATGACTGGGCATCTCTTGGGAGCTGCCGGCGTAATAGAGAGTATAGCTGGAATTCTGGCACTCAACCATGGTTTTATTCCTCCTACAATTAATCACTTTACGGATGATCCTGAATTGGATCCAAAACTTAATTTTACCTTCAACGAAGCACAACCAAGACGTATAAATACTTTCTTAACGAATACCTTTGGTTTCGGTGGACACAACAGTTCTGTGATATTTAAAAAATGTTAGTAGAGCTTATAAATTTAGTAAAAAAAGCCAATTACAAATATTTCTCGAAAGAACGATATTTCATTGAAAGACTAAATGCCGTATTGGGTTTTACACCGGTTCACGTCGATCTGTTTAAAATTGCTTTTTATCATAAGTCCACGATCAATAATAATCAACAGACAGAAAAAAAAAGTGACTTCATTCAATCGAACGAAAGATTAGAATATTTAGGTGATGCATTGTTGAGTTTTGTTGTTGGCGAATATTTATTCAACAAATATGTTCAGGCAGATGAAGGATTCCTGACAAAAATGAGATCCAAAATTGTCAAACGCAAGATGCTAAATTATCTCGCAGAACAAATGGGTCTGGACAGAATACTTATGGAATTTAATCAGGCAAGTATAAGTCCATCTATGCTTGGCAATGCGCTAGAAGCATTAATTGGTGCAATTTATCTAGAGAAAGGATTTTCATATACTAGGAAATATATTCTCAACGGTCTAATAAAAAAATATATCAATATACACTCTTTGGAAAGTTTTGATGATAACTATAAAAGTCAACTGCTTGAATGGTGTCAAAAAAATACAAAGGAAGTAGATTTTCGCGTTCTGTCAAAAACCAAAAATGACAAAAGGGATAGATTCAGAATCGGTGTATATATCGATGGTATAGAAATTGCAACCGCAGAAGATTACAATAAAAAAAGTGCTGAGCAGGTTGCCGCTGAAATAGCACTCACTCAAATACAGACGTAATCAATAGTGAATCCACTCCACAGAGAAATATCTGAAAGCAATAAGGTTAAAATTCAGAACGGTTTACTTTTATTAGAAAATTGGATAGTCAAATTACTCGATCAAGGAATCGAAATTCTTGAAAAGGATGAAAATAGAATTATAGATCTTACAACCAGACTTGTTGATAACGGTTTGTCTGCAGTAGCACGCCGAATTAGAACACTTCAAACAAGAATTGAGAAAGAAGCCCAATGGAAAGAATTCGTACTTCAGGAATTAGGAGAATATTATTTAATCTGTCAGTTGGCAAAAAAAACGAATCAAATTGAATCGTTAGATTTCCAACAATATCTTGGATTCACAATCCGAAAATCTGAAGTTGAAAAAATGAACCTAAATATTCAAGATCAATGGATGTATTTAGGACAATTAACTACCAAAGAAGAAAATATACAAATTATTAGAAATTGGTTTTTTGGAATAAATTCTAATAAAATTATTTTATTTATAGAGTATATGGTAAACCGATTTGTGAAGCCGAGTTATTTTCAATTTGGCAAGGTTTATTCTGGAACAGTATGTTTTTACCCCTCAAATCATTTGCAAAGAGTGTGCAGTATTCCTTCAGCTCCAACCAATATTCCACTTGGCTTTCAACTGAAAGGAGAAAGTATTTCTGAATTTCTGTTGAAGGAATGCAAGACTATTCTTAATCTACCTTGGTTAAGACAGGATATTCTTATATTGAATTCCTATCAGCCTTTCCAATTAGGTCTTGACTGGTATGTTAAAGACTTAAAAAGCAATAAGATTTTAGCATTAAATATTCAAGACAAAGATGCTTGGCATTTAATCGCTTTGTGTATGGATTCAGACAGTAAAATGATTGCAGAATATGAAAATGGGAAACTTACGCCAATTTCTGTTTTTAATAAATCCTACTTATTGGCTATTTAAGCTTCTTCTACTTGTTTTATTATTCTTACGGTTTCAATTTTCGTGTCACTTACAAGTTCAAGAATAAAATTGTAACCATCTTGCATAATTTGCAAACCTTGTTCCGGAATTGCTCCAGCAGAGTTGACTAAATAACCACTCAAGGTGTGATAATCACCGGTTCTTAGTTTTAGGTTATAGGTATTATTTAAATATTGAATTTCTAATCTACCTGAAAATAAAAACTCCTTATCTGAAATAACTATATCAATAAATTCTTCTTTATCATGTTCATCATCGATCTCACCAAATATTTGCTCTAGGATGTCTTCTTGAGTAATAATCCCACTTGTACCACCGAACTCATCCACTACACAGGCTACAGACAATCTCAATTTATTCATTCGCAACATAAGGTCATAGACATTGACAGTTTCCGGAATGAAAGGCATTTCCATAACGATTGATTTAATTGAGTTAAACTCTTTAAACATTTGTTGATGATGAATATATCCAAGAACATTGTCAATATCTCCATTGAGTACAACAATTCTTGAATGCTTACTCTCCGCAAATGCTTTTATTAAATCCTCTTTTGTATCATTCACGTCTATACTTACGATTTCATTCCTTGGAATCATGCAAGCTTTCGCTCTTACATGTTTGAGGTTTAAAGTGTTTTTAAAAATATCCGCATCTATTTCATCTTGTGAAAACTTAAGTGGACCATCAATGTAATGTTCTAAATCTAAAGTTGAAAATCTGTAACGAGGTATGCTTTCACTTTTCTTAAAAATAACTTTGATTAGAAGTCTAGAAATGCCTGAAATAAATATGGAAGGAATGTACAGAAGCTTATAAAAAAATTGAATAACATAAGCAAGTGGAAATAATAACTCATTGGCGTATAAGGTAAATAAGACTTTGGGCAAAAATTCACCAAGAATTAAAATTACCAAAGTTACCAGAAAGGTATTGGCGACAAGTAAGATTCCGGGACTTTCAAAAATCGAATGCAGATAGCCATCAAAAAAGGAGGTGAGTAAATAGGATAATGTGACTAATGAAATACTGTTGCCAATGAGCATTACAGTTATAAATTTATCAGGATTATCGTAGAAAAAAGAGAGAATTTTGCTGCTTGGGGTTCCTTTACTTTTTTTGATTTCAATACCTAATTTGTTCGCTGTAAAAAAAGCAATTTCAGTACCTGAGAAAAATGCACTAAACAGTAGAAAAATTAATATCCAAATCAATAACATTCTGCAAATATAGCCCAATTAAACCCTCAGGCGTATATTCGAAAATTTGGATTATTCAAATTATTCTTTTTGACGAATTATAAGCTCAAGCTAAGCTAAAATGGTTATTTTTGCCGTTCTTTCCCTTCTGAACATCATTGACTTCCCGTTTTGGAGCATTTTTTGTATTATTATCGTAATTTTCAAAGTTAGAAATGAAGTTTTTAAATTTATTTGTACAGGAGCTTGCAGTGGACTTAGGAACTGCTAATACGCTTATTATGCAAGATGATAGGATTGTTGTAGATGAGCCTTCTATTGTTGCTATTGATAAAAAAACAGGAGAAACTATCGCTGTGGGTTGGAAAGCCTTACAAATGCATGAAAAAACGCATAGAAGCATAGAAACAGTAAGACCTTTAAAAGACGGGGTTATCGCAGATTTCAATGCCGCGGAGAGCATGATTCAGGGAATGATCGGTATGATTGGTTCTAAAAGGAGGTTTTTTACTCATCTTAAAATGGTAATTTGTATTCCTTCCGGTATTACCGAAGTTGAAAAAAGGGCTGTCTTTGAATCCGCAGATCATGTTGATTCCAAAGAAACTTATCTTATTCATGAACCAATGGCGGCAGCACTTGGAATTGGTTTGGATGTTGAGGAACCTATAGGAAATATGATTATAGACATCGGAGGAGGAACGACAGAAATAGCAGTAATTGCCCTATCTGGAATTGTCTGTGATCAATCCATTCGTGTAGCAGGAAACGAATTTACTGAAGATATCATAGACTATATGAGACGTGAGCATAACTTGCTTATCGGGGAAAGGACCGCAGAAAGTATAAAAATTAATGCCGGAGCTGCAATACCGGATATTGAGAATAAACCGGAACCATATGCTGTAAACGGTAGAGATTTAATGTCCGGAATTCCTAGACAAATAGTTGTTGGCCATGAAGAGATAGCCGGTGCACTCAATAAGTCAATAATGAAAATAGAAGAAGCAATACTTAAAGCTTTAGAGATTACTCCACCTGAGCTGTCTTCAGATATTTATAAGACCGGATTGTATCTCACCGGTGGAGGTGCATTGTTAAGAGGTTTGGATAAACGTCTTTCTATCAAGACCAAACTTCCTGTAATTGTTGCCCCAGATCCACTTAGAGCAGTAGTAAAAGGAACTGGAATTGCTCTTAAAAATACACAACGATTCTCTTTTCTTATAGATAGAAAAAGTGTTTAGTACTTTACTTTTGAATTAAGTTGGAATACCATTATGCTTGATGCATTAAGAATTATCATCAGACATGGATCAATAGTATTATTTACAATATTACAAATATTCTGTTTTTATTGGATTATCAAGTATAATCAAAAACAAAGTCAGATTTATTTTTATTCAACTCAGGTTTATTCCAATTCGATTCATTCTAAATTTCAGAACCTTGTAAGTTATTTTCATCTAAGGGAACAAAATGACAGTCTTGCAAATGAAAATGCTCAATTAATTCAAAGATATCTTGGATCAAATAAAAATCAATTTGTAGATTCATCCTCTTCTTCGATAGATACAAATAGGTATCACGTTATTGCTTCGCGGATTGTAAATAACAGTATTGCCAAAAGAAATAATACCTTGACCCTAGACAAGGGTATTGATGATGGCATTGCTCAAGGAATGGGTGTCGTTTCTGCAAATGGAGTTATCGGGATTGTCACAGATGTTAGTAAGCATTATTCTCTAGTCATGTCCTTATTGCATTCTAAATCAAGAATAAGTTGTAAAATATCACACTGTGGCTTTTTTGGAACACTGGTATGGAATGGTATTGATCCAATGATCTTACAACTAGAAGACATTCAGAGATATGCAGAAGTAAGAGTTGGGGACAGTATATACACTAGTGGATTTTCAATTGTTTTTCCAGAAAATATTCTTATAGGGAAAATTAAAGAGTTCAAGGTTGAGCCAGGAGCGTTCACCTATAGTATTCAGGTGGATCCAAGTCAATCTTTTTTGAAATTAAATCAGGTATATGTAATTAACCATAAGTTAAAAGAGGAAAAGGAAAATTTAGAAATGAAATCGGATAAGTATGAATAAGGAAATATTACCAAATTTCATTCGCATAAGTTTATTGATACTTTTCCAAGTTCTGATTCTTAGAGAAATTAATCTCGAAAGTAGTACCTCAAAATACTTCAATATTCTTATTTATCAATTTGGAATCATGTTGCTTCCTGTTGCCACGCCAAGTTTTATTGTTTTTTTAATTGCCTTTTTAAGTGGCCTAATAGTTGATAATTTCTACAACTCTATTGGAGTTCATGCTTCTGCCTGTCTATGGATGGCAGCCTGTCGTGTTTTTGTATTAAAATATCTCGAACCAAAATCAGGATATACCATAAATCAAAAGCCATCTGCAACAAGTTTAGGTATGTTTTGGTTTCTTCAATATACAAGTATCCTGACCATTACCTATTTGTTGACTTATTTTATCTTGGATGTTTTTACTCTTGTATATTTTGGTCAGATATTATTGAAGACAATTGGAAGTTTTACAATTTCTATTTTGGTAATTTTATTGATTTATATACTTATTAACCCTAAAGAATAGATTTAAGTTTGATTAATCAGGAAAAGAAAGAAAAGTATTTTGTAATTAAAGTGTTTGTCGTACTATGCTCAATTGTACTGGTATCACTATTAATTAAATATCAACTTCTAGATCCATTCTATTCTGTTAAGGCTAACGCGACAACCCTTATCCAAAAAACTATAGAACCTGCACGAGGCTTGTTCTATGACAGAAAAGGAAAGTTGCTTGTTATTAATTATCCTGCCTATGATCTTAATGTCACTTATAAAGAAATAAAACCAGGCTTCGATACAATTAAATTTTGTCAATTACTTAAAATAAGTAAAGAATCATTTGTTGAGTATTTAGAAAAAGATTGGTCTGCAAAAATGTATTCAAAGTCTGTTCCTTATTTATTTCTAAAAAATATTGAACCGGAAACTTTTCTAAGTTTTCAAGAAAACTTATATCAATTTCCAGCATTTCATCCTATGCTGAGATCAGTAAGAGAATATCCTGAACCATATGGAGCTCATTTTTTAGGTTACATGAGTGAAGTGAAAAGATATGATATTGATCAATCTGAAGGCGAATACAAACTAGGAGACTATATTGGAATAACAGGCCTTGAAAAACAATACGAAGAATATTTTAAAGGTTCTAAGGGTGTACAATTTGTTCTTAGAGATAAGTTAGGGCAGGAAGTTGGAGAGTATCAGAATGGAAAACTAGATAGACCGGCTAAATCAGGAAACGATATCTACATAGGAATTGAAACAGAATTGCAAAAATATGGAGAAAAATTATTAAAAGGAAAATCCGGAAGTATCGTTGCAATTGAACCAAGTACAGGGGAAATATTGGCCTTAGTTTCTTCACCGAATTATAATCCAAATCTCCTTTCTGTGAATAGAAATCGCGGAAGAGATTATGCATATTTATTACTTGACACAACTAAACCATTGTTTGACCGATCAAGTTCAGCAATTTATCCTCCAGGCTCAATTTTTAAACCAATACTTGCACTTATCGCCATGCAAGAAAAAGTAATTCAAAGTTCTACATCACATACTTGTAGCGGAGCCTATTATTACAAAAATGTTTCATTTGGATGTCATCATCATCCACAACCTTATAATGTATCCACCGCATTACAACATTCATGTAACAGCTATTTTATTCAAACTTTTAGAGATCTCATAGAAAAAAACGGCTTTGACAAACCAAAAGAAGGACTTGATATACTCACAAAATATTTAGGAGAATTTGGATTAGGTAAACCACTTTACTCTGATGTTGCAACAGAAAATGGTGGATTTATTCCTACATCAGAATACTACTCTCGATTGTACAAAACCAACAACTGGAGATCCACTTATATTATTTCAGTAGGAATTGGTCAAGGAGAATTACAATTGACAACTTTGCAAATGGCTAATCTTGCAGCAATTATTGCAAATCGTGGATACTATATTACTCCTCATCTTCTAAAAGGGTTTGACAATCCTGATTTAATTATTCCTGAAATTCTTCGAACGAAAACGGTAGTTCCAATAAATAAAGAATATTTTGAACCGGTAATAGAGGGGATGGAAAAAGCTGTTGAAGCCGGTACTGCAACAAAGGCTTTTTTTCCGGGTATTAGTATTTGTGGCAAAACGGGAACTTCCCAAAATCCACACGGAGAAGACCATTCTGTATTTTTTGCATTTGCTCCAAAGATAAATCCAAAAATCGCGATTGCTGTTTATATTGAAAACGCCGGCTGGGGAGGTGATGTTGCTGCTCCAATTGGTTCTTTAGTTATTGAAAAATATTTACAAGATACCATAAGTCGCAAAAGCTTAGAAACGAAAATGATTGATTTAATCATCAGACCAAAGAAAAAAACATGATCATCTCTGCTATAGTTGCAATGAATAAAAAAAGTTTGATTGGATTCAATAATCAAATTCCTTGGCATCTTCCTGCTGATTTGAAATATTTTAAAAAAGTAACCTTAAATCATCATATTCTTATGGGTAGAAAATGCTTCAACAGCATTGCCAAACCTCTTAAGAATAGAACAAATATTATTATTACAAGAGATCCAAATTTTATAGTAACAGATTGTATAATAAAGAATTCGATAGAAGCAGGAATACAATACGCATTCAATAATAGTGAAACTGAACTATTTATTATTGGAGGTGGTGAAATTTATTTGCAATCCATGGATTATTTAAATAAAATATATGTTACTTGGGTTGATTTCGATGGAGACGGTGACATTTATTTTCCTGAGATTAATTTTACTAATTGGAAACTTATTTCCGAAGAGAAACATTCCAGTGATGAAATTAATACAATGAATTATTCCTATTGCTTGTATGAAAGAAATTAATGGGAGAGGGATTTTTAACATATTTATGGAAAAGGAATATTTGGTTGAACCTAAATATTCAGACAACTGATGGCTCCAAAATTGAAGTTCAATATCCAGGAGAACTCAATACTAATCAAGGTCCTGATTTTAGTTTTGCTAAGCTTAAAATTGGTGAAATCCTTTGGGTAGGTCATGTAGAAATACATTATAAATCTTCAGATTGGATTAAGCACAATCACACAACTGATTCTAATTATCACAATGTAATCCTACATGTAGTTTGGATACATGATCAGGAAATAATAATTAATGGTGTACAACTTCCGACTTTTGAATTGAGCAAATTCAATTTTAATTCTGAGAAATTGGTTTATGATAATCTACTTGACAATAATGATCCTATCCCATGTGCCAAACTCCTGGCGAAGGTTCCTTCTTTATATGTGATTTCTCAATTAGAATGGGCTTCCATTGAAAGATTGGAGAATAAAACTATTCAACTTAAAAATTTATTAGATGAAAATAATCAGGACTGGGAGTACACCTTCTATAAATATCTTTGCCGATATCTAGTTTCCCCCAACAATGTTGAAGCTATGGAAATTCTAACCAACAAAATAAGTTGGAAAGAGATCAACAAACAAAGGACTGATCTCATCAATCTAGAAACTTTATTCCTTGGAACCTCTGGAATGTTAAATATTGAATCTCAGGAAGATTACGTTCTCGATTTGCAAAACCGCTTTTTGCACTTGAAAAATAAACTTCATATTGTCCCTATGAATGTAAAAAATTGGTTCTATTTAAGATTAAGGCCGAATCATTTTCCTAGTTTAAGAATCGCACAAATTGCTTCATTTTTACATTTTATTGAAAGACCCTTTCAGCGCATTCTAGAATCTAATAATTTAATTGATGCCTGGAAACTTCTTGATATTGAAGTTTCAACATATTGGAAAACTCATTACCAATTAGGTCATTCCAATAACAAATCAATTCATTCACATATTGGTGAATCAACCAAGAACATTATCTTTATTAATGTTGTTGTTCCAATGTTATTTATGTATGGTGAATTGACAATCAACCCTAGCATCAGATCTAAAGCATTAAACTGGATGGAAGAATTAAAAGCAGAAAATAATAAGTATACCAGAATTTGGGAGGCTCTTGGAATAAAAATGTTAGGTGCTCGTCAAAGTCAAGGCTGTCTGCAACAATATCTTACATGGTGCACAAATAAAAAATGTTTAGATTGCAAGATTGGGAATTTTATAATTAATAAGGCTTGAGAAATATAAGATCAATAATATATCTTTGTAAAAAATAAACTCCACTGACAAAATTTATTCAAATCTTATTAAGTCCTTTTTCACTTATTTATGGTTTAGCTGTAAGCTTATATCAGAGTCAATTTATTTCAGGTATTTCAAAATCTATTTCCTTTAATTTACCGGTAATATCCATTGGCAATTTATCTGTAGGTGGAACAGGTAAGTCTCCACATATTGAATTCCTAATAAAATATTTGAAAGATTACATGCATCTTGGAGTTTTAAGCAGAGGATATAGACGAAAAACATTTGGACATCTTCTTGTTAATGAAAATCACAGTTCATTAGACATAGGAGATGAGCCAAAACAAATGAAAATGAAGTTCCCTGAAATTCCATTTGCTGTCAACAAAAATAGATCTATTGGTATTCCTAAACTATTAAAAGATCATCCGGAAATTCAACTTATTCTTTTAGATGATGCATTCCAACATTTTGAGGTAAGACCCTATCTTAATATTCTTTTGACTGAATATTCTAATCCCTATTCTAAAGATTATCTTTTGCCAAGCGGAAGACTTAGAGAATGGAGATTCGGACACCAAAGAGCACAAATTGTAATTGTTACAAAGTGTCCTAAACAACCCGAACTCGATGAAATAAATGAGTGGAGAAAAGAACTTAAATTATTAAAAAGTCAGTCCCTATTTTTTTCAACTATTAAATACGGTACTCCTTATAATCTGTTTAATCCAACCAAAAAATATGTGCTCAATGAAACTGCTCACGTAATATTGGTATCAGCAATCGCACAGTCTTCGTATCTATTAGATTATGTTAGTCCTAAAGTTGGCACTAACACTGAATTCAGTTTTGAAGACCACCACTATTTTAATGAAGATGAATTAATAAAAATTATTGATCGATTCAACAAAATAAACAATTACAATAAATTGATTTTAACTACTGAAAAAGATGCTACAAGATTGTTACTCCATAAAAACCTTTTTGAGAAATCAAATATTGATATCTATGTTATGCCAATAGAAGTAGAATTCTATCAAAGGGAAGAATTTATTAATTTATTGAATAATTATTTATTAGATTTCAAATCATGAGAAAGGGAATTTTGCTTTTGCTCAGCTTTCTCTTTTTATCAAGCATTGCTTTTACTCAAGGAAATATTTCTACTTTATTTGAAAAAGATAGATGGAATATTTCGAAGAATGAAATTCACGGAGGACATTTATTTCAAAATCACAGTTCTATTCATCCTTATCTTCAACATAGAATACTTAATGAATTTGAAAATCCAACAGTTTCGGGAAATGAAAATATAGTTCGCAACAATTATGAATATTTTCATTATCAAAACGATTCAATAGTAAGTAAAATTAATGAGGCAAATAAGAATAGAAAGTTTTTACATTTTTTCAATACTTATCCCGGACATTTCTACTCTATTTATCGACCGGATTTCTATATTTCAATTGATCCTTTGTTGGACATCAGTGGAGGATTTGATTTAGTTAATAAAAAGAAAGTTTTAAATAATTCTAGGGGCATTCGACTCAAGATTGGGATTGATAATAAAGTTTTTTTATTTAGTGAAATCTTAGAAACACAGACAAAACCAATAGAATACATTGACGATTATGCAAACAATTATAAAGCCTTTCCTGGTGCAGGATTTGTCAAAAGCTATTCAAGTAAGATATTTAATATTAATAATGGATATGATTATTTGTTGGCCAACGGAGGAATAATGTTTAGAGCAACTAAACACATTGATGTTACATTTGCACACAGTGAAAACTTTATCGGCCAGGGAATAAGGTCATTGCTAATTTCCAATGCCGGTGCTCCATGTTTTTATTTAAAGTTAAACAGCCAATTCGGAAGATTTAATTATCAAAATATTTTTTCTGAATTGTCTTCTGAGAATAGATTTATAAATGATGTCGACAAATTATTGCAAAAAAAATATCTAGCTGCACATTATTTAAGTCTCAATATAGGAAAGAATTGGAATATAGGACTCTTTGAATCTGTTGTATTCAACCGAAAAAAAGGATTTGAATTACAATACTTAAATCCAATTATTTTTTATCGAGCTATTGAACAGGCAGTTGGGAGTCCTGACAATGTACTTATTGGATTTCAAAGTCATATTAATTTGATGCATCGATTTAGTATTTATGGCCAATTCATATTAGATGAATTTGTACTTAATCGAGTAATCACAAATAATGAAGGATGGTGGGCAAATAAATATGGATTTCAGTTTGGATTAAAATATCCTGACTTTCTTGGAATTAAAAGTTTAAATATTCAATCTGAATTTAATGTGGTAAGACCATATACTTATTCATATTCTGATAGTATTGCCAATTATTCTCATTATCATCAATCACTGGCTCATCCCTTAGGTTCTAATTTCGAAGAACTAATAGGAAGAATAAACTATTCGATTGGACATAAGGCCTTTGTTCAATTACAATTTATGCTTTATAGTAAAGGTCTTGACAGTACAAATTCTAACTTCGGTGGAAATATTTTAAAGTCTAACACGACAAGAGTGATGGATTACAATAATAAAATTCTACAAGGCCTTGATACAAGAGTTAGTCAAGCAGTAGTGCAAGTTTCATATGAACTTTTCTCAAGAACTTGGTTAGATTTGAATCTTGGTTTAAGACAGAGTTCTAATTCGATTCTGAAACAAAAATATAAATGGATTGAAGTGGGTCTTAGAATAAATCTAGATCATAGAAATTACGAATTTTAATTTCTAATTATAGATGCTCCAATATTTTTAAGTCTTTCATCAATTCTTTCGTACCCGCGATCTATTTGATGAATAGAATGTATAATACTTTTTCCATTTGCAGATAGCGCAGCAATTAATAATGCAACACCTGCGCGAATGTCGGGTGAAGTCATTTCAATTCCTCTTAATGAATATTTCCTATTCAATCCATTCACAGCTGCACGATGTGGGTCACACAATATTATTTGGGCTCCCATATCAATTAGTTTATCTACAAAGAACAATCTACTTTCAAACATTTTTTGATGAATAAGTACATTTCCTTTTGCTTGAATGGCCATAACAAGAATAACGCTCATTAAGTCAGGTGTAAATCCTGGCCAAGGTGAATCATAGATGTTCATTATAGAACCATCCATAAAACTTTGAATTTCGTATTCCTTTTGTTCCGGAATAAAAATATCATCATTTTGTATTTCGAAATTTAGCCCCATTCTTTCGAATACAAATGGAATAATTCCCAGCTGATCTACTCTAACATTTTTTATTCTGATTTCAGACTGAGTCATTGCTGCAAGACTCATAAAACTTCCTATCTCAATCATGTCCGGAAGCAGCTCATGCACAGTGCCATTAAGACGAGTGACTCCATCGATATTCAGTAAATTGGAACCAATTCCTGAAATTTTTGCACCCATTCTATTTAGCATGTTGCAAAGTTGTTGAATGTAAGGTTCACATGCCGCATTATATATTGTAGTCACTCCATTTGCAAGAACGGCCGCCATAACTACGTTAGCTGTTCCTGTAACAGAAATTTCATCCATCAGTATATAAGCTCCATTAAGATTGTCCGCTTCAATATTGTAAACATTAAGTGATTCATCAAAATTAAACTTTGCACCTAATTTTTGTAGCCCAAGGAAATGGGTATCAAGTCTTCTTCGTCCAATTTTATCACCACCGGGTTTTGGCAATACTGCATTTTTGTATCTTGCTAGAATAGGTGAAAGTAGCATTACGGATCCTCTAATTTTCCTGGCATTGGAATGAAATTCATTCGTACCAAAATATTGCAGGTCTATGTTTTCTGCTTTGAAAGTGTAACTGTTTGGTGTATGTTTAGTTATCACTACACCCAATCCGGCTAATAATTCTATAAGATGTCTAATGTCAAGAATGTCAGGAATATTGTTGATCCTTACCTCTTCCTTTGTCAATAAAACTGCACAAAGAATTTGCAGGGCTTCATTTTTTGCTCCCTGTGGTGTTAGGGTTCCTTTAAGTTTATTGCCGCCTTCAACAATAAATGAATCTTCATTTGTCATATTAATTATTGATTTTACTAAACATCAAAATCTATTGTGTCTCCGATATCTAACTTTTTATCAGATTTTTTACTTGAAGTTGAACTTTGATCAACTACACTAATTAGTGGCAGTGCTTCTATTTTATTCCCAATCGCTTTCCAGCCTTTGATATCTACAAATTCATTCAAGGTAATTATTTCCTGAATTTTTTCTCCTTTTAATTTATAATTGATAAGCACTTCCGGATTATTATGTAAACTTATATAATATAGTTTGGAATCTTTGTGCTCTGTTATAAATGAGAATCTTTGGTTTACACTACTTGTTTCAATTCGAAATCTTTTAGCCATTGACCATTTTTTTTCACCTTCAAAATAGATTGCTGAAAATATTTCGTTTTCATTAAATTTTATAATTTGAAGTACATCTTCGTAGGAATATCTGTTGTTCAATTCGTAATCCGTTATTTCATAGGATCCATTTTTATAAATGGCAATAATTCTATCTCCTCTATTCATTCCACCAATAAACAATCCTCTTTCATCAACATTAAATTTCCCTGTATTTGCATCGTACCAAACTTGCTGAGCCCCAAGTGTAGATTTACCTTTTTCTTTTAAGCTTATTTTTCTTACAGGATACTTAGTTACAATATTACCTTGTGAAGAGCGACCTTTGATTTCTAGTTCAGTAAAATTAAAATCAAAATTTTTAACTCTTGCACTACAGCCGGAAGTCAATTGAATGGATACAATTTCTGCTTCCCCTTCTACATTTGCACTAAAGTATAAGGTTTTAGATTTCGGATGTCCTTTAGAAAGTTCATATTCTTTGTCTCTTGTAATTCCTGTTACATTAAATCTTTTTGCATAAGCTTTTCCCGTTTCTCCATCTAAATAAATCAAATTATAAGTAGTTCGCTCATCCGTTTTTTTCCAGACATCTACATGAAGAATATCTTTTCCAACAAAGGTCTTTTCGGCAATTCGAGTGACTAAAAATTTTGCGTCAGCACGAAAAACAATTACGTCATCTATATCTGAACAGTCTTTTACAAATTCATCTTTCTTTAATCCAAATCCAACAAAGCCATCTGTTCTGTTTACATAGAGTTTTGAATTGTTTGCAACAACCTGTACTGCTTGTACAGTCTCCAATTCCATTATCTTAGTTTTTCTTTCCCGACCAGCTCCATACTTAACAAGAAGATTTTCATAATACTTAATTGTAAAATCATTTAAATTATCAAGCTTACTTTGAGTTTCTTCTATGTCGCTTTCTAATTTTTTGAGTGTTTCATCAGATTGAAATTTATTATATTTAGAAATCCTTTTAATTCTTATGTCAGTTAGATAAACAATATCATCGACAGTAATAGATCGGTTCAATACGGGTCTTTTATCTCCTTGTTTTGGTTTTTGATCCGGCGTAAGAATAAATTTCTTTAGCCCAAGATCAATGACATCTAATACTTGTTGCCAATTATTACATTCTTCAATATCTCTGTATATTTTTTCTTCAATAAATATTTTTTCCAATGAACTTAGATGCCACTTTTCTTTAAGTTCTGCAATTTTTATTTGCAGTTCAATTCCCAATAACCTTTTGGTGTTCTCTGTTGCGATTCTTAAAATATCCTGAACAGATAGGAATAATGGTTTATTTTCTACTACAACACAGGCATTTGTAGATATTGAAACCTGACAATTTGTAAATGCGTATAAGGCATCGATGGTCACTTCCGGTGAAACACCAGTTTGCAATTCAATTCTAATTTCTACATCTCTAGCAGTATTGTCCGAGACCTGTTTGATTTTAATTTTTCCTTTTTCAGATGCCTTAACGATAGATTCAATCAATGAAGTGGTAGTCACTGAGAAGGGTAATTCACGAATTACGAGGGTTTTTTTATCTTCAATTTCAATCAGTGCTCGAACCTTAACCTTACCACCTCGATGACCTTGTTCATATTCTGAAACGTCTAAAAATCCTCCGGTTTCAAAATCAGGATATATTTTGACTTTATTTCCTTTTAAATACTGAATAGAAGCTTTTATTAATTCTGTAAAATTATGTGGAAGAATTTTTGTTGCCAATCCAACTGCTATTCCTTCAACACCTTGAGCTAATAATAAGGGAAATTTCATTGGCAAGGATATCGGTTCCTTGTTTCTACCATCATAGGAAAGTTGCCAGTCAGTAGTCTGCTTGTTAAATGCAATTTCGAGCGCAAATTTAGTCAGCCTAGCCTCTATGTATCTTGCTGCCGCAGCAGAATCACCTGTTCTGTAATCGCCCCAGTTTCCTTGACAATCTATAAGAAGATTTTTTTGTCCCAGGTTGACTAAAGCTTCACCAATTGCTGCATCTCCATGTGGATGATATTGCATTGTATGCCCTATCAGGTTGGCAACTTTGTGGTATCGCCCATCTTCTTTTTCAAACATACTATGCAGAATTCGTCTTTGCACAGGTTTCAGTCCATCGGTAATTGCAGGAACTGCTCTCTCCAAAATTACGTAGGAAGCATAATCCAAAAAATAATCCTCATACATACCGTTTAAGGTAAGTATGTGGTCTTCACTATGTATATCTTCTTTAGGAAGCGTCGAGTCCATTGGCAGTTAAAATTAAGCGCAAATTTAATTATTTTAGGCTCATATTATAAATAAATATCATGTATTTTGATGAATCTAGTTTGAAGACAAAAATTTTGTTTCAAGTAATTCTAGTTAAATCTATCTTAATTACTAGAACTAGATTAATCTTTCACAAAGTAATTCTATCAAAGGTTCAATAAAAATTAATTAATATGAAAATTCTAAATTTTTTTCTACTCGTAGTTTTAAGTCAATGCGTATCACAATTAAATGCTCAATCACCTTTTGAAAGAAATGTTTATCGACATGAAAGAATCAGAGAGAATCGAAGAGGCGGTGAAATAGATCGGTCTGAAAGACATTACCTTCGACATGAAAACAATAAATTGAAATTTGCAAAAGGCAATGCAAGAAAAGATGGAAAAATTAGCAGACAAGAAGCGAGAAGAATCCATAAGATGGAAAATCGATTGGATCGGGATATTTATTGCGCGAAGCATAATAGACGCAACAGATAATAAATTAGGTCTAAGATTCAACTAAAAAGCCTGCATCACTGCAGGCTTTTTTTGTTTTGATAAATAAATTCTTATAGGGGAACTAGCTTTGATGGAATGTTGTTTTAGCTCATATTAATCACGTTAAAACAAAAAACAACAACATGTCTGGTAATTTATCTCGAGTTTTCTGGGGAATTGTAGTTCTCCTTTTATTTTTTATTGGATGTAGTAAATACAATGGCTTTGTATCTAAGAATCAGGAGGTAAGTGGCGCTTGGGCAAATGTTCAATCCGCTTATCAAAGAAGAGCTGATCTTATCCCAAATCTTGTCAATACCGTTAAAGGATATGCAGATTTTGAAAAAAGCACCATAATAGCGGTTACAGAAGCCAGAGCGAAGGCAACAAGTATGAACATTGATCCTTCTAAATCTACTCCTGAACAAATGGCAGAATTTCAAGCTAATCAATCAAATCTTAGCCAATCTCTGGGTCGACTTTTGGCAGTAGCAGAGAATTATCCTGATCTTAAAGCAAACCAAAGTTTTCTAGAACTTCAATCGCAATTAGAAGGTACAGAGAATAGAATAAAAACTGAAAGGGATAAATACAATGGAGTTGTTAAAGATTTCAATGTAGCAGTTCAACAATTTCCTGCAGTACTATTCGCAAAAGTTTTTGGTTTCTCCACAAAACCAATGTTTGAATCTGATAAGGGCTCAGAGAAAGCACCTAAGGTTGAGTTTTAAATCTTTTATTAAAAAATGAACAGGTTTTTTAGCAAAGCCGAAGAGGATATTATAATCAATTCCATACGGAGTATAGAGCTTGCAAGTGAATGCGAGGTAAGGGTTCATGTTGATTATGCAGACCCAAAGATTTCTCCGATGGATGCAGCTTTAAAGGTATTCTATAAGCTAAAAATGGATAGAACTCGGAACAGGAATGGAGTACTTATTTTATTGCTACCGGATCGAAAAGAATTCGCAATTCTTGGTGATATAGCCATTCATGAAAAAGTTGATAGTAATTTCTGGGAAACTACACAGCAACTTATGAGTAGCTATTTTATGGATTGTAGGTTTGTTCAAGGTACCTGTTTTGTAATTGAACACATTGGCGTTGAATTAAAGAAACATTTTCCAAGTGTTAATGATCACAATGAATTACCAGATGAAATATCCTATTCTTAGTTTTTGTTTCTTATTTGTATTCTGGTTTAATAACCTAACTGTTGACGCCCAACTTGCGATTCCATCTAAACCTAAAAAACTTGTAAATGATTATGCTGGAGTTCTTCAATCTTCAGAAGTAAATAATCTTGAACAAAAGTTGGTTGCATTTAACGATTCTACTTCGACTCAGATTGCCATAGTAATAGAAAGAAGTTTGGATGGAACGGATGACTACGATCGGGCCATGAATATTGCAACAAACTGGGGTATAGGTTCAAAACAAAAAAATAACGGAATTCTTATCTATGTTGCTTTAGAAGAAAGAAAAATAAGAATTCTTACAGGCTATGGAGTTGAAGGATTTCTTACTGATGGAATGTGCCGTCGAATAATTGAACAAATAATTAAACCTTCCTTTCGGAATCAGGAATATTATGAAGGATTTGATCAAGCCACTGACAAAATTATAAAATTACACGCCGGAGAATTTCAGTCCGATGATGATCAGAATGCTTCTCCATTGGTAGTTATAATTATTCTGTTTGTCATGTTCATAAGTATTTTTATTCTTTTTGCAGTTATAAGAAGAAGCCAAAGTGGTGGATACTATAGAGGTGGGAGATATTATCGCAATGATGATTGGTGGAACACACCCGGAGGTGGATGGACATCGGGAGGAAGTAGCGGTGGAGGTTGGTCTTCAGGAAGCAGTGGTGGTGGTTTTGGCGGTTTTGGTGGTGGTGGCTTCGGAGGTGGAGGAGCCGGAGGAGGATGGTAGAATTTTAAAAGCGATTAATTTTTAATTTTCTAAAGCAATTTCATAAAGTCTTGATTTCAATAAAATTTGTTAAATCTAAGACTTATTTGGAAAATATTTTTTCAAATAATTTATTATAAATGGACGAATATTTTTAGAAAATATTTATTTACATTTTTCCAGAATCCATTTTTTATCACTAATTTTTTCAACTAAATTTATTTCGTTATATAACATCTTAAGCTTTAACTCTCCACCATCTTTAGCTTTAATGATTTTCAATAAATATTTTACAAAATTTTTATAATAACTTGCCTGATATCCAATGCTTACATTTCTTCTAATATATGAATTCATAGAGTTGAGTTGATATTCTGCTAATTCAATTTCATTTAGTTCTACAAATATTTTAATTCGCTCTAATCTACAAGCAACTTCCATTATTTCATCTTCAAAGGATAAATTTACAATGTATTCCAATGCCTCATTAAATTGACCTTGTTCAGACAATATTCTTGATTTTTCAAATGAAAAAAGATATTTCTGATAAGCCGGTTCTAGCTTACTTTTATAAGATATAATAAATTGGTCTGCCCATTGATACTTTTTTAATTTCAATGCAGTTTCTGTAATATTCCTATAAGTGAATCTTGAAATCTTGTTATTTTCAAATAAAAGTTTGCGATCAAGTGCTTTCTTATAAAGTTCGAAAACAATTTGCCTATATGATTCTGAACCTGAATTTATTTTACGAATCCCATAATTAATTAGCATCAGATAATTCTCCCTTGATTCATCGGTAGAGAATAAATTCTCATTTTGTATAAATTCTGGCATTGCTTGTCCATAATAATATTCAGAAAATTGGTTATAAAAACATAAAAATATTTTATGGTAAAAGCTCAGTACTTTATTTGTTAGTAAATCCTTTCGAATTAGGAGAAAATTTTCAATGTACTTTAATGAAAGTGTTTCAGACTCATTTAATGTATAAGCTTTAACGTTTAATAATCGGCAAAAATTTTTTAGCTTTCTGATTAGAAATTGGCTATCAATACAATCAGATATTTCTTCAATATTATAATTTCCATCACGTCTTTGACTCACTTCAAATTGATAATTTTCAAGGAGAAGGTGGTACTGATATTCTAGGGATTGGTCATTCTTATAACTTAAATCTTGAATATAGTTTTGTTGTTTGGAAGAAAATTCTGTAAAAAGCTTATTATAATGCGCGCTTCGAAAATGACTTAATGCAGATTGTTGAATTTGTATATGGAATATGCTTGAGCTTTCCTCTAGATGTAAATTTGTAAGTATCAATTGATAAATTTTACTTAGCAAAACACGCAAAAACGAAGCATTAAAAGGTTTATCGGGATAGGCTGCCTTGAATATTTTTTTCTCATCAATTTGGTCCTTACAAACATCTATTTGAAAATATAGCTCATCAAATGCAGAAATCAAACAAACTTCCTTATTAAAATAAGGGCTTCGAATCATTTGTCTCAATTTTTTAATATCCCTTTGAGACAAATTAGAAATAATTTCAAAAAATTTACTCTTAATCACATTACATTTATTTATATGTTTATTGCTTATATTTTTATATAATATTGATTTATAAGTATTTATATACTTATTTTTATAAATTATCATTGCAAATGTAAATAATTGTATTTGTTATTTCATTATATTCAATTCACTTTTGATCTATTATTCAAAATTAAGCATCCATGAACAAATTGAAAGTTTCGTTTATTATCATAATAATTGCGAGTTTCCTCAAATTATCTGCTCAAACTAATCATGATAGTATATATCTATTCATAGAACCGGAATACAATTCAGATACAATAAATGTAAATGTTAGAATAATTAATGGATATGGACTTTCTAGTGCTCAATTTTTCATTAATTTAGATAAGTCATTATATAAAGTTTTAGAGTCTAAGGCCTATGATTATAAAAGTACAGGTATTGAGGGTGCAATAGTAGGACCGGCATCAGATTCTAATTTTATTGGATACATTTGGTATCATCCAAATGGAAAGACCGGTTCAATTCCTGATGGTGAAATTATACTTAGTTTTAAATTGCTTACATTTAATCCACTAGTTGAAACCTGTTTTCAATTTAGAGATAAAAGTACCGGGAGACCAATTGAATTTGTTAATGATGCATTTGTTGCTCTTCCCGCAAGAGGAATTCCGTCTTGTGAAACTTTTCCATATGCGATTATTGAAGGTAAAATAAATCTTGACTTGTTCAATAATTGTATAGAGGATGTTGGTGAGATTTCACTTCCTAGATTTAACCTAAACTTTCATAATGCAAATTATAGCTATGAAACTCAAACTAATAAAAATGGAGATTATAGAAAAGTAGTTAGCCCTGGACTTTATGATGTGAATATTTTGCCACCAAATTCTAACTGGGATCTATGTACAAGTACCCCAAGCATTTCTGTTACAGAACTAAAAAAGAAGTATAATTATTCAGCTCAAGCTAAAATAAAAAACTTATGTCCTCAGATGGAAGTTAATATTATTGCTAATAGATTAAGATTGTGTTTTGAAAATAATTTAATAATTCAATATAATAATCTTGGAACAATTGAAGCGTCTGATGTTTATATATTGTTACAACTAGACAATAGAATAACTATTCACAATTCCTCTTTACCTTATATTAATCTTGGAAATAATCAATATCGCTTTGAGATTGGAAACGTAGAAATATTTCAGCCTGGTAATATTAATTTAGTAATTGGAAGTACCTGTGATATTGAAGAGCTCAATAATACAGTTTGTATTGAAGTTAATATCTTTCCTAATATTCCTTGTGATATTAATCCTTTATGGTCAGGTGCAGATTTAAAGATTCATTCTAGTTGTGTTGGTGATAGTGTTGAGTTTACAGTAAGTAATTTGGGTTCAGGTGACATGACATCTACACTCATGTATACTATCGTTGAAGACGATCTTATACCTGGAACACAAGGAATACTTAAATTAGATAAGAACGAAAGCATTATAATAAAACATCCTGCCAATGGAAATACTATTCGTATTATCACAGATACGATCGCATTTCATCCTTATAAAACAAGATTCACCGATGCATTAGAAGCATGTAACACAAATAATCAAAAAGAAAGCTTAGGATATATCAATCGATTCTCATTGGGAGACGAAGCACCATTTTATGATGTTGCATGTTTTCAATTGGTTGGTTCGTATGATCCAAATGATAAAAGCGCCAGTCCTGTGGGAATTAAAAGTATGAATCTAATTTCTAAAGATACCAGAATACAATATAAAATTAGATTTCAAAATACAGGCACGGATACAGCATTTCGAGTAAAGATAATTGATGAAATTTCTGAATCTTTAGATTTATCAAGTATTATTATTGAAGGCTCAAGTCATCCTTTAGTTTGGAATTTTGATGAGGGAAGAGTCTTAAAATTTACATTTAACAACATTAACTTAGTTGACAGCATAACAAATGAAAAAGAATCAAATGGTTTTGTTCAATATTCAATTGACCCAATTAAAGGTATAGAAGAAGGAACAATTATTGAAAATAAAGCTGATATCTTTTTTGATTTTAATCCGGCCATTGTAACAAACACAACAACACATACTATTACTACTAATTTCACTCTTGTTAATGATGATTCTAAAAAAGAAATATGGTGTAATTTTTATCCTGTTCCTAGCAGTGACAACATTAATTTTGAATTAATAGAATTTAGAAAAAGTACCAAACTCATAATATGTGATTTATTCGGAAGAGAAGTTTATTCAGAGATTTTTCAAAATAAAAAAATAAAATTTGATAAGATTAATAAATTGAATAAAGGGTCTTATTTCTTTAAAATAGTAAATAAAGGTAAAACAATGCAATCCGGTAAAATTCTTATTAATTAGATATGGATTTTTTAAAATAAACTAAATAAAATATCATTCAAATGAAAATATTATTTTACCTATTTCTAATTATTTATAGTCCTTTGATGTTAGCATCTAATTATAACATTTCAAATAAATTCATTGATTTCCGGAATGCTAGAATTTTAACTTCAAACTTAAATGAAGAATTTCCTCAAGAATATTCGTCAAATTTAAATTATAGAGTTTCTGGCAAAATTACAGACATTCATAATGTTGGATTGTCAGGAATTAAAGTTGAATTAAAACAGAATGGTCAACTGATTAAGGAAACAAATACTGGAATAAATGGAGAATACGAATTCACAGAATTAGTTCCTGGTTTAAAATATTTAATCCTTCCAGTATCAAATCAGGTAAGCAATGTTCTAACAGGTGTAACTGCTGGAGATATATTACATATTATTAAACATATATTAGGCATAGAACAATTTAGCAATCCATATCTTGTTGTTGCTGCAGATGTAAATAATTCTCATTCAGTAACCGCAGCTGATATCGTTGAAATTAGAAAACTTATTTTAGGACTCAATAGTAGTTTCAAGAGATCAACTTGGTCATTTCTACGTCCAATCAATATAAGTCAAAATCCATGGGTAATATCAGAGTATCGTTTAAATCAAGAAGTTGATGAAGCTGACCTTGGAACATCTATTGATTTCATTGGAGTGAAAACCGCAGATATAAATTATTAATAAATAAGGTAAGAACACTTTCTGACCTTAGACAAGGTCTTAGAAAAAATGTATTCTGGTTTCCAATCTGTTAGATCATCTAACTTGTACATAGGACTTTATAAAACTATTATGGACTAAATAATACATTGGAGATTCATATTATGTCACATTGAGATGCTACTATTAATCAAATTAGAAATTTGAAGATACTCGAACTTAGGTAAAGGCTTAGTTTGATGATTATGCTTTCGGAGGAGGTGGCTTCGGTGGAGGATGGTAGAATATAAAAGGGTTTATTAATAATATTCTATAGTTATTTCATAAAGTATTGATTTCAATAAAATTAACTGGAACAAAAATATATTTAGTTCTCATTAATTAGGAGTAATCCAATTTTTTGGCTTAACTCTCCAACCGATGTCAGGATTCCATACCAAAACCCTTATAAATTAATAACTCTTCTAGTGACTGCCTTTAGGGATTCGCACCCATCTTAATGCACGAAGTTTTCAAAATGACAGAATTAAATATATGAAAAAGTTTTAATATTTAATATTTGTACTTATATTTGCGTTCCATCAAACCCCAATTAGCATCCTTAGTTCATTATTAATTTAGCGAAGATTCAATTCGACTAAATTTTTAATATGAAAGCTACAACTTCGTTTTACAGCCGGATTTTTTTTATTGTTTTGATAATCACTGGATTATCTGCGTTTTCTCCTAAGCCAAAAACAATAAATTCATTTGACTTTTTTATGGCTGGGCCTGTTACAGTCAATTTAGGAACTGCTGATAATTTTGCAGTACTTGCCGGCTCCACTATAACCAATACTGGGTTTACAGTCATCGACGGAGACCTTGGCTTGAGTCCTGGATTATCTGTTACCGGATTTCCTCCCGGTATAGTTAATGGAGTTCAACATATTGCTGACGCAGTTGCCCTTCAAGCAAAGACAGACTTAATAACCGCTTATAATGATGCCGCAGGACGCACTCCTATAACAATACTTACAGAATTAGGTGGCACAACTCAAATTCCCGGCGTATATAATACAGCAGATGGTACTTTTCAGATTACAGGAACGCTCACCTTAGATGCCATGGGTGATTCAACTGCAGTATTTATATTTCAGACGGCATCAACACTCATTACAGCATCTGCTAGTAATATAGTGCTTACCGGGATGGCAAAAGCCTGCAATGTTTTTTGGAAAGTTGGAAGCTCGGCTACACTGGGAACAAACACAGATTTCGTTGGAACCATAATGGCTTTGAGCTCAATTACCCTTAATACAAATGCCAATGTAAATGGTAGAGTTTTAGCTAGGAATGGTGCAGTAACATTGGATGACAACAACATTACTAAATCGATATGCAATTTGAACCAATTGCGAATTATTTGTCCTCCGAATGTGACCATTAATTGTGAATCAAGCACGGATCCATCAAATACAGGAACTGCAATTGCAATAGATAGTTGTCCTACTTTAGGTACTATTATTGATTATAGTGATGTTAAAATTGCTGGAACATGCAACGATAATTATACAATTACCAGAACTTGGTTTGCAACCAATAACTGTGCAGATACAGACACATGCGAACAAATAATCTTCATACAAGATACCTCTCGACCTTCTGTTATTTGTCCAATAAATGTAACTGTAAATTGTGATGCAAGTAATCAACCGGCATCCACAGGGACTGCCACAGCAAATGATAATTGTACCAATGTTGTAACCAATATTAGCTTTAACGATAATCGTATCAATGGTTCTTGCAATGACAATTATCTTATCAACAGAACTTGGACCGTCGTGGACAGCTGTGGTAATTCAAATAGCTGTTTGCAAACGGTAACAGTCCAAGATACTACAAGGCCAATAATAACATGTCCAATAAATGTAACAGTAAATTGTGATGCAAGTAATCTACCTCCATCAACTGGAACTGCCACAGCAAGTGATAATTGTACTAATGTAGTAACCGATATTAGTTTTATCGATAATCGAATCAATGGCTCATGCAATGACAATTATCTTATCAACAGAACTTGGACCGTCGTGGATAGTTGTGGCAATTCAAATAGCTGTTTGCAAACGGTAACAGTCCAAGATACTACACGTCCAATAATAACATGTCCAATAAATGTAACTGTAAATTGTGATGCAAGTAATCAACCTCCATCAACGGGAACTGCTACAGCAAGTGATAATTGTACCAATGTTGTAACCAATATTAGTTTTATCAATAATCGAATCAATGGTTCTTGCAATGACAATTATCTTATCAACAGAACTTGGACTGTTGTGGACAGCTGTGGTA